>NZ_JACOPB010000025.1:0-65019 GCF_014288005.1 Hungatella hominis
CCAAGGGGCAAGCCCCTTTGGAATCCCCGGACAACAAAACAGGCGGTATGCTACCCTCTCCGGGAGCATACCGCCGTTTGTTGTCAGCAGCCCGTTTCTCGGTCTGCGTGTAGTTCCTTGTAAACTGACCTAAACCGTGGGATAAAACATATTCATCAATGCATCACCTACTATCAAATGTTTATTCTCTACATCAATACCAATGGAACCGTCCGTATGTCCCGGTAAAGAAATGATATGTGCATCGATTCCGTAATCGGATAAACTGTCATCACTATGCAATAATACATTAGGTTTAAATTCCGGCATGGAACGGACTGAAAATTCTTTAAGGGATGCCGATAGAACGATTTTTCCTAAAATATTTGCAGCAGATAACGATTGGTTTGCGTTCGATTGGATCAAATTACAATCGTTCTCATTCATTCCGATAGGAATCCCTAATACGTCCGATATTTGGGCGGCATTTTCGGCATGGTTAAAATGTGCGTGAGTCAGGACAATCAGTTTGACATTGTAAAGTTTACATGATTCAATTACCTTGCCAAAAAATTCTTTTTTCCCTGTGTCCACTAATATTCCATTTGTTCCATTTTCGATAATATAGCAATTAACATTACCGCATTTTATTTGATGAATCCCGCTCATGTTAATTCTCCTATCAAAAATTTTGCTTTCCGTTCATCTATAAGAATCATAGCGTATTCATATTAACCCTTTTTCTTACGGAGCTTTAAGGCAATATTTTTCGTTGCCGCTGCATTCTGCAGTAATCCGGCAACAAAAGCACTTTTTTCTTTGAGCGTCATTGTTTCCATATCAGGTTTAGGATCAATTTCTCTAAGTACCGTTTGCAACTCTTGCAGTTCCAGCAGGTTGACGGCTACACAAAAGAGTGTCTTTTTGCGGCCATCATTATAGCCCGACAAGAAAACCTCCAGGATTTTTGCTTTTTCCGTCTGCTCTGCATTATAAGTGTCTATCCCGAATCGTTTGGCCTTTTCCATATCGGATTTTCGGTTTCGGTGTGTTATAAAAGAATCAAAATCGTCAATATGAGCGTATTTTTCGCAAGGGTATTTACTGCATTGGAAACAATATTCAACACCGCCATGTTCCATACTGCACCTTGCAATTTTACACGACTGATTTCCTTCACCGCCGCCGCAGCCAGGGCAGTTTTTATTCAAAAACATGGGGCAAAGCCCGCAATTCAAACCGCAGAGGGAAAATAATTGATTTGGTCGGTTAAATCCTTTCATGGAACCTCCTAATGTAAGAAAGATAAATCCTAATTTTCCAGTTTGATAAATTGGAAGTTATCGCTCTGACATATATTTCTGTATTTCGTCAGGTGTTAATTTTCTTATCCGCGTATTTGCATACTCTCTATATTCTTCAACAATGAAAATAGGGTTCATATCTTCGCAAGTTTTTCCTTTATTCTTTTTTAGATATAACTGCAAATCCTCGCTGCCTGCAAAGATTTTGTATGAAAATCTGCCATTTTCGCTTTTCAGTTTATAAATACCACATGGCTTTTTCATACTGTAATCAGCAGTACGCAAGTACAACTTTGCAATTTCTAACGACTTAAAAGGGAAATTCCATCGTTGTAATCCACGATGGGGATCGTGTTCAATACAAATGCACCGCCCGCAAGTACCACAAATGTATTGTGTGTGATTTTCTAAACAATCCAATGGATTTAACAATGGCGTTTTTCTATTTTCATCAACATAACATTCCACGCACATTTTATTTTCACTTCCTTTGCAAATTCCGCTTTTCCAGTATAGCAAACTGTAATTTATAAATACTATTGACTTACTATTGGTTTTCCATCTTTGTCAAGCAATGGAGTAAATCCTGCCGCATTTCCATTTCTGTGAAAAACATAGTTTACACCAGTTTGTGTATCAACCCAAATTTCAACCACATCAACAATTCCCTGCTGATAAATCTTTTTAAAACGCTCCATAAGTATTCCTCCCTAAATTTATTTTTCTGTTGTGTTATTCCCCGACAAACGAGAATTTGTCATTTTCTTCTTCTTTTTATAAATCCACTTATTAGCATAGCGATTATTCCAATAACCAAATAAGCACTACTGTACAGCAAAAATGCCGGTTCTCCCATATCGAAAAATATCCATACTCCCAATATGAATACTCCTGCTGTGACTATAGGTAATACCCATAACTTTTTCACATCGCTGCCAGCAAGTATACCGCTGAATATTGAGAACAATGGATTAACACCAAAAAATAGAATAAAGCATATTGCCATTCCGTTCATGCCAGCAAATGTTACAGCAAGCCAAGGCATTCCAAGCATCAAAAACACTGCTATTATAAACCAAATCATCAATTTTTTCATACACTCAAGCTCCTTTGCCAGTCGAGTAGACTTACACCTCGCAATGTAAGCCCCTCACAGAACCATACGTGTAGCTTTCCCGCATACGGCTCTTCATAATAACATTTACAGTTTCAGAATACGCTGGCATATATCTTCGGCATCACCAATGGATAATATTTCAGCATTTCTATGAACCCTTCCCGTGTATAGCTCTTTCTGTTGCTCCTTCGATTCAAAGCCTTAAACAGCATTTCTCTTACCTGTTGTTTAAAATTACTTATCATCCTTCCATTGAAGCTGACACCATAGTATCTATAGTGTCCTGTCAGTTTCAGATTGAGCATTCCCATCAGTTTCTCTAGTTTCTGGTCCCGGTTAGCGTACAGCCAGACTTTCATATCCTTCAGTTTCTGCCGAAATTTCTTACTGCTTGTTTTCGGCATCATCCATGCTGTTCCTTTCCATGTCCGTCCGCAATAAAATGTGAATCCGAGGAAGTCGAAAGTTTCCAGCCTTGTTGTTTCTCCGCGTTTCTGTTTCGATTTTGCCAGATATCCGCCGCTTTCCAACATCCTGCTCTTGCTTTCTTCCAGCTCCAGCCCGAACTTTTCCATCCGTTCTTTCAGAAGCCTGTAGTTTTCTCCGCTTCCCATTTGCACTGGAATCCCGCAATAAAATCATCTGCATAGACTATCAGGAAATTCTCCCCCTTGCTATCTTTTGCTATGACAAACTTGTACCATAATGTAAGTACATTGTGCATGTAGATATTCGCAAGGATTGGGCTGATGATATTTCCCTGTGCTGAGCCTTCTTCATTCTCAGCCAGTCTGCCCTCATCCATCACTCCCGCTTTCAGATATTTTCCCACCAGCCAGAGAATGTTCGAATCTTTAATGTATAGATTCAGAAACTTCATAATCCAGTCATGCTTCATATGGTCAAAAAAACCCTTGATATCCGCATCCACGATATAACATATCTTTGTGAAATTCAGTCTCTTATACAGTTCCTTCACTGCACCATGACATCCCCTGTTTGGTCTGAATCCGTACATACAGTTCAGAAATCTTGGCTCATATATTGCTTCTAGTATCTTCTTCAAAGCCAGCTGGACTATTTTGTCCTCGTAACTTGCAATCCCCAGCGGGCGCAGTTTTCCATTACTTTTCGGAATGTATACCCGAAGCGATGGCTGTGGTTTGTATGACTTCCTTTTCAGCCTTTCTACTAACCCATTGATGTTCTGTTCCAGGTTCTTTCCGGATTCATTCTTTGTCACCTCATCAATCCCCGCTGCCTTACTTCCGTCCAGTTCCCTGTGGCATTGCATCAGCAGTTCTTTATTTATCAGATGGTACAAAGATGTGAACTCCGGTTTCGGCTCATGAGCCGATTTGTCTGCTATTCTCTCCAATTTCGTTTCCATCAATACCTCCGTCCCTGAGTACGGCTGATGTGTCCTCAGAGAGACCGTTATTATGTAGCCCCCTTCCCTCTGCCAGAGTTACCCGGCTTCTTCGGTACTATGAAGCTATCCGACTGCCTGACATCTATATGGCATCCTCCGTTTCAGCGTTGTCTGCCATACTTGAAAAAAAAACAAGGGACATCAGGCTCTCCCCAGTTGACTGAATAGTCACAATGTGAAACATGAAAAGCTCTTTGACCCCGCAGAAGCAGACAGCATCTCACCATAACAATGCCGCCTGTGTTGCTTTCCGCCGAAATTAGAGCGTCAGCCCTCCG
The DNA here is from genome assembly GCF_014288005.1 of Hungatella hominis. NCBI lineage: Bacteria > Bacillati > Bacillota > Clostridia > Lachnospirales > Lachnospiraceae > Hungatella > Hungatella hominis. Next base: position 4,111 of record NZ_JACOPB010000025.1, read on the forward strand.
AATGTCAAAATTTCGAGGCTCAATCACTTTCCCTATTTCCTCGCTGTCTACGCTTAGCAACTGCCATTACTGACAGCCACCCAAGACTCGCTGCTGGTGGTTGGTTAGACCTTACCAGACAGGTTTCCCACCTGCTAGACTATTCGCCCTTCGTCTGGGCGCACAATTTCGATTTGTTTATTCGTCCCATGTATTAGCTGTTTAGAAGTTTCGTCAAATCCTCAATAGAAGCGTCCATTTTCACAGAGACTTCTTCCATCGTCATGCCGGATTCAAGAAAACGCTTTATCACCATTTTCATATCCTCGCCAACCTCTATGATGTGTCCGTCCAAATCGTAAAACCGAATCACCCGCTAGCCCCAGCTATGCTCGATCACTTCTCCCAGATATCCTCATAAAAATTTCTCGCGGCGTTAATGTCGGCCACCGATATAAGCATACATACATGTTTCATGCAAATACTCCTTTCAAACTGTGGTTTCCCATTTCCACAAAAGGTTATCTATAATTATCTATAAGTCCAACCGGATTGTCACTGGCCTTCACGGTTGAAAATTTATTATACCATAGGGTAGCCGGTATCTCCACTTTTTCATATCCGGTGGGGGGTGGACTTCCTGCTCTACCCTCCCCTATACTATTCTCCTCTAACCTATACTCCCCTAATCTAGGTTGCCATAGGTTGGTTCACCTGCCCGCCAGTTGGTTGACAGTTGGTTGTCACTTGGTTGTTTTTGACAGCAACGAATTTTTTCCATGTTTGTCTGTTCATTTTCAAAACTCATTATTATTTCCCCCATAGTTTTATTTCCTCCCCCGCTATGGGTTTGGATTTTAGCAAGTCTGATTTCTCCATTTTTCTTTTAAATATCGTAACAGACCAGCCATATCCGTGCATCCATAAGTCAGATAGGTGCATATAATCTCCATAGGCTCCGCCATTTCATACTTATTTCCGTATATATTGGAAATAAAGCAGCTATTGCCTATATCCTTCCGTAACTGCCATTCCCCACCAGATTTAAGCACAATTTCTTCCCCATAAACTGCTGCCAGACCAATTAAGATATCCTCCGTATCTTTACAAAGATTTTCTATTATTTCGTATAAGTCATTTTTTGTTATATTGTCACATTCATCCGGGTAATTATCTTCAATATATTCCTCACATTCATCTAAAATTTCATCAATTGATAAAAATCCGGCCTTAATATAGTCGATTGTCATTTCTTTTAATTCTTCTGCACAACATTCATCTTCTATTTTATTTTTCCACTCTATAAAAATCCATCTCCTTATACAAATTATACAAACTATCTAATTCAATATATTTACGCAACAAATAGTTATTTTAAGTAACCATCAAATCGTTAAGGAAAGAATCGAAGGTGGTGCAAACGAAAAAGCAGCTTTGATATTTCGATAACTGCCCTTTCGTTTGCATCAGTTTCGATTTTTCCTGGTTGAACAAAGGCGCGTCCGGGTAGCCGTTATATATGGACTTTCAATTTCCCCAGCCTTTTAGCGAAGTATACTGCATATGGATGCATGGCAGCCAGATTCGGCGTCCGGTGTCATGTTTATGGCATCAGAAATAAGCCTCCAAAGGAAGCTTAAAAAATATTCAGTTGCCTTTTTTAACATAGAAGATGCGGTTCTGGCATTGTACAAGGCTGCCCTGCCGGTAAAGGAATGATCCTTCCGCCGCAGGAAGAACACCTGCAGATATCCTTATTGTAAAGCAGCCGGATCATGGCAGGGGCATCCAGATCTTTCAGCCTTGCGATATACTTTCTACAGCCGAGGAGATTCCGGCACAAGGTGATCTTCTTATTCTTGTTCCGGGATGACAGCAGGCCATAGTGGCGTATCCGGACAAAACGCTTTGGCGGGACATGCATCAGAAATCTGCGGATAAACTCCTCACCGGAAACCGTAATCTCCTCCCACTGGCCCTGGTTTTTATAATCTTTTGCAGTAAATGTGACCATAGAATCCGTCATGCATTTGATACGATAATTGCTGATGGCAATCCGGTGTGTGTACCTTCCAAGGTACCTGATGACGGATTCCGCGCCATGGAACGGCTTCTTACAGTAGGGTATCCATTCTTTTTTGTAACAGGTATCCAATAATTCCTGTAAGGCATAATGGTTCCTGTAAGGCTCTGCCGTACCGTGGAATTCGAGTTTTCCATCTTTCCATAGCTGTTTCAGTTCAGCAAGATATTTTCCGCGGAACAGCCGGGAGACCACCCTGACCGGAAGGAAGAAGTCCTCCCCGCTGTCTTTCCAGTGATTTCCTGCATCCAGCCCGCCTCCCAGAACAATGGCATGGATATGGGGATGGAAGTTCATGGCGCTCCCCCAGGTATGCAGAATGCAGATATAGCCGATGTCAGCGCCAAGGTATTTCGGGTCAGCCGCAAGTTCACGCAGGGTATCGGACGCGGCATGGTAAAGCGCTGTATATAAAAGTTTCTGATTGCTGTAGATAACAGGGTTCAGATTTTCCGGCACAGTGAACTGGTTCACACTGGTTATATCCAGGTATCCACCAGTCCAGGAGCTTGGGAAAAGTATCCCCCTGGGCCGGTCGCATTTGTACCAATACTCGGTAAGAAGGTCAAGATTCTTCCGGGAGAGGATGGTATACCTGTCGACCCTGCCTTTGGTTTCACGGACATGGATGGTCATGTTGGTACGGGAAATGTCATCGTAATGGAGATGGACAGCCTCTGAGACGCGTAATCCGGAAGAGTACATCGTCGCAATGATAGCTTTATGCTTCAGGTTTTGGGTGGCCTCAATGATCGCGTTTATCTCATTACGGCTCAGGACGGCGGGAAGGTTCTGTTCCCTTTTCATGGCAGGAACTATGTCATCATCCCAAAGGATCCAGAGCACTTTTTTGTAGAAGAACTTAATTGCTGACCGATAGTGGTTGTGAGTTTCGGGAGACCTGCCTTCCAAACGTTTGGCAGAGAGGAAACTTTCCGCATCGTCAAGTGTAAGCTCAGAGGCGGTTTTCCCAATACAGCGGAGAAAGTAATTGACATTGGCACAGTACAAGTTTATGGTACTTTCCCGCAGGTTCCGTTTTTCCGCTTCATAGCGGATAGATTCAAAAATATCATCGTACATAATAAAACCTCCTGAAATAAGCAGCGTTGATCGTGGCAGCTGCCTGTCAGGAGGGGCATTGGCATCATAATTCCGCTTGCGGAAGACACCAAAAAATGCTATTGTATTCATAGGCAGTGGAGGTTTCCGTATTTGGTTGTTTTGTGTGGTAACTTAACAATACCGTATTGCGGAAGATTTTTCCACTGCTTTTTATTTAGAGGAACGTAAAAACTGCACCACAGCCTTGGCAGGCCATCGCGTAGCGATTTTGTTCAACCGGAATTTGTATGTTAAATTAGTATGACATCAATTTGTCCAGATACATAGTTTATCCAATCCGACTAACTTCTCCAATCCGATCACTCCATGAAGTCTGACTTCACCAATTTCTAATACCTTTAGATTTGCTAAAGACTCTAAGAATTTCAGACTATGTATTTCTATTTGACAGGACATTAAACGTACCACTTCTAAGTTGGTTAAATATGCAAAGTCATCTGCTACTAACATTCCCATATCACAGGTATCTTCATCCTCAACCAAACCTTCATAGTCTTCTTCCTTTGCCCAATAGGTTTTAACACTTTTCTCAAACAATTCCATGGCTGCAGTGTCTATCATAGGTACATCTGCCCGCAATTCTTCTTCCTCTTCCAAAATTTTCTTTTTCAGATATAAAACTATATTCGAACCCCAATTTCGTATTTCAACAAATTCATCAAAATATTGAAATCTTCCAGTGTCCGTGATACAAGCACTCAACCATTCATCTCCAGTATTGCTAAATTCAAATTTCATAGGTAATTTCTGTTTTCCAAAAGCTAATTCATAACCATTCGTTGTGGACACATACAAATATTTAACACCCGCAAGCATTATCTCTGTAATAGGCTCATCTGCTCCAATCTCAAGATAATTCCTAATACATTTCTCAAACCATTTTGATTTAAAGTAAATATTGTTATTCATACTCATTTCACTCCTGGTTTATGTTTTTCCTCATAATTAGATAGCCGTTCCAGTAACATGGGCTTCATCATTTCCGAAGTACATTTTCCAATAAGATTTCGATATTCCTCTATTATCTCAGGCTTAAAAACACTTTCTATACAATGTAAAAATGTCCATTCAACTCCTGACATATCTTCTATCGGAGCACACTTGATAAGTATTTCAGCCTCATCCCATGTTATCGGTCTTTCTATGGAAGTAACTGCGTCTACCCATTCATCGAATATTTGAATAATAGCCTCATCGTTAGTGAATTTATGAAATCCTTCCGGTGGTATTCCTAATTTTTGAATCTTCAATACTGCTTCTTGCATTTCATTTTTCCTCCTCATATAATCAAGTGTTTTTTATTGAAAATTCAAGGCTTTTATGCCTTGTCTATCTCAGTGAATAAGCCTCGGTAATGGATATTTCGGTGTATCTGGTACTCAAATAGGGACTAAAGGGTATTCGAAATAAAACGTCTTTGTTTTTCGTTTTATATGGCCTTTGTATACCCTTCCCTCTATGGCAGCTAACCTCCTATGTCCACCAGGATCATCTCTGTCTCCAGAGGCCCTCACTTCCTTCGTCCTGCCTATCCATAACCAGGGTGTCAGCTTTGCTCCTAAACGGGGTCACGCCCCATGGAAAACATTCCTTCCGACTACTGCAATAGAATTATGGATAAGGTACATGACAACCAGCCATGTCCATATCCTTCTTATTGCTCAAGCTGTTAGAATGAAGGGAACAATGGTATGACTGCTTTCCACTTGGACTTCGCGTCCGTCCGGTAGAATGTCAGCCTGCCCTCATTCGCAGCATTCATTTTACGCAGGTAGATTTATTACGTTCGTGTCAGCCAGTAGTTAGAATAAGCAATGAGTAAAGCCGACCTTACCATTGACAAAATACCAAACAAGGGGAATACCATGAATGCAGTAGGTATTGACGTATCAAAAAACAAAAGTACAATCGCTATCCTCCGCCCATTCGGAGAGATTGTTGCTAAACCATTTGATATAAAACACACATCTTCTGACATAACATATCTAATTAGCCAGTTGAAAAGCTTAAATGGCGATACTCGAATTGTTATGGAACATACAGGCCGATACTATGAGCCCATGCCTATTTTTTCTTAAACAGCAACATTATATCTTATTTTTTCCAATATTTCCACATATCTTTGTTAAAATTCAAGGTACGTAAATTACTTCACGCACCTTTTTAGCTTGCTCTATGCTGTTTGTTTTTCATCTTCCAACTGTTGGCTTTTATTCTCCCTGTTTATTTTTCTGTTCTGAGTATATTACCTTTAACAGCTTATTCTGAAAGGTATCCTTACTGTCCCTGCTCAAAAAATATTTCGGTCGCAAAGGTATTTCCCCCGATTTTCTTTGTCAGGACACCGTCTGGCTTTCTCTCTCCATGTGAGATTTGTTCTCTGCCGGTCTATATTTCATTGATGTATTCTTTTTGATTTTCTTTCATTCAGTTCCTCCTTTTAATTTGCAGAACAAAGTGCCTTCGGCACTCTCAACTCCCCTGCCCCTCACTCATGAGGGGTTTTAGGAGATTTCCTTTTTTGATACTTTATTGTAAAATGTTCTTATGTATAAAAGGAACATCCTCCAAACTATTTTTTCTGACCATTTTGAATACATCCAATATGTCCTCCGCCCTGGCAAAAACATTATGGATAACATCAACCGCATGATCCACTGCCATGATCCTTCTTATGGCGGCGCTTTCTTTGGCTGTCCTCATTGTGGGAACCTTAAATTTGTTCCCTTTTCCTGTAAAAGCCGTTTCTGCCCTTCCTGTGGGAACATGTATAACCAGAAACGGGCTTTTCGTATGTCCTGTAAACTCGTTTCCTGCAGCCACAGACACTGTGTCTTTACTATTCCTGAGGAAATACGTAACTTTTTTCTTAAGAATCACTCCCTCCTTAACTGCCTCTTCCATTCTGTCAGGGAGGTCATCCTACACATGTTCTTCAAGCTTCACAAGTCCGAAAACTTTACTCCTAGATTTATCTGCGTCCTTCATACCTTTGGGAGGGATTTGAAATGGAATCCACACATCCACGCCCTTATTTCTTAAGGCGCCGCCGGCAACTTTACTCCATGGCGCCCCAATCCCCATTTTGATTATGATTTCCTACGTCTGGCTTTTCGCAAAGTCCTTTTAGATAAACTTTCTTCTAAAATGGGGGATTCCTTTAAAAGACTTAAAAATCAGCTCTACAAAGATCAGCCTGAGGGATTTTATGTCAGAGCCAAACCTAACTTATGTTCTAATACCTCGGAAGACCTGTCATTGCCACTTCCAGAATTGATTCCTATGACGGGGATTTTGTGACTTTCCATTATCAGCGCCATGAGGAGCATAAAACGATCACAGAATGCATCCCCGCCATTGACTTTATTAAACGCCTGATTGTTCATATCCCTGACAGGCACTTTAAAATGGTCCGTTACTACGGTATTTATGCAAAGCACCACAAACAGGAAAAAAATCTCCGGAAATGTTTATCCCCTCAAAAGCAGCAATATCTTTCCAGACTCCTTGATTGGCGTAATTCAATTCTGATGACTTTTGGCTATGATCCGCTTAGATGCCCGGAGTGTGGCACTTCTATGTTGGTTTTAGAAGTTTACCACAAAAAAACTGCACTATTTGAACGATATCGAAAGGTTATGGAGTATAGATAGTTCCATAGGTCTTATTCTTTCTCTACCGTCAGATCGTGCAGTCTAAACCAAAAAGCAAAAAACTGCATAGACAACGTCATGGCGAAGTCACACCTTCGCTCTTTTGTTATACCATTTTTTATTTCCAGTCTATTATACACCATCTTTGCTAATTTGCGCAGTTTCCTAGAAAGGAACTAAGACAATCGCTAAAAAAGACAGCGACTGTCCATATCTGAAAACCAGCTATGGATGTTGTTATTGATATTGGCTCTCCATCTGTGTGAGATCATGTGTGCCGGTTACGACCGATTCAAAGTCATTCAGACTTCCGTGAAACTGCTGTCACAGGCTCCGGCTTATGGTCCGGCCAACGAACTGGATATCCATAGCTGCCAGATAACACTCAAAGATTGTGTGCCGGCTTGCTTCAATGGAGGACCAGAGGCTCTCATAGGATTTAACTTCAAATCCCTTTAAGAGAATAATCTCTTCCCGGTACATATCCAGGTGGTAAAAATCCTGGAATGAATCCAGCCAACCATATTCCAAAAACTTTGATAGTGTAGCCGTTGACAGAGCTTTGTTATCCATGGCCTTTTCCCGGTGAAGTGGATTAACTGCCGGAGCCACTCTGTTTCACAGTCCGGATTATCACAATGCAGCGTCTCATGTTGCGGCCCTTGTCCCCATTACGTGTATGGACTCTGGTTGGAGCCCCGCATTTGGAAAAGGTGCCAGGAAAACTGTATATGGAATTTCCTCGGTCAATATTGTCCTCTATATGGGGGATAATCATATTACATTTGGGGACTAATATATGACAGCTCGTTCTTTTCTGCCCTGAATCCAATTATTCCTTAAAGTATTATGTCCACAATCCATCAGCCGCAGCCTTTTATAAAACAATCTTTATCAGGTTACTGTGGTGTAAAATACAGTCCAACAGTAATCTTTTTCACCCTCTAAGCATACATCAATACAAACAGCGCATAATCTGGTACACAACTCTGCCAATTCATCATGGTTTAGTGCGTCTTTTCGTTTGACCGTTGTCTTCACAGTAAATCTATAACATCCGTTGTTATAATCCATGCCTGAAAGCGAAAATAGATACTGTTCAAAAATTTCCACACACTGTTTCCAGCTTACCTTCTGATTCATAAAAAATATCCTTTCTCACACAATCACACCCTGCCATGGTCATTCAAATCATAGCCGGCTTCCTTATCGTTCCTTATCTTTACCAGACTGTAAATCACATTTCCGCTATCTGCTGACTGCTGGGTTCCGCTTCAGCGTTTATTTCATGACTACCATATTTCGGGTGCTGATACCCATAGTTTTTCAGTATGGAATCAATCTGTTCATTAAAAAATTCTGAAGGCAAACCATTACATGGGAACTGATATAGAATACATATTCCGACAGTTAGCGGTTAATCTGTACAAATTCAATTTCGCCAGTTCCAAGACATCCGCAAAATGGCGCACAATCATCGTCTGTTTCTATCCACTCTCTTTCCCCCTGCTATCTGTAACATCATTCCTTCTGTCTGGCAGTTCTCTTTCTCCATCAGACTATCCATCATTCCCTCCATAAAGTATTAATCAAGAAGCAAGAAAACTAAAAATATCCATTTGCCCCGGTATCTGCGGCTGTCCCCCGGTATGCCTCTCTTTTTCCTTATCCGATTGTATGCTGACCAACTTTCCTTCTTTCATGATGCAAGCCACTTTATCACGGCAGATCCTCAATATCTCAATGTAATGCTCTGGAACCTCATGGGACCGCATCAGAACATAATCATCCTGTTCTATGGCTCTTTCTAACTGTTCTATATAGCCAAGCGCATAGTAAATACCGGACACCTTTCGTTCTTCCTCACATAATTCCAGATTTTTTTCAACAAGCCACTGATAGTCCTTATTTTCCCTGTAGATTTGCAGCGCCTTTTTTGCCGCCGCCTCAATCTCCTCTCTCCGCGCCATGTACTGGCTAGTAATCATGTCCGGTATCTCCAACTTATAACTGGCGGGATAGTCTGCTTCCAACAGACAGCTTCTAATCCGGCGTCGCTGGGACATCATGCGGCTTCTGAGAAGATTCAGTTCCACTCCGTCCGGGCAGTTGAAATCCGCTCCCCCGCACGCATATACCTGCTTCCATATATCATGCAGCGATTGAAGTTCCTTCCCCAGCGTTTCCGCAATCGCCCGGTTCTCTATTTTCTGTTCGTCCGCTGCTACCCACTCATCACAGGACTGATGTTCCAGCCCAGAGTCAGATACAATGGCTTTGCGGATCAGACCATGTACACGGCAGCCATAGTAATATCGGTTCTCTCCCGTTTTTGTTACCTTCTGTTCCCGTTTCAATGACGCACAGGTATTACAGCACGCCTTTCCAATCATGTAACCGCTCCTCTTAGGCAATCTTTGCCTCCATCTCACTATAAACCTCCGTAAACGGGGAATCTTCTGCCTCAACCCAATCGGTTCCCTCCACTTCCTCATACAATGCCTCTAGCATCGTATACGGTAATAACACCAGGGTTTCATTCCGCGCATAGCTACATCCCTCCTCCGGCTCATCAAACAGCACTGCATGTCCGTGTATATCGTAATAGTAGCAGTCCTGTCCCCATGTGGGGATTGTGTCGGGCCTTACCACAAGGGCATACGAATACACATTATTTTCGCCCAGTCTGCAAACGCTTACAGCAATTTTTCCATCAATAATAACCATATAATTGTCCCTCCTTGTTGAAACTGATTACTTTGTCCCGTTATTAAACAGCTTTGTCATATAATTCTTCATTACAGTTAAATTCCATCTGCCCTTCTACCTGTTTTTCCTGTTTGGGAGTTCCATACATCCACCAGTTGAATACCGCTTCCCCGCTGTTCCAATTCCCATCTGACTTTCCGGCGGCTCTCCTAGCCTCTACCATTCGGTCAAAAGTTCTGATATATGCTTCCCGGAACTTCGGATACCGTTTAAATTCCCATTCCCTGTTTTTTACCGATGCCAATGGGCAGCCGATACAGCCGAGCCTTCGGAACCCGCAGTCATATAACTCACAGTACGCGATTTTTTGAGAATAGATAAAAAGCCACACTTCATTTTCTGTCCAGCTGACGATGGGATTGACTAACCGTTTCCCTTTAAGCTGGCAGTTTTCAATGATCCTGCGGCTTTCTTCATTATCATTATTGAGTATTAAATCCGGTTTCCTGCTTCCTAAAACCTCAACTGCTCCACGGCTTTCCCGCTTGCGGCTCTCCTGCCATCTTACTCCAGTGATTACAAAGCGCCCTTCCCCTCCCGTCTCTTTCAGCACCCTACAGCAATAGCGCGCATTCCTGTAGGGTGGAAGCTGCTTTTTGATAATCAGATTCCACATGGTAATCGGCGGATAGTCAATCATCACGTCAGGATAGTTCCGCCGGATAAAATGCACCAGTTCCGGCGGATCTACTGTTGTTAAGTGGTAATGTGCCTCGAATCGGACGCCAGCCATTTTTGCCAGATGGTAAATCACCAGGCTGTCTTTTCCCCCGCTGAAAGCCAGGTAGTAGCCAGCCGGGTTCATTCTCAAAGCAGCCGATTCACACATTTTCAGCAGTTCTACTGCTCCTTTGATCTTTTTCTCTATTTCAAACAGATATAACTGTTCCATTCCTTCCCGTCCCTCACATAAATTTTGCTTTGGACGGAAAAGCCATTCTTAACGGTGTGTCTTTTTACGCTGCTAACCGAATACAGTCCGGAACTTCAGCCCGCAATCGCCTGATTCCTAACAGCAACCTGTATTTTTATACAGGGAATGAAGAAATGAAACGTGTTTACGTTGTAAGAGAAAGAGTGGCATATGCTTTCGGCCTGATTTCCAGAATTTGAACATTGGATATCTTCCGATATGGCCTGCGCCGATTTTCTACTTCTACCCAGTCACGAAAGAGCATATCTATCTCAAGCTCTTCCTCACCATGGGCGGACCGTAAAATCACATATTTTTTGCCTTCTCTCCGGTTATTCCGGCAGGTATCATAACCGTATGTCACCTCGTATATAGGAATTGTAATTCTGGAAGTAAGCAGCTGTCTGGGGTGCAGATTTTTGAAAAAGCTCCGATACTCGTTCGTAGCCGGAAGGGTACCGCCGATGGCAACCGCATCAAATGTCACAAGATCTGAAAATTTATGTATATGCATATACTTCACTCTCCTGTGCCGAAAACACCCGGTTCAACCGCTTCCTCATTCGGTATAGCCTGCCATAAACTCCCGATGTAGTAACGCCGCACGCCGTTCCAATCTCAGGCCCGGTAAATCCTGCCGCCTTCATCTGGACAACCTTTTTTTCCTTTTCTGTCATATGTACCATTGCCTCTTCAATCATCAGTCTTTGGAAAACCAAATCCTCACACTTTACACTTTTTGCCACAATCGTTTCTGAAAGCGTCAGCCCGGAATCTTCATACACAGTCCCATCTAAACTCACCAAGTAGGCCTTGCGTTTTAACCGGCCATTGTAACGCCAATGCTTAAATAAACAGTCACACATCTTTCTCGAAGCGATTGTCTCAAACTTGTACTGCCTGGTTCTGCTGTCTTCATCATAGTCCTGTACAGCTTCCAAATAGCCTAATGCGACCACATCATAGTAATCAGCCCGGTCCAGATGATTGTAGAATAAAAAGTCCTGAATCATGTTATGGTTTTCCTCTGCAAAGTTCCTCTGGGCATCTGTCAGTTTGTGCATTATTTTGATTCCTCCGTTCTTCCATCTTCTTTTCAGCGTCCTGTTTCTTTCCAATAGTAAGTCTTCGATTAACCGTGGAAGGATAGCAACTGAATAAATCAGCGATACTTCGTTTGCTGTATCCCTCTTCAAATAACCGGTACATACACTGGTTAATCTCCTCTTTACTCATTTTGGCCAAATTGACCGGTGGCGGTCTCTTTTTCAGTATCTTCTGGCAAACTGGATGATCCGGTCCGTATTCATATAGAAATCGGGCCTCGCTCGCATCAAAGTTCCCCAGAATGGCTATTAAAAGGCAGTAATAGCCCTCTATTTCCTCTCCCTCATAACCCATAACGCCTCCTTTTACTCCACCGCATATGCCAGACGGTAAGTACCTTTTCCGTCGGTTTGAAAGTGAGAGCGGTGCTCATAAATACAGGCACGGATGCGTTCCTTGTAATATTGATTTTTCTTTGCTTTTGGATGTTTTTCGAGATGTTCGTAAAGATTTTTTAAAGACATGGTTCCGCCGTTTTTTTCCATAATTCCCCGGATTAGATGAAACCAGGACAGAGCCAAAGAGTCATTCTTTTCCAAATCGCAGATACCGTTTACCCGGTAGCTGAACGGAATCATCAGCCATTCTTCTTTCTTAAACAGCAGCAAATGTTCTGTTACAATGGGAATAAACGGTTTACCGCTATATGTCCGGCTGCTGGAACGGCAGTTATACTGCCCCTTGACTATCCAGGATACCAGTGTTCCTATCGTCATCATATCCGCTGCAATGGAATGAAAGGTTCCCTGTGTCCGAATATCCCCCACAAGAACCGCTAAGTATCCGCCATGTCTCAGACTGATAAAAAGCTTCTTTATAATGAAATTCAACTTGTCAATATAGTCTCTGTAACTGCTGCAATGGCTTAAATCATCTGGGTGGGGCTTTCCCCATACACTGCCTGAATACTGAATTATCGAATGGTAAGGCGGGTGCAGAAAAATCATGGATGAGCTTTCCTCTACCTCATCTTTTAATGCGTCCCAGTTTCCCTTCCCCTTTGCCGGTTCTGGATTTAAGTCATAAAGAATGGATTGCACTCCCTCACTGGCTGCCACATCTCCGCTGGTACCGGAGCCTGACATTGGATCCAGCAGCACAAAATCCTGATTTTGTTTTCCTTCATACGTCCTGCACTGCAGAACATGCTTTAATACGGCCCGTACCACCTCGGGAGAACAGTTCCCTCTCCAGCGGTTGCTGCCACCCTGTTTCCGTTCGGGAAAAGCCATAAATGATGTTAAATCACGCCCAACACAGCTTGTCAGTTCCCGGGTGCCCAAATGCCGCACAATCTCCTTCCAGTTCTCTCCAAACTCTTTTTTTAGCAGCCTTTCTGCCAAGTAAAGCTCGTCCTGTATCATGTGTTTCCTCCTTCCGCCCGTCATGGCCGTCTTCCGTGAATACTTTTACCATCATACGCATAGTTTCCGGTGAAGACTGGACGACAATACCGGAAAAATCACTTCCCAGCGATTGAAGTTCCTCCCGTTTCCCACGAACCAGCGATTTGGCAAGTCCGAATTCCAGCTGCTCGCTGGATACCATATAAAGACTGGTTTCCGGATCAAGACGGAAATTTACTTTCTTTCCTACTTCAAAGTCATATTTGCCTGCCATGATGACCTGAAGGCTGATTGATGTTCGTTTCACTCGTTTTCCTCCGTTAAAATTGTGGATAACATGTCAGTATCCGAACCCCCCAATCCGCATCACTGTCTTTTAATAAGACCACACAGGCTTTTTTCAGGTTTTCATTCAGCACATTAATCCCTCTTTTAAATCCGTACCCCACCGGCTTGGGAAAGGTTCCATGCAGGGAAATCACGTCCCTGGTAGTATCCAGGAGCCATTCCCTAATTTTCGGATTGTAATACCGCTTCATCAGGCTTTTCACCACTGCCGCCGCAACTTCCATATCCCAGAAAGATGTGGCATAAATAATGTCCTCTGCATTCAGGCGTGTTTTTAAGGCCAATACCTGCACATCCGTATGCTTTCTGAGTGTGTGGCCGCCATAAAGACCAATCTGATCTAAATTTCTCTGAATCATGTCCAGAGTTGTTTCTATGGTTTCCGCCGGGATATCCTGAAACAAATTAATCATCCGTAACTCCTTTCTTCTTTGCGGATAAAATGCACAGATATCCCAGACGGGTTTCTGTGCTGGTGGCTGATTTTCCATCAAAAAAACCACCGGCATCTGCCAATGGTCCATCTTTATCCTTCATAGAATTTCTTTCTTCTGTTCTGCCTTACCGCTTGATAAAGCTAAATTTGTGACTGCCCTCCTCTCTTCTTTCAGTAAACCGCAGGTTTCCCGTATGGTATCTTCCTGCGCTTCCTTAAAATAAAAAAAGACGCCAAAATATATTCCACTTTTGACGTCTTTCTTCCAGATAAATAAGGCCTAAGCCTAATGTTTTTACTCCCGGCACACTGCCGGAACAAAGGTTATTTACAATGATTGAACACTGCAAAAATCAAATCCAAGTACAGTTTAACACCATATATAGTGTGTGTCAATACCCTTTTTTCTATATATAGTATTCTCACCCATCTGTGGGATTCATATCTGCATGGTTATGGTTGGATTTCGGAATCTGAACTTTTGCTACCGCCTTGAGCCAGTACCAGCGAATCCCGTGAATAGCAAACTCAAATTCACCTGCGGCTGCTCTCCTGACTGTAGCCTGAAATGCCGGCAAATTTCTATGAAAGATTTTCTCATCTTTCCTTTTTAGCTGTTTTAATAGCTCATAGGTTCTTTCACTAATCTCGTAAACCGGATAAAGTGATCCTGTTTTCTTTGTCATAACACCCGAAACATAAGGAAACTGAATATTGTCCCACGTAATATCTTTTACATCTCCAAACCGGATTCCTGTTTCCTTCATCAGCCGGATTATGCAGAGATCTTCTGTCTTCCCCATTTCTTCCAGGGACGCCTCAAGAAATTTCAGCTTCCGCTCCTGGCCTTTTACGGTTCTGCATGAAAGACGAGATATTTGTTTCACATCAGTACGTCCGTTAAAAAATTGAATTAAACCGAACATAAAATGATCCACGTCTGTTGCTTCATCATACAGATTCCAGAGCCAGTCATCAATTAGATTCCAAGCATAAAAAACATCATCCAACCTAAGAAAGATGTCTTCTAAAACCGGTTTTAGAATTGCAAACCGCCCTTTGTAAAATCCCTGTCCGTAATAGCCATATAATCGATTTGCAGAATGTTCTATTCGCCGCAGCCGTTTATGCTCTGCGGTTATCTTGTCCAAAATTTTACTTTGAAGCATAAATCTCCCTTCTTCAAAACTTACTCCATAAAAAAACACATATCTGTCATTCTGTTTTATACTTTTACCCACTATCGACATTCTGTTTACCTCCTACTGTCGTATGTACGTTACACAGCTTCCTCCAGTAACTGCTGATACAGTTCTTCTATCCGGCTCTTTATTCCTGCCTTTGTCTGCTCTTCGTCCTTGTTGTGCATTCCTAAGCGATTCAGGATATTGATGGTTTTCAGCTGCTCAATCTGCAGCATCATTTCTTCCCGGATTTCCTTGTTTGTCATGGCTATGCCCTCCTTTATCCATTACATATCCGGCACTCCGCTCTTTTTGTAAAACTGACGCATTTCATCTACCATTTCCTTCACTCAGCTTGCTTTTCTGGTTTCCGAATCCTCTTCCCACTCATCTGACTCATCTATGTGACGGATAATCACATCGGTCTGTCCCAGTATTTCTTTTTTTATCAACAGATACAGCTTGTTGAAAAAGCGGATTAAACAGGATTTGAATGCCTGGTCCTGCTCAAAAACGCGAATCCAAGCTTCTGCTTTTGCAAACAGCTTGAACATATCCACATCATTAATGTTGACGGATACCCGGTCGTCACAGATATAGGAATCCTTTTTACAGTAGGTTCCGCCATTAGAATTATGGGCCGCAAAGCCTCTTCCGTTCTCAATATCCGCAATCCACGGATACCGTCGTTTCTCTCCCTTGGCATCCGTGTCAAACCGTTTAATGGACAACTTGGTTACTTTGCTGAGTCCAGCCTCATCCGGATCGCCAAAAATCTTTTCCTGAGTAAAGTCAACAAACGATACCCCACAAAAATTTCTGGAATAAAGGAACTTGGCTTCCTCCGGATTGATATGAGCGCTGACTCTGATTGTATTCTCTCCTGTCCCTTTACTGTAATCCAGCATGATAATCTGAATTAAAGAGCGGGCGCCCTTCTCCGCTTCCTCTCCCATTGCATGAATATGGGCCGGGAATAGTTTGGAGGCCGGCTTTAATTTGTCATTCAGCTCCAGAAGCTTCTTATCTGTCTTATAAACCACGATCTGCTTCGATACTTCGTTCTTCCAGTCCCGCTGCACATTTTGTGCCATTGATTTTCTCCTATCTTTGATAACTTAGAATCTTCTTCGCAATGCGGACAGGAAGTTTGGAGATATCCGAAATATTTAAAAAACCGTCCTGATATATCTCTTCAATCACTTCCCGGTCATCTCCGATTGCTGCAGCAAAAAGTAAAATTCCCTGCCGTTTTAGATTACCTTTTAAAGTTTTTAAGTCCTCTTTGGCTAAATCCCCGCTGTAGCCAAGCCCGGACGGTTGACCGTCCGATACGAGAAACAGCATTTTCAATTCTTCCGTCCTGGTTTTCAGACGCTCCGCAACAAAGCGGATTGCCGCACCATCCCTGTTACAGCCTCTCGGAGACATATCCATAATCCGGTACCGGTCCTTCCCATCTACAGAGTCAAATTCAGCATAAGCATACAAGTCTACCGTTTCCTCTGTGTAGAATTTGTCATAGCTGGTGGAATGCCCATAGACAATAACCGGGATTCCCAAATTCACACAGACATCATAGAGAATCAGCGCAGTCAGCCGTCCGTAGGTAATCCTGTCTCCATATCCCATAGATATAGACTCATCAATCAGTACCGCGATTGCTGCCTGCCGTGCCTCTCCAAGCGCACTGCGGCTCATAAATATTTTTCTATCCTGACGGTAAAGCCTGGAGCTGTCTATCTTTTTCCCCATAGGAAGGTTCTTTTTCATTCCATCTTCTTCAGGATGGATAATCTCCCACATCTCCTCCTTCAGCCGCTTTGCAGTTTTCAAAATATCCGGTGACAGGCTATCGTACATCCGTCTGCACTGAACCGGAACATTTTCAAGCCGATGGACCACTATGTTGCAGTCTTCATGTGCATACCCAAAATCCATATTTTCTGCTTGGCTGCTTATGGCTTTGATAAGTTTCTTTTCCTGTTCCTTTTCATACTTCTCCTCAGCCAAATCATATAACACCCGGTTCATGTCCTCCGCAGCATCAAAGTATCCGTTTCCATCATAAGCATGCTCCCATCTGATGAGCCGTTCTCCATTTGTCTCTTCGCAGACACTCTCTCCTTCAAACCGGCCGCCTTCCTGATCTGTGACTTCCGGTTTTGAGTTGTTGCGAAATATCTGCAAAAGTGCTTTTAACAGATTCTCTTTATCATCCTCGTCCTGTGGGTCAGTATCTTCCTCTGCGGCTCTTTCCACCATCTCTGAAGGTTCCTGTTCCGTTCCGCCTCCTTCCAAATCTGATTCCTCTTTCTCTTCCAACTTCTGGTCATTTTCTTTCTTCTCTTCATCTGTATGTTCCTCCTCTTCTTCCCATATACCGTCCCAGCCTTCTGGGGGATCCTCAATTTCCTCACATTCCTCCTCCAAATCTGGCGCCGGAATTGCAACATTGCAGAATACATGTTGTAAAATATCTTCTTCCTCTTCATCATCCTGATTATCTGTCTCTGATTCACTGCCAGGGTCATTGTCGCATTCAGAATCAGCATCACAATCGGAGTTTTCCTGACCGGAGGAATTATCCTTGCAATCGTCCTCCTGGCTGAAAGAACCATTCTCCCCGCCAGTATCTTCATCACTATCTGAGCTTTCTTTACTGCCAGATTCCGCTTCGCAGTCAGATGTTTCACCGTTCTGCGCTTCATTGGAAGATTTTTTTTTAGTCTCCTGTTCATGAAGCAGCTCAATCAAATCCTTCATATAGTCCCAGATTTTTAGTATCACCTGATTGGCAGCACGGAAACGCTCCATTTTATCCACGTTCACCACCGCGTCATCAATAATCTCCGCACAGTCGTACAAACAGTCCAGATACTCACCGGTATAGCCTTCCCAGTTGTTGATTTCTCCGGCTCTGGCATATCCCAAAATCAGATTTAAGATGATTGCCAGCCCATGATCCTGCTGCTGTATCTCCTGGGTGACAGTCGGCAGCTTCTCTATATGCCGGTTCGCATTCATTAAAATGCCTCTCCGGATACTGCCTGGATAT
Organism: Hungatella hominis; assembly: GCF_014288005.1. Taxonomy (NCBI): domain Bacteria; kingdom Bacillati; phylum Bacillota; class Clostridia; order Lachnospirales; family Lachnospiraceae; genus Hungatella; species Hungatella hominis. The sequence goes on from NZ_JACOPB010000025.1 coordinate 22,112, forward strand.
TCATCACACATACGCATTTCGATGTAAATGTCCTCCAGAATGTTATTGATACGCAAAGCGGTTTCTGCAATCACAGATACCGCCGCCTTATCTCCGGCCTGGAGGAACTGTTTTATTTCCTCCAGTGCCTCACTCTCTTTTTCATTCCCCGGTACTGGTGGCCGGGGATATATTTTCCCTTCTTCAAACCCCTTTCCATATACTTTTCGTAAATATAAAGCAGTATATTTCTGATGGCCGCATTCATGCCCCAGAAATCCCACCAGGCTGTCTGTCTTTAATTCCTTTGTCGGAAAGCTCCTTGTAATAGGATTCGCAGCATTGATATACACATTATTTCTTCCTGTTACGGCAACCGTTGCCGATGGGCTGGTATTCCATCCTATGGAAACCTTTAGTCTTTTTCCCTGCTTTCGGACTAATGAATTTGCAAGCTTCTCCATGTTATAGATAAACGGCTTGGACGTAAAAACCTGCTTATTACTAATCTTATTTTTGATTTCCCGGATTCTTAAACGGTCATAACCTTTTTCCCTCATAAAACCTCCTTCCACTTATGCCGCTGCCGAAAATTCGAAATAGCTTACCTTAATGCAGTTTTCATAAATCTCCTCCCGATATTCTCTGTCAGAGGCTGCTTTACTTAAAATCGTTGATTTTGCCGCTTTTAGCACATCACCGGTCACCATGTATGCCCAAACCCAGGACTCATACTCCCGATACCCGCACACACCGCCGCGTATCCGTTCATTCCTGCAATACTGCCTGATTATTTCCACGGTTTCCGCCATTTTTAAAAGTATGACCTCATCTTTACAGCCAGTCTTTACCATGACCCGTTTCTTCATCTGCTCAGGCGTCAGCTCCTTTTTATCAAAAACCATACACATACGGGACAGGATTGATTCGTTCATATCTTTACAGCCCTTATAATCTGTGTTGGTGGTCAAGACAATTATGGTATCCGGGTTCCTGCGGACAATTTCGCCATCCGCCAGGGTAATGGATGCACAGTCATCTAACAGGCCATTCAGCTTTACCAGGGTCCCCGGCTTTCCAACCACCGCTGGCTCCTGCAGCTCAAAAACGGATGGCCGACGGCATGCTTTGATTAAGTCCGATTCCACCAATACAAAATCTTTCTGGTCTTTGCAGTTTTGATAACCGATTTTATAGATCTGACCCATCAGCTTCTCGAATGCCTGGCTGATATCCACATCCTCCTCATAGATCCCTGTATACTCACTCAGAACCGTGGACGGATCCATCATGAAATCCTCATAATCGGGCATTACCGGCGGTTCTGTCTTTACCTTATCGTTTGTATTTGGAATCATAGTTGAAACCAGATCCATCTCATCCGTACCCTCAGAGCAGGTCAAAAAATAATAGGGAAGCCCCAACGCCTTGGCAAGAATGACAACATCAATGGTCTTTCCGGTACCGGAATCTCCTCGCATCATAAACGTGCGCATAGGAGAATTCTGAATCATCTCAAGGATATCCTGTACCTCCTCTGACACATGATAATTGGGGGAAATCTGCGGTACACGGGCTTTCTCCTCCTCTGTCAGTTCTACATTCATACAGTATTTACTGCCCAGAGTCCCGATTGGCCTGGAATTTGCCGTAATCCGGTTAACGCTCATAATTTCAAATCGTCCAGACGTAACTTCCGTCGGCGCATATTCTCCGCCGGAGATGGCCTGGGGCGTTAAAATCGGAGCGTTTCCGGAGGCAAGAGAGTTCCTGTCTACCGGCAGACCATCCGTTCCCAACTCATTGGCTTTCTCCACCCGTCGGTAGATATTATCGCAGCAGACAAATGCGGCTTTGAGCGCCAGATCCATATCGGTCCAGTTGTACTTATACTGCTCTCTTAAAATCGTAAAGTTGTCATAAAATTCCTGATTAAAAAGCGGACCGTCCATATTTAAGCTGGCGTATTCAAGCATACACAATAAATACTTTCCATCACTCTGTCCTGACCGCAGAGCCGGCATATGCCGATGCAGACCGATTCCACTCTCACAGACTTTGAACTTCCCATTTTTGAAATTATATACGGCAACAATTCTTTCTTCCTCGTCTCTTTTCTTAAATTCGCCGCAGTAGAATTGAGTCTCACCTGTCTCATTCTTTTGAACACCTAACGCTCCCTCCGTATCTGTCTCCATTAACTCCACCAGTTTAAAAATCGCCCGCAAAACAGGGCCATGAAGTGTAGACTGCTTTCCCTGCTGCATCAGATTGTAGATCGAGATATGCTCCTCTTGTGATGATGCTTTGTTTAACCCCTTGTCGATGAGCGTCTGTAAAAACGGCTCCGGTACGGGTAAGCTGAATGTCCAGCTTTCAAATAACTTTGAAGATGCCATGTTATCCCTCTTTCTATTCGTCTTTTTTTAACGTTTCCATTGCTATTGACATCATGCTCCCTCCGCTAAAAAACGGTTTGTGGCCCTATGGGCTGCCCATATGGCGGTATCTGAAATCTGACGCTGCCATGCCCCATGGTATGTTGACCAGCGAAAACTTAAGTTCCTGTGCAAAAACTGCCGGAACTCTTCCGATGGAATGTCATCAAAATAAATCTGGACACGTTTTTCTTCCAGATTCATGTAAACACGCCCTCCTTCAAAATCCCAGCCTTCCGGCGGAGTCTCCCTTCTTGCCTTCAGCACCTCAATCCTTTTCCTAATCCGGTTAATGTTTGCATTCAGATTAGTAAGCTCAAACCGTCGGAACGGGATTTTCTCATAAGAACTCCCATTTCTTACCATACTGCCAGCATCTCTGCACGCTCATCGGTAACACCGCCACAGCCTTTACATGTCTTATGCTTTCTGTAATAGGCGTTCACACGTTACTTATAGCTCTGTTCCTCGATTAACCGTTCCAGCTTATCCATCAGCTTTTGAATTGCCTCCGGATCATCGGAAGAGATAGCCTGATTATTTTCCGCGGCTTCTGCCTTTGCTTCATAATACTCAGCCTTTTTTCCGGCTTCGACCGACTTTTCCATGTTATCCCAGATTTTCTTCTGATCCCGGCGGGCCCGTGCCTCACTGTGATGACCTACGAGGATTGGCTGCCCACCCTCAAATGCTTTTGCAATCTCATTTGACCGCTGATAACGGGCAACCGACTCGCGCTCTGCATGTTCCGCATGTTCCCGATACCGGTTAATCCTAGCCTGTTTTTTCTCTTCATAACGATTCATGGTATTCCTCCTTAAATTTCGTAACTAGCTTGCTATTCGCTTATCTGCACCGGTCTCCTGGGATTTTATTTTCTCAATCCTCAAAGCCTCCTGCTGAATCCGATACGCCAGTTTTGTATTTCTCTTCTCTCTATCATCCGTCATCACAGCCTCACAAAAAGCAGCCCAGTCTCCCACTAAAGTCACTTCACATCTTGCCCGCGTCACCGCTGTATAATAGATGTTTCGTTTCAGCATTCTTTTGAAGCAGGGGAGTACCGGAATGATGACAGAGGGATACGCGCTCCCTTGACTTTTATGTATGGTAGCCGCATAGGCAAGCATCAGTAACCCATAGTCTTCTGAAGCATATTCACCAATTCTTCCGTCCTCAAACCGGACCACTAATGTAGGAGTTCCGTCATCATTTTGATAAATGTCAGTGACTATCCCCATATCACCATTGGATACCTCTTCCTTGTTCTTTAACTGCATAACCTTATCCTGTAGGCGGAATACAGAGCTGCCAAGCTTCATTTCTAAACAACCCTGAACCTGCGGGTTTACCAACTCCCTTAGTTTTTTGTTGAGGGCGTTAGCTCCCACCGCTGTATCCTGCCGGAAGGGTGTTAGTACCTGCACCATATCGGTATCACCATGATTTGCTTCCAGCTTTTTCTGGTACAGGTCGGCAATCACTTCAGCCGCCACCTCGTCGCTGTCAACTGATATAAACTGAAAATCGTCTCCAAATAACAGGTCTGTATCTCCGTTGTTCATTTTTAAAGCATTGATAATAATCCGGGAGCCTTCTGCCTGGCGGAACTGTACGTCAAGAACCGTAACCGGAATAACTCCTGAATCAATCATTTCTTTAAATACATTTCCCGGCCCTACTGATGGTATCTGATCCGGATCACCGATAAAAACCACTCTGGCGCCATTCTTCACTTTAGAAATCAACACGAAGAAAAGCCACATATCCACCATGGACATCTCATCAACAATAATCAGGTCTTCCTCCAGTTCTTCCGTAAGGTCCAAATTAACTTCCTCTTCTTCCCCGGTGATGTAGAGCGCCTTATGGATGGTCATGGCCGGGTATCCTGTGCTGATTACCATATTGCGGCTGGCACGTCCGGTCGGAGCGCACAAAAGGGCGGTTTTCTTCCGCTCCTTCTTCTCAAACACTTTTAAGATAATCCTCTCGACTGTAGTTTTTCCGGTTCCAGGTCCCCCTGTTATGATAGATAAACTATTCGCAAATACACGCCTTACCGCTTCTTTCTGCTGCTTAGCCAGAACCATGTGTGTAGTCCCCTGAACCTCGTCCAGCTCCCGCTCAATGTCGTAGACCGGCTGCTTGTTGTTCATGACCCGAAGGATATGCACCGCTGCCATCTTCTCCGCCATATAATTCTTCATGGAATAAAGGTAATGTCCCTCCGCCGCTAAAAGCTCATCGGAAAAGACCATTTCATTTCCAATATCCTTAATTAAACGTGTATTTACAGCCTGTCGGTATATCCCATAATTTAGAAGTTCCGCCGCCTGTCTAACAATATCCCTGCCTTCTAAATACAGATGACCATCGCCCTCTGAATTTTTTAAGACCTGAAGAATCGCTGCTTTAATCCGCAGTGTGTCATCTGGCCGGAAATTTTTGTTTCTTCTTGCGATGATATCCGCACTCTCAAACCCGAAACCACTTAATTCAAAAAGCCTGAATGGTTTTTCCTTCACAATTTGTAAAGCCTTTGAGCCAAAGTAATCACAGATTTCGGACACCCGTTTCGGCCCTACCTTTAAGGGAGCCAGGTATTGCATCAGCTCCCGCAAAGAACGGCTTTCCGAGTATGAGCTAAGGATTGTCTCCAGCTTGCTTTTCGTAATTCCTTTTACTTCCAGCAGCTTCTCTGGCTGTGTATCAAAAATCTTCAGGGTATCTTCTCCAAACCGTTTTACAATCCGGCCGGCAGTTACCGGCCCGATTCCTTTAATCAGTCCCGATGCCAGATAACATGTAATCCCCTCTTTGGTTGTCGGCATAAATATCTGACTTTCCGTCACTGACAACTGTAATCCATAGCTTGTTTTAATCCACTTACCTTCCAGTCCCGTATCAATCCCTTCTATAAAGGGGATTGCAGTTCCAATGGCCGTAAAAACACTCTCTCCGCTTTTGAAAGACTGGTTTTCGGCCGATTCCGGAATTGTCTGATAGGTCTTATAAGCGGCTATGGTATATCCATTTTCATCGTTATAATATATCTTGCGATGCGGTATACACTGAATCAAACTTGATACCTCCACTTATTAGCCATTCCACGATAAATAAACATACCTTCCCTTCACAGAAGCCTGTAATCCCCCCTCCCGGGTTAAAAAGCGGCAAATATCCTCTGCCTTTTCACCCGGATATTCCGGCAGGCAGCCAACACGCCGATACCCCTTTGGGGTCCTGATATTACAGATTCCATCCCTCCGCAGCCAGCATTCATATATGCCTTTTGCATTAAGATTGGTAACAATCTGGTTTAAGCGCTCTTTGCCAATCCTTCCATACCAGGCGATTATCGTTTGGGTGTCTGCATCTTCTACGCTGTCCTCCATCGCTTCTGAGACTGCCTCTGTGTCTAACGGTGCAGACTCTGTTTTTGCAGCCTTTGTATCCTCTTCCTGGAACGCCTCTGGAATGGTTCCGCCTAGCATGGTCACCAGATGTTTCCTCATGTTTTTTAATACACCCAGCGCCCATGGATTTTTCAAAGCACACAGAACAACAAAAAATGGGATTCCAAGTGAAATGACATTGACTGCAATTCCTAGCGCAAACGGGAGCAGAAACGGAAGTAAAATACTGCACCCGATTCCTAAGAGCACAAGCTGCATGATCTTTCTGATATTTTTCTGTTCCAAATTTTTTACCTCCTTCATAAAAAGAGGGAACTGAAATCCTGAATCAAAAGACTCTTATTCCCTCTGGTTTTCGTTCATTTAGTTAAATGGCAGACTCCCATCTTCCATGCCGTCATCAATATTCATAAAGTCACCCTTGTTAGCGGCAGGTGCATTCCGCTGGGAGTTCCTGGCTGTTGATCTTGCTGCCTGTCTCGCCGGCTGCCTGGCTGGCTGCCTTGACGGTGCCTGGTTCGATTGCGACGGCAGGCTCCTCTGTGCCGGCTGACTGCTCTGCGCCGGTTGGGCTCTCTGCGCTGGCTGACTTTGCTGATTTACCGGCGGCGTCCCCTGATTTCCGCCATCCTCACTGCTATTTTTCTTGCTTTCTGCAAATTCCACATCATCAACAAGGTACTGCATCGAATAAACTTTTACCCCTTCTTTGTTGGTATAGTTATTGTTCTGCATTTTCCCAGTTAACAACAGCTTCAGTCCTTTTCTTCCAAAACGCTCCAGCAGCTCTGCCTTGCGGTCGAATGCCGTGCATCGGAAGAAATCCGCGTTAGGCTCTCCTTCCCGCGATCCTCTCCGGTCTACCGCAAAGTCAAACCGTGCAATCGCCATTGCACTTTCTCCCTGTGTATAAGTAATTTCCGGGTCATTGGTCATTCTGCCTAAAAAAATGCACTTGTTCATACACTCTCTCCTTTAGCAATTATTGATTTCCCTTCTCTGCACATTAAATAAATCCACTCTTCGGTCTTTTCATCCCAGACTTTGATGTTATGATCCAGGATACCTTCCTCAACCAGAAACAGGCGGTTCTTGTCATTCGCCTCGCTTAAAAGTTCTCTTACCCGTTCATTGGTAAGATCTGCCCCATAAAAGTGTCCTGGTAAACCTTTTACAAAGCTGTGAACCATTCCTTCCTCGCTTACCAGAAGACAGTCATATGCCTCGGCTACAGTCAGTGATAATTCTTCCATTAATGTTCCTATCCTCCTTCCTTTCAACTTAGATTAATAAACGTCCTATCCTCCTTCCTTTCATTTTCAGGCAAAAAAATAAGACACAAAGAATTTCCATTCTAAGTGTCTTGAAAGCAGGTGATTCCTGCTGCGCCTTTTCCTTTTAAGGTATTCCCTCAAATTTCAACTTCCAGCTATGTGCTGGAACAAAATAACTTATCCGGCTCAGTAAGCCAGACATAAATCAAATATCACTCCAAGAATAACACAATATATAGTTTCCGTCAATACATTATATCTGTATATAGTGTTCTCTATTGAGTTCTATAATTTTTCCATAAGCCTATGAAATTCGGATCCATAGAGTACGTATTTCTCATAAATTTCTCTGTATTTCTTATCATTTTAAAAAAACCAGGGAATCTGATAATACCCCTCTACTAGAAATCGGATTGTCATATTATTTGCTTCAAAGCGGTATTTTAAATCCTGTTCCTCTACCGTCAACACTCCATTATGGAAATTAAAAACAACGCTGGAGCCCAGATGCGGCTCATAATCTGGATTTTCAATCTTCTTATTGCACTCATTAAAATAGTTCCTCTCCTTATCAATCAGCAATTCTGCCATTTCCATATTTTCTTTGATTTCCCTTCCCCTGTTTATTTGAGAACCAATCCATAATCCCAACAGCAGCGCTGATGCAACAATAACAATATAACTCCATCTTATCATGTATTTTCCTCCTCCGCCTTCACATAATATTAGTATCTTATTATTCTTTTTATCAATAAATAGCATAATTTTCTACTTTTGTGTTTTATTTCTATCACTCTATATAATTGAGTTACAAGACGTGATAAAGACGTACAAAGGAGACGCTTATGGTTGGTGAACGCTTATATGATTTGCGAAAAGATGCAGGCTTAACCCAGGAAGCACTGGCTAAAATATTAAATACTACGAAACATGCCATATCAAAATATGAATGTGAACAAGCAGAACCTCCGGACACGATGAAAATCCTGATAGCAAAGCATTTCCATGTGTCTGTGGATTACCTGCTCGGACTCACCGATACCCCGGCCCCTTACTCCACCAAACCGCTTCTGCCGCTGCCAGAAAATTTTCCTCCAGAAGCCAGAGCAGAATTGCAGGAATTTATCAGGTATCTGAAATACAAATATAAAATTTAGGCAGGGGGTTGTGGTGATATAACTCCCTGCCTGCCATTTTCATATAAATTTTTAGTTCTTCCGGCCTCTAATTCTCCCGAATTGCATCAAGCATGATAGGGCTGCCAACACAAAATTCCTCTGTTTTTCTGTAAATTTTAATTTTATGGATTCCCCCTTCGCTTTGCAGAAGCAGCATTTTCCGGGAATTGTATATCAGTTCGGCTTCTTTTTTCAAAATTTCTTCATCGGAAAGCCCGCCGTATTCCCTTGGCAGATCAATATGTATTCCATGATAGCCGTCATTAATTGAAAGCAGCAGCCCGCCGCTGTTTCCAACCGCTTTACAAAAGAGCTGCTCTTCTATGATAAGGTCCACCAGGCGGCCCATAAAAATATCTGCCGATATCAAATCACAGTCCGGATACTTCCCATAGATCTGCTCCTTCAGCTTTTCTTCATCATAACCCGGGAGCAGTTCAAAGTAATCAGGTCCGCCATAATAATCATTGGACCATACTCCAATTATCACATCATTTAAGTATAGCTTACCGGTCCACACAATACTTTCCGGGCCTTCTGTTGATTTCAGCCCTTTTACTGTTATTCCATTTAAACTCGCCATTTTATCCCTCTTTTCCTAATATAATTTACTCGCGGTCGTCTAAGATTTTCATAACGGAGATCTCATATGTGACCATTTCTTCCTGACCCCCCATTGGAAACTGCTTCACATATTTTCGGTTCTGCATTCTTCCCAGGATGTGAATTGGTTCTCCAACCTTTTTCCCGCCTGCTTTACGGGCATCTTTTCCCCAACAGATACAGGGGATGTAATCCGATTTCCCATAGGGCCGGTTAACTGCAACCATTAAATCCGTGATTTCCCGGTTTAACGGTGTCCGCCGATAGATTGGCTCCTTACAGAGAAATCCATTCAGTTCTACCTGGTTAATACCCTTATCATAATCCTGTGCCTCCCATACTTCCCGTGCAAAAATGCGTAACAATACTTGCCTATGATTGCCAACGTCTTTAGAGTGGGTCCGAAGTTGTCCTCTGATTCCAACATGTCTCCCTGCTTTTAACTGGCTGCAAAAACGTTCAGGCAGTATAACAGGCACTTTGTCAATATTTCCACTGAGCCTTTTTACTTCAACTGCTACCTCATAAAACCGCTCACCGAAGCTGGTATGGCTGTAGCAAGGCTCCTGTCCCACCTCGCCTGTAATTTTGATGTAGCTATTCTCACCATTCTCCTGCTTAAACATATGTTTCTCCATTTCCTTTCCTCTGTGTAATGTAATTTTTTCTCTGCCGATCTACATACGGTTTCCAGTAATCGTCTATTCCTTTAAAATTTCCTGCCCAGCTGCCGTCTGAATCTAAATCCCACTTTTTTCTCCGGTATCGGATTGACCGCGCCTGGCACATTTCATATAGCCGGTTGCTCCCTTTACGGATTTCATTCCGCTTTCGCTCCTTATAGGGACAGACAGCTCCTTTCGTAAACTCCAAACCACATGTATCACAGTATTTTTCGATATGGTCACAGATTATTTTCATTTGACGATCCATATCATAATAATCAATGACTTCTTTAACTCCATTCCCTGCCAGCACGGTAAGAAGCTGTTCTAATCCCCTATAGTTGTTAACTCCCGGATTCCCAATGAAGGTGCGATCAGAAAACTCGTGAGCAATCAGCCCTTTTAGCACACCGTCTGTTACACATACCCTCTTATCATATGGGTTCCCGAAAAATGCGGCCGGGCTGCTGCTGCTAACTCCTTTTTCCCGTCCTGCACTTGACAGCCAGATATACTTCCTTCCATGGATTGGTACGTCAAGGCGGATTTGAAAACCGATTAAATCTCCTGAGATATCCGGAACCGGGCAGAGATATCCGGAATACTTCTTACCAAATGCGATGTCCCAGTTCCCCCGGTTATTGAGATAAAACCCCGGCACTCCTGACAGACTTAAATCTTTTAGCAAAAGCTTCCTGGCAAGCTCCTCCGTCCCATAAACAGGTGTACTGCGAAACTGGAACCGTTTAATCGCCTCCTCAGAAAGCCCCCGTTCCTTTAGCAGAGACAGATGCCGATCTGTTAAATTCAGTAGCTTGAGAAGTTCCATGTAGACCCTGTTCCTTTTTGTATTGTCCGCAGTTTTTGCCTCCATCACAGATGGCTTCCGAATCTCATATTCCCGGTTTAGAGGGTATCCGCCAACAGTCAACTGCTCGCGGATTTCACGATACGCGATTTTAAAGCAGTCCGGACCGGTGATTCCCTTTAATTCGCAATATAATGTAAGCATGTTTCCCTGGGCACCGCAATTGTAGCAGTGATACACATTCTTAATCCGGCTGCCTTTCCAGATACAGGCGTTCATTTTCCCGCGGTCATCCCCACAAAACGGGCAAATCAGATTAAATGAATCTTCTCCATCCGTCAGACGGATTAGTCTCAGAATATCTACAACGTCAGCGATGCTGAAGGGAGGTATAAAATTTTCGATTTCCCCATCTCCTTTAACTACAAATCCACTAGATTAAAAATATTGTAATTAAGACGCAGCTTTTAATAAAACTCTTGCAGCCTGCCGGACGGTATCGTTTGGACCCTTGTATTTGTATGCCATCCACTGCAAATCATCAATTCCTTTTGCCCCGTCAAGCGCAATCTCCCCCAGTGTCCGTCCTCTGTTTGCCACGCCAAAGTTGCATACCACTTTTTTGGCATCTTCCACAGTAAACATTCCGGAAGCCGATGCATCAGGAGTCGGTTGTACCGTTCGCTTCTCTTCCTGCTGTGCCTTTCTCGCGTTTTCCGGTAACTGTACGGGTGTACCACTTTCTGGTTTAATGTTGCGGGAAGGTGGCGGAGCCTGTGTCTTTGCTGCCTCCTCTTTCTTATCTTCATAATTCGCGCCATCCCCTTCCTGCTCATCATAGTTTTCCTGCTGCATATCCGGGTCATCACCGCCCTGGTCAATCGTAAACTTATTGAAGAAATAATATTTCAAAGCATAAGTAAAAGCGCTTCCTTTTGCTTTATCCGGCATTTCATTGGTTCCGATCGCATGAATTTTAATTTCCTTAAAATCCTGCGGATCCTCCACATTGGTCCAGAGTAACTTTAAATCCGCCTCATACAGCCAGTAATTCACACCTGAAATATAGCGGACAAAAACCTGGTTACCATTTTCGTCAGTATTGGTAGCCGTTTCATCCACAATATCAAAATTGACCCCAAACTCGTTCATAGCCGGAGTCAAAAATCGGTAGATATCGTCTATTTTGAGAAAGTCATAGTCAACATTCTCATTGTACCTGCGCTTTACTAATGCCGGAATCGCCTTGCGTATTTCCACAAACTTCTCTTGTAATGTCATGTGTTTCCTCCTCAATTTTTTCTCATGACGCTGTCAATAAATCAAAACTGAACTGACCGTCTGCCTCCTCCAGAAAAGCCTCTCGAATTTCTGCCGCATCGACCGAAGGCTTACTGACCACTGCCTCGATAACAACTTCACTCACAGTTTCCGCAACTGCTCCATTAGCGGATATCTCCTCAGTCCTGGTCTTTTCACAAAATCTCCAGGAATTCAGGAAGTACATAGGCGTATAATAGACCTCATTATCTGGATGAAATCCGGGCTTCGACAATGAATCTCCAATAATGATGCACGCGGAACAGCCTAACAGAGTTAATTGGATATAGCACATTTTGGCTGCTGTTGCATCAATATCCTGTGCTACAAACAACACTTTTTCATGATAATTCACACCATGAGCCCTGGCAGAATTGGCAAATGCGATTAGCAAAGCTCCTGCACCGCAAGCCGGATCACTCACTGATATAAACCCTTTTTTCTCCACTTCCGCTTTAAGATCTCCACCGTTTTGAACCTCTGCCATAAACTCACAGATATGATATGGTGTAAAGAACTGTCCCTTCTGATGTTGGTTCAGGTTTAATGCCGTATAAAGATTTCCCAGAAAGTCTTGCTTGGGATTCTCTTCAAACGCCATGGTTACCACACTTAAAAGCTGGGGGAATATTTCCTGTTCTTCTTTTTCATAAGAACGTATAATGGAGAGATAGCAATCTTCTCTTTCCGTTCTTTCAGGCGTTGGCATCACATTTGCAAAGGCAATTGCGGCCATGGTCAGAAAATCATTCCACACCTCCCAGTTAGAGCGTCTACCGCCTAAACGGTTAAACAAGGTAATAAACTCTTTATCCCACTGTTTTTTCATGCCGGCTTTTCTTCTTTCTTAATATAAAAAATGTTGGAAACGTTTGTCTTTGCATATTCCTGATAAACGTCAGGATATGTAAGTTTTAACTTCTCCAACTCTGCTTTGTTAATTGCTGTTGTCACTCTTTTTGTATAACCGACACGGTAAATAATATTGCCGGTATTCAACTCCCCTCCTTCAGCCTGACCAAGCGCTTTCTGCACCGGTATATAGATTTCCTTAATCTGCTCCTTTACTTTCCTTGCCTGACTCTCTAACTCAGCCCTTTTCGCGTCAAGCTGCACATATTTTTTCATCACATCTTCCAGTTCCCCAGGCAATACAATCGTTTTGCCAGGTTCAATCTTCCGGTATTTTTTGATTGCTTCCAATACCAAATCCGGCTCTTCGTAAAACTCCGGTTCATGGTCCGCCTGTACATTATTTACCCAGAAATCCCGTTCCAGCTCAATCATTTCCTCTTCCAATTCCAAATCCCTGGTTAAGGTTCTGATAAAAAATGTATTTTCCGAATTTCCATAGAGGCATAGGAATATTACTCCCGCCACATTGGTGACACTCATATAATGCATTCCCTGCAGCATATAATGATAGGGGATAGAATCATTGGCCCACTCTTCTTTATTGAAGCTGAAACTTGTTTTGCACTCTAGCACCCATATTTCTCCATCTTTCTCCACGAAAAAGTCAATGTCTCCGACCATAAACGGATAAAGTGGGTGACGAAACATCTTTCTTACCGCATATGGTTTCAACCCGGTTTTCTTCATAAATATCTGGACCACCAATTCTTCCAGACGATGTCCGATTTCCAGACTGACCCAGTTACGCTCTTCCTCCACAACCGGCTGATGTCCCATCTTCTCATGATAGAGTTCATTGGCTGTTTTCCACGGCGATACACGGTAAATACAGGCTACGTCACTGCCTCCAATCCCGCTCCTACGATGTTCCTGCCACTCCTCTTCTGTGATTTTTGTGATGTCATCTACAAAAACCTCTGGTTCATAGTTCAAATTCAGCAAGTATTTCCACCTCCTCACAGAATCCTATTTTAAATCTCCGGGAATATCGTATTCACTCCACCGCAATGTCAGACATCTGGAGATAGCCTCTTCCAAATCTGCCAAAGCCTTTCCCTGAACGCCATTAACCTCTGATATAAAAATACTGTTGCAGATCGCACAGTACACGTCATATCCGCTGCAAGCACCGCCCATATAAGCAGCATTAAACTGTTCTACAGTTTCAGCAATCAGCTTTTTTCCAATATTCACCCGCTTCATCAGCCCGGTAATCACATTGGCCGGATGGTTCAAATAAATATGGAACAACCGTTCAAGGCCGGAAAGAGCCTCCTCGTATCTGGCAAATGCCATAGACATATTGGCGTCAAACTTTGCCATGGACGCTTTTTTTTCATGAGCCAGCTTTAATGCCTTTCCAAGCACCAGTGGCCGCTTCTCTTCACCGATCAGCAGAGAATAATAGATATTAGCACCGCTGGCACCAACATCAGACGAAGAAACCCTGACTGTAGCTGATAACTGGCCATTCAAATCCTCCCGGTAATTCCTCAACGCACTCCGGTAAGCAGAGACCAGCTCCTCATCTTCAATTTCCCAGGTAGCTGTTGCCATCGTGTGATCATAATATCCGCCTTTAAACTTTGCTTCATCATATTTCCCGTTGATATAAGAAGAAGCTGTACCAAAAATTTCGGTCATCGGCAGTATACAGTAATCACTCTCATCACCGCCGTGAACCGCCCGAACCTTTCCTTCCTGAATCCGGATTAGAGCATCTCCCCTGGTCACCTTCAGGCAGTCATTTAAAATCCTGGCAAGCTTCGGTTTTTCTATATCAGACAGTGCGTTTCCGTTGACCCTAGCCCTACTTTTTAACGTAGACAGGCTGGATTTCCCCAGCGGATAGACAGACCTCCCCAACTTCAGTAAAAGCCCCGTGTTCTGGCAGGTATCCTTAATAATTTCCGTTTCCTTCAGTTCCTCCGTAATCTGCTGGCACAAAGCTTCATTTTCCTCTGCCGGCAGTACCCGGATTGAATTGCTGGGCCTGACATCCCATCCAGCCCGTTCCTCCAGTTCCTCCAGGAAGCCATGCAGCTGGTCCTCCTTTGTGAAATTAATTGAAAAATCGTCCTGATAATTCATTCCTTCTCCTTTCTAGCTGGCTTCTTCCAGCAGCACTGCGGCTGTGATATGACCGTCTTCAATGATCCATTCCAGACCGTATCCAGCTAACTCAACCAGTTCGTCAATACTTAATAAATCTGCATTGTTTCATAAAACCTGTGTACCAACCATTTCTTTCTCTCCTTTCGTTCTTCTTAAAGCACAAAAAAAGACCCAAAAAGATGATCTTCTCGTCTTTTTGGGTCTTTCTAAACGAACCATTCCTGGTCCGGCTTTAGCAACAGGCAACTGCCTCAATCATAAAACTCCCGGTTTTTACCGGAACAAAACTTTGATATGTTTTGGGAACATATAAAATCACTATCAACTATACATTATCACAATATATGGTAAGTGTCAAATATTTTCATCTATATACAGTATGCTTATTCGCATTTTTCTACTTCCTCTACGCCTAAAAAACTGTCTGAATAAAAAAATGTTCCTAGGTTCCCGCTTCCTGGCCGAAAAAAGAACCGGTATGACCCGCCTTCATTTACACGCCAGTTTTTATCAAGCAGCAATGTCTCAACTGTTCCATCCTCTTGCAGCACCGTCACACGGTAAAACCGCCCAAGACGCAGCCTGCTTTTTACTTTTAAAATCACGCCTTCCATGGAACAATAATTTCTTTTCATAATAACCCGGAATATACCAAACACTTTAAATCCAACTGCCAGAGACAAACATGCCGATAAAATCAAAAAGTCCTCTGCGCCATATTTAAGTCCCGCATATAATCCTGCCAAAAACACTATAATCAATAGCCCAATCAGAATATAAATCTTATTTTTCAAAACTCCTGGAGCTTCATGCCACTCATACAAAATTGGTATGAAAAACTCTTTTACCCTCTCTCTGATTTTATTCATCAGCAGACAGCCTCACTCACAGAACATTCCTGGACACATTGAATGGTCAGACGCTTTTTCTTATAGAGCTGCACCACCGACAGAAGGAAATCCAGCTTGATTGTCTCCCTCAGCTCCTGATACTCCGGCAGCATACGGAATGACCATTTTGCATTCTCCTCCAGCACACGGTACAAATCATCCAGCTGCAGAGATATATTTCCAGACCTTTCCAGCTTTCCAAGCAATAGCTTTTCATTCTCATTCATAATCATTCCTGTGAACGCTCCTCTTACTGAAAATCCGTGAGATATTCCCATGCAGAAGGCCCGGAAACGCAGCGACAACGGCAGCCGGTTTGGAATGACAAATACTTTTAGCAGCAAGTCTGCCACAGCTTTTTCCGCACACTCGCCTTCCCCGCATACCAGCAGCCCGCGTCTCAAAAGACGGCTGACACAATATTGTATCTCGCTGCTTTTTACCGACCTTTGCAGCCAATCATCATCTCCGTGTCTCCCGGCCTGTCCCATCAGGCTGAGTACATAACCGTCAAGATCATTTCTATCCACAAAGTTCCACAGAAGGGCCGACCAGACATATACCTCCATATTCACCAGATAATACTCCCCACCGGAAGCCTCCACCATAAACCTTCCCTTTTTATCCATTGTTTTCTTACCAACCGCACTTAAAATCTGCATAGTTTTCCTCCTAATAATAAGATAAAAGCGGTACAATCACAGGCACAGCATAAAATAACAGATAGAAAACCGGGAACGGGAACCGCGGCGGCTTCCTCCATTTTTTGTCCGCTGGAATTTTTAAGGGCAGGACTGGCCTAAGTTTAGAAACCTGATCCCTGAAATTCAAAAACAGAGCCCAGAATTCCTCACCTCCGTACCCAAAAGACTCAACCCGTATGACGCTGTATGCGTTCCCATCTGCCATGATTCGGCTGTCTCTGGCTGCATTTTTTAACATCACGTAGAAAACAGGACGTCCTTTCCTCTTTTCCGCCCCAAGTCCCTCCACCTCTCTGATATCTATTTTGGCGGTCTCATATTCCTGTTCCCGAAGCGGCTGACAGATGGCAAGTGTCCCTTCCTCCAGTTCCAGAAAGCAATTTGACATATCCATCACAGATTGATCCTGATTCCTGTAACACGCAAACAGTGCCGCTGCCCCAACCATAGATATCAATTCTAAATAAATCATCTGCCAGCTTCTGTATCCTGCCGCAACAAGAACCAATAGTATCATCCCCGCCGCTGCATATATCACAGAGAACCGGCGGTACAAATCACGCCGGTCCATCCTTTTATACATTTCATCTTCATTTGCTTCTAAGCGCAACCAGTTGCCTCCTCTCCAGCATCTCTATGCCGCTTCCTTCTTATAACAGCTATCCCAGAACTTCTCACACTCTGCCACGGTCCGTTCACAATAGTAATCCGAAAAATTCCCAATATGGGCTTCCCCCGGCTCTATTCCCAGCTTGAAAGCCAGCCAGCCGTATGCCTCGCTCCTGGACATCACGTGATTTTTCATATCCTGTCAAACGCCCTGTGGGCCACGATTCTCTTATGCCTTAAATCTCCATCAGCCAGGCTCCCTTTGGGAAGCGTTGTCCCTTCGTGGACACCCACATAGGCGCTGCACCGGTCCGGATAATTGCTGCATACATACAGACGACTCCCCGGCAGGATGGTTTGGCTGCCATAGACATATTCTGCCGGCCGCAGCACTGCCCGGCCTCCGCAGTAAGGGCAGATTACATCCGGCTTCCGCTTCTTGCTCCTGCCATTCTTTTTATTACACATGGATTTCATTTTCTGACCCCTTTCATATTGGTTATGATTTAAGTGTAATAAAACAGACCTGCCTGTGGGAACCGTATTTATAACTAAATTTCAAATTTTCAGTGTTTCACCTTTTTCTTTTTCATATGATAGACCCCTCCTGCGCCCAGGGAAGCCACAGCCATGCCACCGGCTCCAATTAAGGCCACCGGCACCTTCTTCGTTTTCTGCGGAGTGTAAACGGCTGTCGCCTTCACCTGATACTCTGTCTGCTGATTATTTAAAAAGTCCTTCGCCAGGTATTCTGCCTCATAACGGAAACCAGCCTCCTCTGGGAACACAACCCCTCCGCGATAAACCGCGCTGCAGTCAGCAATCATCTTGCGCCCGGTAATCAGAGCATCCCTGCAGATGATTCCCTCCGAATCCACATACGCCTCACCGGCCCACTCCATCTGTTGGATCTCATAATTCTTTCTATCAAGCTCCAATAATTGCAGCAACTCATCTTCAAACCCTGCAAGTTCCGGTTTTTCATCATTGTGAGGAATCACAACGCTTCCCAAATGGTATCCCGGCGTCCCATATTCATGAAATACGGCCCGGAACTGAAATCCGTCTTCCCATCTGCGGTCTGAAAACTCATACCTATCAAGGGGAACCTTCTGTTCTATCTCCTGACCTGTCCTTTCATCTGTCACCGTGACAGGCGCTTCCTCCGGTATGGAATCTGCCGCCTCCACCCCCTCATAAAGCACAACATCCTCTGCAAGCTCCTCATGGGCGGGGATTACCGCCGTCTCTCTGGTGTACCCCTGCAGTTCATAGATAAGGCCGTTCCGCATAATTTCTTTTGCCGGAACCAGCATTTCTTCCGAATCACTTAGGAATGGGTCGCTGTAAACGGTAATCTGTTCATCGCCGGCAGGCTGTGCAGGACGCTGACCGATAATTTCATGCCGCACTTCCTTCAAACGGTAAAGGACACCGTCAATAACGATGTCCCCGCTAAAATCATTTCTCAAGTCTTTCTGATCGGTCGTAACATACTGTTCTTCCCGGTAAACCTCGTCGGCCGCATACGCCTTCTGACTGCTCCCCGCCAGTAAAAACACAACAAGCAGAGCCATACAGCCCGTTTTCATCAGACGGCGGCGTCTCCAAGCCAGCAGCAATACAGTCGCTGCAACTAAAAGCAAAGCTGCCGCTGCCGTCCCGCCCTGGGAATCTTCCTCTCCGTAACCTGTCTTTGGCAAATCCTCCAGTCCTTTCAAAACAACGTTCCCCTTTCCTCCCAGTTTTGACTTGTATTCTGCTGTGATCGTCCCGTAATGCCTGCTGTTTTTCAGCACACAGTCGCCCACGACACTGCCATCCTCAAATACCTGGAATGTGAATACTGCCGGATCTAACTCGTAAGTCTCAGGAGGAGTGATTTCCCTGTACTGATAGATTCCCGGTTTTTCCGGAATAAAGGAAAGTTTCCCTTCGCTGTCAGTGCTTCCTTCCAGCACCACGTTTCCACCGTCATCCAGTATCTGTATCACCGCTCCCGGCAGCCCGCCTCCCGTTTCCGCACCTATCTTTTGTATCACCACCGGAATCTTCTTATAATCCTTTACGGTATTGTCTCCTGTAATTCTCCCGTCGTCCTCCACAGTAAACTGGAATACTGTCGTATTCACATAGTAATTATCCGGTCCTGCGGTTTCCTTAAATGTATAGACACCTGGCTTCGGTTTCTTAAAGCGAACATTCCCGCTCTGGTCTGAAACACCGCTAAAGTATATGCTTCCATCCGGATTATAGATTGTGATGGTGGCGCCGGCAATCTTATCTCCGGTTGTTGCATCGACCTTAGAAATATTACCGTACTCATCATGCGGTTTGTCACCACCGTCACCAGGTTTGTGCGGCGTATGGGTAATCTTATAGTTGTAGACTGAGAATGCCTGCACCCCCGCCTGATCTTTAACCTCGATAGTCACAGGCTCCATCTTCTTAAATCCTGACGGGACCTCCACCTCCCGGATGATATAGCGGTCAGAGGACAGGCCTTTAAAAACTTCCGGCTCCTCTTTAGAAATCCATTCCCGGACAACCTGACCGTCCGTCTCGCGTACCAACTGCAGTTTCGCCCCGGCTACCGGCTTGTGGTCCTTTCCGTTTTCCTTGCTGATTTCTACCTGAATCTTCTGGTTTTCAATCACTACCTCCTGGATGCCCGCCTGGTTTGTCACCTGGAACCTTACTGGCTTTATGGCTGCATATCCTTCCGGACTGGTCTTTTCGCGGATTTCATATTCTCCTTTTAAAAGCCCGGTAAACATTTTAACGTTCCCATCTGTCAGCCATTCTTCCACCAGCCGTTCCGAAGCTGTGCCGGGATTGGAAAAGAGCTGCAGATATGCTCCCTTCACAGGTTCTTTTGTCTCTGAATCCACTTTCTCCACAAGGACTTCAATCTGCTTATTTTTCATCTCAAAATACTGTTTTTCCAGTCCGGCCTTCACCTCAACTGTAACGGGCGGTGCCTGCTGATACCCTGGCAATGGTTCCAGTTCACGGATTTCATACATTCCCGGAACCAGCCCCTTAAAGATTTCCGGTAACTCCCCGGATATCCACTCCCGTATTACCTGCTGATTCTCCAGCCATACCAGCTGCAGCCTGGTCCCCGGAAGCGGCTTCTCTCCATCGGTTTTCTGAATCTCCACTTCCAGCTTCTTATTTGAGACTTCAAAGCTCTGTTTTCCAGCCTCATTGGTGACCTCTATGATAACCGGCTCCTGTAAAGGCAGGTATCCGTCTGCCGGCTGTTTTTCCTTTACGGTGTAGAATCCCTTTTCAAGTCCGGCAAAATGCTCTGGCTCCTTTCCCGATGTCCACTCTCTGATCAATTTGTCATCGCGGTTTCTGAACAACTGTAACACAGCGCCCTCAACCGGCTCTTTTGTTTCTTCGTCCGTCTTTCCAATATTCACCTCAATCTTATTGTTCTCAACCGTAAACACCTGGATTTTATAATCCTTTGTCACGGTAATCTCAACTGGAGCTTTCAAAAGCTGGTACCCGCTTGCTTCCTCCGCCTCATAGATTAAGTATTCTCCCGCCGGAAGCCCGGAGAACCACTCCGCCGCCCCATCGGTAACCCATTCACGTATGACCGCGTGATTCTCTTTCTTCACAAGCCTCAGCTTCACTCCTGCTACCGGCTCATGGCTCTCCCCATCTACTTTTTCAATTTCTGCCTGTATGGGGAAGTTTTGGAAGGTGAATCTCTGCACGCCTTCCTGGTCTGTGATTAAAATTTCCATCAGCGGCATATGAAGATACGCCTCCGGGGATTCTACTTCACGGATTAGATACCGCCCCGCAGGTATTCCCTTAAAGGTCTCCGGTATATCCTGAGAAGTCCATTGCCGGATAACTTCCTCCTCCGGCAGACGCACCAGTTCTAATTTCGCTCCTTCAAGCGGCTGTCCATTTGCTCCGTCAACCTTCTCTATTTCCACCTCGATATGCTGGTTCTCAATTCGGAAGGTCTGCACTCCGGCCGTATCCGTAACCACGATTTTGACCGGTTCCTTTAACAGCTGATAGCCTGGTATTGTTTTGGCTTCCCTCACAAAATAGGTCCCGGCCCGCAAGCCGGTAAATGTCATCGCCTCACTTCCGGTTGTCCAGCGCCTTATTACATTCTGCTCATCGTCCAACAGCTCCAGTGATACCCCGGCCATCAGTTCCCCGGTCTCCTTATCCACCTTCTCAATCCATACCTCGATTGGATAATTTCTGACCGTATACGTCTGGAGCTCTGCTGTCGGCAGCACCACAATTTCCACCGGCTTCATCATCTGGTATCCCTCCGGGACCTCCACTTCCCTGATTACATAGGTTCCGGCAGGAAGGGCTGTAAAATGCTCCGGTTCTTTACCGGTCAGCCACTCTCTCACCACATTTCCGCTCTCTTTCTCGATGAGCTGTAATTTAGCTCCCGGCAGGAAATGCTCCGTATCCTGGTCCAGCTTTTCAATATCCACTGTGATGTGTTCATCAAACATTTCCACATATTCCGGAACGGTCATATTTTCCCTGATTTCAAAATACACCTTTTCAGCCTGGAGAAATCCGTCAGGAACCTCCTTCTCAATCAGCACATAATGTCCGGCCGGTATGTTCTTAATCACATGCGGAACTGTTGTGGATCTCCAGCTCTCAAAAATCTCTCCTTCCTCTTTTATCTCATTCCCATCGGCGTCTGTCTTCACGCTGACATGACGGATTTCCAGCAAAGCTCCCGGAACCTCGTCCATCGAGACTAAATCCTTTTTGGATATCTCCACAGAATTAGCTTCATTTGCTACCGTATACCGGTAACTGATCTGTTCCACCCGGTCTGTTTTGATATTGAACTGGAACGTGTGGACAGCAGGATCAATAAAATATCCGTCCGGCGCGCTCACTTCCTGAATTTTGAATGTGTACAGACTCACAGAGCCGTCTGCGCTCACAGCTCCAATGGGCATATAACCACTTGCCACATACCCGTTTTTGTCTGTAATCAGAATCGTCGCCGTATTTGTATCCAGGTTTGTCAGCTTAAAGGCCGCACCTCCCAGTGGCTTGTCCGGATGATCCGCATCAGACTTATAAATCTCCACCCGCCCTTCGATTCTTTTATCAACCATTTCGATTTCAATTACTTCTCTGCTTTCCGCCGATTCAAACCGGATTTCCTCTGCCCTGACATAACCAAACGGCGGCTGCTTTTCTACAAGATAATAGATTCCTTTTGGCAGCGCCTCCATCTTATGAGGTTTTAAGTCCCCTACCGCATACCCGTCAGGTATCCGCCCATCTTTCCTCTCCTGTTCCGTATAAGCTCCGTCAGAACCGGATATCCAGGTTTCCACAAGATCGTTCTCCTCATAGTCAATGGAAGGGATAAGATTCCCTTCCCTGTCATACAGGAAATTTCCGTCCGTATCTGTGATGAAAAGCTGATTCCCGTCCTGATCGTAACGGTTGTGCTTTGTAAGGCTTCCGTCCTCTGCCGCCCGGTAAACAGCCAGCTCCGCTCCCGCTATGACCTTGCCTCCCGGCTCATTTGTTTTGGCAAGCAGTACGGTAATCGGTTCGTTCACCATAGAAAAGCTTTGTGTCCTGATACCTGAGCCGACGTCTAAAACAGGAATGTACAGCGGGGCCGCTGACTTCATCCCTGACGGGACGCCTTCCTCCACCAGTACATATTTTCCCACCGGCATATAGTCAAAATGCATCGCCCCTGTCTCTGTAACATAGCACACAGCCTGAACACTTCCCGGAACCGGCTTGCTATCATAGTCATAGCCAATATAGCTGTGTCCGCCCTCTGTGATTACCGGATGGGCCGTCTTGCGGACCTCGCTTCCGTCATCCGTTGTCCATCTGTAGAACAGTTCCTCCGGATTGTAGCGGATATTTCCCGCCTCATCATATTCCGGTTCCCCCTGTTCGTTGAGCACTGCCTTGTAAAGTGCCAGCACAGCCGGATTTTCGTTATCCAATGCTTTCCCGGTTCTGGAATCTGTTTTGAGGATTTCAACAGAGGTATGGTCATCCTCCATGACAGCCCCCTGTACCTCCCCGGTTTCCAGTATGATGACCTCCACATCGCTGGAAGTCACATAGCCGGCCTCTGTCGGTGTTTTCGTCTCCCGCAGAATATAGTCGCCAGGCGCAATATGGTCAATCCAGTGCGGTTTCGTTGTCCTGACTGGTTTTCCATCTTCCCCGTATTTCAAATTTCCTCGGTCATCATATTCGTAACCGGATATCCACTCCTTCTGGATTCTGGGATTTCCCTCTAAGTCCCTGGTAATCTCCAGGTGCCAGCCCTTGTCCGAATCATCATAGACTTTATGGGCCACATAGAGCGTCAGTTCCGCTCCTTCCACTTCTTCTCTCGAAGTCATATCCAGCTTGGATATCTCAATTTTCGTAAAGTCATTCTCCAGGAAGAATACCTGCGTTTCTGTTGTCTCATTTACCATCAATCCCACCGGCATGGACTGAACATATCCCTTGGAGGAAGGTACTACCGTTTCCTCCAGTATGTAAGCTCCCACCGGCACCCTGGCAATCTCATGGGCCTTTTTATCTGAGGATGTCACCCACTCGTTATCCGCCATAGTGACTCCTCCGCCTTTGTAATAGATTGAAAGGCCGTTTTCATCCACAACCGGTTCTAATCCTGAATTGATGGTCTCCTTTCCATTTTCATCCCTGTGTACCTCCACAGACCTGGATATGATCTTATTGCCGTTCTTATCAAGGGGCCAGACAATCACATTCCCCTTCTCGTCCTCCACATAGGCCATGCCTGTCTCAGAGTCCAGCATACAGATCCGGTTCCCCCAGTCATCAAGCCCATACAGAATCCCGCTCTCCTCATCATATTCCGTTGGATCGTACTCTAAATCAAAATACCAGAGTGATACGGCCGGATTCCTTTCCTCTGTAATATCCCAGATAGCGTTCTTTTGGGAATCCTCTCCGGTAATCCGGATATCGGTGTCATTGCCTGTCTCACTTGCCGTAATTCCAAGGACAGAGTCAAACATATTCCTCTTTACCGTGACACCTTTGTATTCATGTTCCCCTGTTTTCTCTACTTTGAGCCCCTGGTACATGGTAAGCGTTGCATTTCCAACATAGGTGTTATATTTTATTCCTTTTCCGGAAAATGTGCCGTCCTCATGGTAAAGCAGCCTGACATCTCCCATCTGCTTTAATTCCGCTTCCGTCCCTGATACCGTGATGGACGACCACTCCTCAAACGTCTTTGTGGCATAGCCATATCCGGCATATTCCCCGTTCGGCCAGTAATAGAGGAACACGTCCCCTCTCTTTTTCAGCTGTTCTTCCTCCCCGCGGACCATATAGGTAATGGTATCGGAACCACTCTCGACCTTGTGGATTTCCACATGGATAGGCTGATCCTTCACAAACATCTGGTGCATGTCCTCCACCACCGGTTTCCCGTCATTCCCGATTACCTTCACATACTGGTACTTAACGGCTGGTATTTTCTTATCCGGCTCCCCATCGTCATAATATTCTACCGAATCGGAGTAAACTTCGATTGCAATCGGTTTTGAGCGGACATAGCCCTCCGGTGGATTCTGCTCCACCAGGACATAGCAGCCGGCTCCAAGCATCTGGGGCAGCTCGATATAGCCGACTCCCTGTTTCTCATTCTGAAAGCTGCCGTCCTCAAGCTCCACTTCCCCGTCACGGACGGTACTATATGCTTTGAATATCCCGACCTCTGCTCCTGTCTCATCGCGCATGATGATTTGTTCCGTCTCATCATACAGCGGCACTCCATCTTCATCAAACAGGACATCCCCGGTTCCGCCTACCCCGGTCGTGCCGGTTCCGCTCACATCCCGCTTTGCGGCATAGATTTTAAACAGCGCCCCGTCATGCAGGATATTTTCCCCTGTTTCACTGTCCAGCTTTTCTATGCGGATTCGTGATCCATAAAATTCATTTTCAAAATCCATAGGGGCAAAGCTGACAAAATTAAAAAAGCCGTCCTTTTCCAGTCCCGGCTCCCTGTTTCCAATATCTCCATTGTCATTGATGATTTCCCCATATCTGGGATCTAACACACTCCATGGTACAAGAGCCGGAGCATACTTCCGGTCTATGGCCGTGGAAACGCCGGACATCGTGTCCACCCCGTCCAGTGTGACTCCGTAATCTGTCACAGTTCCATTCCGATCCAGATACGTCTCATAATATACCTGGTCCTGCTGCCCGTGGTCCTCACTGATACTCTTGTAGTGGTAATACCCGGCTACCGTCTCATTCCCACAGTCCCTTGCGCTGTCCGGCTCCAGTCCGTATTTAAAGACCAGAAAATCCCCGTCATGATTATGAGCCTTGATTGTATGCGTTTCTTCATTGAAGCGGATCAGATACCGGCTCATCAGTTCCTCCGGCGTCATCTGGGCGTCATAGAAATACTCCGGTGACGGATTTTTGTCATGAACGGTCCCGTCTTCATCAATTTCCGGGACAAACGGCAGCTCCACCTCCTTTGGTTTGTCAATTCGATAATGCTTATTGGGAATCTCTGTCGGCTGCTGCTCTACTAAAACATACACGCCGTAAGGCAGCATGATACTCTGCCCCCAGTAATCGTCCTTTCCGCCTCCCCTGCTGGCATGCAGCGTTGTAAGGTCATAGTCCACATCATAGCGCGGGTCATCCCACTCTACGGCAAGACTTTCCCCCAGCTCTGGATGGGCTGCAAAAAAGGCTTCGTAAGCATAGCTTCCGTCCTCCATGGTTTCAAGGAGCCCTGTCTGTATTAAGTCGCTCCGCAGATATAATTTAAAATAGAACCCCAGAACCGTCCTCGCCTCCGGCCGATTGTTATAACCGCCAAACAACACGGTAAACGGATCTCTGTGGATTTTGTAGGTGTTCGTATCCTGATAGGATTCCTCCGCAATGTCTTTTGTTACCCTGACGGCCTGTTTTATGACTCTCTGGTTTACTATGACCGGCTTCTCCCTTGTCCCTGCATCCTGATCCACCCGGTACTGGCCGGGATATAAAAGAACCGCTTCTTTTATATAAGAGCCTTCCGGAACCGCATCCTTTTTTGTGAACACGGTGACAGAGCCGTTTTCATGCTGGCGGATATAATCGCCGTAATCCATCGAAACCCCATCCACCGTGATGGTCTGTTCCGGAGCCTGCGCCCGGTACGTTACTGACAGTGAGGTGCCTTGAGTCTCCCAGTCCACATCCGTGGTATCAACATGTATCGTATAAAGACCCGAAGCCCTGTCGTACTCTGCGGCAATCTCCTCCAGGTTTTCCTCATATTTGAATACGGGAACCGTCTCATAGACAGGCACCGTCTCCATTTCCGGAACAGGATTTCCGTCCCCATCCAGAATCGTCTCGCCTGGTTCATAGGTATCGGCAGCCTGTGCATATACATATTCCACCACCAATGGTTCTCCCTGCTTCACCGGCTCCTGTACCGTTTTTCTGCCAACCGTAAACCGGTAACCGTTCCTGACAAATTCGTCCGGTCCGTAAATGGCATAAAAATAGCCCGAGTCGTAAGTGCCTTTTACGATCAGGCGGTCTGTCTCCCTGTCATAAATTGCCGCGTCACTCAGGGCTTTATATCCATAACGCAGGATTGCCTTCCAAACTCCATCTTCCTCGTAAATCCGGTCCACCCGGTAAGCATCCCAGAAGGAATCTGACGCGCAGTATTCCAGAATTTCTCCAATCACCTGCTCATTCGTCTCGCCGTCCAGCTCAAGGATTGCCCAGGGATACTGATCCAGGCTGTCTTTATAACCTGAATAGGCCAGGGCTTCATTGACCTGCTTTTTCACATACGCCTTATCAATGTCCTCCGACGATTCTTTGTCCGGGTCTCCCTCATCCTCCCGCTCAATCGCCGCCACGCCGGTATTTAATCGGTTCACGGCAGAGTAGGTGAATTCCATAGGGTCCGGCTCATAGACCGGCTCTCCCGTTTCATCGTATTTTAATTTTACGGTTCCGTCCTCATGATACTTGTATTCTCCTCCGGCTGCGGTCTTATAAACGATATTGCCATTTGCATCCCGCCTCTCAGCCCGTTCTGTTCCTGTTATGACCTGTTCCTTATCTTCTGTCTCCTCTCCTGTCACCCGGTAGAATTTGGAATCCTTTGGATACCCTGACACCTGGATATCGTATCCGTCTGTGCCGTAATAGGTAACAGTAAAATCATTCCAGCTTCCATCATATTCATTGATCCGATGGCTCAAATCCGTAGTTTTGACAGAGCCGGACTTTGAAATGGCAAAAGGCGTACCGGTACGGTTGGATTCTGACAGATTAATTCCGACCCTGGAAAGCTCATATCCCTCACTTCTTGAAATTTCTTCTATATAATAGTTTCCCAAAAGGAGCGGGCGTCCAATCCACTGGTTCCCGTTATTCGTGATATTCTCCTCGTATCGGTTGGGAGCCTGTCTGCTGGTTTCGGATTCCTCTGTAATCGCAACAAAAGAAGCATCCCCATTCTCATCCGTGGCCGCCACAGCTACCAGCTCCCCTGCCAAAAACACGGTTCCGGTATAACCGTCCGGGTGGACGATATCATCATAGGCATATAGTCCATAGACAGCCCCCTGCAGAGTACCATCTCCCTGCGTCTTTCCATAGCTGCTTACTGCGTCCTGCCGGTAAAGTTCCAAATCCCTCTTATTGATATGGATTTGTCCCTCTGTACGGTGGTCATACACTTCAAAGGTATATCCCGTATCGGAATGGGAGTAGTCATTTTGCCTGATCGGCGGGACCTCACTGTCATACATCACGCCGTCCCAGGTCCAGCTCCCGCCTTCTCCTTCATCATCCTCCCCATACGTCTCGCCCCGCAATAGTTCCAGCTTTAAGCGGCTGACAGCATTACTCGGCGTTGCTTCCTCAATGCTGTTTTCGTAATCCTCCTCTAGGTCATCCTCCAGTTCCTCATCGAAATCCTCATCTTCGTCCAGTATCTCCTCATCCTGAGATTCTTCCTCCTGCTCCTCTTTCTGAGGTTTATCCGCGTTGGAAGGAGTAGCCGCTGCCTGTACCACTGGAACCTCATGCACAGAGATACCTGGGCCTTCCTTTTCTTCCTGGATTTCAGATGGAGGGGCCCGATGCCTGGCTGGCGCCAAAGAAAACGGTTCTTCTTTTTCCTCCGCTTTATTCCCCGGATACGTTCCAATCACATTGCCTCTGCCGCCTGCTTCTGATGAAGAAAATGTCACGATTTCCACTGGAATGTCATCATTATGGAGGTCATGAAGAATATATCCAAATCTGGCTTTAATCTCCCTGACCGTATAGATGCGTTCCAGATTGATCCATGTATCCCAGGCTTCATCCCGGTCCTCCTCCAAATATCCACGGGCTACGCCCTCGTCTAAGGAATGAAAGTCGCAGTTCTCCTCGCACCAGTCAACACACTGCTGCCATGCCTCCCAGGCTTCCCATTCCAGTTCTTCATTTTTGGCGTCAATTTCATCCTGCTCATCTTCATCTGCGTCGCCGTCTGCCTCATAATAATCAATAATCGGCTCCGGGTGTCCATTACAGTACGTCTTGTAATAGTCATATGTTTTCAAATCCGTATGCTCCAAATGCCCCTGCCGGTCCGTGGTAATGCGGTCCGCACATACGGAAAGGAAATCAAATCCTCCCTCTGAAGAAGGCTTCTCCTCCCAGAACTGGTCCTCCTCCAGATTGGTTCCGTCAAGCTGTCCGAAATCAAATTGCTCCCGAATCTCAAAATCAGAGTTTTCCAGAGGCTTTCCTGTTTCAGAGTCATACTTGATCAGCTCAATTTTATAATTCCGTTTAAAGGTTTCTTCATGCTCATGACGCTCATAGGGAATCTCATACCGGCCGGAGGTAATAATGGTATCCCCCTCCCCAAACTGCAGCCAGACTTCCCATGGTTCCTCTTTGCCGGCCATGGTAATCATGGCCTGTTTTCCTTCCGTGGCACTGGCTTCCGTCCAGCCATCGGGATACCAGATTTTAAATGTATTCGGCTTAATCCAGTATTGTGCAGCCGTGGAGCCCTCTTTAAAATGTCCTTTCACCAGGCCGATATTGGGATTTCCATCGGAACAGGTAAAGGTTATCTGGTTACCTGAAATCTTATAGCTCCAGGTAAGCGGCAGATCGTACTCCAGCTCCAGCTGACGCCAGTCACTGCTGTCAATCTCGAAGGTAGCGCTATAGGTCCCATCCTCATTTTCCTGCATCTTATGCTTCGGTGCATTGCTCTGGTACTTTGAGGTGAATGAAGGGATTGACCCCTCCTCCACCGCTCCATTCGTCTGATTAAAAAACTGGGTCAGAGCACCCCTGGTCTGGATCGCCATGGATGGGTCCTTGATGTTGGCAATCAGCACTTCCATCTGGTTCTGGAAATCTTCAAGCCCGTTCCAGTTTCCGCTCATAATTGCCCAGGTAGCCGCCTGTCCCAGGATATAATGCCCCTGTCCTACTTTCCCGGCCCGCTCCTGATACCCTTCAAAATTCCCGGACGAGGAAAGCGCATACCACAAAATTTCTGCGGTTTCACGAGTCAGTCCAAGCGGCAGGTTATCTCCGTCTGTATCCAGATTGTAGGTCTGAAACGTTCCCTGTGTACTTTTTCTCATGGATTTATTTGATTCCAGACAATACCCGGGTGCGTTACCTCCTGAATCACTGGCATTGGTGATTCCGTATGGCCACAGCCCGACACGGTTATGCTCCTTTCCGTAAAACGGGAAGCTGGCTCCGTCCTTTAAAAGGTTTTGTGTTCCATAATAAGTGTAGGTCTCCCCTCGTCCGCCTCCGTCCGCCCAAGAGGTGAAGGAGCCGAACTCCACGGATATAACCGGCAGCAATGAAAGCACTACCGCAAGCAGGAATGCTGTCAGTCTCCTGCACTTAACTGAATATCCTGTATTCAAAAGCGTGTTCCTCCTTTATTTAGGCACAAAAAAACACATCCAACATGGTTCTGCCTGGATGTGTTTTTTCATTCATATTGTATTGTTTGCGGTACCGAATAACTTATTGAAAGCCAGGATTATCATACTCAATACCACAGATGGGACAGGTCCATGCCGATTCCCTGGCGCCGAAAACATAACTGGTACCACAGATTGGGCAGGAAAAGCCTTTCCGGTCCAGGTAGAACGAGGAACTCATTCCAATCGTGGAGGAATCAATCCCTTTCCATTCCCCATCAATCATAACGCTATTCCACGCATGGGCGGCGTTATCACTGATGCCGCACCGCAGCCCTGCCGCATTGCTCAACAGCTTGTACGTCCTGGCAAATCCCACACATTCTGATTTTCCCAGAACCAGCACCCCGTAAATGGTGTCTGAATCCGGTTTGAATTCCCCGGTGTCATAGACAGCCCGCTCCTGGATATATTCATATACGCGTTCCGCTTTTTCCCTGTCGCTCAGCCCGTAGTTAAAGTCCGATAGAAACTCTGCTGTTTTCTGATATACGGCCGCCTCTTTTTCGTTGAGGCCGCTCACCGGATAAACGCCCCTTAGAGCCGCTAACACACGGATA
This sequence comes from Hungatella hominis, assembly GCF_014288005.1. Lineage (NCBI taxonomy): Bacteria > Bacillati > Bacillota > Clostridia > Lachnospirales > Lachnospiraceae > Hungatella > Hungatella hominis. The sequence goes on from NZ_JACOPB010000025.1 coordinate 52,629, forward strand.
TCCGACATCCCCCATCTGCCGAGCTCCTCCGCATAATCTGTCTCTGCGTCATAAATAAGCTCAAGGGAATTTTCATCCAGGAAATAACTGTGGTTATCGTATGGAGTCGTAAAGCCTCTTTCATCAATAACGGATTCCGGCCCCAGCCAGGCCCCATCGCTTCCCACCTTAAATCCATCCGGCGTGATAGCATCCCTCAGCATGGCCCCGGTCACTCCCATGAAGTAATCTTTGCCGTTGTCCTTAATCCATCCGTTTTTCATATATCCGTTGGAGATATAATACCAATTTCCCTTATCCTCCAGCCAGCCGTCTCCCTGGTAGCTTCCGTCATCTCTCACATATCTCCAGCCGTTGTCATCGCCTGCCCATTTTCCTGCAAACGCAGAAACCGCCGTCATGGATGATAAAATCAGTGACAATGCAGTAATACGAATCCATTTCTTCTTCATTTTATCCACCTCCAGCCCAAAATTTGACTCGTTTATCCACTATCTCACTTTCATCATACCAAACTGCGTTTTCCCGTGTCCACTGCTTCAGAAAAAAACATGACTTTTGCATGAAAAAACAAGATTTGAGTTTCCTACGGGGTACACTCCCTGGCATATAAAATTGTCCTGGCATTATCGAATTCATAGCTGCAGGTCACAAAAGTCCAAAGCCTGGCGATACCAGATTCCCTGTCTTCCTTATACAATCCGCCTTCCAGCATCGTTTCAGCGTACTCCTGAAACGATGCCATATCTGAAAAACTTGTCATTCTCCTCACTCCTGCCCCTTCTGTACAGACAACGGCTATGGGACGTAAGCGGATTTCTTTTTCCGGGGTATAAATGATTATGTTTTGATGCTGTCTGAAATAGGACTCCTCTTTATAGTTTACGAGATCATGAAACATTGTCCCATTTTTCATATTATGTCCGTAGATAATATTATGCAGGCCAGAAAAATCTTCTTTGCACTCGTAATCTAAAAAAACAGCTCCGGCAGGATTCTCCTCCTCCTCGTATCCCACGGTCAGATATTTCCGGTTGTCCGCAGACTGCATGATTGGTTCATTGATGTTCGTCCCTTCTATAAAAAGCCAGCCGACTATTTCCGGATTACGCTCCATGAGCTGCTCAAATGGAACTGGCGGATGATAATCACCTTCCACCTCCCCCCATTCCTCTTTTTCCGCCATTTTCGCCTTGGCAAAGGTAACAGGGCTGTCCGGATCGGAATTCACGGTTTGTTCTCCCTTCATTAAAAACACCAGAAAAAACAAGATACCCACTCCGAAAAGCAGGTATCTTGCATGCATTTTATTCATTTGGCTCCATATGTTTTAAAAATTCCTCCGGTGTGACCGGCTGCGGCCCACCGCCCTCATAATCCTTTATATTCCTGGTAACGATATAGCGGGCATGGTTATGCACTGCAACCCGGTTCTGGACACAATCCTCAAAATCCTTCCAACCGCTGTCCAGCGCCTCCCTGATATCTTCTCCCGTCACATCTGCCACATCAATCAGGCTCAGGATTGTTTTAATACTATCCACGGTCCTCACGCGGTCTTTCATCTGGCGGTTCAAAATGTAGTAGATATCCGTGACAGCCGAGGCGGATAAAAAGCCTCTGATGATTCCCTTCCCAGACATCTGCAGTACCCGTCCTGACAATTCATATCCCGGACGCTGCATCAACACATCCAGCACTACATTCGTATCAATCAATACCTGCATATTTTTCAAGCCTCTCATTTCGGTAATCTTCTAAAGACATCCCCTCATCCTGGATAATTCCCGTAATGTTCTTCAGGGCGGCCTCCACATCGACTTCTCTTTTCTGTCTTCTTTTATCTGCAAGTGGCAACACAATCACCTCCACATCCATATTCTCCATTGACTTTGGCACTGTGAACAGCGTCTTCAGCCTGTCGCTGTTTATGATTTCTCTCAATACTTCCATGGATTGCACCTCCTTTGCTGTATCTCAACAGGTATCTTCTAATTCTAATTATATCCTAAACCTGTTTTCAATACAACAAAAATTACAGGCAGCAAGGGACTCAGGGCAGCCATACGCCGTCAGCTCCCACTGTGTAACCGTCCGGTGTCGTCCGGTTCACAAAAAGAGCTCCCCTGGTTCCGTCTGATACCGGATTGAAATAATACCATTTTCCTTCCACCAGATACCAGCCTGTAACCATGTGTCCCTGGGTGCCGTCGCTGACATTGTGGAGGAAGTAGCGGTTTTGGTCCTTGTCTGTAAACCAGCCTGTCTGCATATACCCGGCTTCATCAAAATGATACCATTCCAGCTTTCCATTATAGCCAAGCTGCACCCAGGTATCCTTCGGGTAGCTTCCATCTGTATACTTAAACCACCAGCCGGTCTGATCCTGGAGCCAGGTTCCAGCAGGCCCCGTCTCCGTAACTGTATTCGGTCTGACGGAACTGGAGAAACCACCACCACCGCCGCCGGAAGAACCGGAACCGGAGCTGGAATAAGTCCGGTCTGTTGTTTTATAACGGAGGATTACCTTACAGCTTTTTTCAATCCCGCCGTCCTCGGCCGTCACCGTAACAGCTGCCTCGGCGCTGCCTGCCGCACCGTTTAAGTCCTGTATCCACTTTGCCTCATGATTGGCAGTGACCATACCATCTTCAACGTTTATCATATTCTGGTCACTGACGCTCCATGTGTAGTTTCTGTTATGGGCGGCTTCCGGCAGCACAGACGCACTCAGTTGCTGCGGCGACGTAATGTTCCAGGTAAGGGTTGGATTGCTTCTCCTGCCCTCTTTCACCAGTTCAATGTCAAATACCAGTTCCTCCTTACTCAACTTCACCTCCTCCGGATGGACAATGGTAAGATCGGTGGTAGTAAATGTGATGTCCGCTTCGCAGGTATCCTTGTACTGTCCGTCCTCTGCAGTGACAACCACAAATCCCTTCTTAGACCCCGAAGCATTGGAAAGAGCATACTTATTTTCTTTCAGCCGCGCTTCATCATTTGCAATCAAAGCCTGTATCCATGCTGCATCCTGGTTTACCTCCACACTTCCGCCCTGATCCACGGTCAGCACGGAGCCGTCATTGGTCTCCCATGTAATCTTCTTATTATCTGCCTGGTCCGGCACAATTACCGCATTCAGTTTCTGGGCTGGCGTCACCTCATACCGGACAGAAGGATTTAACCGGTTGCCTTCCATGATTTTCTCTATGGAAAATGTCAGATTCTTTTTTTCCAGCTGTACCCCTTCCACATGGACGACCGTATGGTCTTCGGTTGAAAAATCAATGTTTACGGCACAGACCGCCTGTTTTCCGCCATCTACGGTAGTTGCCGTTATGTAGGTGGACCGGTTTCCGCTGGCGATGGACGCATCATATGGATTCAGCTTCAGATTTTCATTGTCCACATTGATCAAATCTGCAATCCATCTGGCCTGGTTATTCACGCTTACAAGCCCGTCCCTGTCCACAGTCACCATATCTCCATCCCCGGCTTTCCAGGTCACTGCTTTGTTATCTGCGTACTCGGGAGTGATTGTCTCATATAACCTTTGGGACGGTGTTACCCGATAAGCCACCTCCGGCTGCAACCGGTTTCCGCTCAGGACACGGACAACATCAAAGCTGATTTCCGACTGGTTCAGCGTAATATTGGACACCGGCACGGTTGTCTCGTCTGTAATTTTGAAATCCACAGTGACCAGACAGCTGGCCCGCTTCTGTCCTGCTTCTGTTGTCACGGTTACGGAGGCGTAATTCTTACCCTCTGTCGTAATCGGTTTGGACGGATACAGCTCCTGGTTGGTCACGCCGGCCTTGATTAAATCCTGTATCCACTTTGCATCCTGGTTTACGGTCACAGCACCTTTGTCGTCCACAGAAATCACATCGGTTGAGGAACCATCGGTATCCTTCACATTCCAGACCACATTTTTATTGGCGGCCGAATCCGGAATAACGGTGGCAGTCAGATGCTGCGGATCTGTAATCTTCCAGGCAATTTGAGGATTCCAGCGGGACCCGCTTCTGATTTGTTCCACTTCAAAGTTCAGCTTGTCGCGGTCAAGTACCACTCCGTTTGTCATAGCCCGGTATTTAGCTGAGACTGTGATATTCTCATCCGGCATGGTAAAGGAAATATCGGTTGTGTCGGTGTTGATTTCTTCATGATGTCCGCCATCGTCCGACACCCAGGTTAATGATCCGGGCTCCAGCTCATAATACACAGGCGGATTGCTCTCCGTATTGTTGACCGGGCTGGTGTAGACCAGCACTTTGGTTCCCGCTGCAACCGCCCCCGGATTCGCCCAGTTAATTTCCTTCACATAGTTATTCTGGGATTCCATGACGGATAATGTTCCATAGTCAACCGAAGGTACCGTCACTAAATATCCCCGGATGGGGTCTCCGGTCTTGCTGGCCGCGATATGATGGATATTGCTGTCCCCGATTGCCAAAACCCCTTCCTCTAATTCCTCATAAAAGAAACGGCTTGTCTGTTTTACAAAGCTGCCCATCTGATACAGCGAAAAATCCCGGTTATTGGAATAGTACGCCCCGATATGATGTTCCAGCCTAATCTGCGGAGTCAGCTTGTTTCCAAATGGATTCAATGCAAACTTATCCTCCGAATTGGCAAACAGGTATTCCAGATGATCTCCCAGCTCGATATTTCCGCCCTCAATAAATCCGATAAACAGACCCGCTGTCTTTAAAGCAGATGCGGTGGAAGCCCCGATGGTTCCTGCAAACCGGCCGTTCTTCACCCGTCCGCTCTGCATGCGCCCAACAAGCCCGCCGATATAATCTGCCGATGTGCTTCCCACTTTTCCCTGCACATAGCAGTTATAAACCTCACTGTCATAGATATTTCCACAAATACCGCCGACGCAGCCCTCGGAGTAAAGGGAGCTGTAACTGTCATTGGTGTCGCTGACACAATCACCAATAAAAGTGGAGTGTGCAGAGCCGCAGATTCCCCCGGCATACGCCTCCAGGCTGCCGGAAATATCGGTTCCGCCTAACACACTTCCGGTATTTTTACAATCCGAAATCATGCTGTCATAAGCCTCTCCGACAATACCGCCGAGGACGCCGGCTGCCCGGACCTGCCCTAGAGAAAAGCACTTTTCAATCACCGTGTCATTCGCTTCCCCCACAATCAGGGCCGCTTTATTCGCCGCATTTACCTGTCCGTCCACAGTCAGGTTCCGAATGGACGCGCCGTTTGTATATCCAAACAGGCCCGCATAGTTCTGGCTCGTATCACTGATTTTCAGGTTATAGACACGGTAACCATTTCCCTCTATGTTTCCCTTAAATGGATATGGTTCTGAATCTGTCAGACTTCTGTAATAACCAATCGGCAGCCAGGAAGCACTGTCATTTAAGGAGATGTCCTTCGTGAGTTCAAAATAGCATCCCTTGTAGCCATCAACTTCCTCATTTGCCACCTGATAGGCCAGAAGTTTTAAATCTTTATCATTCCGAAGCAGATATGGGGACTCCACGGTACCCTCTCCATCAAAATGATCCGACATTTCTATGCCGCCCCACAAATCCCCGGCCATCAGCAGCGCATTGGAAGGTGTGGCTTCCACAATTTCCTCCAGTTCAGGAGCTTGTTCCTTCTCCGATACCGCTTCTGAAGGTGTCGCTGTTATTCTTTCTTCCGGCATTTCCTCCCTGTCTTTTTCCTCCTCCGCTTCGGGAATATCCGCCTCTGAACGGTCCTGCTCCAGTTCTTCCTCCTCTTTTTCCGAATCTGTATCCGTTTCTGAAGCGGTATCCGTAACTTCGGAATTCTCATTGACTTCGGTATCCGCTGTTTCAGGATTCGTTCTGAGCTCGGTGTCCGTCAACTCAGGATTTTCCCCAATCTGTTCCTCTGTAACATCATAGGTTCTCCCAGCCTCTGATCTGCTTGCCGCCTTTATTTCCTGATCCGTGCGTTCGGCAATGGCTGCATAGGAAGGAAATGCGACCCCTGCAGGCGAAATCCCCATAATAGCAATCAACGTCCAGGCAGTCAAGACAGCCGAACCTTTCTTTATTCTCTTATCCATGTTTTCCTCCTCAATTTCTTATTCTGATTGATTCGCAACAAATGCCGGCCTAAATCCAATGCTCTGACTGCTTACCTCCCCCGCCGAAACACGGCCGTCCCAGGATATCTGATACACCCGGTTCCCGCCTGTCACCGGCGTTCTCAGCCAGTAGCCCATCGTATAGGTACCCGCATTTATATAATTGTTAGAATCGGACCCGTTCAGCTTCCATAAGCTGTCTTTGTACCGCGCTGCCTCCTCCAGTGACAGACAGAACAGTTTGTCCATCGAATTTCCCTGCCGCACAGCAGACTTTGTAAAACGTTTCAGGACAATCTCATAAGCGGATGATGCGCCTAAATAAGAATACCGTACCGTTGTTGCCGTGTCCGCAATATTTTCTGTGTTTTCCAGATTACGGTTTAACCACTCCCTGAGTCCGGAACCGGTCCAGTCATTGCTTCCTGAATCAAAAACAGCCTGGTCTCCTCCAATAATCTGATCGCACAGAAACAGAGCCCCTCGCTTTTTGGCGGCATCCATATAATCCGGGTCTATGCAGCGAAAAGTATAGGTTTTTCCTGCAATGGTCCGTTCCTGGACATCCCCCGTATACCAGAGCCGCTCCTGCGTCACATTCTCCCCCGGCTTTTTTAAGACATAGGCCGGGCGGATTCCCGCCTCCATCGTATCAGTCTGTTCTGCTGCAATATGGCCGCTATACTGAACCACATAGGCATGGCGATCCTCTGCCATGGTCCTGGTCCAATAAAATCGGTTTCCCGTATTCGGAGTCCAGGTCTGCAAGGTATAGGGCTTGTATGGTTCGCTCCGGATCTCTGCAAGGGAAAGGCAGAAAACACGGTCATTGATACTGTCATTCCCTTCGGCCAGCCTGATGGGGAGAATCTGTTCTGCCACAGACAGCCCATCTGCAAACTGCAGATTCAGCCAGTTTCTAATTTCCGAGGTATCATAACTCTCCCCATTTCCAAAACCGGAACATAAGGAATAGGGAATGACCCGGTCCGCTAAAAATAACTGTCCGCCCTTATAATCCGCATCTATACAGGTAAATGTCATTTCTCCCCACTCGTCCGGAAGACCGGTTTTGACCATCTGCTTTTCCCCTCTTTGAAACAGCTCCAAAAGTGTGCCGCAACGGTCGCATAAAAAATCGCCGTCCTGGTCGCTATGTCCCAGCATAGGAAGGATAACTTCCTCCCTGTAATCCGTACACAGCCGGCATGTCACAATCCTGCTTCCGCTTAACAGACATGTTGGCTCTACTACTTCTTCCACTAATTCATGGATGTGTTCTTCCGCTGCGGGAATGCCAGCATCGAAAGGCGTTGCCATCTCACTGCCAAACGAAGGAAATGTAGACATAAGAAAAAAGGCGGCCATAATCCCCGCCGCCCTGATCGTTTTCCGCCTCATAAGATAGCCCTGCCTATTCTTCCAGGGATACATTTCTTGCAATGCTGCGGTGGCTGTCGTCTTCATCCGCTTCAAAGGTTACACTCTGCCCCGCCTTCAGCTTCCGAAAACCATCCATCTGGATCTCAGAAAAATGGACGTAATAGTCAATCCCGTCCTCGTCCGTGATAAAGCCGAATCCCCTCTTTGCATCAAACCATTTCGTAGTACCTTTTAATACTTCTGACATATTTTATTCTCCTTTTCCGATGCTCCTTCGCACCTATTTTGGGGTATGAAAAAAGCAGGCTTTTTTCTGCCTGCTGCCTGACGCCGGTTACCGGCCATATCCCATTACATGTTCCTTTTAATGACTCTGGTGATAATTCCCTCAGCCACCTGTGTTTCATCATTGATCCTGGTGACAACAAAGCCAACCTCATCCTTGCGTCCCGGCAGACTGGCTGTGTTGCAGGAATGGGCTACCGCGTTAACGCCGTTATTCAGATGGATGAAATAAGTCCCCTTATAGACATCCGTAATCTTTCCAACATATTTACCCTGTCTGCGAAGGCGCATAAGATTTTCCCTATTTGTATTAGGCTGCGCCTCCTTGGCGCTCACCTCCACCCGCATATTCTCCGGTGATTCTGCTGTCATTTTCAAAACTTTTACCAAAACAATATCTCCGTTGGCAAATTTGTCATTAGCATCCACCATCCACTCCCAGGCCATATCCCTTGCTTTCAGGGAACACTCAACACCGAAAACCTCCAGACGGACCGCTTTGGGAGCCACCGCGATCACCCTGGCCTCCACAATCCTGCCCGGACGCACCATGGGGTGTCCATCTGTGCCTTCTGTAAAATAAAAGAGCTGACGTTTTCTTACCATAGCCTCTTTTCTCGAAGCAACAATACTCCGTGTCTTCTGATCCATATCCCTCACTATAAAGTCAATCTCTGCGCCCAGCATATTGTTGGCAAGCCTTGTCTGACGGTTGACCGTATCCGCATTTTCCCTGCCGTCTCCCTCCAGGTTAATCATCATCTCCTCCATAGGGATAATGACCCGGTATCCCTTATACTGGATGACAGCCACAACCCATCCGCTCTCCAGTTTTTCAATTCCGCCAAGCATACCCGATAAAATCTTTCTGGTACGAAACGCATTCGTCAGTTCATGCCAGTTTACATCCTCCTGTTCGCGCAGGGGCCTGGTCTGTCCATCCGTATCAACCGTTAGTATCCCCATTGCACCTGCCTGCAGCGCTTCCCTCGCTGTCTCTTTCGATGTTCTCACCTCTTCCTCTTTTAGATTTGCCACTCTCAAACCATCCTTTCCTCAATTATTTATAGAATCAGAGATTTTCCCTCTGCTCTAAACACCGGAACGCAAAAAAGCAGCCTCAAAATGAGAAGCTGCTTCCTGCATGTAAGTATATAAATTTCATGATATCATTATAGAATAGACAGAATCCTATGTCAATAAGCCTGGCGACGCAATATAGTCGCAATACCGTCTCATTTTTCGACTGGTCATTTTTAGATTATTGTAAAATAAATATTTTAATTTGTTTTTACTAATTGTTGTCACCATTTATTCGTTTTTCCAAAGAGTGAATCTTACAAAAAAGGAATATAATAATAACCAGGAATATTAATGCTATACCTATAACCAGAACCACTGCCGTTTGAGTTGTTACTATTTCTTGAATCATATTCAAAATATTATCCAAAAAGAATTTATTCTGCATTATAAATGCTCCTAAAAACATAATTGTAAGTAATAGCACAGTCGTAACTGCTCGTTGAAAATACTCCTGCGCCATTGTCATATAGTCTACCTTAATATTTATTTCTTTTTGGTTTTTTTTAATAGCATTATATTGGATGACCAGAATTTGCTTCTTTTTATCCATTGCTTCTGTTAACATAAAATCTGGAAAACCTAATGTATTATAATTTCGTCTTTTTAGTGTCCTTATTGCATATTGAATTGCTCTGCATAAATAAATAATCGTTAATGCGATTAAAAGGACCACTGCATAGTTTAAAGATTCTGTTTGCAGAATAGGACTAAAGATGAATTCCTTAGCCATATTAATTAACACTGTAGTAGCAACAGCAAACGTTCCTATGAATATTGTTGCTTTAGATTCTACCTCTTTTTTTCGATCTTCTTCACTTCTTTTATTATCTTCCAAATATTTTAGTTTCATATCAATTTCATCATCATTAAATTTACAGTCTTCAATAGTTATTTGACGTATGCTAACTTCATCTAAGGGATCTAATAATGGCCAAAAAAATTCTCTTATACTTTTCAACGTTTTTACCACACCCATCAGCGACTCCCTTCGCTTAGCAAATTTACAATTTCCTTACTGATAGGAAATCCTAAACGTATTTCTAACCAAGCCCATTGCCCATTAGGATTACATTCTAAAAATATGTATTTTCCAGTATTGTCCAGTATTAAGTCTATGGCCGAATACTTTAACCCCAACTTTTTAGTCATCTCAATACATTTTTCTTTTATTGCATTTGGCAACTCATGTTTAATATGTTTTAAAAAACTCTTACCTCTTCTCCAGTCAATTTTTGAATCTTCATACTCCTGTGATTCAATTTGCGCACAATATACTTGTTTTCCGATTACAATACATCTCAAATCATACCGCTTATGTATATTTTCTTGTAAATATACTGGAAAATCTGCAATTCTTGTTTTATCTTCATAAAAATCTTTTTCAATTTGAGATGTGAAAATTATCTTTGAGGATGTTTTAATATCAACATTTCCTGATTTTATTGGTTTGATAATGCAATCTTTATTATATCTATTTACCATGCTGATAACTGTTTCTGGAATATTGGTAATTAGTGATGTAGGAATTATAAATCCCAATTCTCTCGCCACTTGCAATTGATAAATTTTATTTTCTGCTTCTCTAATTTTATATATATTATTTAACCAACAACGGTTTTCTAATATTTTATAGATTCCTTCTAATAAATAAGCAAGTTCCCCACGTAAATATTCTCTCTCCTGTTCACTAATTTCATCTAAGTATTCCAACCCAGCTACCTGTGCTCGTCTAAAATAAACGGCCGAAATTTGACTAAGATCAATTTGAATATTTTTTATTTTGTCAACTAATACAAATTTATCATCTTCTATAGAAAATATGACGTCTATCTTCTGTGGAATATCTTCTGTATTCAAACGATAATATTCTAACCGTTGATTTCTCAATTCTCGTACAACAAAATCAGATGTTACATCATCCTTATTAGTCAAGATAATAATCATCTTCATCATCTCTTTCTCTGTCTGCAAATGTCTTTGATATAAGTTCTAATAAAGAAAAAACGTCTTCATCGTCACGTTCCCTACTCTCTGCAGTTTTTGTAGTTAACTCTGTAAAACTAATCTCCTCTTCATCGCGTTCACGAGTAACTTCCGTCTTTGTTTCCAGTTCACATGCCCTATACTCATCATCATCACTTTCTCTCGCCACACGGGTTTCTGTCTGCGCCAAACAATCAGCTTCACCGCACCCTATGAATTCCAAATCTTGATTGCTTGCCAAAACATTCATATCTCTTACATAATCGTATACAAACACTTTGTTCATGTCACCCGTTCTTGGTGTAACATAATCTAAAATAATAGGTCTACTCACAAATACATCCCCCGTTCTTCCAATAATTTGCGTCACTTCATAATACTTTATTTTACCACAACAACCATCTTTTTTCCACGAAATATATTTTAGCTTTTTGACAATTCAATATTAGAACTTATTCTTCTCCCACAACAGTCTGCTAAAATAAACAAATTTTCCATCCAGCCAGCGGCAGATCCGGTTCTCCACCAAGTATTCCTCACTACAGCATTCCGGATTATCCTTGTCCCAACCGGTAAACATCAAAAATCCTTCTACTCCCTCATAGGGAACCAAGGCCTGAGCCGCGCGCAGTACCGCCGCCCTGTCCGTGTAATCAATATCCACGTCAAACTCTGCCTTCATAATATTTGCAAATCCCAAAAATATAATAGGACTCTCAAAAATCATCATCCCCTGCATAGCTCCTCCTTAAATTATTGAAACAAATCCTCCACCTTCTCTATCCGGCCACGTCCTCCCTCCTGGTCTTTCGGATCATTGCCGTTCTTCTTTCCTTCTCCCCTGTCATGAAAAACAGTATGTAACTGTAGCGGTTCTTCCTCTGCGTCCTCCTTCCCTTCACCCCAGGCAGAAGACTGGGGTTTCCGCCTGCTATCCTCCGCCTGCTCCCGCTCTTTTGCGTTTTTCTCCGCCTGCTCCCACCATTCCGGCACATGTACCCCTGTCTTTTCCGGTTTCAGGTATTTGGCCTCCGGGTGCCTGGTATAATCAATTTTTTTAACCCGAAGCACCTTTTGCCCCCGGATAATCAGCAATGCCTGGTCAAGAGGAAACCGCAGCACCTCATCAGGAAGTAGCAACATTCTTTTTCCCACGGAGGCAGATTCCGAATAGTCCGGAACATAGTCCGTCATCCTCATGGTCTGGTAACTTTTGCGGATGGACGATACCCCAACTGTAATCTCTCCCGAACGGTCACTGAAATAGGTTGCCGTTGTCATATCATTGCAGCCCAGAAATAATGAGGTGTCACACCCTCCCAAAATCTCCTCCCACTGTCCGTCAGGATAGCGGTTTTGAAGCTGTGGAATATTTTGATACAAAATACACATTCCAATCTGCCTGCTCCTTGCTGTAGCCAGTTTTTTCTTAAAATCCGGGACAACTCCTAATAGCGATAGGTAAGCCTCTGGTGTTTCCACCTCGGGCTTTTCCCCCGCTCCACACCGTGCGTGATAGTTTCCCATCACACGGCGTTCCACCGACTAAGATTACTTTTTAGTGCCTAT
>NZ_JACOPB010000026.1:0-60403 GCF_014288005.1 Hungatella hominis
TCGCAAGAGTAAGACCCCTTGAAGACGACGAGGTAGATAGGGCAGAGGTGGAAGCATGGCAACATGTGCAGCTGACTGTCACTAATAGGTCGAGGGCTTAACCAAGTTGGTTTAGGTTGTCAGAAATGGCAGAGGAAGTAAGAACGGATGAAAGATATGTACAATGTGTGGTTTTGAGGGTATATGCCCTAAGAGAAAACGGAGAGATGAGAGTCGCTTCGTTTTTATAGAATAAGCGCGAGTGGCTCAGTGGTGGAGTACAACCTTGCCAAGGTTGGGGTCGCGGGTTCGATCCCCGTCTCGCGCTTTTATTATGTAAGAAAACGGATTTCCAGAAATGGAAATCCGTTTTTTTCATCCAGCTGCATAGTTTACCTTTATAACGCCAATGCGACAATACCGGAGATTCATGGCTGTGCCAGAGCCTATGAAATGACAGGAGAGGAGCAATACAGAAAAGTAGTGGAGAACTACTGGCAGCTGGCTGTAAACAGGCGGGGAAGCTTCGCAACCGGAGGACAGACGGCTGGAGAGAGCTGGCTCCACCGATGAAGTCCGGTTTCACGGAAATAAGGACAATCCACAGTCGATCCTGACTCCTTCCCATGAGCGGGAGTGGGAGCACTGGAAGGAGGATTACCGGACGGTAGGACAGGAACGGAATTTCTGTTTCAAGCCTTTGAAAAATATTGGCAGAGAGATGTATACGGTTTATTTTCCGGTAGCAGATACAGATTCGACAGTGCACAAAAACTAATACGGAAGCGGATTTCTAAGATATGGAAATCCGCTTTTTTAATTCTGCTGCCAATGCAATGCGTTTCCAAAGAGAAGAGATGAATTTCTGCATTCAACTCTGGCGGATTGTCCATGTCGTATGTTAAGGCCGGTATGCTATAATAAGGATACTTTAACAGGCTTCTGTAAATAGACAATGGTAATCAGTATTGAAGGAGGGTATTTTATGAGAAAAAACAGACACATCTTAGCATGGACACTGGCTGCACTGACAGCAGTATCTTCTCTTTCCGGATGTTCCGGCTCTGCAAACCAGACAGCAGCTGTGGAGACAAGCGCAGAAGAAACTACAAGAGCAGAAGAGACCACGAAAGCAGAGGAAACTGCAAAAGAAGAGGAAACCACACAAGCGGAAAAGAAAGACGTGACATTATCTCTTTTGATTGACAACAACGTATCTTTAGACGGACTCCAGGCCGTGTGCGATCTAGCGAAAGAAAAGCTTGGAATTACGATTGAGATCGAGTACAAGGTAGATGACAGTGTGCTTAAGACGAGACTTGCCTCCGGAGAGATGACGGACCTGCTGGTATATAACTCAGGTTCTCTGCTGGACGCATTAAATCCTTCTGAGTATTTTATTGACTTAACCGACCAGCCTTTTGTAGAAAAGTATGATGAGACCTATAAGAATTCTGTTACTGTAAATGGGGCTGTCTATGGTGTTCCATTTGCATCTACGCAGGCAGGTGCAGTTATGTACTATAAGCCAATTTATGAAGAATTGGGATTGAAGATCCCTGATACATGGGCTGAATTCATATCTAACTGTGAGAAGATAAAAGCAGCGGGGTATACCGCCTATATTAGCTCTACGGCAAAAAAATCCATGACACAGGTGCTGTTCTTAGGTGACCACTATAACCTGGTGTCAGCCAATCCAAATTTTGTAGCAGAATTTGAAAAAGGAAATGCAAAATATGCTTCAGATCCGGCGGCTATAAGAAGCTGGGAGAAGTATGAAGATGCGTGGGGCTATCTGCAGGAAGGACACACGGCAACTACATATGATGAAGCTTGCGATATGCTGGCTAACGGAGAGGGGGCTCATTGGATCAGCCTGACGCAGGCTCTGTCCAATATTTATTCTTTATATGGAGAAGACACGGTTAATAAGATAGGTGTATTTGGGGTTCCAGGAGATAAGGCGGATGATCATGGCCTGACCGTTTGGATGCCCAATTCCCTTTATGGGAATATCAATTCCGATAAGAAGGACGACATACTTCGCTTTATGGAGTTCTATATTTCGGACGAAGCACTGAATGCATACGCGGGAGCAATACTTCCCGATGGTCCGTACTGTATTAAGGGGTACTCTCTTCCGGATAACTCTTATGATGCAGTAAAAAATGATATGCAGGCTTACTTTGATCATAATAAAGCAAAAGTTGCCATGGAATTTGAGACAGCAGTGAAAGGTGCGAATTGTTCTACTATTACGCAGTCACTGATATCTGGTCTAACTACTGGAAAAGAGGCCGCTTCCGATTATGACGAGGACTGTAAGCTCCAGGCGCTTCAGCTTGGACTCGATTGGAAATAGTTGATTCAAAATAAGTGATTGAAAATAAAAGAGGATGTGGAAACATCCTCTTTTGTGAAAGCAGGTGAGAGTTTTGAAACAGAAAAAACGATATTCCGGATGGTTTTTAGCGCCTACGTTGGTGGTTTTTATCGGACTTTTTATATTACCACTTATTATCTCTCTTTATTTTAGCCTGACAGTCTGGAGCTTTACGAATGTCACTTTTGTAGGACTGGAAAATTTTAAAATGTTCTTTAAAGATAAAGCGCTCAGCCGTAGCATCATCAACACGTTTCTCTACGCGTTTTCCACTTGTGCCATAAAAGTCGTGCTGGGCTTTTTTCTGGCCGTATATCTAACCGGGAATATCCGCTTAAAAAGAACCCTGAGGTCAATGGTGTTTTTTCCTCATCTGGTCAGTTCTGTTGCTGTAGGAATTACATTTGCGGCATTGATGCATCCATCCAGGGGATTGTTTAATAAAGTTATTATATTTTTTGGAGGACAAGGGATTAACTGGCTTGGAAACCCGGATATTGCATTATTTTCTGTTATAGGTACAGATGTATGGAAAGGACTGGGAGTCGCAACGGTCATCTTTATTTCTGGAATCCAGGCCATAGACAGGATTTATTATGAGGCGGCGGAGGTGGATGGAGCGAGAGGGATTCAGCTTCTGCGTTATATCACAATGCCATTATGCCGGCCGGCAATGAATTCTGTTATTATCCTGGCGCTGGTGACAGGTATGAAAACATTTGACTTAATTAAAGCCATGACAGAGGGAGGGCCGGGGACTGCAACCGAAGTAATCGCACTTTCTGTATATAAACAGTTCGCCGCGGGATATTACGGCCTCTCTACAGCAGGAAACGTTATTATGCTGGTAGTAATTGGACTCATTGCTTATCCTCTGCAGAAGTTTCTGATCAGCCGTGAAGAATAGGAGGGCAGTTAAAATGAAGAAGAAAAATATACGGTGTTTTGCAGCGACTGCAGTCGGTGTTGTATCGGGGTTTATTATATTTGTTATTCCTTTTTTATTTATGCTCGTTAATTCTTTAAAAGACAGAAAATCGGCTAACCAGTTGAGGCTTTCACTACCGGAAAGCGTACATTTTGAAAACTTTCTTGACGTCATAAAGGAGCAGAACTATATGCTGCTGCGGGCGTATAAGAATAGCTTTATTCTGGCGTTCTTTTCCATTCTGCTGCTGGTTGTATTTTCATCTATGGCCGGATATGTGCTGCAGAGGCGCAGCGACAGAAAAATTACAGCCGCAAACGCTGTAATTCTGGTTGGCCTTATGGTGCCGCCAGCCATTATGCCTACGATCTGGGTACTGCAAAGTGTAGGCCTTTACAAAACTATGGTGGGGATGATTCTTATCGAGGTGGCGCTTCATACTCCGTTTACTGTCATGCTGTATCGGGGATTTATGGCATCAATTCCCATTGAACTGGAGGATGCCGGATATATCGATGGATGCTCCCAATGGAAGATGTTCTGGACGGTTGTATTTCCACTGCTAAAACCAGTGAGTGCCACAGTTACGATTCTCAATATGGTTTCCGTTTTTAATGATTTTATGAATCCGCTGTATTTTCTTCCAGGAACAAAGAATGTAACGCTTCAGCTGACACTATACAGTTTTATGGGGCAATTTTCCAGTTCTTACAATTTATTATTTGCGGATGTGATACTGATTGTCTTGCCTATGCTCATAATTTTCTTTATACTGAATGATAGAATTGTTGATGGTATGACGGCGGGGGCGGTCAAAGGCTAGGTTGAGGCATAAGGTCAGCTACGCCCGGAAAAGGTGGGGAATGGTATGAGGTTTCAGCGAAAAATTCTGTTGAATTATGTACTTCTTCTTTTTATATCTGTGGTGATTATAATTGTGCTGTATTATAATTCCTCCCGAAAACGGTACGCGGAACAGGAGTATTCTTACTTACAGACCCTGTCAGGACAGATGATGCAGCAATTGGAGATGGAATACCGATCCATGCAGGAGATGACAGAGTCTCTTCTTTCTGACCCTGTGATTCTGGATAATTTAAAAATTCTGGCTACCATTTATGAGGACAGCGATTATCGGGTAGAAGCGAAAAAGAAGATTATGATCAGACTGAACACCTACCATATTGTGAAAAATTTTTACAGGGTTTTAATTTATAATAATCGTGGCGACATATTTGCAAGCTATGATTTTGATGAACGAAAGATCAAAAATATGATTCCAGAGGAACAGGAGGTATGGATAACAGGCGCTACGGGTAAGAAAGGAAGGACAGGACTGGTTCTGCCTCATGAGGATCCCTGGGGAATGAAGGCCTCACCTGTCATATATGGGGTCATCCGGGAGATTTTAGGCAGCAATATGGGATATTTAGAGGTACAGAAGACAGAAGATTCGCTGAAACGCATCTTTGAGATTTTTGATGACAATATTCGGGTAGCCGCTGTATACGATGGGGGAGGCGCCCTATATGGACTTGAAAACGAAGAGATGATGCAGTACTATGAGGGGCTGGGTAAGAGTGAGAAGCACACAGTAACGGATAGAAAGAACCCTGTGACGGGCCGTAATGAGATCGTGTCCAGTGTCTACTCTGAACTTACAGGAGTTACAATTTTGCTGGCAGAGGACAGACGTGTCATTACGCAGAAGATGTCCGGTCCACTATGGATGGCATTCTGGATTCTGCTTCTTTTCGTGTCACTGTCTATCTTGTTTATTGTCCGTATATCACAGAATCTTGCGCGGCCGATTAACGAGCTGCGCAGGCAGATGGAGCAGACTAATACAGAGAATATGGGGGAAGCAATCCATATAGAGAACAGCATGGACGAGATTACAGCTCTTACGAATACATATGAAAGGATTTTACGGAGACTGAAGGAATCCCTGATTCAGGAGAAGAACTTATCCTATCTGCAGCTTCAGGCAAGATACGATCTTCTGCAGGCTCAGATTAATCCTCATTTTTTTCATAATGTATTGAACGTTATCTCTTCGAGGGGACTGATGTTGGGGGACGAAACCATCTGTGAAATTTGTGGAAGCTTGTCCGGTATGCTTCGCTATGCCACTGGCAATAAAATACGTTATGCCACGATAGCGGAGGAGTTAATCTATTTGAAGCAGTATCTGTATCTGATGAAGCTTCGGTATCAGCATAAGTTGGAATATCTTATCGAGGTGGATGAGACGCTTGGCAGTCAGCTGGTACCTAAAATTGCGTTTCAACAAATTGTAGAAAATTCCATTAAGCATGGGTTTAACGGGAAAAATGACGTGATGAAGATAACTGTTACCATAAAGCTTACGGAGTCGGGAGAACACTGGATTGTGGTATTCACTGATAACGGAGAAGGGATTAAAAAAGAGACGGTGGAACAGCAGATGATACGAATGAGGGATAGTCTGCTAAACCGTCATGAAAACATCGAGATGGAAATTGGCGGTATGGGTCTGCTTAATACCTATGCTCGTCTCGTACTGTTTTTTGGCGATGATGTGAAACTGGAGATTATGGGACTGGAAAGCGGGACAACCGTAGTCATAACGGTGCCAGTATCGGCAGGAGCGGGGGAAGATGTTTCGAGTATTGGTAGTGGACGATGAGCCAAGTGCAGTGGAGTATATCTGCAATATAATAAAAATGAAATGTCCTGATTTGAACGTGGTGGGAACGGCGGAAAATGGACTGGAAGGTCTGGCGGAGTACCAGGTGCTGGAACCGGATCTGGTGGTAAGTGACGTTAAGATGCCGGTTATGGATGGCCTTCTTATGGTAAAAGCCATCAGGGAAATGAATCCTGAGGCACAGATTCTTCTGGTAAGCGGTTATCAGGAATTTAAATATGTAAAAGAAGCTCTTTCGATCGGAGTTTCTGATTATGTTTTAAAACCAATGACACCAGCTAATTTTGTAACATCAGCTGCCCCGATTATTAAAAAGTTGAAAGGCAGGATGTATGAACAGCGGAAAGTACTGGTACG
Organism: Hungatella hominis; assembly: GCF_014288005.1. Lineage (NCBI taxonomy): Bacteria > Bacillati > Bacillota > Clostridia > Lachnospirales > Lachnospiraceae > Hungatella > Hungatella hominis. The sequence continues at coordinate 6,340 of NZ_JACOPB010000026.1, forward strand.
TCAGGTGGTGGCCGGAGAAAAGGCCGATGAGGATGAAATCAGAGCATATTTTCCGGAAGAGGAATACTATCTGGCTGTCATTCGGGAAAATGGGCTTCCAAGGCGTTTTACCGGGAATTATGGAATGGAAATGCTCTCTGAGCTGGAAGATACGATATTTGTGTATGGGCGTGATGAGAGGGAGGCTCTCTATATCTGTCCTGCCAATGCACTTAACGATCTGGCATTCAGTTTTATGATTGAGAAGGAGGCATTCAGAAAAAAGAATGACAGCAACTTTGTGACTACGGTGATGATAGAGAAGGCCGTGGAAAGAAACTGGGTTCCTAAGGCTATGGAGCAGATATACAGAAGTTTAAACAGCCGCCTGTCCATAGGGGTCAACCAAAGATTTTTTGCGGAGGAAGGCGAAAAGGACATGGACAAGAGGAAGGAGCTCTATGATAAGGAGGCGTTAAGGAGCATGGAACGCTTCCTGGAGAAGAAAGAGTATGACATGCTCTTAGAACGACTATGGGAATTTATAAAGAGTACAGAAAGGGCGGCTTATCCGCAGCTCTGTCTGGAGCGGTTCGTGAGGCAGCTGGCGCTTAAAATTCAGCAGTACAGGAACTTTAGGGGGGATGTATTTGAGGATGAGATGATGATGGAGGATGCATTTTACTATGCTGGCAGTGTAGAAGAACTGTTCGACAGCTTAAAAAGTATCTTTATACGGTATTGGAAGGAGGACAGAGAGGCAGTAAAACTGGATTCTAATCAGTTTTTAGACACGATGAAGTGCTATATTGACCAGCATATGGCGGAAGATATCACGGTTTCCACGGTTTGCAGGGAATTCGGACTGTCTCAGTCCTATTTAAACATGATATTCCGGAAATATGGGATGCAATCGTTTAATATCTATCTGCGCACAGTCCGCATTGAGAAGGCAAAACGCATCATGGAGAGGAATCCACAGATGTTTATTAAGGATATCGCTATGATGGCGGGCTATAAGGACCAGTTCTATTTCAGCAGAATATTCAGAGCAGTAACGGGAGTGTCTCCATCGGAGTATATTGAACGTGGTTCGGTGGGATGAGTTGGAGGTAGTTAGGTGTATCGGGTAAATCAGAAAGAATTTTCAGAAGAGATATTTGCAGACCCGCCGGTGGAATACAGGGGGTTTCCATTCTGGGCGTGGAATACAGAGATGACAAAGGAAGACATCGATTTCGGCCTTTCTATTTTTAAGGAGATGGGAATGGGAGGGGTATTTCTTCACAGCAGAACGGGGCTGAATATCCCCTATTTAGGCGAAAAATTCATGGATCTAATTGATTATGCGTGCAGCCGCGCGGAAGAAACAGGGCTTATTCCGTGGCTTTATGACGAGGACCGGTGGCCTTCCGGCTTTGCAGGAGGTCTCGTGACGAAGGAGAAGGCGAACCGCAGCCGTTTTTTGGTCTGGTCTCCAGAGCCGCTTAGGGAAGGACAAATTGTGGAGAACAGAGGTTTTACTTCCTCTGCGGCCCCTGTCAGGAGTGGAGAAAGAAAATTTTACGGTATATATGAAGTAACTGGAAAGAATGGTTATTTAAAATCGTATCGAAAACTGGAGGATATAAACTTACGTAAGGCACAGACGGAGGAGGGAGAGCAGACCTTTCTGTGGTGGGCTTACCTGGAAATCTCAGGGAATAATCCATGGTTTAATGGCCAGTCGTATGTGGATACATTAAATACGGAAGCGATAAAGCAGTTTATTGATATAACCTATGAGGGATACCGTCTAAAGCTTGGCGATAAATTTGGCTGCATGATCCCTGGAATATTCACGGATGAGCCTCAGTTTACACCGAAGCAGCGGGCGGAGGGGATAGAAAGCCGGGAAACGGTCATTCTCCCTTTTACGGATGTACTTCCAGAGCTGTTTTTGGAGAAATACCATTTTGACCTGATGGATGCACTGCCGGAATTGTTCTATGACTGGGAGGACAGAGTTTCCCTGGCCAGGTACTGTTATCATGATTTGACAAGCCAGATGTTTGCCGAAAGTTATGCCGGACAGATTGGTAAGTGGTGCAGGAACCATAGACTGGCTCTGACCGGTCATCTTATGAAGGAACCGCTCCTCTCGTCCCAGACCCAGTATGTGGGGGAGGCGATGCGCATTTATCCGGCATTTGAAATTCCCGGTATCGACATTCTCTGCGACCGGCATGAGTATACGACTGCAAAACAGGCGCAGAGCATCGTTCATCAATATGGAAAATCCGATATGATCAGTGAACTGTTCGGGGTAACGAACTGGGACTATGATTTTCGGGGGCATAAGCTTCAGGGTGACTGGCAGGCAGCTTTGGGGGTTACAATGCGTGCACCTCATCTTTCCTGGACATCAATGGAAGGGGAAGCAAAAAGGGATTATCCTGCCTCTATTTTTTACCAGTCCCCATGGTATCAGGAGTATCGGCTGATGGAAGACTATTTTGCCCGGATTTCGTCTGTCATGAGCCGGGGGAATGCAGTTGTAAGAATCGGGGTAATTCATCCGATAGAAACGTGCTGGCTGCATTGGGGAACACTGGAAAAGACGGGAGAACGGGTAAGGGAGCTGGATGAGCAGTTTTTGCAATTGACGGACTGGCTGATCGGAGGCAGTTTTGATTTTGATTTCATATCGGAGGCGCTGCTTCCGGAATTATACAGAGGGTGTGCCGGGGCTGGTTTTTCTGTAGGGGAAATGAGGTATCGTGTGGTTATTGTACCAAATATGGAGACGATCCGATGGGAGACACTGGAGGCACTAAAGGAGTTTCACAGCAGGGGAGGCGCTGTTGTTTTTTGTGGCAGAATTCCGGCCTGTGTGAATGGAACGCTTTCCAGTGAAGGAGTGAGGCTGGCGGAGCAGTGTAAAACAATTCCGTTTATCAGAAGCAGCCTGTTGAGTGAACTACAGGAGTTTTCAGAGGTTGAATTATTCGAGCAGGGGCGTGGGAGAATTGATGATGTTATCTGCCAGCTTCGGGAAGAGGGAACAGAACGTTTTCTTTTTATGGCGCACAAAAAGAACCCGAAAGAAAAGGATATGGCCAGAGCACGGATTATAACCGTGCGAATGAGGGGGAGTTGGTTATGCCGGCGGCTGGATGCTGTGAGTGGTTGTGGAGAAGATATGGAAGCGCGGCCAGGCCTTGATGGATGGACAGAGACAAAGGTAAGAATTTATGAGCACGACAGCGTATTGATCCATTTAACTCCATTTTTCAGAGAGGGGCAGGAGACACGGACAAAAGGAGAGAAGGCAAGCCAAGAAGGATATGCAGTTAGAGAAAAGGCTGGAGAAGAAGGGGAGAGAGGGGGAAGCAGAGGCCAGGAAGTCCAATACTGCAAACGAACGCGAGTGTCCCTGTCTGAGCCGAACGTACTCGTATTAGATATGCCGGAGTATTCATTGGACGGTGAGGAATGGAAGGAAGAAGAGGAAATACTGAGGATTGACAATGAAATACGGAAACGGCTGGGATATCCTCTGCGCATGGAGGCATGGCCTCAGCCATGGGTAAAGCAGAAGGAGGACGAAGAAATACACAAAGTTGAACTTCGTTACTTTATATACTCGGAGTGTGAGGTCAGGGAGGTATGGCTGGCCCTGGAACGGCCGGAAGAGACTGAAGTTTATTGGCAGGGGAATCCTATTACAGGAGAGCCGGTTGGCTGGTATGTGGACAAGAGGATTCGAAAAGTAACTTTAGGGGGACTGAAAAAGGGCTGGAATGAACTTCGTATGGTCCGTTTATTTGGCAGCAGGACCAATCTGGAAGCGGTTTTTCTTTTGGGTGGGTTTGGTGTTAAGGTAACTGGGCGCAGAGCAGTGGTGACAACATTTTCAGGTTTCCTGGATTTCGGGGACTGGACAGTACAGGGACTTCCGTTTTATGGAGGAAATGTGACCTATCACATAAGTGTTATAGGGAAAGGACATCCGATGAAAATCAAGGTGGGAAAGTTTCGTTCACCGGTTCTCCGTGTTGATTATCGTGAGAAGAAGCAGGGGAATATCGCATTTTCACCGTATGAGCTGATAACGGAAAAAATTGAGAAAGGAGAACAGCGCATAGACATTACGGCGTTTGGAAACAGGTTAAATACATTTGGTGCACTCCATAATTGTGATGATTCCGACCATAAAGCGGCGCCGGAATACTGGAGGAGCGAGGGGAATGCCTGGTCCTATGAATACTGCCTCCAATCAGCCGGAATATTGAAGGCGCCGGAAATCACAAGATGTTAGAACTCCATTTCCTGGGAACAGGAGCGGCTTTTTATCCGGAACTGGGCAATACAGCTGCCTTTTTCCTGCATGGTGATACTTTATATCTGATAGACTGCGGGTCTTTCGTGTTCCACAAACTCTATCAGTTGTCTGAATATAAGGAGGCTCGCCACATTACTGTTCTTATTACCCATATGCACACGGATCACATTGGCAGTCTGGGAGATTTAATTGCTTATTCCTGGTTTAAAAAGGGAATTCGTGTCAAGGTTTTCTATCCGGATGAGCGGTTGAATGTATATTTAAAATTATGTGGGATTGATCGTGAAATCTATGAATATACTGCCTGGTGGCCGGAGGAATTGCCTTTAGGGATTAAGGCGAGACGTGTGTATCACGATCCCTCTATGGGGTGTTTCGGGTATGAGATTGGTGACGGAGAGGAGACAATCTATTATAGTGGAGACAGCGGGCTGGTTGACAGTGAGATGCTTGATGGACTGAGGTCGGGGAAATTCACACACCTCTATTTGGATACCGCCAATTATGCACCCGCTGAATCGGGGCATGGCAATTTCAATGCACTGAAGATGGTGGCGGATCCTTCCCTTAGAGGAAGGATTACCTGCATACATCTTGACTGTGATTTTAAAGAAGAGATCCTGGAGGCGGGATTTTGTGTGGCGAAAGTGGTAAATTAAACAGTTGCTCCGTATCGTAGAACAGGCTCCCAAACCCTGGATTTCAGATTTGGAAGCCTGTTCTTTGTCGTTACGTCTCCTCCCGCAGAACCACCCGCGAAGCGCAGCTTCCGCCCCGGTGAATGCGGTTGTGGGCGGTCTTTATGGCCACGCTGTTGAAGCCATCACGGGTGTTGCGGTTTGGAAAGATGAAATTCTCCGCACTGGAGGTGATGGTAACTCTCAGGCGGTGACCTTTTAAGAAGGTATGAGATACTTTTGTAGTTCTGATCTTTACCGGATAAACCGTGCCCGGCTCCATGAAATCGGGATGATCGAACTGATTCCGGTAGCGGACGCATAAGACTCCGTCGGCCAGCTTCATGGAGCGGCCGGCTTCGTCTACATCTGTGATGCGCACGACGAGATCGGTATCCTCACAGTCGGAGGAAAGAAAAATCTCAGCGGTGGCGTCTCCGGTAATCGTTAAGTCTTCGGTCAGGCATTCGGTGGTATAGCACAGGACATCAGACCGTTTCTCTTCTTCCGCGTAATCGGCAGGGACCTCCAGTTCATTTTCCGACATGTCAATAAGATGGATCGCCGGATCTTCCGGATTATACAGATAAGAATCGGAAGATTCGTGCACCGGAGAGTCCGTAGTCAGAAGACCGCCGTTTGATGCGGCCGCATCCTCGCGGCTGCCATCCAGATAGAGCACCAGCTCTTTTGTCTCTGGTACAGGCCAGTTACTGGCCGTCTTCCACTGGTTGGACCCACAGGTATAATACTCTGCCTTCGGTGTCCGGTCGATTCCGTTATCTACACCTTTTAAATAGTGTTCCAGCCAGGCGAGGCAGATGAAATCCATGTCGTAGCGAAGGGCGTTGCTGCCAAGCGCAAGGCCGCCCGGATCGTAGGACGCATTGCCGCTGTGCAGCCAGGGACCCAGAATGACTTTCTTTTCCGGATAGTCCCGATATAATTCCAGGGCTTCCGTTGTACCCATGCCGTTATCATCAAACCAGCCGGACATGATCAGAGCGGGGACCCGGCTCGCTTCAGTCCGTTCCTTCCAGTTTCCGCGCTGCCACAATTCGTCATAGTCCATATGGCTGAGCCATTTCTTTAAAAATGGGATGTCGTAGCCGAGAGCTTTTGGCGCCAGCTCCTCCAGAGGACGGATGTTCAGAACGTCATCCCAGTCGTCTCTCGCCATGAGCTCCGGGTTGGCATGCTGTCCAGAGACGAGGAAGGCCCAGGCGAGCATACCGGAATTAAAGCAGCCGCCTCTTCGCGGAACATCCACGAAGGGACTGCCGGCACAGACATTGCTGAGCATGGCTTTCAGATGCGGATTGCCGCTGGCCGCCGCTGCCCACTGGACATAGCCCAGGTAGGAACCTCCGGTCATGCTGACGCTGCCGTCACTCCAGGGCTGGCCGGCAATCCAGTTCAGCGTGTCGTCACCGTCCTCGACTTCATAGTACATGGGAAGCCATTCGCCTTCGCTGTCTTCCCGGCCGCGGACATCCTGGATCACCACGGCGTAGCCGCGCTGTACAAAACGATAGTACGCGGCTGTGCCAATGGTTTTTCCATAAGGGGTACGCACTAATACGGTGGGGACTCTTCCCGCGCCCTCCGGCAGATAAATATCCGTTGCCAGACGTATGTTGTCACGCATTGCCACCATCTCTGTGACTGGGGGTTTCACCGTGAAAAGAGGGGTCCCGCCCATTGTCTTCCAAACTTTCAGGATCGTTCTGTCTTCATACCCATCTTTTACCAGAACCGCGCACTGGTCGCGAAACGGAGTGACGAAAGCAATAACGGTTCCCTCTTCTGTGATCAGATCGACTGGAAACTTAATGTTTCGCTGTACAAAGGAGTCTTCGTTTTTTCTCTCATATATCTCTCCGGAGGGAGTGGTGAAGCGCGCTGCCTTTTCCTTTGTGACCTCGCTTATTCCCGCCTCGTAGTCAGGCAGCTTAAGAAGGATATTGCGGACATCCATTTTCCCAAGCTCGAGGTACCAGGTTTCATCCTCTGTAAGCTCTTCCCATTCTTTAAAAAGACCGGTATGTACATCAAGCGGCCGATGGCAGACCCGGTCTTCTGTCCGTTCACAGATACCATATAAAATGCCGGACAGATAAAAGTTCCATTTTTCCATAGATTCCTCCTTGTTTATGCGCCAATGAAAAATTTGATCAGATAAGCAACCATAATGCCCACATAGTTTCCACAGACGCCGCCGATTACACCCATGATCAGCCCGACGCTGACAAGCCGGTTCCATTTGGCGCTGGAGGCGACTAAAGATGCAGTGGTACCGTCGGCAATTGCACCGGTGATTCCCAGAATTACGTATTCGTAAGGAACCTTAAACAGTCTGGAAAGGAATAAGTGAAGCGCGATGCTTCCGACGATAACACAGAAGCAGAAGAGCGTGATCGTCATGGTGGAGCCGAAGAAGGAGACAAGATCTACGCTGAAGCCGATGATGGATAAGTACATTAACCCGAAAAACAGCCCCAGATTCAAATTCCCTCTCAGTTTTCCTACGGCTGGAATCTGGGCGGCCGCGATGGAAATCGTGGAGATCAGCAGGATTCTGCCTGCGCTTGCGATGGAGGAGGGCAGAAGTGCCGACAGTTTGGTGGCGATGGTAACTATGGTAACCGCGATGGCCAGGAGCCATGCGATATCCTGGATACTCCATTTCTGTTCAGCCATCAGCACAGGCTCGTCACCGTCGCCGATGCGGTCCTCATCCGAGAGATGGTAGGGCCAGATCTTCTTTAAATATTTCACATTCTGGAACAGGGCCGGGGCGGCAAACATCAAAAACAGGGTCGGCATACCGATAACATAATCCGCCGCATTAGCGGCAGCGATGGTCTCATTGGCCGCATCAAGTCCGACTGCGATCGCTGTTAAGTTGGAACTTCCGCCGGTGTAGGTGCCTACGAACATTCCGGCAATCTTCCAGCCTTCAAACATCTTGTTTCCAAATATGACACCGAACACCGTAGCCATAAGGCAGACACTGAATACGGCGCAGACCAGAGCCACCAGCGCCTTTCCGGAAAGCTTGGCCAGCTCTTTTAAATTGATATTCAGCAGATAGATCGAGATGGACATCGGGACGCAGTATGTAATGATGACACCGTATACGTCCTGATATCCCGGAACAATGTGCAGGTTTACAAGCGCAAGTCCGATAACGATAACTGTAAGCGCCGGGCCCACGTATTTAAATGCCTTAAAACGCTGTACCCACAGGGAAAATGCCACCATTACCAGTATAACTGTCAATAATTCGTCGGTTGTTTGAAAAATCGGGAACTGCATACTCATACCTCTTTCGTTAGAATTTGTATTATCTCGGTTTACATGTTAAAGGTTATGCCAAATCCCGGCTCATCCAACAGTGTGAACGTATCCTTATCCTGGATAAACCCGCCCTCGACCGGATTCTCTTTATAGTACAGGAAGCTGTCACAGTCAGCTTCGGTCACATTTTTCTTAGCGGCGACCAGACTCAGACCGGCGGTAATGGCCAGCTTGGTTTCCAGCATACAGCCTACCATACAGGTGACTCCGTTGGCTTCGGCGATAGCATTGATCTTGGCAGCAGGATACAGGCCGCCGCATTTCATCAGCTTGATGTTGAGAATATCGGCTGCCTCCAGCCGGCAGGCTCTGGCCGCATCCACCGGTCCATGGATGGATTCGTCCAGCATAATCTGGATTCCGCCTGTTTTTTTGCGGATATAAGCGGAACCTTCCATATCCCAGTGCGGCAGACACTGTTCGACGGCTTCGATTCCATACTCCTTAAAACCTTCCAGTGCGCAGACGGCGCTTGATACGCTGTATCCCTGGTTTGCATCAACACGGAGGCGGACTGCAGGGCCCACGGCTTCGCGGATGAGCTTCATAGCACGGATATCTTCTTTATAGTCGATTCCTGCCTTGATTTTCAGAATGCGGTATCCTTCCGTACAGACAAGCCTCTTCGCTTCGGCTGCCATGGCTTCCGGGCTGGTGATGCCGATGGTGATATCGTTCTGCACCACGTTTCCGCAGCCTCCAAGCAGCTTGTAAACAGGCTGTCCCATGGATTTCCCCATCAGATCGTACATCGCTAAGTCCACGGCACATTTTGCCGCTCCGTTTCCCACGATCACGTTGTCCATCATGGCATGAATGGCTTCGATATCCATGGGGTTCATACCCATCAGTCCCTGCTTAAAGATTTCCAGGACAGCAATGACGCCATCGATGGTCTCGCCGGTGACAGGAGCAAAGGGCGCTGCCTCCCCGTAGCCTGTGAGTCCGTCCTCTGTAGTTACTCCGATCAGTACACTCTCCAGGCTGCTGACGGTAGCAAAGGCCACCTTGAACGGTTCCTTCAGCGGAATCTGTACTTTTTCAATTTTCATACCAGTAATCTTCATGATTATCCTCCTTATATTATGGCTATATCATAATTTTCGCGTTATAATATAAAATAATTTTACTATAGCTTAAAATAGCGGTCAACCATTTCTGGACATTTCGTCATGAAAAACAGGAAATAATCAGTAAAAATCTTGCGAAAGTATCTGAGACACGCTATGATAGAATAATCAGAAAAAAGGAGCTTTAAATGTTAGGTACAAATATCAGAGAATATAGAAAAAAACAGAAGCTTACCATGAAGGAGCTGGCGGAGCGGACAGGCCTTTCCATCGGATATATTTCCCAGGTGGAACGGGGGGAGACAGAACCGTCGCTGTCTTCTCTGCGGAAAATCGCAGGTGAATTTGATGTTCCGGTGTATGTGCTGCTGGACGATCATAAGAATGATTCCAGCCTTACCATACGCAGGGAAGAACGCATGACTGCCCATGTCAGGAAAAACAGTGTGGAATACGAGTTCCTGACGCCATTTTCCTCACAGAATTTTTCACCCAAAGCGCTGATGATAAAAGCCACACTCGAACCACATTCCAGAGATTCGGAAATACCCATCGTCCACCATTCCGAGGAGACGCTTCTGGTCGTCAAAGGAACGCTTAAGGTGGTGGTCGGTGAGGAGACGATCGTGCTGCGGGAGGGAGATACGACTATTATCAAAGAAGATTTCCCCCACACCTGCATCAATGATGATGATGATTACACAGAGGTGATCTCCGTCATCACACCGCCGGTCTGGGGGACGCTGCATTTTCCAGGTTAAAAAGATGAAGATTTTCAACAAGCTGATTGCAGTTTTAGGGTTGGTATGGTATACTGGTTTTACCAACAATAGAAGTAAAAATTAAATGAATATAGATTTATTAAAAACTCCGCAATATCTCGATTGGTTCAAGAACAAACTGTACTTAAACGCGACAGCGCTGTCAGCTGGAAAGCGTACCATTTGACAAGCTTAAGTTATTTTACAGGGGAAGGGGGAGGTAACGATGAAACTATTTCAATTTGCTTTTTGTTTTGATTATGATAAGAAAATTAATTCATTAAGTAATTTGTGTCCTGAAAAGTGGAGTTTTGGTTTAAACTCTGATAATGTTATATTGAAGAATTATGTAGACCACACGCTGGAAAAAGTGTTTGAGGAAAAGAAAGTAATTGAAGGCTCAAACTATTGTTTGTTTAATACGGGATTATATACAAACTTTTATGAAGAAATTTAAGCTTATTTCATTGAAAACCAAAATAAGAATAAACAAAAATGGTTCTTAGACGGATTTTATACATCTTATCAGATTTCTAATATGGGTGTGACAGAGCGCCCACAACGGGCTAATTATTTTACTAATCCATCAGAATTGGTTTTTGATACAAATTGTGAAATTATTCCTCAATATTCACATATTTTTAGTGATCCTGAAAATTTTTTGAGGATTCCTGAAAGTGTAAGGGAAAGCTCTAACAAGACACTTCTTTTTGACGGGGCAATAAAAAGAGCTAAACAGATGATAAATGCAAATTATAAAACAGCAGTTCCTCAGTTTATAAGGGCAAAATACAACTTTTAATTCCAGTTTGCTTAATAAATGAAAATGTACCGGATCTGGCTTTGGTTGTGAGTAAAAATGAGACTGGGAATCAATATTTAGGACATACTTGTTTGACTTTAGATATGGCATATAATAATGCTCATCTTATAGCAAGAGCTGATAGTATTTGGCTTAAACCATAAGAACTTGACATTAGAAGGATATGGTGGTATAGTTTATTCATTAAAGCACATACTATATTATTATTTATATTATATTATTATTTATAATGTAAGATTTAATTATTTTTAGGCAAACCATTTGGTTTGCCTTTATTATTTTTATGAACACTGAGTACAGGGAGGAGCCGTGAGCGAGCCGGCTTCGTAGGGGCGGTCTGCTGCGGCTATCGCAATGGCTGTCTTTATTATGGATTCCCTGTTCCGGCTGGTACAGAAGAATCATGAGTAGGAACAGGCAGCGCTCCTACGCTTATATTCCTTCACCGTACATCCGTAGTACTTCTTAAAGCTGGCGCTGAAATACTGGCTGTTGCGGTAGCCGGTGGCCTCGGCCACCTCGTAGCTTTTCATATCGGTAGTCCGGAGCAGCTCACCGGCTTTTTCCATACGCACAGAAATCAGATAGTCGTATAGATTGATACCGAACTGGTCCTTGTAGAGACTCGTTAAGTAGCAGTGGTTGACATTAAAATGACGGGCGATCATGACCAGGCTCAAATCAGGATTCTGGTAGTTCTTTTCGATATAACACCTGATTTTGGACAGAAGCGTGTAGGTCTCGCTGTTTTTAGACTGCATAGCTGCCTGGCAGGAGGCGTACAAATCGTTTAATTCCTGCATGACGCTTCCCTGGTAAAAGATGCCTTCCAGGAGCAGATCCCGCTTTAGACAGCTGTTGATATACTTCTTCAGTTCCTCCATACTGGTTAAGAAGCGGTTCTTCTCCTTGCAGTCCGGCATGGTATAGATAATAAACAGCTGAAGATTGTCCATGCAGATGAAAAGGCTTCCATAGTACTGGCGCGTCAGCGTATTGCACAGTGTCTGCAAGTATTCCTGGCACGCCGCCGTGTCTGGCGGAGCATCTTTTCCGAAATCCATGAATAAGACCATTCCGAGACCGCCGGTGATGTTGATGTCAAATGCGCGGAAGATTGCATCGTCTGCCTCACGGAAATTTTCATACATCAGTTTGGAAATGTACTGGCGCCGGATCAGGGGGTATTTTTCATTTAATATTTGGTTGACCTCCCTGGCACGGATACATTTTTTCTCGGCCCTCCGGAGAACATCAAGCAGCTGGCTGTTATCGATGGGCTTGTTTAGATAATCGATGGCATCCAGGGCCAGAGCCTGCTTGGCATATTCAAATTCCTTATATCCGGAAAGAAAGATGAAAAACAGATCCGGATAGTAGTCTCTGGCGATTTTCGCCATCTCAATTCCATCCATGATGGGCATCTTAATATCGGATATGATGATGTCCGGTCGGTTCTCCTTCATATATTCCAGGGCATCCACACCATCACGCGCGGTATAGACCAGGTCCCATCCCAAATCATTCCAGTCAATTCTTTGAGCCATATTTCTTCTTGCGACTGCGTCGTCGTCTACAAACAGTATTTTCAACATTTTTATCAATCCTTCCGGTTTTTTCCAAGATCATCGATTCAGACGGGGCGCTTCCGTGTTTTGGGTGCCCTGTTTCTGGCTTAGGGCCTGATAGGGAATTCTCAGTGTCACCGTCGTGCCTTCTTCCAGAACGCTGTCGATGGTGAGACCATAGCCAAAGCCATAGGTAAGCTGAAGACGGTCGTGTACATTTTTAATTCCGTAGATATGAGCGGGCTTTTCTGACATGGAACAGTATAAGGAAGCCCGGATATCTTCGAGAAGCCGGTCGGGGATGCCGCCTCCGTCATCGCTTATGCGGATCAGAAGACAGCTGCCCTCTTTTTCTGCGGAGATCCTTATGGTTCCATCGGTCCGGCAGGGCCGAAGTCCATGATAAACCGCATTTTCCACGATGGGCTGCAGCACCAGCTTGATGATGGAACAGTCCCAGTATTCGGCGGCGACAGAGATCTCATACTGGAAATCTTCGAAGCGCGTCTTTAAAATAGCCAGATACATCTCCACATGAGTCAGTTCATCTCTCAGAGAAATCGCCACCATGCCCTTGCTGACGCCGATACGGTAAAATGCGGCCAGCTGATCCACCATCTGTCCGGCTTTTTCCACCTCACCCAAATCGCACAGCTGGTGAACGCAGTCCAGCGCATTGTAGAGAAAATGAGGATTGATCTGAAAGTACAGGGCCTGTAGCTCCGCATCCTGTTTGGCGAGCATTTCAAACTCCAGATTTTTCATCAGCAGCTTGATCCGGCCGATCGTGTGGTTGATTCCCTTGCAGATCTGATTGATTTCCTTGCCTCCCCATGCGGTTATCGCTGTATCTAAGTGGTTTTCTGAGACGTAGTTCAGCTGCTCCATGAGAGAACTGATGGGACGGGTCAGCAGGTTGGTAACGGTAAAATAGAGGGCGAGGCAGACGGTGAGCAGGAGAAGGCTGAATTTTATTGCGACGTCGGAGAATCGGTGGTAATTCATGTACATTTCTTCCATGGGGATAACGGCCAGTACCCCCATATTTTCATAGGCCAGCGGGCGGTAGATGACGTAGTTTTCACCCAGCTGCCGCGTGATGGTCGTCTCTGGCACCGCATCGCCGGTCAGGGCTGAGATGGCGTGTAAATCCTCTTCCGACAGCTTCTCCAATGTGTCGGTTCCGAAGAGCTCGGAGGAGAAAAACTGCAGCTTTCCATCTTTTACGAGGGTTACGCATGAGGAGGCAGTGATTTTGCAGTTGATCAGTGAGGTGGTGAACAGCCTGTCATCGATGCCGAACACCATAACTCCGTGTACGGTGGAATCAGGAGAACCCAGGACCTCCATAAGCGAGGCCGCAGGCAGGCGTCCGCTGAACGTGGAGTAGGGATATGGCTCTGAAGCACTGGTAATCCAGTGCAGGGAGTATGGCGGGTAAACTTCTGAGAAATCCTCGTAACAGAAATTGGATCGCCGCAGCTGCTCTCCGGTATTGGAACGGAACATACTGACGGTATAGTCGTCAAGAAATAGAAATACGGAGTTAAAGTAGGAGGAATTCATGACGAGAAAATCATGGACTGCGTTGGAGAAGCCACGGTAATTTTCCGCCGAGATAGGTTCCCGGTCCGCCAGAATGTTTTTCCGCAGCTTGTAATAATAGGATGAAGCCGTAATCGTGGTGGGAAGATTGCTTACCGCGGCGATCTTCTGTTCCAAGGTGTCGCTCGTCTGACCGATGATGGCGACCGCGTTCGCCTGAATCAAGTCTGTGATCTCTTCTTTGCCGGCGCGGTAGAAATAGCTGCACGAGAGGAGTACCAGAAGGACAAACGGCAGGCAGAACAGCAGCATAAGACTTCTGATTGACAGTGAAAAAAAATGTTTCTTCACGAGTGATTCCCCCTTATCATTCGATAGAAATACGGTTTTTGTATGTGTTTCCTTTACCATATATAGTTTTGATAAGTTTGTCAACAAAACCTAAAGATATTATAATTTTCACGAAAGATACTTTATTTACCCGTGAAGGCTGATGTGGTTAAATAGAAACATGAAGTTAAGCGCTTACATGAACAAAAAGAAAGGGGAAGAGATTGTGAAAAAGGAAAAGTTTAATTTTGCTCCATATATTCTCATATTACCGGCATGCCTTTTGATGGGGCTCATCATGATTTATCCATTGGGAAAGGTTTTCTACTTAAGCTTCCAGCATTATAATCCGACGAAACCGTTTACCAACGGGTTTGCGGGACTCGATAATTTTATTACGATCTTTACAAAGAAAGAGTTCTACAATGCACTGGGCGTTTCCGCAAAGTTCGTAGCATGTGAGGTGGTACTTCAGCTGATCTTCGGCATGATTGTGGCACTGATCTTAAATCAGAAGTTTAAAGGAAGGGGATTCTTCCGTGCCCTTACATTTATTCCATGGGCTTTATCCGGAGTACTGACCGCTGTTTTATGGAGTATCATGTTCAACCAGCATTTCGGAGTACTCAATGATCTTTTGGCGAAACTGGGGATTATCAAGGAACCCATCGCCTGGCTGGCGAACACGAAATTCGTACTTGGTTCCGTCATTGTGGCGGAATTATGGAGAGGCATTCCTTTCTTTGCCATCAGCCTTCTGGCGGCGATGCAGGGGCTTCCAGATGATATATACGAGGCGGCAAGAGTGGACGGCAGCACGAAGTTTCAGACGTTCCGCTTTATCACGCTTCCGATGCTTAAGAATACCATTGTGCTGACGACTCTGCTCCGCACCATCTGGGAATTCAACAGTGTGGACTTAATCTACAGCCTGACCGGCGGCGGTCCGGTGGGTAAGACGACCACGCTCAGCATGCTGATTGCCAATCAGGCCATCAAGACGAGCAACTATGGATACGGTTCGGCGCTCTCTGTTGTCAGCTTTGCGATTCTGGCCGTTATTGCGGTGATTTATATGAAACTGTCCGGATTTGGAAAGGAGGAGGCATAACCATGAAGGAGAAGAAAAGAGATATTATATTCCTGCGGTGGCTTCCGCTGCTTCTGATCAACGTGTATGTGGTGTTTCCGATTTACTGGTCCTTTATCACATCGTTAAAGAGTGAGGCCGACATTGTCAGCACGCCGATTCAGTATATCCCGCGGTCGCCGTCCCTGAACAACTTTGCGAACGTATGGGTTCACGCCGGATTCAGCCAGTATTTTGCAAACAGCCTTCAGATCAGCATCGTGTCGGTGTCGATCATCGTGGTCCTGTCCATTATGGTGGGATATGCGCTGACGAGATATAAATTCAAGGGAAAAAAGCTGTTTATGGGCTTTCTGCTGGCCAGCCAGTTTATACCGGCGGCGGTGCTTCTCGTTCCGCTGTTCAACATTTTCCAGGGAGTCGGACTCGTGGGAACGAAGACGGCCATCGTGCTGGTAAATATCACCTTCCATATTCCGTTCAATGCGATTCTGATGAAAGGCTTCATCGAGGGAATCCCCTTTGAACTGGAGGAAGCGGCCATGGTGGACGGGTGCAGCCGGTTTAAGGGAGTGGTGAAAATCGTGCTTCCCATGCTGGTACCCGGAATCATTACGGTGGCGGCGTTCGCATTTATCGCCTGCTGGAATGAGTTCCTGTTCAGCCTGATGTTCTTAAACGATCCGGCGAAATATACGGTGCCCATCGGCTTAAAGATGATGCAGGGCGAGTTCAGCGTTCAGTACGGCGCCATGGCATCCGGCGCGATTATCGCCATGTCGATTCCGGTATGTCTGTTCGCCTATCTTCAGAAATATCTTGTAACCGGTTTAAGCGCCGGCGGTGTTAAGGGTTAATAATTATATAATAAAAAACAGGAGGAAGTAAAGTTATGAGGAAGAGAATTACAGCATTAACAATGGCAGGGGTTATGACAGCGGCACTTCTCAGCGGATGCAGCGGCGGAAACAGCACCAGTACCACCACAGCCGGGGGAACTGCGGACACGACGGGAGCGGAAACGGCTCAGACGACGGCCGGGGGCACCGAGGCAGCAGCGGGAGAGAAGGTGGAGATCACTTACTGGGATCAGAACGCGGATACGAAGAGGACGGAGATTTTCAACAAGCTGATCGCAGATTTTGAGGCGGAGAATCCGAACATCACGGTAAAACTGGTTCCAGTTCCCGCCGATCAGGCGAAATCCAAATACGATGTGGCAATCCAGTCCCACACCGCCCCGGACTGCGGCGGTGTCAGCCAGTACTGGATGAGCGATTTCCTGATTCAGGATGCCCTGGTTCCGCTGGATGACTATATTGCAGAATGGGATCAGAAGGACAAGACTCTCTCCGAGTTCGACGAAAGTATCCGCAGCATGGCTCCAGACGGCAAGATGTATGGTCTTGCGCACATGGTAACTGTGCCGGTTGTATGGTATAATACGGAATTGATGAACAAATCGGGATGTGAGATTCCGGAGGACTGGGACGGTGTGTTTGACTGTGTAGAGAAGATGACCGATAAGGCAAACGGCGTCTATGGATTCTCGATCCGCGGCGGCGCCGGAAGCTCCCAGCAGTTTGAGCAGATGATGTATCAGTATTCCGGCCAGCTGGATATGTTTGATGAAAACGGCAATTCCACGGCCAATGATCCGGCTCACGTGGAGCTGCTTGAGAAATTCGCAAGTATTTACAATGTATACACACCGGAAAGCGATATCACCAATGCGGTGGCTGAGATGAATGCGGCGTTCGATTCCGGTTCCGCGGGAATGATCTTCCATAACCTTGGCTCTTATGGCCAGCACGTACAGACCCTGGGCGAGGACGGATTTGCCGGACTGGTACGGTTAAATGCTGCTAATGGAACGAGAACCATCGTATCCAACGGCGCAATGTGCTTATCCGTATTCAAGGATTCCAAGCATCCGGCAGAGGCCTTTAAGTTCGTCAGCTTCCTGGCACAGCATGAGGCGTGCAGCTACATCAGCGAGCAGATTGGCCAGATTCCCTGCAACAAGGAAGCCCTGGAGGACGAGTGGGTGCAGAAGGCAGGACCGATTAAGGAGGCCGCAGATGCACTTCTCGATTCCAGCACGACGGTGACTACGCTTCCGATCAATGTAATCGGTTACTATGATCTGCATCAGAACACCCTGGTGGAAGGATTCCAGAATGTGCTTCTCGGCAACATGACCGCACAGGAATACTTAGACAACTGGGCGTCTGAGATGACGAGACTGAAGTCCGAGTACGACCAGTATTTACAGTCTAAATAGATCAAAGAATGGAACAAAGATTTCAGAGATGTTTTCAGAAAAGCCCATGAGGCGGAGGAGAGAAAATGGATTGGTTGGACGAATTTAAAAATCCTCCCGCCCGATGCCGTATCAAGCCGTTCTGGTTCTGGAACGGCGATATGGCAGAGGACGAAATAAAACATCAGATAGAGGAAATGTCGGATAAAGGCCTTGGCGGGGCCTTTATCTGTGCAAGACAGGGACAGAAGGTCCCCTATCTGTCGGAGGAATGGTTTAAAAAGGTGAGCTTTGCGGCCGAAGAGGCGGTTCGGTGCGGCCTTGAGACGTGGCTTTACGATGAGTATCCCTATCCGAGCGGTATGAGCGGCGGCGAGGTGCTGCTTGAGCATCCCGAAGCGGAGCATATGGTTTTAAACCACCGGTCCCTGAATCTGCCGGAGGGCGGTACATTTGAGATGAATCTGGGATGGTGCGGACTGCTTTATGCGAAGGCATTTCCGGCAGGGGGGCAGGCAGGAGATGGGAGCGTGGATTTTGCCCATCCGGTGGATCTGGAAGCGTTGGCCGGCAATCTTCAGACGGAAGAGATATACCAGACAACCGGTCTGACGAAATACAACAATAAGCGTTTTTTCACCTATCGGCCGGAACGGATTCTGAAGGGAACGCTGCCGGCGGGAAGCTGGCGGGTGGAAGTGTATACCCAGACGGCCCTCGGCGAGTTTAAGTATTACGGAGGCTTTTTCGATCCGTGTTCGAAGGAAGCGGTACAGACATTTTTAAAGACGACCCATGAGAAGTATGAAAAGTATATGGGGGAGAAGTTTGGAAGCCGGATTTACGGCATGTTTTCCGATGAGGTGGGGCTTCTAAGCCCGATCCCGTGGTCCAAACGGCTGCCGGAATACTTTAAGCAGGTGAAGGGGTACGATCTTCTGGAACATTTGCCTGCGCTCCACAATGCCGCGTATGAAAATGCTTATGCCATACGGTATGATCTCTATGACGCCATCCATAAGCTGTTTGTGGAGAGCTACCATAAGCAGGTGTCGGACTGGTGCGGGAGCCACCATCTGGAGTACGCCACAGAGGTTCCCTCCATGCGCATGAGCACGCAGCGCTACAGCGCGATCGTGGGCGGAGACACGGCCCATGAGAAGCTGGGCCGTCCGCTGGAATGGATCTATGATGAATATATCCGCAAATACCGTTCCAACGCGAAAGCAGTCAGCTCTCTGACACGCCAGCTGGGAAAGCAGTTTTCCATGATCGAGAGCTTCCACAGCCTGGGATGGACCATGACGCTTCAGGATGCAAAGTGGATGTTTGACCGGCTGGGAGCAAGCGGAATTAACTTTTACAACGTGCACGCGTTTTATTATACCATCGACAGCATTACGAAGCATGACGCACCGCCTTCCCAGTTTTTACAGAATCCGTACTGGAAGCATTACCGCCTCCTGGCAGATTACGCGGGGCGGCTCGGTACGTGGGTGACGAACACGGAAGCCGATATCCATGTGGCGGTGCTCGACCCGGCGGCGACGCTGTGGGCGTATCTTGGCGAACCGTTTATCGGTTTCGTCTACCAGGGAGAGGATGAAGCGGAACGGCAGAAATGCGACCAGGTGCGAAAGGACTGGGTTGCGGTCTGCAAGGAACTCCTGTTTAACCAGATTGATTATGAACATCTCGACACGGAAATCCTGGAACACGCAGAAATCCGGGACGGCGAGATTCTCATCGGCAGGGCCTCCTACCGTGTGCTGGTCATACCGCCCACCGATTTTATCGAGGCGGCGGCCTGCGAGAAGATCCGGGAGTTTGCCGCCTGCGGCGGAAAGATCGTTTTCCTGGGAAATCTGCCGGAGGCGGTCATCGACAGGAAGCAGGAACGGGCTGACTGGACCGGTCTGGAGCTGAATCAGCGGGAGGACAGGCGTTACTTCGAAGAGATCCGGGATGGCGCCTGGTGTGAATGGTGCAGGGAGGCGGCCGACTTATCTTTCGGAATTAAGACCCGGGATTCGGAGCGAAAAGATATCATCAGCTCTGTCAGGGAAGACGGCGGGGCGTATTACGTATTCCTGGTAAATCAGGGCGGCCGTGATACGGAAGTGTCCGTCACGTGCAGACGGGCTGGATGCGTGTATGACGGGGAGCTGTGTCTCGATACCGGAGAGGTGAAGACGGCGGCGGCTCCGGCTCCGATGGAGGCGGTTTCGCTGCGGGCGTATGAGAGCCGGATGCTGCGGTTTGGAAAGTGCGGTGAGAAGGGGATGGAGGGTGAAGCGGTTGGTATCGACGGTGAGAGCGGCAAGGGCTGCGAGACTGTTAAAGGCTGCGAATCTGTCAATCACTGCGATTATGGCAGCAGGCGTATACTGCGCAGCAGTGAGCAATCGCCGGAAAAGCTGGTAATCGACACTTCCGATCCGATGCCTGTCACCATCGAAGGCGGCAATATTTTCCGACTGGAAGAATTTTTAATATCCCGGGACGGGGAGGAATGGTTTGAGGTGCCCGTGAAGACCTTTATTGAGCAGTGTGCCGACCAGTCCTGCCTGAAACCGGAGGATTATCAGTTTACCGGAGCCTTTGGAATTCCAAAGAAGATTTCGATTCACTATCCGCTGGCGGTGACCTATAAGACCGGCTTTGAGGTGGAAACGGTGCCGGAGACGTGTTCGCTTCTGATGGACCGGGGCGCGGTAAAGGATACGTGGCGTATGACGCTGAACGGGGAAGAAATCGCTACTGAGACATTCCGGAGCGTATTTATCAATGATCAGAACAATAGGATGGCGGACATAGCCCCATTTCTGAAAAAGGGCTGGAATGAACTGGCGGTGGAAGTGACGCTCACGAAGGATTCTGACGGGATCCGGGATCCGCTCTACTTATATGGAGACTTCGGTGTGAGTGAGACGGAGGCAGCAGGCCGCAGAAGACTCACTGCGAAACCGGAGACTGCGGCGTTTACGCTGGATTACATCAGGGGATTCCCCTACTACAGCGGGACGTTTACCTTCCGGACTGTGCTTGATGTGAAGACGGTTCCACAATTGTTTGACTTAGAGCTGGATAAGAAGGATCAGTGCCATGAATGCCTGGAAATCATAGTAAACGGTGTTTCCGCCGGTGTGCGGGCGTTTTCCCCGTATACGTGGCACGGGGACGGAGCGATGTTAAGGCAGGGAGAAAATCAGATAGAAATCCGTCTCACCAATACTCTCGCCCCCATGCTTGACGGAACCTGGTTTGATTATGAGAAACACTGTCTTGTAAAATGTTAAGAGGAGAAGCTTATGAAACCAAATGTGATTGTTTTTTTTACGGACCAGCAGCGATCGGATACTACCGGAGCGGGCGGTAATCCCTGCGGATTGACGCCGAACTTTGACCGGGTGGCATTTACGGGGACGTACGCATCGACTGCGGTTACGCCCCAGCCGGTGTGCGGGCCGGCCAGAGCGGTGCTGCAGACTGGAAAATACGCTACCTGTACAGGAAATTACCGGAACGCGATTCCTCTGGGAAGAGATCAGAGGACCATGGCCCATTACTTCCATGACGCCGGGTATGACACCGCTTATATCGGTAAATGGCATCTGGCGTCGGGGCGGCACGAGGTCCAGAAGGAGGAGCGCGGCGGATATGACTGGTGGCTGGGCGCCAATGCCCTGGAGGCTACCTCCAGACCGTATGATACCCTTGTATATGACAATGAGAACCGGCCGGTGAAGCTGCCGGGGCACCGAATTGATGCCCTGACGGATGCCGCGGTCCGCTACATCGATGGCCATCAGGACCAGGATAAGCCGTTCTTCCTATTCCTGTCCTTTTTGGAGCCTCATTTCCAAAATTGTTTCGACGATTTTTCAGCCCCTCACAGCGGGGCTCCCATCAATCCGCTTTATATGCCGCCGGATTTAGGCGCGCTCGGCGGCACGTCATGGCAGCACCTGGGCGGATACTACGGTATGGTGAAACGGCTGGATGAGGCCTTCGGACGAATCCGGGATGCACTGGAAAGCCTTCATATGACGGAGGACACCATCCTGTTGTTCACCAGCGATCACGGATGCCATTTCAAGACGCGGAATGCGGAATATAAGCGTTCCTGCCATGAAAGCTCTGTCCGCATTCCAATGGCATTTTACGGACCGGGATTTACAGGGGGCGGCAATGTTGCGGAGATTGTCAGCCTGATCGATGTTGCACCGACCCTTCTCGATGCATGCGGGATTCCGGTTCCGGAGGACATGCAGGGCCATTCCCTCATGCCTCTGCTGGGCGGAAAGAAAGCTCCGTGGCCGAAGGAGGCGCTCATCCAGATCAGCGAGGCGGAGGTCGGCCGGGCCATAAGGACGAAACGGTGGAAGTATTCGGTTCAGGCCACTGACCGGGATCCGGTTTTAGACCAGGGAAGCGGCGTGTATACCGAGATGTATCTCTACGACCTGGAACACGATCCTTATGAACTCCATAATCTGATTCATTCCAGGGCCCACCAGGAGGTATGCCTCGCGCTGGGGGAGAAATTGGTCAAGCTTATGAAGGAGGCGGGAGAAGGAGAGGCTGTGATTCTGCCGCAGGAGAAGGAGAAGATTGGACAGCTGGCTGTGTTTGACGGGGAAGAGCTGTTATAGAAAATAAGATTGTGTGAGTGCTTAGAAAGACATGCTGATTATGAAAATCTGTATGTCTTTTTAAACGTTCCTTACAAATGTAATTTATTTAATGTTTTTTAGTTTGATTGCAGTTTTAGGATTAGTATGGTATACTGATTTTACCAATAACGGAGGTAAAAATTAAATAAATATAGATTTATTAAAAACTCAACAATATCTCGATTGGTTCAAAAACAAACTATACTTAAACGCGGTTGCGCTGTCATCTGGAAAGCGTACCGTTTTCCGTGGTCAGGTCTATCAATGCAATTTAGGTCTTGGTGTTGGAAGTGAGGAAAGTAAAAACCGTCCTTGTGTAGTTCTGCAATATAATTCTGCAAACAAGACCTCTCCCAATACCGTGGTGGCTCCCATTACCCATACAGCCTCAACACTTCCTGTTGTTGTCCCAATTGCAGACAAACTGGATCATAACGGAAATGTTATTCTTGATGGAAATGTACTTCTCGGAAATATTGTATGTGTTAGCAAAGCTCGTCTTGGTAATTATATTACAGATCTCACGTCCAATGAAATGAAGCAGGTCGATACCGCCATATCATTATCTTTAGATATTCATCACTATTACCAAACATTACAAAACATTTATAAAGACAAGCTTCAATACATAGAAAAGCTAAAAACGACACGCGATATACTTCAAAAGGAGCTTATTGACCTAAAAGGGCAATTAAACAGCTATCATGATCTGCTTACAAAATATCATCTTTCCGATATTCAGTCTCTGGAAAGTTTTTTAGAAAAACATTCAAAAGGTGAGTAGACAAAACGCATTTAACATGTTAGTATATAAATACAAGCAAGTTACTCACGGGTGGAGTAATTATATTTTTTTTCAAGCAGGGAACTACGAGTGAGTTCCCTATATTTTTAGTAATGAATATTTTTTGCATTTCTACATAAGAATACTATTACAATACTCTCCAGACGGGTGCTGGGGAATCTATTGTACCAAGCAAGGGAGCCACGAGTGGGCTCCCATTTTAATACTTCTTTACTGATCAAGAATAGACATAGTCTGTATGTTTTATATATATTTTTTTTCTTTCATAATAACTGAACCGTCAAAAGTTATTTTCCCTAATAAGCCCTCTGATCAGTGTAGCTTAAAGGCTCCATCTGTTTCTGTTTAATTTGGATAAGTCTGGTTGCTGCATCATAAACCTGATAAAATGTAAGAGCAAAAGAACTCGGAAGTTTTTTAAATCGAAGTTTAATATCATGAAGGAGGTATACACAATGCCATTTACTGAATTAAATGTAAAGGAAACCATAGATAGAGAAAGACAGAGTAATCCGGAGTTTGCAAAAGTATGGGACGAAAGCAGAACGGAATATAAGCTGCTTGCCGAGTTGGTCCTTTTATGGAAGGAACAGAAGATGACGCAGATGGATTTAGCAAAAGCTACAGGAAATAAGCAGCAGGTTATATCAAGAATAGAAAAACGAATGTAATCTGCAAATTGTGAAACGTGGTAAAGTATGAGTTCTGAAGCAGCTGTCAATAGACATACCGATTATGATTGAAATCAAAGGATTTCCATAGTCTGTATGTCTTTTTTTATATAAATTACTTTCATTATAAGCAATATGCATATAAGAAAAAAAGAAAAAGAATAAAAATCAAACATAATTTACAAATATATCTTGACATCCATGCTACAATCGTATATTATATAAACACATCATATAACGTTATATAACAACATATAATAATATCGAGTGGAGGATTCATTATGAGACAAGAGCACATCGACCAGATTAACACAGCAGTGGCAGCAGTGGCGGCCAAGGAAGTCATTAATCATTTTTACTTTGTAGCGTGTGGAGGTTCCCAGGCTTTCATGATGCCGGCACAGTACACCTTTGACCGTGAGATTTCAATTCCGGCCAGCATCTACTCTTCCAACGAATTTGTTCACAGAGCTCCAAAGGCATTGGGACCGGATTCCGTAGTCATCACCTGTTCCCATTCAGGCAATACTCCTGAGACCGTAAAGGCAACGGAGGTTGCCAGAGAAAAAGGTGCGCTGACCATCGCCTTATCTCACTTAGAGGATTCTCCATTATGGAACGCCGCCGAATATCCGATCCACTATGACTGGGGAAAAGAGGCGGATGCAAGCGATTTAAACAAGGCTGTGCTATACTATCTGATGTTCAGCATTTTAAACGCAGTCAATCCATGTGAGAAGTATGAGAAGGGCATCGCTTCTGTAGCGAATTTAAATGACGCGATCGAGAAGGCGAAAGCTCAGTATGCGGACACCGTTAAGGCGTGGGGCAGCAAGTACAAGAGAGAGCAGATGATCTACACCATGGGCAGCGGCGCCTGCTACGGCGAGGCATACTCCTTTGCCATCTGCCTGCTGATGGAGATGCAGTGGATTCATTCCCACGCAATCCATTCCGGCGAATATTTCCATGGACCATTTGAAGTGACTGATTTTGATGTTCCGTTCATCATCATCGAGGGCATCGGCGCAACGAGACCGCTCGATGAGAGAGCCTACAGCTTCTGCCAGAAGTATTCCGATAAGATTATGCTGGTGGATGCGGAAACCTTTGATATGACAGGCATTGACGAGGAAGTGAGAGAGTACTTTGCTCCGCTTCTGGCCGGGGCGGTACTTCGTTCCCTGGCAGACGCATTTGCATATGAGAGAGGTCATGACTTAAGTGTGCGCCGCTATATGTGGAGAATGGAATATTAATCTGAACCTTGAAAGAATAAGAGAGAGCGACGGAGTTTTAGCAGGAAGGCTGGAATTCCGTCGTTTTTAGAAAAGAACGAGGAGGATATCATATGAAGAAAAGTATTAAGAAAATCATGGCACTTGCACTGGCTCTTACCATGGGACTGTCACTGACCGCATGCGGCGGGGCAAAGGATGGCGGGGATGCCAAGGCACCCGCAGCGCCGGAGAGTAAGGCGGCGGATACCACTGCGGCAGGCGGCGAAGCGAAGGCAGAAGAGGGATCCGGAGAGAAGGTAGTGATTAACTTCTTCCACCGCTGGCCCAACGACCCGAAGAATTCCATGTTTCAGGAACTGATCCAGGAATACATGGCCGAGAATCCAAACGTCACAATCAACATGGACTGCATCTTAAACGATCAGTACAAAGAAAAAATCCGTATGGTCGTTGCGACAGACGAAGTTCCGGATATCTTCTCTTCCTGGTCGGGAACCTTTGCAAAAGAAATGATTGACTCCGGCAATGTCATGGAGCTGAACGACATCTATGACGGTGACACCGAGTGGTCCTCCAAGATTGCAGGAGCCAGCGTCGATGGCTTTACCTTTGATGGAAAGATCTATGGGGTTCCGTGGTCGCAGGATGGCAAGGCTTTCTATTATAATAAGAAGATATTCGCAGAAAACAACCTGGAAGTGCCGAAGACATGGAATGAATTTATCGCGGCGCTGGACACTCTGAAGGCAGCCGGTTATGAGACCCCGGTGGTTGAGGGATTATCCGATAACTGGGCAATTCTTCACTATCTGGGAACCATGAATCAGAGAATGGTAGATCCGGCTGTGATCGCAAAGGATTACGATGCAGCGACCGGTGAATTTACAGATCCGGCCTACGTAGAGGTGCTTGAAAAATGGAAACAGCTCACCTCCTACATGGGAGATACCTGTGTAGCCATCGATCATGAAACAGCCAGAAATACATACTTTGCAACCGGAGAGGCTCCGATTATGTATTTACAGTTCGCAGAGATCACCATGCTTGAAAAGGTTATTCCGGAAGGCTTTGAATACGGCTTCTTCAATTTCCCGGCTTTCGAAGATGGAAAAGGCGATCCGGAAGGACTGACCGGCGCGCCGGAAGGATTTATGATCAGCAACAAGTCTAAGAATCCGGAAGAGTGTGTGAAGTTCTTAAAGTGGCTGGTCAGCAAGAAGGGCGGAGAAGCTCTGACAACAAAGAGCGGAGAGATATCCAGCGTAGCGGGTGCAGTGGATGAAACCAATGCCCTCCCGGCACAGCTGGAGGCGATGGAGATTATCAAGTCCGCATCCACGCTGGTACCGTGGTTTGACAATGCCTGCGACGCGTCCGTTTATACCGTATACGGCCAGGGGGCACAGGCGATTGCTACCGGCGACGAGACTCCGGAAAGTGTTATGGAACAGGTAAAGGAGGCTGCGGCTGCCTTACATTAATAAAAGGTAACGGGGGGGCTATCCGCTTGAAAAGAGAGAAAAAAAGAAATTTACAGGCATTGGCATTTGCCATACCAGCTATTCTGATTCTGGGAATATTCGTATATTTTCCGCTGATTAAAAATTTTATATACAGTTTTCAGTCCTTTACCCTGTCTTCCACAACGAAGGAATGGGTGGGGTTTGACAACTACAGGCATCTGCTTTCCGATAAGACCATTTTGGTCTCTCTGAAAAACAACATCCTTTATGCTGTCATCTCTATTGTCATTCAGGTGGGATTCGGACTCGTGCTGGCGGCGGTACTGGAGGACATCGCATTCCATAAGTTTGCCCCGACGCTGCGCAGTATCTATTTTATCCCTACCGTGATATCCATGACCGTCGTATGTCTGTTGTTTGATTTTATATACAATCCACAGATGGGCCTGTTAAACAGCTTCCTGGAGCTGGTCGGGCTTGACGGCTTAACGAGGGTATGGCTGGGAAGCAAGAAGACAGCGATGTATGCGGTGATTGCGGTTTCTCAGTGGCAGAGTACCGGGTATGTTGCCATGCTGTTCATTGTGGCCATCCAGAAGATCCCCCGGGATTTATATGAGGCGGCAGAGGTGGACGGTGCCGGAAAGCTGAAACGCTTTTTCTATATAACGGTGCCGCAGGTGCGCCAGATGTTCTTTGTTACCATGATTTTAACGGTTGTCGGTGCATTTACCGTATTCAACGAACCGTATATCTTAACCGGAGGCGGACCGGGAACGGCGACCATGGTGCTGTCGCTTCATATGTACCAGACCGGTTTCGTTAAGAACAATATGGGATACGCATCCACGATCGCCATGCTGATTTTTGTCATAACGGCAATTTTATCTTCCGTACAGTTCGCAAGCTTCGGAACGGAAAAGGAGGATCGCTGATGGAGAAGGTGAAAGTAAAAAAGAGAAGAGTATACGGACCCGGAGAGCTCCTTTGGCTGGCCATTTTATTCCTCCTGGCCGCCCTGATTTTGTATCCGCTGTTCTGGATTCTGATGTCGTCCTTTAAGGACTACAACGGCATTTACGGCGATGTGTGGGGGCTTCCCGATGTCTGGCATGTGGAAAATTATATGACAGCCTGGAACCGGGGGATCTCCCAGTATTTCCTCAACAGCCTGATTGTAACAATATGTACGCTGGCTGGTGTGGTCTTTGCATCGACCTTTTCCGCATTTGGAATCTGCCAGATGAAGGGCAGACTGGGAAATTTCGTATTTCTCTTCTGTCTCTGCGGCCTGCTGCTGTCACCGCAGGTCTGCCTGCTTCCGCTGTTCATGCTGCTGAAGAGCCTGAAGCTTAAGAATACGCTGTTCGCCATGATACTGCCTTACATCGCGTTCCGGCTTCCGGTATCGATCATGCTGATCCGGTCGTTTTTCGTCGGGATATCCAAGGAACTGGAGGAGGCGGCCACCATCGACGGGGCCACGCTGATGCAGATTTACGGACACATATACTTACCGCTGTCCAAACCGATCATCTCAACGGTCATCATCATGACAGCGTATTACGCGTGGAACGAGTTCGTATTTGCCACGATCTTTGTGGACAGCTCGAAGCTTCGCACCATTCCGGTAGGACTGATGGTGTTCCGTGACGGACTCATGACGGAATGGGGCGTCGTATTAGCAGGTATGGTCATCTCCTGTCTTCCGATTATCGTTCTCTTCCTGCTGATGCAGAAGAGCTTTGTAAGAGGCATGACCGCCGGTGCAGTGAAAGGATAGAGGAAATGAAGTTAATTGCAATTGGAGATAATGTAACGGACTGCTATATGGATGAGGGCGTCTATTTTCCGGGGGGCAATGCCGTCAATGTAGCAGTAAACTGTAAGAGAAATGGTGCAGAGCGCGTTAATTATATCGGTGTATTTGGGGATGATGAGCGGGCGGATTACATCAGGGAGTGCCTGACAAAAGAGGGTGTGACCTTCGACCGTTCGAGAAAGGTGTACGCCCATACGGCACAGCCGCGGGTATACCTAAAAGACGGAGACCGTGTCTTCGCTGCGGGGCTGCGCGACAGCTGCCAGCACTTGTTTGCCATGAAAATCGTGCCGGAGGACATGGAGATTATCAAAGAGTATGATATCTGCCATTCCAGCTGTTACTCCAATCTGGAGTATGAGCTTCCGACGCTAAAGGACATATGTGAAGTATCCTTCGATTTCTCCGATAAGCGGGATGAGGCGTATTTGCAGCGGACGTGTCCGTATCTGACGTACGCATTTTTCTCGGGTTCCGACCTGGAGGAGGACGCATGTATCGCCCTGATGAGGAAGGTTCATGAACTGGGGACCAAAATCGTGGGAGTTACGAGAGGCCATAAAGGCGCCGTCTTCTATGACGGAGAACGGGTCTGGCACCAGGGGATTAAGAAGGTGGACGCCATCGATACCATGGGGGCGGGAGACAGTTTTATCGCGGGATTTTTAACTGCGTACGGAGACGGGAAAGGAATGGAGGAGGCACTTGACTATGCCGCCGACCGTTCCGCCGCCACATGCATGATTCGGGGAGGCTTCGGCTACCCTCATAAAATGGAATAAAAATGCAGATTAAATCCGCTTCCCCGGGCTCTCAGGGAAGCGGGTTTTCGGGTTAAAAAGGTTGCCTTGACCGATTTTGTGAGATATAATTGTAAATGGGCATTAAGGATGAAGAAGAGGACAGGAGACGCAGATATGCTAAATCAGAATGCATTGACTCCATTATATGAGCAGCTTAAGAACGCAATTAAAGATGATATACACGCACAGATCTACAGGCCGGGAGACCGGATGCCGAGTGAGGCAGAGCTGGAAGAAAAGTATCAGGTGAGCAGGATTACGGTTCGCAGGGCGGTGAAGGAGTTATGCGAGGAAGAGATACTGGTCCGGAAGCAGGGAAAAGGTACATTTGTACTGAGTACCGGAGTGCAGAGCCGGATCGACCAGCTGGCTGGATTTCATGATTCCATGGAGAGCCAGGGAAGAACGGTTCGGACGGAGATACTGGAGAAATCCATTATTTTCGTGAAGCCATCCTATGCGAATGACCTGCAGATCTCGGTGGATGACAAGGTGGTGTATTTAAAGCGTGTCATGTATGCGGACGATATCCCCATGATGCTGGATATGTGTTACATTCCGCTTAAGCGCTTCCCGGGGATATTTGAGAAAATGGAAGGCAACGTCTCGGTATTTCAGCTTCTGCGCCAGGAGTATCACGCAAAACTGGACCGCTACTACAAGGTGCTCAAGGTGAGAAAGGCCTCCAGGGAATTCTCTGAATATTTAAAATGCGGATTGGGTGATCCGCTGTTCGATATTTTCAAGATCACCTACAACGAAGAGGGCGTGGCCCAGCATATTTCCATCAGTATTTTAAAGGGGGAGAATACCTCCTATGTAATTTCTAACAGCGAGAATGACCAGATGACCCATAGTGGGATCAGCTGGCGGGTGTAAAGGAGAAGTTTTATGGCACAGGGGAATGTTGTTTTCACACCGGAGGATCATCTGATTCTCGAATCCTACAAAACTGTGGTGGAGGGGCTTGCTGAGTATCTGGGAGACGGATACGAGCTTGTACTTCACAGTCTGGAAAATCTGGACAGCTCTGTTATCAAGATTATCAACGGACACTACACCGGAAGGACGGAGGGAGCTCCGGTGACGGACCTGGCGCTGACCATGCTGAACCGGATTCAGACGGAAGGGCTGTCCGGCCATATTTCCTACTATACCCACAACAAGAAGGGCGAACCGCTGAAATCCTCCACGATTACCATCGAGGGGACAAATGGGAAGGTCATTGGCCTGCTCTGCATTAATTTTTACTTAAACACATCGGTCGAGACCTTTGTGTCCGGTTTTCTCCCAAGGGCCGCGGACCACAGCTTTGAAAGCGAAAACTACGCGGACAATCCCCAGGAACTGGTGAACCGTGCCGTCACCGCGGCACAGGCCAAAGTGGAGGCGGATCAGTCCATACTCCCATCGCTGAAGAAGCGGGAAGTGATCGCTCAGCTGGAAGAGCAGGGGATATTCCAGTTTAAGGAAAGCGTGCCTCTGGTTGCTGATATTCTGGGACTTTCCAGAAATACAGTCTATCTTCACTTACGGAATTTAAGAAAAAATTGAATATAATTAATAAAAATTATTTTATTTATTTTTGGATTGACTAAAATATATTTTAGTGATATAGTATTAGTACAGCCAAGGGTGGTATTGACGTAACTTTCAATACCACCCTTTCGTGCATTTTAGAGGAAAGAAGGATGGGAAATGGAAAAAGTAGCGACAGCAGCAGCACCGGCAGCGATCGGACCGTATTCACAGGCGATAACTGCGAATGGATTCGTGTTTACATCGGGGCAGATTCCGCTTGATCCGGCGACCGGAGCGGTGGTGGAAGGGGGGATTACAGAGCAGGCCCGCCAGTCCATGAAGAATGTAAAGGCAGTGCTCGAGGCGGCGGGGGCCGACTTAACCACTGTGGCAAAGACCACATGCTTCCTGGCGGATATGGGAGACTTCGCGGCATTTAATGAAGTGTATGCCGGCTATTTTACGGGGAATCCGGCGAGGAGCTGTGTGGCGGTAAAGGACCTGCCAAAGGGTGTGTTGTGTGAGGTGGAAGCAGTAGCGATTGTAAAATCATAGGAGGGATGTTACATGGATGTAAAAAGGAGAATGAATGATCGTTTCAAAGACCTGGAGGGCGGATTGTTTTCAGCGGTGACCAAGGCCGATGTCGGAGAGGGCGTGGGAAACTTCCTTGCGGCAGGCGGCGCAAACATGGCGTGGGCGGATCCGTTTTATCCGGATCCATCGGTACCGGAATCGGCAAAAAAGGCTATGATGGAAGCGCTGGAGAGCGGAACCGTCAGCCATTATGTGATGCCGATCGGGGACCTGGCATTAAGAAAGGCGCTGGCGGAGAAGATCAGCAGGAGAACGGGACTCCCCATCGATCCGAGCCGTAATGTGATCGTGAGCCCGGGATCGGACAGCGGCCTTCTGTTTTCCATGATGCCGTTTATCGAGGAAGGGGACGAAATCATGATCCCTGATCCCAGCTATCCCAGCAACTTTTTAAATGCAAAGCTTCTGGGCGCGAAGGCGGTTCCGGTGCCTCTCTATGAGGAGGACGGATATCAGCCCAGAATGGAAGAGTTTGAAAAGAGGCTGACGCCGAAGACGAAGATGGTGCTGATCAGCCATCCCAACAATCCGACGACGACCGTGTTCCGGAAGGAGAAGCTGGAGGAACTGGCGGCGTTTATCGTTAAGAATGATCTGATTCTGGTATCCGACCAGGCGTTTGAAGATCATATTTACGATGGAATCGAGTTCGTGGCGCCATGCACGCTGCCCGGAATGTGGGAGAGGACATTGACGGTCTGCTCCATTTCCAAGGGACTGGGACTGTCCGGGTTCCGGATTGGATATATTTACGCGGATGATCATATCATGGATGTGCTTTACGGCGCGGCCGTCAACGTGCTGGGGGCTTCCAATACCCTGGCCAGCATCGGAGCGGTGGCCGCGGTAAGGGATGAGGCATTTTTAAAGAGCAACTATGAGCGCCTGCTTCGCCGCAGGGACTTAGCGTATGAGATCCTGTCAGAGATTCCGGGTGTGACGATGAAGCCAAGTGAGAGCGGAATATTAAGCTGGCTGAACGTGAGCGCGCTGGGGACCAGTGGCGAGGTGGCGGACTACATAAGGGATCACGCCAACATTATGGTCAATCAGGGAACGCCGTATGGTGCACAAGGGGAAGGGCACATACGGATTGTAACAGCCTGTTTTGCCGATGATGAGGAAGCGGCGGGACGTTTCCGTGATATCAAAAGGGCGCTGACAGAACTTGCAAAGGAAAAGGGGATCTGCTAAAAGGGGGAAGCAGTTATGGGTGAGACAAATGCAAATACAAAAGAGAACTTGAAATTTCGCGGCGGTATTTTTATGTCGCTGGTTCCAGTCGCAATATTTTTTGGTTTCTGTGTCGTTTTATTTGTTATTTTCAAGGCATTTAATATGGAAGCGCTGGCCATGGGTGGATTCGTGGCATTGCTGGTCGGCGGAGTGTTCTGCACCAGTTATACAAAATTCTGGGATGCGGCAATTAAGGGCATCTCTTCGATCACAAGCGTTTCTGTTATCGTTATTTTCTTCGTTATCGGTATGTTCAGCGCGTTGATGAAGGCCAGTGGCCTGTCGGGCGGTTTCGTGTGGCTGGCCAATACCATAGGTATGAACGGCGGACTGTTCGTGGCATTTACCTTCTTTGCTACCTGTGTGGTATCGACTGCGACAGGCAGCTCGATCGGAACCATGTTTACCGCGTTCCCTATTTTCTTCCCGGCGGGAGTGGTACTGGGGGGCAGCCCTATGTTTATGGCGGGAGCCATTGTATCGGGTGCGATTTTCGGTGACAATCTGGCGCCGATCAGTGACACGACCATCGCGTCGTCATCGACACAGCAGTTTAAGGACGGCCATCCGGCCGATGTAGGCGGTGTGGTAAGCAGCCGGTTAAAATATTCCGCAGTGGCGGCCTTGATCAGCGTAGTGCTGTTCGCAGTGCTGGGCGGTATGGGCGGAACGTATCAGGGCGGTACCATCGAGGCGGCAGCAAGCCCTGTCAGCCTGATCATGCTGATTCCGGTTATTATCATGCTGATCGTGGCGACTAAGAGCCGCAACATCTTCGCGGGAATCGGAGTCGGACTTCTGCTGGGATTGATCGTGGGTCTGGCAGCAGGACTGTTCACCTTCCAGGACGTATTTGCCAATGATCCGGCCAATAATGCCGCGGTTGGCTTCCTGATCAGCGGTGTGCAGGGAATGCTGGGAACCGTGGGGCTGGTTATCGCGGTATTCGGAATTATGGGCGTGCTGACGGAAGCCGGTATGCTGGATTATATGGTGGAGGCCATCTTAAACAGCAAGGCGGCTACGACTCCGAGGGGCGCCGAGCTTATCTGTATGCTGGGGATCAGCCTCTGTACCATTATCTTCGGCGGTGTTACGAGCGCTTCGATCCTGACGTTCGGCCCGGTGCTTAATAAGGTGGGAAGCGCGAAGAATATCCATCCTTACAGAAGAGCAAACCTGCTTGACGGAACGGCCAACAGTATTCCGGCGATTATTCCGTTCATGAGCGTGTTTGTATTTATCGGAGCGGCTCTGACCGGCTTATCACCGGTGGTTGTGGCCGGAGGTACGATTTATGCGTTTGCATTGTTTGGAGTGTTCTTATTCGCGGTGATTACCGGATGGGGACGGACGATGGAGACGGAGAGTGGCGGAAAGAAGTAGAATTGTATTGTTGAGAGAGTTACCATAAGTCCGTAAATACTGGAAAATCCCGTATTTACGGACTTTTTTTAACTGATTATATTTTTAGAACATTTCTGAACCCAACTTGATGTTGGCAAACTTCTGATTTAATGAAGCCATATATGTGCTCTGAATAAGGCTGGCCGGGAGAGTAACGCCATTCCATTCCAAATCTTTAGTTGCACAGCCATCTGATATCAGTGTAATTTCATAGCCATAATCTTTTGCAGCTCTTATCGTTGTGTCAATACACATATGTGTCATCATTCCACAAACAACCAGTTCTGTGATCTCATTCTCCACCAGTTTGTTTTGCAAATCCGTTTCATAAAAACTATTTGGCTCATGCTTAACAATAACCGTTTCTGTACCCAGTGGTTTAATATCATGATGAATTTGTACACCATCTGTATTTGGATTAAAAAATGTTCCCTGTAAAGACTCATGACGAATGTAAATAACCGGCAGATTCTGCTTCCTGAAATTTTCTAATAAATCTTTTATCGTTTTCAACGCTGCCTCTGGTTTATACAACGGGCATTTTCCATTAGAAAAATAATCATTTTGCACATCGATAATAAGTAATGCTTTTTTCATAGTCTCATATCCTTTCCTGATTCTAATGAAATGATATCGGATAATAGCTTCTATGTAAATTACTTACTTTTTCGTACGTATGGCAGGGTTTCATAACAAATTCCTTTTTCATCAAGGATTTCTGTCATACCATGCCCGACCATGTAGTCTATACCAATTTCCTGCATTATTTTAATTGCGGACAGCATCTTTTCCCCCTGCCCGGTTAAAAAATATTCCACTTTTAGAGGATATCCATCATACGTTTTTTATCAATTAATCCAAAGTGTTTCAATTCACGCAGTTGCTCCAACAGCATTTTTTGGGTAATTCCGGCTATACTGTGATGGAGTTCAGAAAAAGAACATTTTCCATTTCTAAGTTGAAAAATAATGATCGTTTTCCATTTTCCCTTTATCATATCATGAACAAGTTCTAAGGGGCATGTGTAGCTTTCTCTAAGTTTCATTTCATCATCTCCTGTGTGCGATATCTTACATTAATAGGTCTATCTTTCAAAAACAGGGTATGGAACGACTATATTCCATACCCTGTTTTTTCGCTTTTTTCTGTTATGGGATAATCCCTTACGATTTCTCGATTCTCTCCGCCAGAAACCGCTTCGCATCTTCTCCAGGCATCGGCTTCGCATAGTAATATCCCTGAATCCAGTCGCAGCAGCATTCCTCGGCGAATGCCCTCTGCTCGTCTGTCTCCACACCTTCCGACACGACCCGCATGCCCAGTTCGTGAACGGAGCGGGCCAGGCTCTTCATCATGATGGCCGTTTTCTGGTCCTTCTGAGCCGCCCACAGCAGGCTCTTGTCCAGTTTGATCACATCCACATCCATGCTCAGCACAGAGACGAGGTTGCAGTAGCCGGTTCCAAAGTCGTCCAGACTGACTTCCACGCCCTTTGCGTGCATCAGATCGATAAATTCTTCCAGCTCCTGGCGGCTTTCCGCGAGAACACTCTCTGTGATCTCAATCTTGATCATCCGGTAGGGAATCCCGTGGCTTTCGATGATGGAGATCACCTTTTCCGCCGGATTATGCTGGGAAAACTGTACGCCGGAGAAATTGACGGTGACGCTTTCCAGCATCGTGATTCCGCTGTCTAAAAGGTCGTGTACGAAGCGGCAGACCGTATCCAGCACATAGTATGTAATATCCACGATCAGTCCGGTCTCCTCGGCTATAGGAATAAATTCCGAGGGATATAAGGGACCCAGCGGGGTGGAAGGCAGGCGCAGAAGCGATTCCGCCAGGGTAAAGCACTGCTTCTCCACAGACCAGATGGGCTGGTAATACACTTGAAAACCGCCCTGGGTCAGAGCATCCTTCAGGACATCGATCACCTTAAAACGCCGTTTGACATGGTCCAGCATACCCGGGCCGCAGTAGCAGATGTTGCCGTTTTTACCGTCTTTGGCGACGGAAACCGTGTATTCCAGCGCGTTGATTAAGTCTTCCATCGTATCCGCACTTTTCGGATAGGTAGTGACGGCAATTACCGTTCCGATCATGCATCGGAAGTCACGGCTTTTCCATGGCTGGTTGAAGCGTCCGTCTATGGCTTTGACCAGACGGATGATGGTCTCCTTATCGGATTCCGGAATCAGTACGGCGAATTCATCACCATTGTAACGGTAAAGCTGATACGGTTTCACCGTGTTGCTCAAGTAATTGCAGACGGTTTTTAAGAACTCGTCGCCGTTCTGCTGGCCGTAGGTGTCATTCACCTGTTTGAAGTTTCGAAGGGAAACGAGGAGTATGGTGAAGGAGGCATCCTTGTGGCGTTTGATCTGAAGCTGGAGGGAGTTTAAAAATTCCTTATGGTTGGGAATCCCCAGCAGATAGTCAATGGATATCTGTTTGTTCTGCAGATACAGATAAAGGATCAGCAGTGCGCAGGTGGCGGCGGAACCGGAGAGAATGACCTCCGGAAATATCTGCTGGATGATGACGACCAGGGCCGCGATCAGCGGGAAACACGCCAGAATATTGCGGATCGTGGGATCCACCCGTTTTCCCAGTGCCACGACCGTGACACAGGTGAACAGGCAGTAAATATAGAAGACGAGGTAAGTGGTGATGATGAGAGGCCCCT
This sequence comes from Hungatella hominis, assembly GCF_014288005.1. Classification (NCBI taxonomy): domain Bacteria; kingdom Bacillati; phylum Bacillota; class Clostridia; order Lachnospirales; family Lachnospiraceae; genus Hungatella; species Hungatella hominis. Next base: position 43,058 of record NZ_JACOPB010000026.1, read on the forward strand.
GCTCATACCGGGTCTCCAGGCTTAAAGAAAACAGACTGCCGGTAAAGGGATTGGAGATGACCAGGAGCAGATAGAATACGGCTGGAAGCAACAAAAAAAGCCACCTTTTAGGAAAACGCGGCTGATTTTCATAGAGTATGGAGAGCGCATAATAGAAATAGATGACGCCCATAAGCGGAGTGGCGATAAAGTAGATGGTCGTGACCGGCCAGTTCACCCACAGCGGAATCACTCCGGTATTCTGAATACAGATCGTCGATAAAATGTTCGACGTCATAGCCAGAAACGTCGTTAAGAAACAGACCTGAAACAGTTTGTTTTTCAGTGTCGGCAATGAATGGCTCTGCCTGGAGTAGTTCCAGATGATGCAGAGCATGACGGTTGATATGCATTCAGCAGCAATATTCCAGCTCACAATTTTTTTCCTCAATTCCCCCAAAGTGTACTTGTTCTTATCTTATCATGATGGGATGAAGCGCGCAAGCGGAAAGTCGGAGCAAATCTATAATAATTCTTACGGATCATGTATAATAAATTAATGTGCAGAATACATGCTCTTTTCGACACTAACTTGCCAATAGTGGCGGCGATTGAAAACTAATATACAAAAATCAAGGCGATATATCAATAAGTGTCTGTAAAAAGGGCGTTACTGTTCAAAAACGTTGACAAAGTCCGCAGCTGCATTGCAGCAGGGTATAATTTAATCAGAAAGAGGGAGAACGCATGGAATCTAGCACAAAACAGGAAATCGTCATTTGGATCATGAATGCGACCAGGGCGGCCGTTTCAGGAAACTGGGAGACGGTCAATGCGCAGGCTGCTGCGGAACAGCTGAATATCAGCAGGAATCTTGCGAGTCAGTATTTGAACCAGCTTGTTCATGAGAACGTGCTGTTAAAGATCAATTCGCGCCCTGTCTGCTTCCTGCATATCCGGGCCCTGGAAGAACTCACGGGGCTTCGGATCAGACGGGAGATGTTTGAGGATCTCGATGAGTTTCATGATTACATCCGGGGGCAGCACCACAGCTTTCAGTCGCTGATCGGGTTTGATGGAAGCCTGTCGGATTGCATCGAGCAGATTAAGATAGCGGCGTATTATCCGCCGAACGGGCTGCCGATGATGCTGATCGGAAAGAGAGGAACGGGAAAGAGCCTTCTTTGTTCCCTGACCTTCCAGTACATGAAGAGCATGGATATTCTGTCCGATGACGCGGTCTATATCCGAAGCTCTTTTCATGCCAGCGGCACCAGAAATGAGGCGGTCATCAAGAAGCTGTTTGCAGACAAGGAATCCGTGATAAGAAAGAACCGGACCGGACTTATGGTCCTGGAGAAGTTTCACAGGTTGGACAAGCCCCTGCAGACGCGTATCCTGGATTTTGTGGATCAGCTGAATACAGAAAAGAATTCTTCCTGGCGCGTGATCCTCACATCGGAGCCGACGGAAAGCCATGAGATAGAAAACTTCTGGAGGAACCGGATTCCGGTAATTGCCTACTGCCCGGAATTGAAACAGCGGTCGCGTCAGGAAAAGGAACGCATGGTGCTCCAGTTCTTTGTGCGGGAAGAAAATTCCATACAGAAAGCCGTCCGAATCAGCAGAAAGGTGTTTACCCATCTGGTGGATTACCGGTTTGACAATAATATAGAAGGTTTACAGAGCGAAATAAGGAAAATGTGTGCGAGGGCATACTTATACCAGAAGGATGAGACGGCGCTGTCGATTCACTCCTACTATTTTTCTGAGGAGTTGTTAAATAACATAACGGTGGAAAAGGATTTTGAGGAGGAACTCTGGATATCTCCCCGTCAGAGAGAAGAACTGAACGAGAAACAGGAGGAATACGGCCTGGGGGAGGCAGTATACGATGCTTTTCGGGAGGCGGAGTCCGGGGAGAGGCCATTTACGGCAGTTCTTGATCAGTTGTATCAGGTGTTTCAGCGGCGCATGAAGGAATATACCTATCAGTTTATCGAGGAGGAAGCACCTGAAAAAAGACCGGCTGACGTGATCTATGAGGGTCTGGTCACACTTGTGGAGAACCGTTTTCACTGTGTAATCCCACGAAACTTCGCCAAAATGCTTCAGGCCTGTCTGAGAAGACAGATGCTGGGGCTGGGAGAGAAGGAAGAACGGAGGCAGGAGGCGGAGATATTTAAGCGCCGTCTCTATGGAAAATACCAGCAGGAAGCGGAGGCGGTAGAGTATCTCTCCGGTTTGATTGAGGTGAATCTGGGAATTAAACCGGATGACACGACGGTGATCTTGTCTCTGGCTGGTCTGAAGTATTATAACCAGCAGTTAAGCGACAGGCATTTGAGTGCCGTGATTATTTGCCATGGAACCTCCACGGCTTCCAGCATGGCGGAAGCCGTGAATACACTACTGGGGCGCCACATCTTTGACGCTCTGGACATGCCGCTTCACATTCCTATGGAAAAGATCGCGGAGACGCTTAAAAACTATGTGGAGAAAAGCTGTATGTCCAGCAGGATGATTATTCTGGTGGACATGGGTTCCCTGGAACTGATCGACGAGAAATTGAGAACACTTCCGGGAATCCGTCTCGGGATCATGAATCACGTTTCTACCAGTCTGGCGGTTCATATCGGCTCAATGCTGCTGGAGGGCCGGGAAATTCCCGATATTTTAAGGGAGGCTTCGGCGGATTCTGTCTCCGCGTACCGTCTGATCGAGAGCCAGGAAAAGAACAAGGAGCCGGCCATCTTATTCATGGGGGAGAAGGGGACGGACATCGCACTGAAGATGAAGGAGCTGTTCTGGAGCAGCTTTCCGAAGGAGATACCGGTGAAGGCGCTGTACTGGAATACCGGACAGCAGAACAGTCTGGAAGAGTATATCAGAGATTCAGAATACCATATCCTGTTTTCCATTGGCGTGGACCGGTACGAGCTTCTCGATACGCCTCATCTGGATATCAGCGAGGTGATTACCTTAAACCGTAATCCCAGAGTGTATGAGATTTTAAAGGATTACTTTACCGAGGAAGAAATACGGACGCTGCTAAATAATCTGGTGAAGAATTTTTCACTTCAGAATATTATCCAGCACCTCACTATACTTAATCCAGTGACTCTGACCGACCGGATCGAGGTGTCCCTGGACCTCCTGCAGCACTACCTGAATATACGGTTTAAGCCAAATACGATTATGAGTCTTTATATACATCTGTCATTTTTGATTGAGCGTCTTGTGACGAAAAATCCGATCGAATCGTACAGGGATCCGGAGCTTTTTAAGAAGGAACGGAGCGGGTTTATAGGTATGGTGGAGAAGAGCTTTCAGAATATTACAGACCATTACCACGTGGAGATACCTATAAGCGAAATCGCCTATATCTATGATTTCATCGAGCACAATGACGATGGGGAAAATTAGCGTTAACGCAACGCAGCATAAAAACTAGAGCGGAGGAGAGAACATGAGACATATTATAGTGGCAACCCACGGGAAATTCGCGGAGGGAATCCTGGATTCTGTCAGGCTGATTATGGGTGAACATAAGGAAGTGCAGCCATTCTGCGCATTTGTGGAGCAGGGGGTGAATTTAAACGACCAGGTAGATGCGCTGCTTTCGTCCATACCGGAGACGGATGAGATTCTGGTGGCAGCCGATCTGATGGGAGGAAGCGTGTGCAATGAATTTATCCGGAGGCTTGACCGGCCCGGACTTCATATCGTGGCGGGCTTGAATCTGGCCATGCTTCTGGAGATGATCGCAAATGTGGATCTTCCGATTGACGATGTGATCCGCAGTGCGGTGGAACTGTCCAGAGAATCTATTGTATTTTGTAACCCGCTGGCGGTGGGTACGCCGGTGGAATGCGACAGTTTTTAAAGGAGGGATGAACTATGATCAAACTGTTGAGGGTGGATAAACGCCTCCTGCATGGCCAGGTAGCGTTCACCTGGACGTCGTCGCTGGGGGCCGACTGCATCCTGATTGCGTGTGATACGCTGCAGAATGATCCGCTTCGGCTTACCACGATCAAACTCAGCAAACCGTCGGGGGCGAAGCTGGTGATCAAGAACGTGGAGGAATCGATTGCTGCCATTAACGAGGGAAAAACGGATAAATACGTCCTTTTCATCGTTGTGGAATGCATAAAAGACGCATACCGTCTGCTGAAAGGTTGTCCGGATATTGGCGGGGTAAGCCTGGGCTACACGGATGCGAGAGAGGGGTGTGAAAAACTGGCAAATTCCATATTTGCCACCGAAGAGGAAGTCGGACTGTTACGGGAACTAATTCAGGATGGGAAAGACGTGACCATCCAGACGGTTCCAACTGCCAAGGCCACGTCTGTCAAAAAAATGTTATAGCCATGAAAAGGAGGAGAAAAATATGTTACAAGCATTGCTGTTGGGGTTATGCGGGGCGTACGGACATATCGATTGGGGAATCGGAACACCGTTTTTAAACCGTCCGCTGGTATTGGGGCCTATCGTTGGTCTGATTCTGGGGAATGTGGAGCAGGGAATTATCATTGGCGCAACTCTGGAGGTATTCTTTTTAGGCGCCATGGCAATCGGCTCCTATATTCCACCGGATGCGTGTGTCGGCGGCGTTCTGGGAACTGCGTTCGCCATTAAAGCCGGACTGTCTGCAGAGATGGCGCTGGCCATGGCGATACCGATCGCCATTATCGCCACATCATTCCAGAATATTTTATGGTCTATTTTTTCCATGACCTCCAAGATCGCTGACCGCTACGCGGATCAGGGAAATGAGAAGGGGATCGCGGCCATTATGTTCATGGAAGGAACCTTAAACGTCCTCCTTAAGTTTTTCCTGGTATTCTTCGCCTGGCTGTTTGGGGCGGAGCAGGTATCCTATCTGCTGAATCAGATTCCGGAGGTGTTTACACATGGAATGACCGTAGCCGGCGGACTGCTCAGTGCCATCGGACTTGCCATGCTGATGCGCATGATCGTGAACAAGAAAGTAGCGCCATACTGGTTTTTGGGATTTATCCTGGCGGCCTATTTAAAGATTCCGGTGCTGGGACTTGCAATTCTGGGTGTTATCTACATTCTGACAAAGTTTGATTTTAGCATGAAGACCGTAAACGCTGTAAATGAAAACGGGGAGGTGGCAGCAGATGACGACTTTTAATTCCAACAATGAGAAAGACCGGATGTTTTCAAAACAGGATATCCGTAGAATGTGTTTCCGTTCCCTGACAGGTGGATTTTCCGTCAACTGGGATCGTCTGGTACATAAAACCTTTACATTTATGATCGCTCCGTTCTTAAAGAAAATTTATGCGGATGACAAAGAGGCGTATATTCAGTCTCTGAAGCGAAACATGGAGTTTTTCAACATTACACCGCAGTTCCATTCGTTCATGGGCGGTCTGACCATCGCTATGGAAGAACAGAATGCGAAAAATAAGAATTTTGACACATCGACCATCAACTCCGTAAAAGCGGCGCTCATGGGTCCATTATCCGGAATCGGTGATTCCGTATTTCCGGGCACACTGCGCATTATCGCAGCAGGTATCGGTATCTCACTGGCCATGCAGGGGAATATCCTGGGACCTATACTGTATGCGTTAATATACTGTATTCCTTCGTATTACGTGCGTTTCGCAGGTGGACAGCTGGGATATCGGCTGGGCGTGGAATTCCTGGATAAGGTTCAGCAATCCGGACTGATGGACAAGATTATGACAGCGGCCTCCATCCTGGGCTGTATTGTGATCGGAGGCATGGTCAGTGCCATGGTGGCCACCAACTTTGCCATTTCCTTTGGTTCCGGTGAAAGTGTCATGACACTGCAGAATGCGCTGGACAGCATCATCCCGGGTATTGCAGGGGCGGGAATCACATGGCTGTTCTACTGGCTTCTCGGCAAGAAGGTGAGCACCGTGGTTCTGCTGCTGGGAACCATAGTCGTATGCGTCCTTTTAACCGGACTTGGAATCATGGCTTAAACAGACAGAGGGGAGTGAACTATGGGGATCGATCAGATGATGGAAAAAATGGCGCGGGGACAGAAGGCCGTAATCGGCATGGTACATTGCCTGCCGCTGCCGGGTACGCTGAATTACCGGGGGAGCGTGGAGGAACTGTTTGAACGGGCTGTAACGGATGCGGTTACGCTGTGGCGGTCCGGAGTCGACGCAGTGATCGTGGAAAATACGAATGACCTTCCTCAGAGCCGTTTGCTGGAGATCGAGCAGGTGGCGGTATTGTCCGCCATCGTCCGGGCGGTTGTGGAGCAGACCAAAATCCCCGTTGGGGTGGATGCATCCTTTAATGACGGAGTAGCCGGAATGGCTATCGCATATGGTACAGGTGCCTCTTTTATCCGGTCCACGGTGTTTGTGGACCGCGTGGTGGTCACAGGAGTGGGAGAGATCGGGCCATGCTGTAAAGAGGTGATCCGCATGAGGCGTTTCTTAGGAGCAGAAGAGGTAAAAATCTTCGCGGATGTGCAGGTGAAGCATTCTCATATGGCAGATGAAACCGTATCGCTGGAAGAATCTTGCCGTGCTGCGGTGGACTCTGGTGCGGACGCATTAATTGTCACGGGAGTGAGTACTGGTAAGGAGACTCCGTTAGATTCCATCCGTACCGCAAAACAGTCGGTATCTGTGCCTGTTGTGATCGGAAGCGGCTTCCATGCAGGAAACGCGGGCGAACAGTTTCAGTCAGCCGACGGCGCAATTGTGGGAACTGCCCTCAAACGTGGTGGTATCATAACCAATCCGGTGGATGGAAAACTGTGCAGAGCTCTCATGGAGGAGATCGGGAGAAGACCGTGGGAGGGACGTGGATAGATGGCAGATAAGATGAAGCTGATTGCGTATCTGTCCGGCGGTTATCCCACCATGGATAAGAGCGTAGAGATGGCAAAGCTATATGTGGCGGGAGGCTGTGATGCCATCGAATGGAATTTTCCGCCCCGGGATCCCCATATGGAGGCCGACTATATCGCGGAAAAGATGGCGGCGGCCAGGCGGCAGTGTGACGATTACAGCGAATACATGGAACGGCTGGCGCGGTTTAAGGAGAAGGAGCCGCAGGCAGAGGTAATTCCCATGCTTTACCAGGAGACGGTTCTGGATATCGGAGCCCTGCGTCTTGCCGCCTATTTAAAAGAAAACGGTATGGACACAGTCATCACGGCGGATATCAGCGCGCCGGATATCCTGGAGGTATTTGATCAGTATGGAATTATGATTGCGCCCTTCGTATCCTTTCAGATGGAGGAGAAAGCGGTGGCAAGGGCGGTGGAAAGCAGAGGCTTTGTATATATGCAGGCCATGCCCACAGCTTCGGAGAGAACACCGGTTTTTGACTGGGACACACTGAAAAATTGTGTGGAAACGCTGAGAAGAAGGGGGGTACGATGCCCCATCTACTGTGGCGGCGGAATCAGGACCGCGGAGGACGTGGCATTCATCAGGCGGTCGGGCGGAGACGGATTCTTTCTGGGAAGCAGTTTAATGGAGTATTACGAGGATCCGGTGCAGCTGATGGCGGTAATGAGAGCGTTTCGTAAGGCTGCTTCCGGTGAGTAAGGGTATTAGATGGATAACATCAGAATAAGACAAGAAGGAGCATGAGACAATGGACAATTTTTTATATCACATTCCAACGAAGATTCACTTTGGCAGGGGAAAGGTGAGCGAGCTTCCCGGAGAGGTGCAGGTATACGGAAAACGGGTTCTGCTGGTTTACGGCGGCGGAAGTATAAAGAAGATCGGGCTGTATGACAGCATCACAAAGCTCTTTGCAGATGCCGGAATCGAGTGGTATGAGCTTGGCGGAGTGGATCCCAATCCGCGTGTGGAATCGGTGCGGGAAGGCGTCAGGTTCTGCAGAGAACATGGAATCGACGTGGTGGTTCCGGCAGGCGGAGGAAGCGCCATCGACTGTGCAAAGGCCGTGGCAGCCTGCGCTTCCTATGAGGGAGACGCTTGGGACATGGTGAGCGGAAAGGTAAAGGTGGAGGAGGTTCTGCCAGTGATCGCGGTCCTTACCGTGGCAGCGACCGGTTCCGAGATGGATACATCCGCTGTTATCTCCAATCCGGAGACCAGGGATAAGATCGGATTCTCTAACGCAGCCATGAGACCAAAGGTATCCATTATGGACCCGGAGTATACGTACAGCGTCTCAAAGTATCAGACGGCAGCAGGAACCGCCGACATCATCAGCCATGTGCTGGAGGTGTATTTTAACAACAATCCGGGGGCCTATCTTCAGAACCGTTTCTGTGAGGCGGTGCTTAAAACGGCAGTAGCGTACGGTCACCGGGCGTACCGGGATCCTGAAGACTATGAGGCGAGGGCCAATCTGATGTGGGCCGGTAGCTGGGCGATCAATGGGCTTCTCTCCAAGGGGAATCCGGTTGGCTGGAGTGCTCACTCGATGGAACACGAACTCAGCGCTTTTTATGATATCACCCACGGAGCGGGGCTTGCCGTGCTCATTCCTCACTGGCTGCGTCATATGATGCGGGAGGAGAATCTCTATAACTATGTAGAATACGGTGTGGAGATATGGGGAATTGACCCATCCCTCGATCCTCATGAGATCGCGGAGAAGGCGATTGGGGCGACGGAGGCTTATTTTAAGGAGATGGATCTTCCTTCTACGCTTAAGGAACTGGGAATTGATGAGGAATACTTTGACGAGATGGCGGAGAAGGCAGGCGCGGGACTAAAAAAAGCGTTTATCCCCATGGAGAAAGAGGACGTGCTCGCTATTTTTAAGGCAGCATTATAAATCAGCATTATCAATCAGACAGAGACGACACTTAAGGAGACGGGTATGTATTCAAAACAGGCTACGGTAATCAATGCCACCGGCATTCATGCGCGGCCAGCCAGCCAGTTTGTTGACCAGGCGAAGAAATTCAAGGCCGGCGTGACCGTGCGGAACACGGGAAATGCCGCCGGCGGAGGAGTCAGTGCGAAATCCATTATCGGTATTCTGTCACTGGGGATGAGCCAGGGGACGGTAATTGAGATTTCAGCCGAGGGAGAAGACGAGAAGCCGGCGGTCGATATGCTGGTGGAGCTGGTAGAAAGCGGATTTGGAGAAAAAATCTGATTCAGAAAAGGAATGGCGGATGCGGACCGTGTATCGCAGATGCTGTTCCTTTTTTACGAAAATTGACATCCCCAATCCATTGTGATATAATAAGTGCGTTTCAGCAAAGGAGAATTATCATGAACTTTTATTTGACAAGCCAGCTTAAAAGGAAACTGAACTCTGTACAATCCATACCGGTGAAACATTGTGCAGAGTATAGCGTATAAATGATGTATTGAGATTTCATCGGGAAACAGGGCAATATCCATACCTGACAGGTATGGATACTGTCTGTTTTCCGTACGGGAATCTGACGGATCAGAGGCTATGGACAATGTTTTGTCCGTAGCCTTTTGTGTTTCATAAGCTCTTTTCGAGCTTACAGGCAGAAGGCTGCTGCATCGGCGGATGCGGAAGTGCCTTCTGCCTTTTTGCGTTTTTACGCGGGATAACTGGATTTATAACAGAGAAGAAAGGAAATAAAAGCTATGAGCTTATTGGAAATAAATGGATTGACACATGCGTTTGGAGATAACCTGCTCTATAAAAACGCGGAGCTGACACTGAACAAAGGAGAACACATCGGCATCGTCGGAAGGAACGGAACCGGAAAGAGCACCCTGATCAAAATATGCACCGGGCAGGTGATACCGGATGCCGGGCGGATCGTCTGGCAGCCCAGACTTTCTGTCGGCTATCTGGATCAGTACGCGGAGATGGATCACAGTATGACGATGAGGGAGTTTTTAAAGTCGGCATTTAAACGGATGTACGAGATGGAAAGTGAGATAACCGCACTGTACGAGAGGGCCGCGGAGGGAGACACAGGCTTACTGGGGCGGGCGGCCCGGTTTCAGGAGGAACTGGAAACCCTTGATTTCTATTCCATCGACACCCGCATCGAACAGGTGGCAAACGGTCTGGGACTGTCCGCCATAGGCCTTGACCGTTCCATCGGACAGATGAGCGGCGGACAGCGGGCAAAGGTGATTTTAGCGAAGCTTCTGCTGGAACAGCCGGAGGTCCTGCTGTTTGATGAACCGACCAACTTCCTGGACCGGGAACACGTCGCCTGGCTGGCCGGCTACTTATCCGGCCTGGAGCATGCATTCCTGGTCGTGTCCCACGATTACGGCTTTCTGGATAAAATCGCAAACCGCATCTGCGATATCGACAACGGCACGATCACGAAGTATTATGGCATCTATTCCGAATTTCTGAAAAAGAAGACGCTGCTGCGGGAAGATTACGTCCGGCAGTATGCGGCGCAGCAGAGAGAGATTAAAGAGACCGAGGAGTTTATCCGGAAAAATATTGCCGGTCGGAAGTCCAGAATGGCGAGAGGCCGTCAAAAACAGCTGGACCGCATGAAAAAGATGGAGAAGATGGACAGAAAGGAGATAAAGCCGCTCTTCCATTTCCCGGAACTGCCGCTGACCAATACGGAGCATCTGGCGGTGAGACACCTGGCCGTCGGATACCAGTATCCGGTGCTGTCTAACCTGGATTTCAGCATTGGAGGCGGTCAGAAGGTGGTTATTACGGGCTTTAACGGAATTGGAAAATCAACGCTGCTGAAGACACTGGCAGGCCAGATTCCCTCCCTGCGGGGCAGTTATAAATTCTCCGATCAGGTGGTGCCCGGATATTTTGAACAGGAGCTTAAGTGGAACGACAAAACGATGACGCCCATGGAGCTTATATCAGATGCCAGACCGGATCTTGCGGGGAAGGAAGTCCGGAAAAATCTGGCCCGGTGCGGCATCTCCAGCGAACATGCCATGCAGCCCATTGGAACCTTGAGCGGCGGAGAACAGGCAAAAGTAAAGATGTGCCTGCTGACGCTGAAACCGTGCAATTTCCTGATTCTGGATGAGCCGACCAACCACCTGGATGTCCTGGCGAAGGAGGCGCTTAAGGAGGCCTTGGCCGAATTCCCGGGGACTGTCCTGCTGGTTTCACACGAGGAGGTATTTTACCGGGATCTGGTGCAGCGGGTGATTGAGATCGGAAAAGGGTGAGAAAAGACGGCATGGAAGCTGTACTATGTCAGATGAAAGTGGATACAGAAGTCTCATATCATGGTATAATAATCTCAGAATCGTTAGAGAGGAGAATGAGATGAAGATTATAACAACCGATGTAGCTGCCGGCCGTTATTTTGATGAGACAGCGGCAGTGTGGAAGGAGGAACCGGACCGGGAGAGCGGGCTGGTCACCATTTATCCGGAGAAACAGTATCAGCCGGTCCTGGGATTCGGAGGCGCATTTACGCAGGCGGCCGGTTACGCGTGGTCTGCTCTGAACAGCGAGCAGAGGTCGGAAGCGGTGAACGCGTACTTTTCAGCGGACGGGCTGGGCTACCGTTTCTGCAGAACCCATATTAACAGCTGTGACTTTTCGCTGAGGAACTACTGTTACGTCGCAGATGGTGATGAGGCGCTGGCCACCTTTTCCACGGACTGCGACGAGGAGTACTTACTGCCCCTGATCCGTCAGGCGAAAGAGGCCGCGGGCGAAGGGCTGTGCCTGCTGGCGACTCCGTGGAGCCCGCCTCCGTTTATGAAGACCAACGGGGAAATGAACCATGGCGGAAAACTGAAGCCGGAATACCGGAACCTGTGGGCGGAGTATATCGTCCGTTACCTCATCTCCTACCGGGAAAAGGGCATCCGCGTGGGATACGTGTCCGTTCAAAATGAGCCGAAGGCTGTTCAGACCTGGGATTCCTGTGTCTACACGCCAAAGGAGGAGCGGGACTTTGCCCTTGGATATTTAAAGCCGGCTCTTGACCGGGCTGGCCTGGACGTAAAGATTCTGCTGTGGGATCACAATAAGGAACGTGTCTATGAGAACGCGAAGACGTATTTTGAAGGGGATTCGGAAGGAATCTGGGGAATGGGCTTTCACTGGTACAGCGGGGATCATTTTGAAAATCTTCAGATGGTCAGCGAGGATTACCCGGAGAAGTCCCTGATTTTCACGGAGGGCTGCGTGGAGTACTCCAGATTTGACAGAAATAACCTGCAGCAGCAGGCGGAGATGTACGCCCATGATATGATCGGAAACTTTAACCATGGCTGCAGGGCCCACATCGACTGGAACTTATTCCTGGATGAGAACGGCGGTCCGAACCACGTTGGAAATTACTGCGCGGCCCCCATCATGCTCCATACAAAGGAGCATACGATCGAACGGCAGCCCAGCTACTATTACATCGGCCATTTCAGCCGCTATGTGAAGCCAGGAGCAGTGAGAATCGGGATTTCCAGATACACTTCAGAAGTGGAGGTGTGCTCCTTCTTAAATCCTGACGGAAGCCTGGCGGTCATCCTCTTAAACCGGGAGGATCACCCGGTGGAAGTGGTCCTGCGCCACAGGACGAAGACCTCTGCACTGGAGCTTGCGCCCCACACGATCGTTACAGTGACGGACGAGGGAGAGAAGCAATGAGTGTGACTGTGGCGGATCTGCTCCGTCTCTCCTCCCTGCGAAATGCGCGGGTGGAGGCGGGCAGGGGCGGCCTGTCCCGCATCGTGGCGTCTCTGTCCGTACTGGAATACGCGGACCCGGATCAGATGGTGGATGCCTTCTTCCGAAATGATGACTACTACGGAAGCGAAATTGTCATAACCGGTTTCATGAATAACCCGGAGGACGAGGAGCGGCAGTGCGCGGTGACTAAACGGCTGGCCGAGGCCGGTGAGGTAGGGCTGATTCTTTATTACGTCGGCCTCTTTATGCCGCGCATTCCCGAGGCCATGAAGCGGATCGCCGATGCGTATCATTTCGTCCTGATCGTCATGCCGGAAAACCGTATGGATTTCCGTTATTCCGACGCCATCAGCGAGATCATGGAGGCCATCGTCAAGGACCGGCTGAATAATACGGCGTTTGTCGGGGAGCTTCTGGATCAGGTGGCGCGCCTGCCGGAGCACCAGCGCTCGGTGGGAACCATGCTTAAGATGCTTAGCGAGAGAATCATGGCTTCCATACTCCTGACCGATCAGTCCTTCCGTGTCCTGAATGAAGCGGTCTGGCCGCTGAACCAGGAAAAGACGCTGAGCCGATTCCTGACAGAGGGAAAACTGCCGGAGATGGGGAGTGAGAGAACCGTATACACTTCGGACTCTGAGTACGTTCTGGCCCGCTTTCCCATCCTGCTTCACAAAGACCGTCATATGGAGCTGTTTATCTTTAAAGAGGGAGAACCGCTTGTGGAGACTGTCCGGCAGCAGGTTGTGGAGGCTGTGCAGCTGGCGGTCAATATCTGGAGCACGCAGCACGATGAGGTAGACGTGACGGAGCTGGTCCGCGCGATCTTAAAGGACGAGCCCATGAAGATGCGCCGGCTGGCCGATATCTTCCATATCGATGTGGCCTCCATCCACTCCATGATGATCTTTCACGTGGAAGAGGATTGGCAGAAGATGAACGGCGTCTCCGCGCTTAAGGGCCTCACAGGATTACTGTCCTCTTTTTATAAGACTGTGTTTGCAGACATCTGCGAGGGGGAGATGGTGATCTTCGTGGAAGGCCCCCGGTCTCTCGGTGAGGAAAAGGAAATCCTGACGGCTGTCCAGGCGTACATGGAGCCGTATACGGTGTTTTACACCATCACCTGCTGCAATCATCTGGCCGATACCGCCGCGGTGCGGGAAGCCTTTCTGCTGCACCGGGATTATATTGAAGACACCATTGCGATCTTTCCGGAAAAGGAGGCGTACCACCTTCAGGAGATCGGCTTTGCGAGAGACTGCCGTGAGAGAATCGGAAGAGGTGAGGAGGCGGTGCAGGAGGCCTTAAGGCCGCTTGCCGCCCTGCGGGACGCGAAGGAGGAGAAGGATGCTGTCAGGACGCTGGAGGTCTATCTCCTGGATGCCCAGTGCAGCTACTTAAAGACGGGAGAACTGCTCTATCTTCATAAGAATACGGTGAAATACCGCATTCAGCGTTTTTCCGATATTCTTGGCTACCGCATCGGTGATTTCCCGGACACCTTTTCCTTATACTGTGCGGTGGCGGTGAACCGGCTGCTGACCTTTTGTCCAAAGTGACAAAAAATACGGCTTATTTTCGTTTTTCCAGGGGATTCATTTTTCCGAATAAATAATTTATGATAGTAGAAAGGTCAATAGGTCAACGAAAGACGTTGGCCTTTCTGTTTTTCTGGCGGCGCGGGTTCTGAAGTGTGGCAATGTGGTATTTGATGTGCATAAGTGTAAGTTTTGACTGCGGAAATGTGGAATATGGCCTGCAGAAATTTAAAGATAAGGAGTGTGGCGGCACATGCGAAAGATCGGCTTGAGTGAAATTGAAGATATTGCCCTGGGCGCTTCCCTGCTGGGAGCGGGCGGAGGCGGAGACCCTTACATAGGAAAACTGGTTGCCATGGGCGCGGTAAAGGAACGGGGGCCGGTGACGCTTCTGGACCCGGAGGAGATTCCGGATGACGCGCTGGTGGTTCCCATCGCCATGATGGGGGCGCCTACGATTCTGGGCGAGAAGGGCGTTGGGGGAAAAGAGTACGAAGTGCTGTACAACATGATCTCCCAGTATTACGGTAAAAAGATATTTGCATTTATGCCAATAGAGGCGGGCGGTGTCAACTCCATGCTACCCATCGCGGCGGCGGCCAGGCTGGGACTTCCCATGGTGGACGCGGATGGAATGGGCCGGGCGTTCCCGGAGCTCCAGATGGTGACGTTTACCATGGCCGGCATATCGGCGACGCTTATGGCCCTGGTGGATGAGAAGGGAAACAGCGTGATCTTTAACACCATCACGAATCAGTGGACCGAGGAACTGGCGAGGTCGGTCACCATGAGCTGCGGCGGCTCGGTCTCGGTCTCCCTCTACTGTGTGGAAGGGGCCATTCTCAAACAGCACGCCGTGAAGGGCATCGTCACCAGAAGCCAGAAGCTGGGCGAGGCCATACGCAGGGTGAAGGAGAGCACGGATCTGACTCCCGAGGAACGTTTCCTGGAGTTTTCCGAAGGTTACCGTCTGTTTAAGGGAAAGATCGCCGATGTCCTTCGGGAGACCAACGGCGCCTTCAACCTGGGCCGCGTCGTCATCGAGGGAATCGGAAGCGACCGCGGGAAAAGGGCGGAGGTGGTATTCCAGAACGAAAATCTGTCTGCCTCCGTGGACGGCGTCATTCTGGCTACCGTGCCGGATCTCATCTGTCTGGTCGATACGGAGACCTTCATTCCAGTGACGACAGACGCCTTAAAATACGGGAAACGTGTTCTTGCGGTCGGGCTCAAATGCTTTGACGCGTGGAGAAGCGAGGCGGGCCTTAAGCTGGTGGGACCGCGCTATTTTGGAATCGATACGGACTATGTGCCGCTGGAAGATCGGATTGGAGGGAATGCAGATGTATAAATTGGGAATTGACGTTGGAGGCACCAATACGGACGCGGTCCTGATCGACAGCGACCGAAATGTAGTAGCGGAAGTGAAGTATCCGACTTCCGGCGATATCTATGACGGCATCCTCGGCGCGGTCCGCGCCTGCTTGAAGGCGTCCGGGATCAACCGGGCGGAGATCAGCCAGGCCATGCTGGGAACCACCCAGTGTACGAACGCCATTGTGGAGCGGAAATCCCTGGCCCCGATCGGCATCCTTCGGATCGGCGCCCCCGCTACGCTGGGAATACCGCCGATGATAGACTGGGAAGAAGATATACAGAAAATCGCCGTGGATTACGCGGTTGTGGGAGGCGGCTTCGAATACGACGGAAAAGAGCTGGCCCCCTTTGACCGGGAAGTGGCGGCCCGATTCTTTGAAGGGCTGAAGGGAAGGGTAAAATCCGTGGCGATCTCCTGCGTCTTCTCCACGGTGAGAAACGACCATGAGCTGGAGGCGGCCGCGCTCTGCCGTGAGGTGATGGGGGAGGAGGTCCATGTGTCAGTATCCAGCGAGATCGGTTCCATGGGACTGATCGAACGGGAAAATGCCGCCATATTAAATGCCGCCCTGTACGAGGTGGCGGAACGCTTTACCACCGGATTTGCAAAAACACTGGAAGACGAAGGTGTTACAGACGCCAGAGTCTACTTATCCCAGAACGACGGCACGCTCATGACCATGGAGTATGCGAAGAAGTATCCGATCTTAACGATCGCATGCGGCCCGACCAACTCCATCCGGGGGGCCAGCTACTTAAGCCATTTAAAGGATGCCATCGTGATTGATGTGGGTGGAACCACAACAGATCTCGGTGTAATTTTAGCGGGCTTTCCACGGGAATCCGGCGTTGCCGTGACGATCGGCGGCGTCCGCACGAATTTCCGTATGCCGGATGTGATCTCCATCGGTCTCGGCGGCGGTTCCATTGTCAGGCAGCATGAGGATGGAACCGTGACCGT
Organism: Hungatella hominis; assembly: GCF_014288005.1. NCBI lineage: Bacteria > Bacillati > Bacillota > Clostridia > Lachnospirales > Lachnospiraceae > Hungatella > Hungatella hominis. The sequence continues at coordinate 59,510 of NZ_JACOPB010000026.1, forward strand.
AGGTCCGGACAGCGTGGGCTACCGGATCACCGAGAAAGCCCTTGTATTCGGCGGGGATACCTTGACGGCCACGGATGTGGCGGTGAAGCTTAAGCTGGCGGATATCGGAGATAAGTCGAAGGTGGAACAGCTGGATTATGAGACGGCCAGGAAGGCCATGGAGGCAATCCGTTCCATGGTCGAGGACAGCATCGACGCCATGAAGGTATCCAGTGCGGACATTGATGTCATCCTGGTAGGAGGCGGCTCCATCATTATCCCGGACCAGCTTGCCGGAACAAAGTCCGTGGTGAAGCCGGATTATTTCGGTACAGCCAATGCCATTGGTTCGGCCATATCCAAGGTGAGCGGCACGCTGGAACAGCTGATCAACTACGATGAGACTCCGCGTGAGGCAGCGTTAAACCGGGCGAGGGCCGAGGCTGTGGAACTGGCCGTGGAAGCCGGGGCCGTCCGTGAGACAGTGGAAATCATTGAAGTGGAGGATGTGCCGCTGGCATATTATCCGGGAAATACAAACCGGGTAAAGGTGAAGGCCGCGGGAGATTTGGTATAGCGGAAGCAACAGGCGCCCCACCTCATGTCCGGACCAGACGGCTCAGGCCCTGGAACAGTATCTGACAGGAGCCGCGCAGCCGCAATAGGAAGAACCGGCCAAACAGGCGGGAGTCCACGGTAACATGAACTTCCGCCTGTTTGCTATCCTTTCAGGATCCCCCTTCCGCCAGGCCGAAATACGGCTCCGAAAAAGAAATATAAGAAAATATAAAAAAAGTGTTGACTTTTGTCGGCTGCTTTGATATGATATACCTCGCCGCTGAAAACGGCGGCAAACTTTTCCAAAAATCTTCCAGCTGAACCGCTGAGAAAGTTTTGAAGAAAATGAAAAAAGTG
>NZ_JACOPB010000027.1:0-54619 GCF_014288005.1 Hungatella hominis
CTAAGAGAAAACGGAGAGATGAGAGTCGCTTCGTTTTTATAGAATAAGCGCGAGTGGCTCAGTGGTGGAGTACAACCTTGCCAAGGTTGGGGTCGCGGGTTCGATCCCCGTCTCGCGCTCTTGTTATATAAGAAAACGGATTTCCAGAGATGGAAATCCGTTTTTGCGTTACACCCCAAAGTGTATCATATACTTCTGTTCATCGATCGCCTGGCTGATCTTGTCTGCAAGCGCAATCAGGTTGTGATCGTGATTGATTCTTTTGTCGCTGATCACGATATCCTGCAGTGCGGGGAGAGACTCCGGCGGGATTAAGGTAACACCATATCTGTCGAGGGCAAAGGAGGGGCGGCTGAGGGACTGTGTGTAGGTCCGGATCAACAGCAGCCGCGGCCACCAGTCATTGATATACTTGTCGTCATCGATGGCAACACAGCCATACTTCTGAGGTTCATATTTCACATAATTTTTTTCTGGATCGATTGTATCCATGATTCCAAATTCTGTCTTTATCATAAGCTCACCTGAATTCTACAGCAGCACAGTGTCCCGGTGGATTACCCGCAGGGAACAACTGTTTCAATTAACCGGTCGGCAGTTTCTTCGTCTGCGGCGATGGAGAAGAGATAGACCACTTTGTTGTCCTCATTTCGCAGGTAGACGTTCATCTCGAGGTTCTCCGGTATTTTACAGACCATTTTCTGATAAGTCTGGCCGGCCACGGTCACGGGCCGCGGGGCAGTCGGAGTCAGATCGTATTTCCCCCAGAATGCAGAAAATACATTGAGATCGTCCCTCAGAATCTGCTCCATCGGATCACTGTTATACTGAATGACGACTCCAAACAGCGACTGATCCGGAGTGACAGCCAGGAAATCGTAATAGCTTGGGATATAGTCATGAGCGGAAAGTACATTCAGTTCTTCGGCGGTCTGCACAAAGGTATATTCCGGCAGCGTAATACGGATTCCGGCCCAGGGATGCTCATAGACTGAATTCTCGAACCGGCCGGAGGGAAGATGGACGAAAAGAGGGTCCGTTATGGGCGTCTCTTTCCAGGCTCCCGAGCGTTCAAAGCTGTAGGTATGGCCTTCTATGTCGCGCGTGGTGTCGCTCACCATTATTCCATCGGCATCAAAGTAATACCAGCCGTTTCCATCCCTGATCCAGCCGCCGCGTATCAGGGTGCCGTCAGAGAGCGCATACTGCCATTGATTTCCCTTGTGCAGCCAGCCAGTGCTTTGACTCCTGCTGGCTGTGCTTACCGCGGCATATGCCTCCTGCGGCCGGACAGCCGAAACTGTACCTGCGAGTGCCAGGGACAGACATAATCCTGCGGAAATGGTAAGAAGACGTTGGTTTAATCTCATGAAGCTATGATCCTCCTGTCAGTAATACCGTCTTGCACGGTGGATTACAGTAAGTGTATCTCTTTTTGGATTGTCTGTCAAATATAAGGATGAATGAGCTGACGTTTAAATTTACAGAAGATGTAATATCCGTTATAATCAGGACAGAGGCAGTATCAGATAAGACAGCACACCGAGACGAAAGCGAAGAAAGATAAGACCGTGCATTAAGACGAAAGAAAAGCAACCGGCCGGGGCTGGAAAGGGGTGGGAATGTGAGTGAACCTGTTGCAAAGCGCCAGATGTTTGAATATGACGGGGATAATCCGTTTCATATCTATAATATTCCCTATTATCCGTCGAGCAGTGATGAACTTCTGTTTAATCACTGGCACGAGGAACTGGAGATTGTTTATACGCTGCAGGGGAATAGTCTGCATTATATTGATGGGACCTGCATCAAGTCACAGCCGGGAAGGCTGATCGTCGTGAACTCAGAAAGCAGTCATAATATCATACCGGACCGCACGGTATATGGAAGCGGAAGAAAAGTGGTTATTGCGCTGCTTATTTCGCGGGAATTTCTGGAAGGAGTATTTCCGGATTTTAAAAACATGTATTTTCTCAATGAAAAGGAATTGACGACTCCGGAAATAGGGGATTTAATGATGAGGCTGTCCCATTACGGCGATGAGGCTGAGACGTCATGCTATGAGCGGATTTATATAAAAGGACTGGTACTCCAACTTCTCTACCATATCACGCAGGAGGGAGTGGCGGAGAAAAATGTGATCCTGCCGCTGAACAATCAAAAGAACATTGAGCGGCTGAAAGGCGTCCTTCAGTTCATCGAAAACCATTACATGGAAAAGCTTTCTCAGGCGGAGATCGCGGATAAGTTTTACTTTTCCAAAGAGTATTTCGCCCGTTTCTTCAAGAAGCACACGGGGATGACCTTTATCGAGTACCTGACGAAATACCGCCTTCAGAAGGCGCGGATGCAGTTGATGGCTTCTAATTCCGGAATTCTCGAGATTGCTCTCAATAATGGTTTCTCTGACGACCGGAGACTGATTCTGGCGTTTAAGGAGGAGTATGGCACAACCCCGTTCCAATATAGAAAAATGGAAAGAAATAAAGAAGAATAAAGAAGAATAGCGGTTGTATTTTCATGTACAGGTCAATATATGGATGTTTTTGGCTAAAATACGCAAGGAATTCCCTGTCCGTCTCCGTTATAATGAGGATTATAAAAAATCAAGTTACAGGAGAGGGGAAGCAATGGGAAAAAAGAAAACCGGTTTATCATGGTCAGAAAAAATTTCTTATGGTATGGGAGACTGCGGCGCCAATGTGACAGTAGCCCTGTGTTCCACATTTTTGACTGCGTATTATACGGACACTGTGGGGATCGCTGCCGCCGCGGTCGGCACTATGATGCTGCTGGCGCGCGTGTTCGATGGGGTTACCGATATTATCATGGGGGCGATTGTCGATAAGACGAAGACCCGCTGGGGCAAGGCAAGGCCATGGGTGCTGTGGACGGCGCCGCTTATGGCGATCGCTCTGATCCTGGAGTTTAATGTTCCCGGAGGCTTAAGCGGGAATGGAAAGCTGGTCTATGCGTATCTGACCTATATTTTCCAGAACTGTATCGTGTATACAGCCAACAACCTGCCGTTTAACGCACTGCTGTCGCGCATGACGCTGAATGTTCAGGACCGCGCCTCCGCGGCGACTACGCGTTTCGTCATGACTCAGCTTACAACGCTGATTATCAATGGGGTGACAGCAACCCTCTTGTCTACGGCGGGATGGTTCTGGCTGTCGATTATTTACGGCATCGTAACATTTTTTATGTGTCTCATCTGCTTTCTGGGTACCAGGGAGCATATCGGAGAAGACGCGGAAACCGGTGTGGTTCAGGTGGAGAATGTTCCGCTGAGTACAGCACTGCCGGCACTTTTCAAAAACAGGTATTTTTATATTCAGAGTCTGCTGTTTATGTTTTTGTATATTGGAATCGTCAGTACCGGTTCCACAACATTCTATTTTTGCAATATCGTTTTAAATAATCTGGGTTACTTAACCTACATATCCATGGCGACTACGATTCCGGCCATCATCGTGAATCTTATGCTGCCGAAGGCCATTCAGAGATACGGAAAATGGAAACTGATGATTGGCGGTGCATTTCTGATGGCTCTGGGCGGGCTGATCATCGGTGCGGCCGGTTCCAGCTTCCCGCTGGTTCTTCTGGGGCTGATCATAAAAGGAACGGGAATGGGACCAATCATGTCCGGTATCTTTGCAATGACCGCGGATGTCGTGGATTACGGTGAATGGAAGACCGGAGTCCGCTCGGAGGGACTGGTCAACTGTTGTACATCCTTCGGTATGAAGGTTGGAATCGGCCTCGGCTCTGCCCTTTGCACCTGGATCATTACCATGGGCGGATATGACGGGACCGCCGCGGTGCAGCCGGCTTCCGCTGTTACTATGATTCGGTTCGGGTTTGGATACAGCGGTGCGATCATCGCGGTGATCTGCCTGGTTCTGTGTTTCATGATGAATATCGATAAGTATATTGTGGCGATTCAGAATGACCTGGAAGCAAAACGAAATACAAAATAGAGAGGTACAGATAACTATGTCAGAAATGAGTGATACAATTCGTAAACTGTTTCGGGAGGGGGATGACCGGCGGGATGCCGGTCTCACCACACCGGAGGGAATCCGGCGTTTTGACGATATCGTCTATGGGGAGGATGCAGAGCGGCAGATTCTCGATGTATACCGTCCAAGAGACAAGGCGGGGGTACTCCCGGTTATTGTGAGTGTTCATGGCGGCGGATGGGTGTATGGTGATAAGGAGAGGTACCAGTACTACTGTATGGATCTGGCATGCCGCGGATTCGCAGTCGTAAATTTCACCTACCGTCTCGCGCCGGAATATAAGTTTCCGGCGTCGCTGGAGGATACAAATCGGGTGTTTGCCTGGGTGCTGGATCATGCGGAGGAATATGGCTTTGACCGGACGCGGGTTTTCGGTGTGGGGGATTCCGCCGGGGCCCACAATCTGGGACTTTATGCCGCTGTCTGCACAAACCCGGAATATGCGGCAAAGTATCCCTTTCAGCCGCCTGAGGGATTTGTGCCGACGGCTGTTGCACTGAACTGCGGTGTCTATCGGGCACCAGTCTCCGAAGACGAGAAGGACCAGAGCAATCTGCTTATGGCGGACCTTCTGCCGGAGAGAGGGACGAAAGAGGAATACGAGAAAATCAGCCTCGTGAATTACGTGACCAGTCAGTATCCGCCGGTGTTTCTCATGACGGCTGCCGGAGATTTTCTGAGAGAACAGGCGCCGCTTCTGGTGGAGAAGCTGATGGAGTTTGAGATTCCGTTTGTATACCGGTATTATGGCAGCGCGGACCGGCCTCTGGGACACGTGTTCCACTGCAACATCCGCCTGCAGGAGGCTTCGCGGTGCAACGATGAGGAATGCGGTTTTTTTCGAAGCTATTGTTGATTCACCGCGGCCATCTGATCCAGAATAGTGAGAACTTCGGAGAGTTCATATATGCTGTAATCAGCAAGTGTACGGTCAAAATGAAAACGGTCGTCGATGAGCGCAGCTACGGTCATACCGGCTCCGTGGCCGGCCAAGATACCGTAAGTGGAATCTTCCACGACGAGACATTGTGACGGTGTACACTGCAGGACGCCTGCCGTATGCAGATAGATTTCCGATTCCTACTGGTCGATGAGGCGAGAGCCAGCAGATAGCCCCGGTCTTTTATTTCTTTTAGAAGGCCGGGTACCATTTCTTCAGACACTGAAACGTGTGGTTCAAATATACGATTTCACTGTCGATCAGAACACCGTCCATATCAAAGATCACTGCTTTTATTATCTGAAATTATCCTCCTGCTCTTTCCTGTCACTCTTTTCCTGTTCCGACCGGTACATTCCGATCTGTGCCTTTCCGGTAGCAACCATCTCTCCGGCAAGCGCGGGCGCGTCATTGTCCAGTCCCATTCTGCATCGAATGGCCAGTTCCAGCGCCATACCCAGATTAATTCCATATAGAACCGTCAGCCGCGGGTCTGTATCTGTCAGCGCGGCGGCACATTTATAAGGAGATCCGCCGATCATATCGCACAGTATGAGAAGCTCGTCACAAGTCTGCATGGTTCCGACTGCATCTTTTAAATGTTCCATCAATGTGTCCCAGCTTTGCCCGAATTCAAAATCCACGGCAGCCAGCAGCTCCTGATGTCCAATCAGCAATTCCAGCGCGCTGACCAAACCGGAGGCAAACTGCCCATGTCCTGTGATAATCAATCCTGTCATGCATTTCTCCATTCTTTTTGTATTTGCCGCAGCTTTTATTTTATAATCTCCTATATCATATACTATATACAAAAAAAGCGCAATTCCCCGTCCCTTTCCGGATGTAGTTTTTCCTGTTTTCTCCTCGGTTTTCAGAAATGTCAGAAAACCTAATAATTTCCACCAAAAACAGAATTGCTATCTCTTTAGGAAACGCTTAGAATAAAATCAGAACATTCTGTTAAAAATCGGGGGATTGCAGTATGAAAATTGGAAAAAAGATACTTCTGACCAGTGTATCCTTGATTACAGCCGGTATTCTGGCAGCGGGAGGGATTATCAGCTCGGTTTACATAAGACGTCAGCTGGACAGTACGGGGGTGTATGTGGAGACGTTGGTTGACCAGATCGCCGTCAACATCGGAACGAGAACACGGGAATATGAGGATACGATGTTAAATATGGTGCAGAACTGGGATTTGTTCGGCAGCTATTTAAATAAAAAGGACAGTAATATCTATTACAACCGCCGCGCCGTGGCTTCCTTCGTGAATCAGAGAAACACATCGAGGTCGCCAATCCTGGATTTCTACGCATTGGACAACAGCTCAGTGATCACCTATTATGATTATAAAACACAAAGCTTTAAGGATGTGAACCAGGAGATTGCAGACTATATCCGGGTCAACAGAAAAGTAATACCGAAAGGCGCCATTTGGAGGTGTTTTGTCTCAGAGCCGGAAAAGGTCTACATGATCCGGTCTATTTACAGTCCGGTCAGGCTGGAGTATGACGGTGTGATCGCGGTGGGGATCAGCAGGGATATATTTGAACGTCAGTTTCTGGCACTGGAACAGAGCAAAAATGGAAAGGTTACCATCTTAAACCCGGAGGGGGAGGTGATCTTTGGAAGGAACGGCGAACAATTAAATCCTGCGTCCATACTGGAGAAGAGCAGGGAGTCCGGTGATTCCCGCCATTTAATCAGGAGCGGAAGCAGGAGCTATCTGGTCCGAAATAAGGAAACCGAGGACAAGAAGTGGAACGTGATCTATCTTATTAACGAGCAGGAGCTCTTCGGCCCCATGAATCAGATGCTGGTGGCAATTCTGATCGTCTGCTCAGCGACCATACTGGCGGCGGTAATCTGCGCCGCGGTGATCTCTGGCAGTATTACGAGGGGAATCCGCCAGCTGTATGATCACATCCAGCGCCTTAAGCAGGGGGAGTGGACCACGCTCTCCGTCCCCTATTCCAAAGATGAGATAGGCCAGATTACCATTGCATTCAACGATATGGCGGTCAGCTTACAGGACATGGTGGAACATCTGGCCAGACAGAAGCTGGAGACGGAGCAGGCGGAGTATAAGGCGCTTCAGGCGGAGTACGGGGCACTTCAGGCAAGAGTGAATCCACATTTTATTTTCAATGCCATGGAGTCCTTAAATGCTGTTGCCAAATTAAACGGACAGGACACAATCGCCTCCATCTGTACGTCTCTGGGACGGCTGATGCGTGTGGCCATTAACCGGAGAAAGAGCACTGTGACGCTGAGGGAGGAGCTCAGCTATGTCAGTGACTATCTGGAGGTCCAGAAATTCATGATGGAGGACCGGCTGGAGGTGTTTTTTGATGTGGAACCGCAGGCGGAGGAGTACCAGGTGCCTTCTCTGCTTTTACAGCCGCTGGTGGAAAATGCGGTCATTCATGGGGTGGAGAATTTAAGCGAGGGGGCAGTGATCTTTGTCTCGTCGGATCTGATTGCCGGGCCGAAGGGAGAAGGGGCCGTGGTGATACAGATTGCAGATAACGGAGCGGGAATGGACGAGGAGACTCTGAAACGATACTGCGATTTTTCTGTCAGTGCGGAGGAAGACAGTTCCAGCCATTTCGGCCTGGTAAGCGTAGAGAAACGGATAAAAATTCTGTACGGGCAGGAGTACGGAATTACAGTGTCGAGCCAGGTGGGGAAGGGGACTGTCGTGAAGGTAGTCCTTCCTGCCATCGACAGAAACGGGGGATTTACATGATTAAAATTATGGTAGTCGATGACAATGCTCTCGTCCGGCGGGCTGTCTGCGAGACTATTGACTGGGCGGCCATGGGCTGCGAAATCGAGGGAAGGCTGACGAATGGGATCGAGGGATTCCGATATGCGAAGGAGCATCATCCGGATATCATTATCACCGATATTAAAATGCCTGGAATGGATGGCCTGGAGATGGTTAAGGCCTTGAAAGTGGAGTACGATACGTTTGCGTCGATTGTCATTACCGGTTTTGACGAGTTTCAGTATGCACAGCAGGCGCTGCGGCTGGGGGCGGCGGATATTCTGTTGAAACCGATTGAAAATAAGGAACTGGTGGAGACGGTGAGGCGGATTGCCAGAGGGAGCATGGAGGGGAGGTACGGAGTCGGAGGCCTGAAGGGAGAAAGAAATCTGCCTGGAGAAGGAAAACCGACCGGAAATGTAAGCCTCAATGGAACGTGCAGCCTGACTGAAAATCAAATCCTGACTGAAATGACCCGAGAGGGGAATATGCAGTATCTGGAAGAGAAGAAGGAGGAGCACTACGCCATAGTGGTGCGCCGGGCGCTGGCGTATATGCGGGAAAACTTAAGCAGGAAGATCACTCTGACGGAACTGGCCGACTACGTAGGATTGTCGGCGGCTCATTTAAGCCGGCTGATCAAAAAAGATACGGGGAAGAGTTTTATTGACGTTCTCAATCAGATTCGCCTGGAGACAGCGGTCCAGCTGCTCCGTGAGGGCAGATATAAGGTCTATGAGGTATCCAACATGGTGGGAATCGACAATTATGCGTATTTTTATCAGTTCTTTAAAAAAGAAACGGGAAAATCACCGACGGAGTATATTCAGAACGGAACGTAATACATTTATTCCGATCGGGCGTCCGCCTGGTAATTTGGCATCGCAGATAAAAAAAGATGTCATAATAACTAATAAAATATCATTTTTATTAAATTGTTTGTGCATGTTGAATGATATACAATAGTGTCAGTGGGAACCCCAAGAACAAAGAAAAGGAGAAGAGATATGAGAAAGAGAGAAAAAAGATGGGTTAGTCTGGCACTGGCGTCATGTATGGCCATCGCGGCTGTGACGGGATGCAGCTCGGGATCCGGGAAGACCGGAGAGACGAAGAGTGCTGCCCAGGCAGAGGCAGAAACAAAAGCAGAGGCAAAGAAGGAGGAGGGTAAGGAAGAGAAAAAAGAGGAGAGCAAAGAGGAAGTTACACTGACATTTCTTCACCACATGGGGGAACAGGGGAAGAAAGACGGACTGGTAGCGCTGTCGGAAGCATTTACGAAGAAGTATCCGAACATAAAGATCGAAGTGGAGTTCCTTTCCAGAGATGATTTTATCAATCAGTACAAACAGCGGGTAGCGGCGGACAATGCGCCTGATTTCATCAATTACCGGCCGTTTGAGACGCCGGAGGTCATCGAAGCCGGGCTGGTGGAACCGCTGGATCCCTCCATTTTCCCGGATAATATCGACAAGAATTGTATCGATTCCATATCACTGGACGGAAAGATCTATGGAATTCCTCTGGACAGAGGCGGATACGGCTTCTATTACAACAAAAACATGCTGGAGAAGGCAGGAGTGAAGCCGGAGGATTTAGATACGATGTCGGGAGTTTTAGAGGCCTGCCAGAAGATAAAGGATGCAGGAATGGTTCCGCTGGCTTCCGGTTATGCGGAATCCTGGACAGAGAATATCATCATTGAGGGCCAGACTTTTACGGGACCGATGGTTGCCGATCCGATGATTTTTGAGAAACTGATGAGTGGGGAAAAGAAATTTTCCGATTATCCGGAGTTTGTGGACATTATTACGCACGGTCAGAAGCTGGTTCGCGATTACGCGCTGGTAGATGAGAAGGCGGCAAGCCAGCAGGCTTCCGACCAGTATGCGCAGTTTGGACGCGGCGACGCAGCCATGATGATGCAGGGAACATGGGCGATCTCCGATATCCGTATTGCACAGAAGGCAGCAGGCAATACGGATGAGTTTGGATTTACGTATTATCCATGGTCTGATGATCCTGCAAAGAACTATATGCCGGCCAATGCCGATGACTCCTTCATGATTTCATCCGGGAGCAAGCACATGGAAGAGGCCATGCTGTTCGCAGAGTTTGTTCTGACACCGGAGGCGGGAAAAGTATGGGCCAACGCATCGGGCTGTATCAGTGCTCTCTCGGGCGTCAGTGCGGATAATCCGGATCCGCTTCTCACGATCTTTACGGAGGTTCTGGACGAAAAGGGATACTATTTTGAGATGAATCCGGGCCTGGCGGGCCAGTATTACCAGGATTTTGACAAGATCTATATCGAGGGAAGAATTGCGGGGGATTCTCCGGAGACGGTGATCGAGAAGTGGCAGAAATCATTTGACAATATCCGGGCAACAGGGGGCTGACGGGAATTGACGAAAAGGGAGCGGCCGGAACGCGGCGGCTCCCTTTTTTAGAAAGGAGGCGTATGCTATGAAAGGCAGATGGAAGTCTGTTAAGAGAAACAGTATTGATTTCATGTTTTTACTCCCGGCCGCCCTGGTATTCCTTTTCGTCATCGCAGTCCCGTTTTTTCAGGCGTTCGGGATTGCGTTCACAAACTGGAACGGTCTGTCGAAGGAGTATGATTTTGTGGGGCTTAAGAACTTAACCGCCCTGTTTCACGATATACAGACGATCAATGCAGTCTCCAATACTATGGAGTACACGGTAATTACCTGCATCGGCGTCAACATCCTGGCACTGGCCATAACCGTAGGATTAAATTTAAACGTCGCAGGCAACCGGTTCTTGAAAAGCGCCATGTTCCTTCCGATTATCGCCAGCCTGGTAATCACGGCTTTTATCTGGCAGAGAATTTATGGAGACGTATTTCCGGTGAACTTCGGCATTGTAAGTCCTCTTACCAGGCTGACCACGGTGATTCCGGGAATTGCCCTGATGTGTCTGTGGCGGGATACGGGGCTGGCCATGGTGATCTACAACGCCGGTATTCAGTCGGTGCCCGGAGACCTAAAGGAGGCGGCCCGAATCGATGGGGCAAACGCGTGGCAGTCCTTCTGGAACGTGACATTTCCCATGCTGGCCCCGGCCTTTACCACCTGTGTCACACTGTGGCTGGGGTATGGGTTAAAAGTCTTCGACTATCCGAAGGCGGCAACGGGTGGGGGACCGGGAAAGGCGTCCGAGACGTTTTCCCTGTTCGTATACAATCATTTCTTCACGAATAACAGGGCTGGATACGGGCAGATGGCCGGCCTGGTGATGCTGATCTTCGTAGTGGGAATCACGGGAGTGGTTACGAAGCTGCTGCGGAAGAGGGAGGTGCAGCTGTGATGGGAAAGAAATTACATACGGCCTCCGGCCGGCGTTTTATCCTGCTGAGCCTGGTCATGTGGTGTGTGACGATTCTGTTTCTGGCGCCGTTTTACGTCCTGATTATCTATGCGTTTAAGCCGAGGGAGGCGACTATGCTCAAGAACCCCCTCGCATTTCCGGATACGCTCTATCTTCAAAATTTTGTGGAGGCGGTGCAGAAATCTGATTTCCTGAGGGCCTTTACCAATTCCACGGTATCTACCGTGTGCGGAGTCGTTGTTCTGGTTCTCATCTGTTCCATGGCGGCTTATATCGTGGTGCGGCGGGGAAACAACCGGTTTTACGGAGTCTGGCAGTACATTTTCCTGGCTTCCGTCATGCTGCCGTTTCAGACCATCATGTTTCCGCTCTATAAGAATCTTATGAACCTTCATCTCTTAAACAGCCGTCCAGCCTATGTGCTCGTGTCTGTGGGATTTCAGATGGGATTTGACATCTTCCTCTACTGCGGCTTTATCAAAACCGTTCCGGTGGAGCTGGAGGAAGCGGCGGCGATCGACGGATGCAGCAGGATGGGGACCTTTTGGAGAATTGTTTTTCCATTATTAAAGCCGGTTACCATGACGGTTGTCGTATTATCGGCGCTGGGAATCTGGAATGACTATCAGATCGCCCTGGTTGTGGTATCCAAGGAGGCCGTGAGGACACTGCCCGTGGCGCAGCAGTCATTTATCGGGCAGCAGATCTCGTATCTGAATTTGGCGTCTGCGGCGTGCCTCCTCTCGATTCTTCCCATGTTTTTCTTATTCCTGTTTTTACAGAAATTCATCGTGCAGGGAGTGACCGCGGGGGCGGTTAAGGGATAGTTGGGCTTTATCAAAATGCTCAGGAAGGAGATGCAAAATGAAAATAAATAGAACGGATCTGCCCGGAAGGGCGCGGGAACTGGCGGCGGCCATACAGAAACGGTATCCGGAGGCGGATGAGTATCCATACCGTTCCTGGAGCTATCCGCAGGGCTATCTTTTGATGGGATTTATTCATTTATGGGAGAAAACCGGGGATGAGCTGTACTACCAGTATGTGCTTGCATACTGTATGGACCATGTAGCGGAGGACGGAAGTGTCCGGGGCTTTACGGGATGCAGCATGGACGACATGATGACTGGGGCCGTGCTGGTCTGGATGTATGAGCAGACGGGGGAGAAACGGTTTGAGAAGGCATGCAGAAAGATCCGGGAAACCTACCGGGATTATCCGCGGACGAGAGAAGGAGGTTTTCTTCATAACCGTACCGAGTTTCCGGGAGAAATGTGGGTGGACGGCGTCTTTATGGGGCAGATGTTTTTATGCCGGTACGGTGCCGTATTCGGGGAGACGGAGTGTTTTGACGAGGCGGTGCTGCAGCTGGAACTGATTTACCGGTACTGCCATGTGCACGACGGTCTTTTGGTACACGCCTACAGTGAGGGCTGTCTGGCTCCCTGGGCCGGTCCGGACGGCAGATCAGGATGTGTCTGGAGTGAGGGACTGGGGTGGTATGCCCTGATTCTGACTGAAGTTCTCGATCTCCTTCCCGCCGGTTATGAGGGAAAAAGAGCGGTGGAGGATCAGCTGAATCAGCTGCTGGCCGGCCTGGAGAAATATCAGAATCGGGAGAACGGTCTGTGGAGACAGGTAGTGGACCGAACTGATGACGTGGATAACTGGTGCGACACCTCGGGAAGCGCCATGTTTTTGTACACCTGGAAATGGGCGGCGGATAAGGGAATGGTGCCGGAGGAGACGGCGGAGCCTGTCTTAAGAAAAGGATACGAAGGGCTTCTTGCCCGCATCGTCCCGGGGGAAGACGGGCTGCCTGATGTCCATACGGCGTGCCAGGGGCTCTGCGTCCAGAAATGTTATGAGGACTATATCCATTATCCAAAGACCGTAAATGCACAGGAGGCGGTATGCGGCTGTCTATGGGCTCTGGTGGCAGCGATTGGTTAGGATCTGCTTGAACAGACCAATGCATTCCGGGCAAACAAAAAAGGAGAAGCGTATGAAAGCGTTAATTGTAGATGGGGAAGGCCGTTTATCGGTGGAAGAGATAAGCATGCCGCAGATTGGCCCGTGCCAGGCTCTTGTGAAAATGGAGAGCTGCGGGGTATGCAACGGAACGGATAGTAAGCTGATTCACAGGACATTTAAGAATTTCCACACATACCCTGCCATACTGGGGCACGAAGGTGTGGGAAAAGTGGTAAAAACGGGAGAATTTGTGGAAAACCTCCATGTGGGCGACCGTGTGCTGCTCCCATTTCTGGAGGAGGCGGCCGATGGATACATTCCGGGCTGGGGCGCCTATGCGGAATACTGTGTGGTGGGAGATGAGAAGAGTGCCATCCGCCATGGGATGGGTCCTGGCACAAAACAGTGGAACGAGGCCTATGCAGCTCAGACCGTTATACGGCCGGAGGATCGGGTGGATGCGGTGGGCGCTTCTATGATTATCACGTTTCGGGAGGTCTTAAGCGCCATCCGAAGGTTTGGATTTCAGCCTAATGAGACCGCAGTGGTATTCGGTGCGGGTCCGGTAGGACTCTGTTTTACCAGGTTTTTAAAGCTGCTGGGGCTTAAGACGGTCATCACTACGGATATTCTGGAGGACAAGGTGGAGACAGCGAGGCGGATGGGGGCTGATTACGCGTTTCATTCTGCCTCCTGCAATGTGACGGAGGAGGTGAAGCGGATTTTCCCGGATGGCGTGGATTATGTGGTGGACGCAGTGGGCGTCAATGCATTGATTAACGAGGCGATGGGGCTGGTGAAATACAACGGAAAAATCTGCTGCTACGGTATCTCTCCTGAACTGTCCATGAAGCTGGACTGGAGCAGCGCTCCCTATAACTGGACGCTCCAGTTCGTGCAGTGGCCCAGTAAGAGGGAGGAAGGGGAAGCCCATTCCCAGATTATGGCGTGGATTAACCAGGGGGTCCTGGATCCTATGGACTTTATCTCCGATGTGTTCCCCTTTGAGCGGATCACCGACGCATTTGAACTGATCGAGGCGAAGAAGCCGGATACGAAGAAAATCGTGGTTCGATTTTAGAAATGGAGGAGTTGGAATGAGAGAGAGCAGACTGTTTTGCACGCTGCCGGAGTACGTATGCACACCTGACGGGATGGCAGTAGACCGCCATGGAAATCTGGTGCTGTCCTGCCCGAATTACGCGGATGACAGCATTTCCGGCTGTGTGGTCCGCATCGATAAAGAGGGCCATGTGCGAAAGTGGTTCGACGTACCGGTTCATCCGGAGACCGGGGTGGCCAGAAATATGGGGATCGCCTTTGATGACGAGTGGAATCTCTATCTCTGCGACAACCAGGGCTGGAGCGAACGGGAAGAGCTGCTGTACAAGGGCAGAATTCTGAAGCTCACGGTAGATGAGGAAGGTAACATCTTAAAGACTGTCGTCGTGGCGGAACACATGGAGCATCCTAACGGTATCCGCATCAGAGGCGGGTACATGTACGTCACACAGAGCTATCTGCATCCGGTTAAGAGGCCGGATGGAAAGTTGGTGAGCTGCGTATACCGGTTCGGCCTTGACGAGGAGGGGATTCAGATTACCAATACCCTGGAGGACCGCCATATCTTCGCCACCTTTGTGACGGAGAATCCGGACTGCCAGTATGGCGCCGACGGGATCGTCTTTGATCAGGAAGGACGGCTCTATGTGGGGAATTTCGGGGACGGAGCCGTTTACCGGATTACGTTTAAGGAAGACGGAAGCCTGGACGAAAACACGCTGTTCGCCCGGGATCCGGAGGAGCTTAAAAGCACGGATGGCATGATATTCGACGAGGAAGGAAACTTGTATATTGCGGATTTCTGTGCCAATGCGATCGTGCAGGTGACACCCGGAGGAACGGTACGGCGGATTGCCCAGAGCCCGGACTGCAAAGGCGCGGACGGGGGACTGGATCAGCCAGGGGAGCCGATTGTATGGGACGGCCGGATTATCGCTTCCTGCTTCGACCTTGTGACGGGACCGGGAAAGGTGAATTTAAAACATGAAATGCCGGCTGCGCTGGTGCAGCTGCCGCTGTAAGGAGGCGCCATGGGACAGGGAACTTTAGGAAATGCGGAAGGCTGCGGGGACAACTGTATTCTGGCCCACGATCTTGGAACCAGCGGAAATAAGGCCACACTCTATCGCGCAGACGGAACGCTTATAGCCAGCTGTGTCCACGAATATCCAACGAGTTACCCGCAGCCGGGGTTTGTAGAACAGGACCCGGAGGACTGGTGGAATGCAGTCTGTGCGTCGACGAGAGAACTTTTGGAAAAAAAAGGGATACGTCCGGAGAGGATAGCCGCCGTGTCCTTCAGCGCCCAGATGATGGGCTGCCTGCCTGTGGACCGGGAGGGAAATCCCCTGCGCCCGATGATCATCTGGGCGGATACGAGAGCGGTGGAAGAGGAACGGTGGATGGTGGAACGTATCGGTATGGAGCGCGGATATGAGATTACGGGCCACAGGCTCAGCGCCTCCTATTCCGCGGCAAAGCTCTTATGGGTGCGCCGCCGCGAGCCGGACGTCTATCGCCGCTGTTATAAGATGCTGCATGCCAAGGATTTCATCATCTGCCGTCTGACGGGGAAGTTCGTGACGGATTACAGCGACGCGTCGGGAACGAATCTCTTCGATATCCGGGCGAAAATGTGGTCCGAAGAGATATTAAGGGCACTGGACCTCGATGAAGAGCTGCTTCCGGAGCTGCATCCATCGACCGATATCGCCGGGGGCGTGACGAAAGCAGCCGCAGAGGCCACCGGACTTTTGGAGGGAACGCCTGTCGTGATCGGAGGCGGGGATGGAAGCTGCGCCTGTGTCGGGGCCGGTGTGGTGGATGAGGGGAGTGCCTATCTGGTGCTGGGATCATCGTCCTGGATATCGCTGGCGTCGAGGGAGCCGTTATTCGATCCTGAGATGCGGACATTTAACTGGGTTCATTTAGACCCGGAGCTCTATACTCCCTGCGGTACCATGCAGGCGGCAGGCTATTCCTATCAGTGGTACCGCAATACGCTGTGCCGCGGAGAGATGGAGGAGGCCGCGAAAACGGGAGAAAGCCCTTATGAGCGGATCAACAGGGGAATCATGGAATCCATACCGGGAGCGGGCGGTCTTCTATACCTGCCCTATCTTCTGGGGGAGCGCTCACCGCGCTGGAATCCGGATGCCAGAGGCGCCTTTTTGGGCATGTCGGTGACGACTGGAAAGCATGACTTATCCAGGGCCGTGCTGGAAGGCGTTTGTTTCAATCTGCGGGTTATTTTAGAGAGTATGCGGCGGGAACGTGAGATGAAGGAGCTGATGCTCATCGGCGGAGGCGCCAAGGGGCAGACGTGGCCCCGGATTCTCTCGGATATCTTCCAGATGCCATTAAAAATACCGGCATACCGGGAGGAGGCAACCAGCATGGGCGCGGCGGTGTGCGCCGGCGTGGGCGTGGGAATATACCGGGATTTCTCCGAGGCGAAAAAAATTAACACCATCGTGGATACGGTGATGCCGAGGGAGGAAAACCGTCTGCGGTACGACCGCCTGTATGAGATATTTAACCATGCGTATGACGCTCTGACGGGAGTCTATGGCGAACTGGGGGCTTATCGAAAAGAGATGGGGGAAAAACATGAATAATTTTATCTGGTACAATCCTACCCGCATCCTGTTTGGAAGGGGAACCCATAACGAGGCGGGGCGGGAAACGGCTGCTTACTCCAGGCGGATTCTGCTGCTGTATGGAGGAGAGAGCTTAAAAGCTGCGGGGACGTACGGTGCGATCACAAAATCACTGACAGAGGCTGGTGTGGAATACCGGGAGCTGGGGGGCGTCCGTCCCAATCCCAGACTGTCGCTGGTGCGTCAGGGGATTTCGCTGTGCAGGCGAGAAGGGCTGGATTTCGTGCTGGCAGCAGGAGGAGGCAGCGTGATCGACACGGCGAAGGCCATTGCGGCAGGCGTCTTATATCTGGGCGATGTGTGGGATTTTTACCATACTAAG
Organism: Hungatella hominis; assembly: GCF_014288005.1. NCBI lineage: Bacteria > Bacillati > Bacillota > Clostridia > Lachnospirales > Lachnospiraceae > Hungatella > Hungatella hominis. The sequence continues at coordinate 17,105 of NZ_JACOPB010000027.1, forward strand.
AAGCGGCCGGAGAGAGTCCTTCCTACGGGGGTGGTCTTAACCATTCCGGCGGCCGGGAGCGAAAGCAGTGACGGCAGCGTGATTACGAGAGAGGAGGAGAATGAGAAGAAGTCGTTCTGCTCACCGCTTTTGTATCCGAAGTTTGCCATTTTAAATCCGGAGCTCTGTTACACACTTCCGAAACGGCAGATTGCAGCAGGGAGCGCCGATATACTGGCCCATGTGATGGAACGGTATTTCTCTCCCAATGGGAACACGGAGCTGTCAGACCGTCTCTGTGAGGCGGCCATGAAGACGATCATCCACAATGTGCCGCTGGCATTAGCGGATCCGGACCGGTACGAGGTCTGGGCCGAACTCATGTGGGCGGGAAATGTGGCCCACAACGGACTGTTGGGAAAAGGAAGGGAAGAGGACTGGGCCAGCCATAACATTGAGCATGAGCTGAGCGCCCTCTACGACATTGCCCACGGAGCGGGGCTGGCCATCGTATTTCCGGCGTGGATGAAGGCTGTGAGCAGGAGAAATCCGGAGCGTTTTGCACAGTTTGCGGAAAGGGTATTCGGAATCGAAGCGGAGGATAAGCGGGAGGATGAGATGGCCGCGCTGGGAATCAGCTGCCTGGAGAATTTCTTCAGGAAACTGGGGCTTTTTACCACGCTCTCAGAGGCCGGAATCGATGACAGCCAGTTTTCGCGAATGGCCGGGCGTGCAGTTGCGGGCGGCAGCCTGGGAAGTATGGAAAAGCTGGACCAGACAGCGGTAATGGAGATTCTGGAGCTGGCCAGATAAGGAATGAGGAGGGAGACAGACATGAAGATAACGCCAAAGGAACTGGCCGGGTATTTTGATCACACCCAGCTGAAGGCCTATGCGGTACGGACTGATTTTGAGAAGCTGTGCAGGGAGAGCAGGGAATACGGATTCCGGATGGTAGCCATCAATCCGGCCCCGGTGGCTCTGTGCAGAGAGCTGCTTTCCGGCTCCGATGTCCATGTGGGAGCCGCCATCGGTTTTCCGCTGGGGCAGACGACGATCAACGACAAGGCCAGTGAGACGAAAGAGGCCATCCGAAACGGGGCCGATGAGATCGACTACGTCGTAAACCTGACGGAGCTGAAAGAGAAGAACTACGGATACGTGGAGCGGGAGATGGCTTCCATCGTGGAAACGTGCAGGGAGGCGGGAGTAATCTCCAAGGTCATCTTTGAAAACTGCTATTTAACGGATCAGGAGAAGGAGGCGCTCTGCCGGATTGCCCTGGAGGTGCGGCCTGATTTTATCAAGACCTCGACTGGCTTTGGCAGCGGCGGCGCCACGACAGCTGATATCATGCTGATGAAACGGATGGTGGGAGATGCGGTGAAGATAAAGGCGGCGGGGGGAATCCGTACGCTTAACACGGCGCTTGAGATGATCGATATGGGGGTGAGCCGGATCGGATCGACGGCCAGTGTTTCGATCGTGGAGGAACTGAAAGCGCGGCAGCGCGAGTCCTGAAGTATGTTTGTCATAATCTGAAGAGACTCTTATAAAGACTCCCGGACAGGCACACAGAAACGGTATGCAAAATGGTGTACAGAAACAGCCGGATGTGGTACAATGCAGGTATGAGTTTTAGCACATACATCGTACACATGCGGCCTGTTTCAGCCGTTTTGAGTGCTCAGGACAAGGAGGAATGATTTATGGAAAGAGCGATTACAATCAGTCGTGAATTTGGAAGCGGCGGACGTGAACTGGGAGTGAAACTGGCTGAGAGTCTGGGAATTCCGTTTTACGATAAGGAATTGATTTCCATGGCTGCGGAGGAGAGCGACATGTCAGAGGACGCATTTCTTCATTATGATGAGAACATGCCATTCATAAAAGATCCGCTGGACCGCCATTTTTACTCGCCGTTTTCTTCCATCTATCAGGTTCCCATGTCGGATCAGATCTTTTTGGCGCAGTCCAGGGTGATTCGGAAGCTGGCGGACCAGGGCCCCTGTGTGATCGTTGGACGGTGCGCGGATATGGTTCTGGAGAACAGTGTGAATCTGTTCATTTACGCCAGGATGAAGGACCGGATCAGACGTATGAATTCCTTGGAGACAGGCGTCGATCCTGTGAAGATGGAGAGCAGAATCCGCGAGGTGGACCGGAAACGGAAGGATTACTATCAGTATTACACCGGCAATGAGTGGGGAAAGGCCCAGAACTACCACCTTTCTCTGGAAAGCGGTCTGGTAGGCGTGGACGGCTGCCTGAAGGCGGTCCTGGCCTATTTGGAATCGGTGCAGTAGGATAAATACGATACGCCCCGGAGCGGGACAGGCCCGATGCAGTACGCAGAGCTGCGCGGCCGTGAATATGGATATCAGATTCCTCAGAAGTCGGGCAGCCGGCTTTTGGGGAATTTTCTTGTATTATGTCCACCTTTGTACTATAATAATATACATTATGGATTTTGATAAAATCTTGATGGAAGTGCGAGGTGGAAAGAAATCGATGCAGTTTGCTGAGAGAATGGACCGATTCGGAGAAGGAATATTTTCTAAATTACTGGAGATAAAAAGACAGAAGGAAGAGCGGGGAGAGACCGTGATCGATTTAGGCGTGGGGGCGCCTAACATACCGCCGGCCAGACATATTACCGATGCCCTGTGCGAGGCGGCAGCGGATCCGAAGAATTACGTCTATGCCATCAGCGACCAGAAGGAGCTTTTGGAGGCGGCAGCCCAGTGGTATGAGAGGCGCTACGGCGTGAGCCTGAAACCGGAGACAGAGATCTGTTCTCTTTTGGGATCTCAGGAAGGACTGGCCCATATTGCGCTGTCTGTTGCCGATGAGGGAGATGTCGTTCTGGTTCCCGATCCCTGTTATCCTGTTTTTGCGGATGGTCCTCTTCTGGCGGGTGCCACCCTTTTTTATATGCCTCAGAGAAAGGAAAACGGATACATCATCGATGTGAGCGAGATTCCGGAAGAGACGGCGAAAAAGGCGAAACTCATGGTCATTTCCTACCCGAACAATCCGACCACGGTCATGGCACCGGACTGCTTTTACGAGGAGGTCATCGCGTTTGCGAAAAAGTATGACATCATCGTCCTGCACGACAACGCGTACAGCGAGCTGGTATTTGACGGGAAGACGTGCGGAAGCTTCCTTCATTTTCCAGGTGCGAAAGAGGTTGGCGTGGAATTTAACTCCCTGTCCAAGACCTACGGGCTGGCAGGCGCGAGAATCGGCTTCTGTGTGGGCAATGAAGAGGTAGTGAGCCACTTGAAGATGCTGAAATCTAATATGGATTACGGCATGTTTCTGCCTGTCCAGAAGGCGGCGGTCGCGGCGATTACGGGAGACCAGGCCTGTGTGGAGACCACGAGAAAGGCCTATGAGCGCAGGCGGGACGCCCTGTGTGACGGGATGACGGAGATCGGATGGAAGATGGACAAGCCGGAGGCCACCATGTTCGTGTGGGCAAAGATACCGGATAATTTTTCCGATTCCACCTCCTTTGCCATGGAACTGGCCGAAAAGGCAGGACTTCTGGTCACTCCGGGAAGCGCCTTCGGACCTTCCGGCGAGGGATATGTGAGGCTGGCCCTCGTCCAGGATGAGGACGTACTTAAAAAAGCGGCGAGGCTGGTCGATGAAAGCGGTATGCTGCGATGAAAATGAAGAGGAGACAGTATCTCTGGAGTGCCGCGGCGGTGCTTTACGTGCTGTTTATTTTTTCCAATTCCATGAAGACGGCCGACCTCTCCTCCGCGGACAGCGGGGCGGTGCTTAAGCTGGTGCAGCAGGTTCTGACAGCGGGAGGCGTGGACAGCACGATCATTACGGAGCATGTGATCCGCAAGACGGCGCATTTTACGGAATACGCCGCGCTGGGAATACTGCTCTGCCTCTGTTTTCGGACGTTTGCCCTGTCACTGGACAGGCGCGTTCTGTCTCAGGTGCTTGTAAGCTTTCTGGTGCCGTTTACCGATGAGACGATACAGCTTTTTGTGGCTGGCCGGTCAGGACAGATCAGCGATGTCTGGCTGGACTGTGCGGGAGCGGCCTTCGGAACCGTGGTATTTATGGCAGCTGCACGGATTTTAAGCAGGACGGGAGTAAAAAAACGTGATAAAAAATTATAAGATAGTTCTTCAGTATGACGGAAGCCGCTATGACGGCTGGCAGAAACAGGGCAATACGGGAAACACGCTTCAGGGTAAGCTGGAGGGGATTTTACTGAAACTCACCGGACGGCCGGTGGAGGTGCACGGATCGGGGCGGACAGACGCCGGAGTCCATGCTCTGGCCCAGACGGCTAATTTCCATGCAGATACCGGTATGACGGAAGACCAGATCAGGGCATACTTTAATCAGTACCTGCCGGAGGATATCGCCGTGCTTTCTGTGGAGACGGTGCCGGACAAGTTCCACAGCAGGTTGAATGCTGTGAAAAAGACGTATTTATACAGGATTGAGATGGGACTAAAGAAGGATGTATTCGAGCGGAAGTACTGTTACGGACTCGGAAAATCTCTGTCGGTGAAACGGATGGAGGAAGCGGCGGCCTGTGTTCTGGGGGAACACGATTTCAAGAGCTTCTGCGGCAACAAAAAGATGAAAAAGTCCACAGTGAGGACGATTTCGGATATCACATTTGAAAAAGAAGGAACGAAACTGTTGATCCGCTATACGGGAAACGGTTTTTTATATCATATGGTCAGAATTCTCACGGGAACGCTGATCGAGATTGGGCTAGGAGAGCGCAGTCCACAGGAAATGAAGGAAATCCTGCTGAAACTGGACCGACAGGCAGCCGGCTTTACGGCGCCGCCGGAAGGTCTGTTTCTGGAGCAGGTTATGTATGAGGACAGGGAGTAACATGACAGATTTTTTAGTGAAGACATTTGTTAAGGATTATGAGAATACAGGAGATATCGGCGTGAGAACGGAGTATGGCCTGATGGCCAGCACCGTGGGCATCTGCTGCAATGTGCTTTTATTTGCGGCAAAGCTGTTTATCGGACTGCTGATCAACAGTATTTCCGTCATGGCTGACGCATTTAACAACTTATCGGATGCAGCCTCCTCCATCATCGGCTTTATCGGCGTGAAGATGGCGGGCAAGCCGGCGGATGAGGACCATCCCTTCGGACACGGCCGGGTGGAGTATATCGCGGCGTTTATCGTGGCATTTATCGTCATCCAGGTGGGTTTTTCGCTGTTTAAGACGTCTCTTGGCAAGATTCTTCATCCGGAAGAGATGACGTTTAAGTATATTTCCATAGTTATTCTTCTTATGTCCATCTGCGTGAAGCTGTGGATGGGAATGTTTAACAGAAAGCTGGGAAAGAGGATCCATTCCTCTGTCATGATGGCGACCGCGGCGGATTCCATGGGCGATGTGGGCACAACATCAGCGACCATACTGTCCATTCTGGTTTACGGAATCTGGGGGCTCAATATCGATGGAATCGTGGGCCTTATCGTGTCGCTTATCGTCATGTGGGCAGGTGTCGGGATTGCCAAGGACACTTTGGCGCCCCTGATCGGAGAGCCCATCGATCCGAAGCTTTACCGGGAGATCACGGAATTTGTTGAAAGTTTTGACGGAATTGTGGGGAGTCACGATCTGATCGTACATAATTACGGGCCTTCCAGAAGCATGGCGTCGATCCATGCGGAGGTACCGAATGATGTAAGCATTGAAAAATCCCACGAAATCATCGATTATGTGGAGCGGGAGGCACAGCGCCGCTTCGGTATTTTCCTTGTGATCCATATGGATCCCATCGAGACGAAGGACTGCAGGGTAACGGAATTTAAGGAAATGGTGGAAGCTATCGTTAAGAGCATCGATTCCAAATGCAGTTTCCACGATTTTCGTATGGTTGAAGGTGAAAAACAGATTAATCTGATCTTCGATCTGGTCGTTCCCAGGGATTACGACAGGGCGGCGAGGGAACAGATCAGGACAGAGATAACAGAGAAGGTAGCAGAGCGGGATAGCAGGTGCTGTCTGGTCATGACGACAGAAAGCGGCTTTGGTGTGGAAGAATAAGGAAACAAAAAAATTTCCATAATATGCAATAAGAAGACAGCATCCTGCATTAACTTAGTAGAAAGGAAATCGACTCCATGTTGTTTATGGGTATGATGAGCCTTGATGGGCCGGAAGACTACGGCCGGTTAAGCGATGAGGTGCTCCTTAATAAGGTTGGAACGGGAGACCAGGAAGCGTTCAGACAATTATATCAGAATACAGACCGGTCAATTTACGGGTTTATCCTGTCTATTGTAAAGAATCCCCAGGATGCCGAAGAGATCATGCAGGAGACCTATATAAAGGTATGGACTTCCGCTGCGGGTTACAAGTCCCAGGGGAAGCCGCTGGCATGGATGTTTACCATAGCCAGGAATCTATGCTACATGAAGTTTCGCAATCAGAAGCATGAGTCCGATATCGCATTTGAGGATCTGGAAGGCGAAGAGACAGGGGAAGTATGCCCGGAGATTGAACAGGCGGCGGATAAGCTGGTTTTGGCCGCGGCGCTCAAGATCCTGAAAGAAGAGGAGAGGGAGATTGTCCTTCTGCACGCGACTGCCGGGATGAAGCACCGGGAGATCGCAGCTTCATTAGGCATGCCTTTGGCTACCGTCCTGTCTAAATATAACCGTGCAATGAAGAAATTAGAAAATTATCTGACATAAAGATCAAGGAATAAAAAGAGAGGAGGAAGTGTTCATGTTTCACAAAACCGACAGACAACTGAACAGAGAACAGATAAAAGCGCATTTGAAGTCTGCGGTCATGGACCTGACTCCGAATGTATTGGATAAAATCGATTTGAGTGTGCCCCAGATGGCAGCGGAGGAGCTGCATGAGGAGGCGGGAAGAGCCGTGAGCTCCATCACTGTGATGCGAAAGCGGATGCGCGTGGTTGCAGCTCTGGCCGCAGCGTGCCTCTGTATGGTGGCAGTCGCCGGAGGCACATATACGTACCGCAACGGAAAAGTGGACTCCGTGATCGGCATCGATGTCAATCCCAGCGTGGAGCTGTCCGTGAACCGGAAGAACCGGGTGCTGGAGGCAGAGCCGCTGAACGAAGACGCGAAAGCTATTATGGAAGACATGAATCTAAAGGGTGTTGATCTCAATGTGGCGGTGAACGCGGTGATCGGTTCCATGGTGACCCATGGCTACCTGGATGATCTGGACAACGCCATTCTTGTAACTGTCTCTAACGACAGCGTCAGCAAGGCATCAGCCCTGCGGTCGTCGGTCGTGAATGATATTCAGAGTTCCCTGGAAGAAAATCAGGTGAAAGCCGTGGTATACGACCAGCAGGTCATCGAAGAGGATCATGTGAAGGCGCTGGCGGACGATTACGGAATATCCTATGGAAAAGCATATTTTTTGAAAGAACTGATCGATCAGAATCCGACTCTGACCATGGAGGACATGGAGAAGCTGGCTCCCCTGACCATGGAGGAGATTGCAAAGGAGATTACGGAGCGTTCCTATGCGGTAGGAGGCCACGCGGGTGTAAGCGAGGATATGACCACCACCGCCCAGACGACCACGCAGCCGGTCACGACAGTGCCTGTGACAACAGAGGCGACGGCAGAGGAAACGACGACGGCGGAGGAATCCGAGACCGAGACGGGGAATCAGACGACAGCGGCTCCGGTTCCGCAGACGACAGCGCCGGCTCCCACCGATCTGCCGGTGATGACGACAGAGGCGCCGACGACGGAAGCACAGGTGCCGGTCTCAGACGCGAAGATCAAGATCGATTACGTCGATTATGAGAATGGTGTGGTGACCGTTAATTTCAAGACAAAGGTAAAGTGGAAGAACCCCACCGTATCGGTAAAGGATGAGGGCGGAACCACGTATTCAGCCATGGTAGGCGATACGGACAGCTCCACCTGTGAGATCTACGTAAGCGGCCTGGAAGGCGGAACCTCATATACGTTCGTTCTCGGCGGAATATCCCCGAAGAACGGGAAGCAGACGACAGTGAAGGGAACCTTCGAGACTCCGGTAATCGGGGATGGCGATGCCAACGAGGAACCGGTAGTGCCGCCGGAAACTGAAGAAACAAAAGAAACGGAAACACAGCCTCAGACTACGGAATCGTCTGAGGCTTCTGCCACATCACCGGCCGAAACAGAATCCGTACCGGAGACGGAGAGCACTCAGGCCACTGAGCCTCCGACGGAAGCACCGACCGAACCACAGACCCAACCGCCGGCTGCTGCGACGTCTGCGGTGTAATGCGAACCCTGTCATTTGCTGCACACGAAATATGGTCTAAACTGTTTGATTTGAAGGAATAATAAAGAAAATAGAAAAAATATGGAAAAAGGGCTTGACGAGGAGAATATGGTATAGTATAATACAACCGTTGTGTTTATGGGCTATCGCCAAATGGTAAGGCAACGGACTCTGACTCCGTCATTTCAAGGTTCGAATCCTTGTAGCCCAGTTAAAAAGCTTTTAAGCATAAGATCTTGTGCTTAAAAGCTTTTTTATTTTCCAGGATTAGGGTGTCAAAAGGTCATTAATCTTTTGACACCCTAATCCTGGAAAATAAAAAAGAAGCTCCATATAGGAACTTCTTTCTCATATAATTTATTACGTCCAATCTTCTATCTGTAATCCGGTGACACGTGCAAACTCCCTTGTATTATTTGTCACAAGCACAAGGTTCTGTGATTTGGCATGTCCCGCGATTAACAAATCCATGGGGCCAATCGGCGTGCCTTTTTTCTCCAGTTCAGCCCTAATCTCCCCATAAACCTCCGCAGCGCGGCTGTTAAAATCTAAAACAGTAATTGCAGATAAAAATAAAGACATCGCAATGCGGTTTTTTTCTACGGCTTGGCTCTTTTCTACACCATGCATGAGTTCCGCGTATGTTATCACGGAGATACATAAGTCTTCAGGGTTCTGTGCCAGTACTTTTCTGATCACCGATTCCGGCTTGTTTTTTATAGCATAAATACAGATGTTTGTATCCAGCATGTATTTCATAAAACTTCCCTCTCCTGCTCTACAGAATCACCGCGCCCTTCATTCATAAAATCGTCAGAAAACAAACTCAATCCGCTTAAAAAACCGGCCCATTTATTTTCTGTCGGCATTAAAAGTACTACGTCTCCTATTTTATTAACTGCGACCTCCTCACCCTGGAAGCGATATTCCTTCGGCAGCCTTACGGCCTGGCTTCTACCATTTTCAAATAATTTTGCTGTCATCATTATGATACACCTCCTTATGGTTTAAGTATATACCACGATATATACTATGTCAAGGATACTGTATTGACATGATATTTTTTTGATAATTATCAGCGGTTTCTGAATTCACTCGGCTGAATTCCCGTATAACTCTTAAATGCACGGCTGAAGTAGAAGCCGTCTTTATAGCCGACCAGCTCTCCGATCATCTGGATCTCCATATCCGGATTGTTAAGGAGCAGCCGCTTGGCTTCGTTCATTCTCAGCTTTGTCAAATATTTGGACGGAGTTTCTCCCGTATATTTCTTGAATATTTTCCCCAAATACTCCGGCGTATAACCGAATTTCTCGGCCAGCTCCTGAAAGGAGACATCGTGCTGATAGTTTTCCTGAAGATATTTTTCCAAAAGCTCGCAGATGGACTTCTGATCCAGGGCGCTGTTCCTGGTCCGGTAGGTCTCCAGCTCCTCGGTCTCCGTCCCCATCGTGATCAGCAGTTTCTGAAGCGACTCGGAGAGCGCCTGAGCGGTCACCGGTTTCAACAGATAATCCCTGACTGCGAACTTGATGGCGGCCTGAGCGTAGGAAAAGTCGTCATAGCCGCTGAGGATGATGATCTTCACTCCCGGATGATTCTTGTGCAGATACCGGGACAGCTCCAGGCCGTCGCACTGCGGCATGCGGATATCGGTGATGACAAGGTCGGGACAGTCCTTTTCCACCTTTACGATAGCCTCCATTCCGTTGGCTGCCTCCCCAATCAGGGTAAGCGGCAGGTCCAGGGCTGTGATCTTTTTTATTAAGTTTTTGCGTATCAGGCTTTCGTCCTCCACGACCAGATACTTATAATGGGGGATGCTGCTCATGGTATTCCTCCTTTTAATGGTAAACAGGCCCGCCAAGGATAAAGATCGTCTTAAGCGGCAGTGTATTTTCGATTTCAAATACTGCCTTCTCTCCGTAAAGCAGTTTTAGCCGGAGATATACGTTCTTCAGTCCCATGCCTCCGATCTGCATGGATTTCAACTCCTCATTGAGGTTTAAGTTCCGGTACAGGTGAAGCAGTTCCTGCTTCTTCTCATCTTTTAGATTGCCGCCGTTGTCCTGGATTCGCAGCAGCCAGCGGTCGTGTTCGATGGAAGCGGAGATGGTGAGCTCCCAGGGCGGCTGTTTGTCGAAGGCGTATTTGAAGGCGTTTTCCACCAGCGGCTGGATGATCAATTTGGGAATGCAGATGTTTTCGGCCTCTTCCTCAATGGTAAAGGTGTAATGGAATTCCTCGGTGTAGCGCATCTGCATGATCTCTAAGTACCGTTTGGTGTAGAAGATCTCCTCTTTTAACGGAACGATCATCTCGCTGGAGGAGGAGATATACCGGAAATAGTCACACAGGGCCTGGCACATCTGAATGATGTCCTCATTCATCTCTTCCTCGGCCATGACGCTGATATTTGTCAGGCTGTTGTAGAGAAAATGCGGATTGATCAGCGATTGTGTGGCCTGCAGCTTGGCTCTCGTCTCCTCGCTCTGGGATAAGAGCACTTCCTGGGAGGTGCTGCGGAGTTTCTCATACATGCTGCGGATGGATTCGCACAGCATGGAAAGTTCTGTGATATTGCTGTCCGCGGAAGTCAGATTCACCTTATTCTCGTCCAGCACCCGGTTGATGGTGATCTTGCCGGTGGCCGCCGTCAGCTTCCGAAGCGGTGCGGTCAGCCGTTCTGAGATGTAGAAACAGATCAGGAGGGTGAGTAAAATGGAGAAAATACCGATCAGGGCGAACATTACCCGGAAGGTGTTAAGAGGCTCGTAGATGGCCGCTTTCGGCTTCGTTAAGATCACGGTCCAGTTATAGTCCGGCGTGGTCCGGTATGTAAAGAGAAGGTTCTCGCCTGCGTCGGTTTTTAAAAGCCTGCCGGTATTTTCCGGAAGGCCTCTGTGCTCAATCAGCCCATAGTAATCGGGTACAGCTTTCGTATCATTGTAGGGGTAGACCAGCTCTTTTCTGGAATTGTAAATGTAGACGCGGCTGTCAGGGTTCTGGTTTTCCAGCTGGGTCGCCAGAGAGAAGATGGTATCGCAGTCCTGTATGACCTCGACGATGCCTTCCGGCTGTCCTCCGGTGTCGAGAAACAGACGCACCAGGGATATGAACTTCTGAGAATCTTTATTGCCGCCCCTTGCAGGTAAATCCTTCTGCACTTCCGGATTGCTGATATACATGTGGCCGTTTTGCGCCATGGTCTCCTCGTACCAGGGAAGTGACTCCAAGTCTACGGAAGAGAGCAGCAGCCAGTATCCGGCCACGGAACCGTCCATGGTGTAGATCCGGACATCGGAGGCAGACTGATAGGCGCCGATGATTGCGGTGACGATATCGTGGATGGCCAGCGCCTTCTCACGGGAGGCCGCCAGACGGCGCGGGTCCGTTCCATACCTCTGATAGGAGGCTGAGAACTCTTTGAAATTGGACTTTACCGCGTTGGAGTATACGATATTCATGGAAATGGTCGATATGTTGTTTAATTGGGTTTCCACAGAATTTTCCACAGAGGCGCACATGTTTTCTAAATCTTTTCTCGCCTCATCCAGGGCATTTTTCCTGTAATGTGTGTAGGTGAAAAAGAAGAAAATCCCCAGCAGAAGCAGGATGAACAGGCCATATATGACAAAAAGATACATCTTTTGGGAATAATGCTTTGTCGTCTTTTTGATAAGAACGCCACCTCCCTTCGTGAGTGCTATTATACAATGTAGTTCAAAAAAATGCAAATGGTAGTTCGGAATTGTCTATTTTGTAAAAATGACTCTTATGTTATGATGAATTTACGCTAAAGGAAACGTATTTTATCGATAAAATATAGGCACAAAAGACAAGTGTGGAAAAAGAGTGAGAATCAGTTGAGAAAAGGAGAACAGATATGAAAAAGATGATAAAGAGAGCATTAAGCCTTTCTATGGCGGCGGTCATGGCGGCGGCAGTGGTGACGGGCTGTGGATCAGACAGCAATACAGGTGCGGAAAAGGATGGGAAGAAGAGCGTAACCCTGACCTTCGGCAGCCACCAGAGCGGTCTTCCGACATCGGGAATCGTCCAGGATTTAGCAAAGGAATTCGAAGCTGAGACCGGAATCAAAATCGACTTCCAGATTTCCCCCGACGCCCAGTGGAGAGACTTAATCAAGGTGAAGCTGGATTCCGGGGAGGCGCCGGATATCATCTGTGTGGATACGCCCATCGGTCTGGCCTCCAGCATTCACATGGACCAGTACAGTGCGGAGCTGACCGGACAGGAGTGGGTGAGCCGCATGGAAGACAGCGCCCGTTCGGCTGTCTCCGTGGATGACAAGGTATACGGCATCACCTTCCCGGGAGCGAAGATGTATTTCTATCTGTATAATAAAGACATATTCAGCCAGCTTGGACTGGAGGCGCCTGCTACATACGAAGAATTCAGGACGGTATGCCAGACCATTCAGGATTCCGGAACGACACCGGTCTATGAAGCCACCACAAACGGCTGGCATCAGGTACTTCCCCTGTTTGAGACCGGCGGATTATGGCTGGCCGATGATCCTGAGGTCTACAACAAGTTAAATGCGAATGAAGTGGATTTAGACTCCATTCCCCACTTACTGAACATCATCACAGAATTAGATGAGTGTGCAAAAGCCGGATACTTCGGAGATGACTACTTAAGCAACGCATGGGAGAATGCAAAAGAGGCCATAGCCACGGAGCGGTGTGCCATGACCATTGCCGAGCTGGGATTCCGCGGTGAGATCGAAGCCGATTATCCGGACTTCAAGGCGACAGAGAAGCTGGGGGCGTTCGTTATGCCGTGGGATGACAACAAAGCAGTCGGCGTCAATCCCGCCAGCAATGCCTACTTTATCAACAAGGACAGCAAATACGTGGAAGAGGCAAAACAGTTCTTCGAGTTCCTGGCGAAACCGGAAAACCTTCAGAAGCGTCTCGACGGACAGCCGGAATTGAGCGCACTCTGCTGGCCGGAGATTAAGAGCAAATACTCCGATGAGGACCAGAAGTTCTTAGATTCCCTCACAAAAGCCAACGTGGTGCAGACTTCTGTGAACTACATCGACAGCCAGTGGATGGATGTTGGAAAAGATTTGGAGGCAATGTATACCGGAGCCATGACGCCCCAGGATGTGCTGGATACGATCATGAGACGGCGTACCGAACAGGCGGAGCTGCAGAAGGACCCGGGCTGGGTAAAATAACGGCGGCGGAAAGGAGGTACGGTCATGAACAGAAACAAATTATATCCCTGGTACTTTGCCAGCGGCGCGGCGATTCTCTTTTTCCTGCTGTGCTTCCTTCCAGGTCTGCTGGGTATCGCATATTCGTTTACAGACTGGAACAATTTCAGCGATGAGATCAATTTTGTCGGCCTTACCAACTATAAAAAGATCTTTCAGGGCAATTCTGAGTACTTGAAATATATCGGCAACACCGTGCTGTTCACGGTTGTTACCACAGTCATGAAGACGGTTGTCGGCCTTGCGCTGGCCCTTCTTCTGACCCAGAAGTTTATCAAATGCAAGAATTTCCAGCGCATGATCATCTTTTCCCCACAGGTCATGTCGTATCTGGTGGTAGGCCTCGTGTTCCGGAGCATGCTCCATCCGACCACCGGCTTCTTAAACAATTTTCTGAGGGGAATCGGGCTTGACGGGCTGGCTAAAAACTGGCTGACCGATTTAAGTCTGGTGTTCTCGACGGTCATGACCGTGGATACCTGGAAGGGCATGGGCTACATCATGGTTGTCGTCATCGCCGGGCTGATGTCCATCTCGCCGGAGTACTACGAGGCGGCCAGCATCGACGGCGCCAATTTCTTCCAGAAGCTGTGGGATATCACGCTACCCTTATTAAAGCCGGTTCTTGTCAATGTAACGGTTTTAAATGTTACATACGGCCTGCGCGTATTCGATATGATCTATTCCCTGACAAACGGAGGCCCGGGAAACGCTACAGGCGTAATCAACACAGCTGTTTACAAGGAATTCTCCAAGGGAGATTTAGCTATGGGCACCACGCTGTCCAGCGTCCTGTTTTTCTTTGTGCTGGCGCTGCTTTACTTTATCATCAAATCCATGGAAAATAAGGAGGTGGAAGCATGATGGGAAGAACCGGCAGAACTATCGGCCGTGTGGCCGGAAACCTGATCTCGATCGTAATCAGCCTGATCGTCATTATCCCGCTGGTGGTGCTGTTCTTAAATTCCTTTAAGACCTCAGCCGAGGCCAACCGGATGACGCTGTCACTCCCGACGAAATGGGTATTTGAAAACTATGCTACCGTCATTGAACAGGGCAAACTTGTGTCCTCCTTCTTCAACGGACTCCTCTATGCGGCCGGCAGCGTAATCATCGTAGTCGGACTGGTTGCGGCAGCAGCCTTCGTCATATCCAGAAACCAGAAGGGCGTCAACCGTTTTCTATATTACTTTATCATCTCCGGCATCGCCATGCCGATCAACAATGTAGCTTTGATGAAGGTCATGCAGGCGTTTCATCTGGTCAACACCAGAATCGGCATCATTCTCTTATATGCCGCGATCAACATACCGCTGAGCCTGTTTCTGGCCTACGGCTTTGTGGCGACGATTCCGCGTGAGATCGACGAGGCGGCGGTCATCGACGGATGCAAGCCGTGGCAGCTCTTCTTAAAGGTGATTGCGCCGCTGTTGAAACCGATTGTTTCCACGCTGTTTGTGCTGGATTTCATGGCAGTATGGAACGATTTTACCATGCCGCTGTATTACTTAAACAATTCCAGAAAATGGCCCATGACGCTTGCCGTCTATAACTTCTTCGGGGCCTTCCAGAATTCCTGGAACCTGGTGGCGGCGGATATCATGCTGACGCTGGTGCCCGTGCTGCTGGTCTTTATTCTGGGGCAGAAATACATAGTGGGCGGTGTGTCGGCCGGATCTGTCAAAGGTTAAAACAGAGCCGTTAAAGACGGCTGAAAAAAATAAGCCTGCAAGGAGGAGGAACGAATGACAATGCAGAAGATCTGGGATCTGATCCGGGAAATGACCCTGGAAGAGAAGATCGGGATGATTCATGGACAGGGGATTTTCCATACGAAAGGTGTGGAGCGCCTCGGAATCCCGCCGCTCTGGATGTCGGACGGCCCCATGGGGGTCAGAAAGGAACTGCAGGACGACAACTGGGCGCCTAAGGGGACGACGGACGATTACGTGTCCTACCTTCCCAGCAATACGGCCATCGCCTGCACCTGGAACCGGGAGCGGGCGGCAGACATGGGATGCGTGCTGGGGCAGGAGGCCAGGGGACGTGGAAAGGACGTGATCCTGGCTCCGGGAATCAATCTGATTCGTTCCCCACTCTGCGGCAGAAATTTTGAGTACATGAGTGAGGATCCCCATCTGATCTCGGAAATGGCAGTTCCGCTTATCCGGGGCATTGAGGAGCAGGATACGGCGGCCTGTGTGAAGCATTTTGCCTTAAACAATCAGGAGACACGCAGGCTCGATGTGGAGGCT
This sequence comes from Hungatella hominis, assembly GCF_014288005.1. Lineage (NCBI taxonomy): Bacteria > Bacillati > Bacillota > Clostridia > Lachnospirales > Lachnospiraceae > Hungatella > Hungatella hominis. The sequence continues at coordinate 32,871 of NZ_JACOPB010000027.1, forward strand.
GCCGTGGATGAGCGGGCGCTCAGAGAGCTCTATCTCCCCGGCTTCGAGGCCGCGGTGAAAGAGGGAAAGACAAAGACGCTGATGGGAGCCTACAACCGGTTCCGCGGAGAACACTGCTGCCATAACCATTACCTGCTGCAGGACATTCTCCGCGGGGAATGGGGCTTTGACGGCGTGGTCATATCCGATTGGGGAGGCGTCCACGACACGATGCAGGCCGCGGAAAACGGACTGGACATCGAGATGTCGGTGACCAGTGATTTTGATCAGTACTGCATGGCGGACCCGCTGGCGGAAAAGGTCCGATCTGGAGAGGTCCCCGAGGCGCTGCTGGACGAGAAGGTTAAGAATATCCTGGTTCTCATGGATCGGCTCCATATGCTGGACGGCGTCAGAAAGAGAGGCTCCTATAACACGAGGGATCATCAGGAGGCAATCCTCAAATGTGCCGAAGAGGCGATTGTGCTGTTAAAGAATGAAGGCGGGATTCTTCCGCTGAAGCCAGTGAAATGCCTGGCGGTAATCGGGGAAAATGCAGGGAAGATGCATTCTGGCGGCGGCGGCAGCGCGGCGATCAAGGCGCTTTACGAGCTTACACCGCTTATGGGACTTAAGATGGAGCTGGGCGGAGCCGTCAGCGTAGAGTATGCTCCAGGCTACCAGAGCGACGGTGAAAAGTCGGCGGAACAGGAAAACTGGCAGGCGGAGAGCCTGGAGGAACGGGCCTATAAGGCGTCATATAAGGGAGACGGAAGCGATGCGGCGGAGAAACGCCGCAGAGAACTCATAAGGGAAGCCGCAGCCCTGGCAGAATCCTGTGAAAACGCCGTTTTGTTTATCGGGCTGAATCACGAGTTCGATCTGGAGGGATGCGACCGGACGGATATGAAGCTTCCTTACGGACAGGAGGAACTGATCTCCGCTGTCCTGGATGCCAATGAGAATACGGTCATCGCAGTCACAGCCGGTTCTCCGGTGGACATGGAGGTCTTTGCCGACCGGGCGAAGGCCATTGTATACAGCAGCTACAATGGAATGGAAGGCGGCCTGGCCATGGCAGAGGTCCTTCTCGGCAGGGTGAATCCTTCCGGCAGGCTTCCATTTACCATCCCGAAGCGGCTGGAGGACTGCCCGGCCCATTCCGTCGGAGAGTTTCCGGGCGGTGATTCCGTTGCCTATCGGGAAAGCGTCTACGTTGGCTACCGGTATTACGAGACGGAGCGAAAAGCGGTCCGTTACTGCTTTGGCCACGGATTGTCCTATACGGAGTTTTCCTATGGGGATTTAAAGCTGGAGCGGCGGGAAGACGGCATCTATGGTACTGTGACGGTGAGAAACTGCGGCTCTGTGGCTGGAGCGGAGGTCGTGGAGATTTACGTCGGCGCAGCCGGAAAGACTGTCAAACGGCCGGCCAGGGAGCTTAAGGGATTTGTGAAAGTCCACCTTCAGCCGGGCGAGGAGCGCGCCGTGGATTTCCGGCTTCCATGGAAAGCATTTTCTTACTACAATGAGGAGAAAATGACGTTCGAAGTGCCGGAGGATGAGTATTCGGTCTGCGTGGGGCGGTCCGTTGGTGATGTGCGGCTTGTTCAGACCGTTGAAATTAAAGAAAACGATGCATTAGGAGGAAAAAGTCGATGAAATTCACAGAAGGATACTGGTGTACCAAAAAGGAAATCACTCCGCTTTACGCGGCAGAATTCGCGGACAGCCGGATACATGGGGATGAACTCATAGTCTATGCGCCGGGAAAGCATATTACGGGAAGAGGGGACTGCCTGAATCTGGGGATGCTCACCATTTGTCTCTCCAGTCCAATGGAAGATGTGATCAAGGTTTCCGTGAGGCATTTTGAGGGAACCGCTTACCGCGGCCCCTTCGCCGGGATTAAGGAGACCGCCCCTCATGTGACAATCGAGGAAACAGAGGAGGAAATCCGCTATCAGAGCGGCCGCACATCTGCGGTTATCGATAAGAGGCCGAACGGCTGGGGAATCCGTTTCCTCGATGGAGACCGGGAACTGACCAACACCGGATTCCGCAACATGGCTCATATGACTAACCGGGATACGGGAAAAACCTATATGGTGGAGCAGCTGGCTATCGATGTGGACGAATGCATCTATGGACTTGGTGAGCGGTACACCCCATTTGTGAAGAACGGCCAGATGGTGGAAATGTGGAATGAGGATGGCGGAACGGCCAGCGAAATCACCTACAAGAATATTCCGTTTTATATTACCAACAAGGGGTATGGCGTGCTTTTGGATCATGAGGGGGATGCCGCCTATGAGATTGCCAGCGAAAAGGTGGAGCGCCTGCAGTTTTCCGTAGAAGGGGAACGGCTCGATTACTACGTGATTAACGGTTCCACCCCGAAGGGAACTATATCCAAATATACGGAGCTGACCGGCAAACCGGCGCTGCCTCCGACCTGGTCCTTTGGACTTTGGCTTACCACCTCCTTTACGACCAATTACGATGAGGAGACGACCTCCGGTTTTATCCAGGGCATGGCGGACCGAGATATACCGCTGCACGTGTTCCATTTTGACTGCTATTGGATGGAAGCGTATGAGTGGTGTAATTTTACGTGGGATCCCAGGACATTTCCGGATCCGGCCGGTATGCTGAAACGGTATCACGACCGGGGATTAAAGATCTGTGTGTGGATCAACCCGTATATCGGACAGAAATCTCCGCTGTTCCATGAGGGCATGGAGCATGGCTATTTAATCAGAAAGACGAACGGGGATGTATGGCAGACCGATATGTGGCAGGCCGGTATGGGACTGGTAGATTTCACCAATCCGGACGCGGCCGCATGGTATCAGGGAAAGTTAAAGACGCTGCTGGACATGGGCGTAGACTGCTTTAAGACGGATTTTGGTGAGAGAGTTCCAGTGAAGGATATCGCTTATTTTGACAATTCCGATCCGGTTAAGATGCACAATTACTATACGTTTCTCTATAATCAGACCGTATTCCAGCTTCTGGAACAGGAGAGAGGAACAGGGGAAGCCGTGCTGTTTGCCCGTTCTGCGACCGTGGGAGGACAGCAGTTCCCGGCTCACTGGGGCGGTGACTGTTCGGCGACCTATCCATCCATGGCGGAAACCATCCGGAGCGGCCTCTCTCTGGCCTGCGCGGGCTTCGGCTTCTGGAGCCATGATATCAGCGGTTTTGAAAATACGGCGCCGGCCGATATCTATAAAAGATGGTGCCAGTTTGGCCTTTTAAGCTCCCACAGCCGTCTCCATGGCTCTTCCTCCTACCGCGTGCCGTGGCTGTTTGATGACGAAGCCTGCGACGTGCTTCGGAAGTTTGTGAAGCTGAAATGTGCTCTGATGCCGTATCTCTACCGTCAGGCGGTAAAAGCCCATGAAGAGGGAATCCCGATGATGCGTCCGATGTTCGTGGAATTCCCGGAGGACCGGGCCTGCGAGCCGCTGGATAAGCAGTATATGCTGGGCGATTCCCTGCTGGTGGCCCCGGTATTTAAGGAATCCGGCGAGGTGGAATACTACTTACCGGAGGGAACCTGGGTGAACTTGCTTACCGGAAAGACCGTCGCGGGAGGCAGATGGCAGAAGGAGACACACGATTACTTCTCCCTGCCGCTCATGGTGCGCCCCGGCAGCATTGTGGCAGTCGGACGGGAGAGCAGCAGACCGGATTACGCGTATGCGGAGGGAGTCAGATTCCTTCTGTATCTCCCGGAGGATGGAATGACCGCGGAGACCGGCGTAACGGACTTAGAAGGCCACGTGGTGATGACCGCAGCGGCCAGCCGGGCAGATGGAACAATTACGCTTCGGGTGGAAAGAACCGCCGCGGCTGCTTCCGAAGGCGGTTCGGCAGACTTTTCAACAGACGTTTCAGCGGGCTTTACGTTTGAGGTCCTGGGAGACGAAAAAGTGGAAGTGGTGGTTGCATAATGCGTTTACTCTTTTCGGATTATCAACGTTCTTTCAGCCGGAACTGCTCGACCAGTCCGTTTAAAAGGATCGCCTGATCGGACAGCTCTTCACTGGCCGCGGCACACTCCTCGGCGGTTGCAGAGTTGCTCTGGATTACGGCGGTAATCTGATCGATTCCCATGGTGATCTGTGAGGTGGCCTCCGCCTGCTTTAAGGAGGCTTTGGAGATGAGGTCCACGGTCTCGGCTACCTCCACGGCACCGTTTACGGCTTCTATCATGGCGGCGGCTGTCTCGGAGGCAATCGCCGCGCCGTTTTTCACCGCCTTCATGGAGCTCTCGATGAGAGCGGAGGTGTTTTTGGAGGCATCTGCCGTATCCCCGGCAAGGTTTCTGACCTCATTTGCAATGACAGTGAAGCCCTTTCCGGCAACACCGGCTCTGGCCGCTTCCACGGAGGCGTTGAGTGCCAGAATATTCGTCTGGAGCGCAATGGATTCAATGGTTTCAATGATGTTGCCGATCTCCCGGGAGCTGCTGCTGATTTCGTCCATGGCGGCGATCATGCGCTGCATCTGCTGATTGCTGGCGTACATCTGATTGCCGACCCTGCGGGCTTTCTCACTGGCCTGCTCCGCGTTGGAGGCATTGCCCCGGATCTGTCCGGAGATGTCTCCGACAAATGCAGCCAGCCCTTCGATGGAACCCGCCTGCTCGGAGGTGCCCTGAGAGAGGGACTGGGCGCCGGTGGCTACCTGTTCCGCACCGCTTGCAACCTGATCGGAGGCATGGTTGATCTGTCCGATAATTCCATTTAGGGACCCGGAAATATGTTCCAGTGCCTCTTTGATCTTCCTGAATTCACCGGCGTAGTCATAGGTCAGTTCAAACGCCAGGTCACCGTCTGCAATCTGGTTGAGCACGGCAGAGATTTCCTTAATATAATTCACATAATCCTTAAGCCGCGATACTGTCTTGTTAAAATTTATGGCCAGGGAGCCCAGTTCATCTTTCGAGTCATACGTGATCACTTCATTTAAATTGCCATCCGCGATTCGGGCGGCGGCGTTGTCGAGTTCGTTGACAGGGGAAAGGATGGCTTTCACTGTGGCAAGGGATAACAGAAATCCCGCGGCGATCAGGAGTACAATGATCGAGATCAGAAGCATCCACGCTCTGGAATAGAGAAGCGTGCTTTCGTGGCTTGCATTCTGGGCGTTTGTCTTGCTGTATTCGACCAGCTCCTCGAAAATCTCGGAGGCTTCGTCAAACAGCTTCTGGGAATCGGCCCGCGCGATCACCATGGCCTGTTCCATCTCGCCGCTGCGGCTCAGTTCGACTACGGTGTTGTGCAGCTGCAGGTAATCGGCCCAGGCCAGTCTGGCGGAGGCGAGCAGCTGTTTTTCCTCATCACTGCTGCCGAGCTGATCGTATTCGGCAAATTTGGCGTCGATTTCAAGGAGAAGGTCTGCCATCTGTTCTTCCCGCAATGCCATGATTTCCGGCTCCCAGGCAATGATGTGTCCATATTCCCTGATGCGGAAATTGGAGGTGAGTGTGTCCAGTTCTTCTGCCGTGACAACGGAAGGCAGCCAGTCATCGTTGATAGCCGTGTTGCGCTCATTCATCCGGTGCATGAACACGAGGGAGACTACGCCGAGTGCGGTCAGGCCCAACAACAAAAAGGTTGTTTGCATAAGAAGTTTTGTTTTGATACGCAGATTTTTCATTTGTAACCCCTTTACCCCTTAAAATGTAATTTAATTTATATAAATATTATCAAAAGTTCCGATAATATAAGAATAGCATTAAATATAGAAAATACAACTATAATATAGAGTAAATTTAAAACAAAAAAATGAAAAGAAGTGAAAAAAAGTGCTTGACTATCGGACAAACATCGTGTATACTACATCTTGCTGTGTTAATGGGCTATCGCCAAATGGTAAGGCAACGGACTCTGACTCCGTCATTTCAAGGTTCGAATCCTTGTAGCCCAGTCTTGATAAAACCCGCAGGAAAGTTCCTGCGGGTTTTGCAGTATTTTGTGAGAATAGCGTCTTATAAATTGCAGAAACTTGAAAAGAAGCAGGAATCCATAAGGAACTGCTTCTTTTTCTGCAGTAGAATTGCTCCTTCTTCTGGACAAGACAGACAAAATGCTTTATAATGTTACTTAATTTTGATGAGAGGTGCAGTATGTACACATTTGGCAGCAGGATACGGTACAGTGAGACGGATGAATACGGTAAACTGACTCTTACAGGTATCATGAATTACTTACAGGACTGTTCGACGTTTCAGTCGGAAGACATCGGGCTGGGAATTTCCTATCTGACGGAACACCATCAGGCGTGGTGGCTTTCTTCCTGGCAGATCGTGATCGACCGGTACCCTGCGCTGGGAGAAGAAGTGGTCATCGGTACATGGCCCTATGACTTCAAGGGCTTTTACGGATACCGTAATTTTACTATCTGTGATCCGGCCGGGAATTACCTGGTGAGAGCCAATTCCGTATGGTTTCTGTTTGACACGGAGCTGGGTCGGCCTGTGAAGGTGAAGGAAGAGAATATCCGGGGATACGGCCGAGGCGACGAGAAGCGCCTGGAGATGGAGTACGCACCGCGAAAGATCACCGTTCCCGCTGAATATGAGGAAGCGGAGTGCGTTACGATCGCAAAACACCACATAGATACGAATCATCATGTGAACAACGCCCAGTATGTGGAGATAGCCAGGGAAGTGCTGCCGTCTGAAATCGAGGTGGGAGAACTCCGGGTGGAATATAAGAAAGCAGCCGTCTGCGGCGATGTGGTTTATCCGCATGTCAGCCGGACGGATGAAGGATACACGGTTTCTCTCTGTGACGAGCAGGGAGCCGCTTATGCAGTGATATGGCTGCGGGGAAAAACGAGAGAGGATGTAAGATGATAGAACTGGGAAAAGTGCAGACCCTGACGGTACAGAGGGTCAAGGAGTTCGGTGTATATGTGGGAGAGGGCGTGGCTTCAGAAGCTTCCGTGCTGCTTCCGAAGAAACAGGTTCCGGAAGGAGCGAAGCCGGGCGATGAAATCAGCGTATTTATTTATAAAGACTCGGAGGACCGTCTGATTGCAACCACGGGAATCCCGAAGCTTTCAGTGGGAGAGACCGCGATGCTTCCGGTAAAGGAAGTGGCCAAGATCGGAGCGTTTCTCGATATGGGACTGGAGAAGGATTTGCTTCTGCCGTTCCGGGAACAGACACATAAGGTACGCCAGGGAGAATCGGTTCTGGTGGCACTGTACGTGGATAAGAGCCAGAGACTGGCGGCCACCATGCGGGTTTACGCTTACATGAGCAGTGAATCGCCTTATAAGAAGGACGATCAGGTGACTGGAACGATCTACGAGATCAATGAGACTCTGGGGGCCTTTGTGGCAGTCGACAATAAGTACTATGGACTGATTCCGAAGAAGGAGCTTTTTGACGATTACCATGAGGGAGATACGGTTTCGGCCCGTGTTACCAAGGTGCGGGAAGACGGCAAGCTGGATTTAAGCCCGAGACAGAAGGCGTACTTACAGATGGATGACGATTCGGCGCGGGTGTTGGAAGTAATCGGAGACCAGTTCGGCGGAGTGCTTCCATTTACGGATAAAGCGGCGCCGGAAGTAATCAAGCGCGAGTTTCAGATGAGCAAGAACGCGTTTAAACGCGCGGTAGGCCATCTTTTAAAAGATGGAAAAGTAAAGATTACCGAGAAAACCATAGAGATATTGAAATAGAGTGGAAAGGAATAACAGGAGGATTGTTTTGGACTCGATAGACTATTATAATAAGTATGCGGCAAAGGTGTTCGAAGAGACAGTGGATCAGGATATGTCGGAGATAAGAACGGAGTTTCTAAATCTGCTGGAGGAAGGGGATACCATCCTTGACCTCGGATGCGGCTCCGGAAGGGACAGCCTGATTTTCTACGAACTGGGATACGATGTGACAGCCATGGACGCATCAGAGGAGATGTGTAAACTGGCGGAGATTCACACAGGGCTGGAAGTACTCAACATGACGTTTGAGGAGATGGATTTCGACAGCGTGTTTGACGGAATCTGGGCCTGCGCTTCCCTGCTTCACGTTCCGGAAAAGGAACTGTCTGCCATTCTTAAAAAGATAGCAAGGGCCTTGAAAGACAGCGGAATTCTTTATATGTCCTTTAAGCTGGGAGACTTTGAGGGCTTCCGGGGAGAGCGGTATTTCTGTGATTACACAGAGGATGCCATGGAGGAAGTACTGAAAGACAACGATCGGTTTGACGTGGTAAAGATCTGGGAAACCGAGGATGTCCGCTCTGGTCATTCTGACACACGGTGGCTGAATGTCCTGGTCAGAAAACAGTAAATCTTACGAAAATATTAACAAGACAGCGCGAAGAAATTCGGCGCTGTTTTGTCGTTTCCGCCCAAATCCGGCATGGAGATACCACAGGTTAGAGATATTAGACAGAAATGCCCAGCCGGATCTTTCTATATTTTGGCGTTTCAGTCATTTTTTTTATTGAATATACAAATTAGCCAAAAGGCAGATTTGGATTTTGGTTAAATGCCATATGGTAAAGATAAGGCCATTCATGTATGATAATGTCAGGAAATGAAAAGGACGGCAGCACAAGGGGCTGCGGGGTCCGAGGAAAAAACAAACACATATTTTTATTCAAAATTAGGAGGATTAAGCGATGGCTAGTTTATCATTGAAGAACATCACAAAGAAATATCCGAACGGATTCGAAGCTGTAAAGGATTTCAATCTGGAGATTGCAGACAGAGAGTTTGTCATTTTCGTAGGACCTTCCGGATGTGGTAAGTCCACAACCCTTCGTATGATCGCTGGTCTGGAAGATATTTCTTCCGGTGAACTTTACATCGATGGCAAATTAATGAACGACGTTGAGCCGAAGGACAGAGATATCGCAATGGTATTCCAGAACTACGCTCTGTATCCACATATGACCGTTTACGATAACATGGCATTCGGTCTGAAACTGAGAAAGACACCAAAGGACGAGATCGACAAGCTGGTTCATGAAGCAGCAAGAATCCTTGACCTTGAGCATTTATTAGACAGAAAGCCGAAGGCATTATCCGGTGGACAGAGACAGCGAGTTGCTATGGGACGTGCTATCGTACGTAATCCTAAAGTCTTCTTAATGGACGAACCGTTATCCAACCTGGATGCAAAGCTGAGAGGCCAGATGCGTATTGAGATCTCCAAATTACATCAGAGACTGCAGGCAACCATCATCTACGTTACACATGACCAGACAGAGGCTATGACACTTGGTACCAGAATCGTAGTTATGAAGGACGGCGTTGTTCAGCAGGTTGATTCTCCTCAGAACTTATACGACAAGCCAGGCAATAAATTCGTTGCCGGATTTATCGGAGCTCCTCAGATGAACTTAATCGAAGCAACCGTTGCAAAGAGCGGAAGCGACGTTACTCTTACATTCGGCGGACACACCATCGCACTTCCAGAAGGAAAAGCGAAGAAGTTAGAGGGCGCTGGATATATTGGCAAGACTGTTGTTTTAGGTATCCGTCCGGAAGATTTACATGACGAAGAAGCTTTCCTTGCATCTTCTCCGAACAGTATTATCGATGCAACCATCAGAGTTTACGAGCTCTTAGGTGCTGAAGTTTACTTATACTTCGATGTTGACGATGCAAACTTTACCGCAAGAGTGAATCCTCGTACAACAGCAAGACCTGGCGATACCGTGAAGCTTGCTCTTGACTTAACAAAGATCCATGTATTCGATAAGGACACAGAACTGGTAGTCTTAAACTAAATTTTATGAAAATTTAAGCAGGCGAGTGCTATACTCGCTTGCTTTTTTTTAGTTTTTGCTTTAATATAGAATAAGGGAAAATTTACGATAAGGAGAGTGTGCCATGATTTCGAATCAAATACTTCAAACGACAATTGAAGGATTAAAAGGAATTACGAGAATTGATTTATGCATTTGTGATACGGAAGGAAAGGTATTGGCAACAACATTTCCTGACGCAGAAGACTATGAGAGTTCTATCCTGGCATTTGTGGATTCTCCGGCTGACAGCCAGGTAATTCAGGGATACCAGTTTTTCAAGGTTTTTGATGAGCACCAGTTAGAATATATTCTTCTTGCCAAGGGAGGCAGTGACGACGTATATATGGTTGGCAAACTTGCCGCCTTCCAGATTCAGAGTCTTCTGGTTGCTTATAAGGAGCGTTTTGATAAGGATAACTTCATTAAGAATCTGCTTCTGGACAACCTGCTTCTGGTGGATATCTACAACCGCGCCAAGAAGCTTCATATTGAGACAAACATCAAGCGTGTCGTATTTATCATTGAGACACAGCACGAGAAGGATGTCAACGCATTAGAGACAGTCCGCAACTTATTTGCTGCCAAGACGAAGGATTTTGTTACTGCGGTAGATGAGAAGAACATCATCCTGGTCAAGGAAGTTCGGGACGGTGAGACGTATGAGGAACTGGAGAAGACGGCAAACACCATTCTGGATATGCTGAACACAGAAGCCATGACCCAGGTTCATGTAGCCTTCGGTACGATCGTCGGAGAAATCAAGGAAGTATCCAGATCCTACAAGGAAGCCAAGATGGCGATGGATGTAGGCAAGATTTTCTACAGCAACAAGAATGTAGTCGCATACAGCAAACTGGGTATCGGACGACTGATCTATCAGCTTCCGCTTCCGTTATGCCGTATGTTCATCAAAGAAATCTTCGACGGCAAATCCCCTGACGAGTTCGACGAAGAGACACTCACCACGATCAACAAGTTCTTCGAGAACAGCTTAAACGTATCCGAGACATCGAGACAGTTATACATTCACAGAAATACGCTTGTATACAGGCTGGATAAGTTACAGAAGAGCACAGGGCTTGATTTGAGAGTATTTGAGGATGCAATTACGTTCAAGATAGCCCTAATGGTCGTCAAGTACATGAAGTACATGGAGAACCAGGACTATTAGTGAGGCATGAGCAGTGCGAAAAGAGACAGTAAGAAATCAGCGTTGTGCTGGCACAAAAGCGGATTTCTTGCTGGCTCTTTTCATAGGGCGAAGCCCGGAAACCGAGACAGCGTGCCCCGCTTCATCGGGTATGAAGCGAAGCGGAATCGAGGTTTGCACTGCGGGGGAGTGAGTCGCGACAAAGGAAATTAAAAGACTTCAGAGGATAAAGATGATCGAACTGTGGAATGTAAATAAAACATACGAAACCGGAAACAAGGCTCTGCGTAACATCAACATCACAGTTGAGGACGGGGAGTTCGTTTTCATCATCGGCCGGAGCGGCTCTGGAAAATCTACGCTTTTAAAGCTTCTTTTAAAAGAGGTGGAACCGACGTCCGGCAAAATTATTGTTAACGATATGAACCTAGGGAAGATGCCCAGGCGCTACATTCCAAAATACCGCAGGAGGCTGGGCATGATATTCCAGGACTTCCGGCTGTTAAAGGACCGCAATGTCTATGAGAATGTGGCATTTGCGCAGCGTGTCATCGGCGCTTCCGCAAGGAGCATCAGAGAATCGGTTCCAACCATGCTGACCATGGTGGGACTCTCATCGAAATACAAATTTTATCCGCAGCAGCTGTCAGGAGGCGAACAGCAGCGAGTTGCGATTGCAAGGGCACTGATTAACCGCCCGGAGATACTTTTAGCCGACGAGCCTACGGGCAATTTAGATGGCCACAACTCTATGGAGATCATGAAGCTGTTAGATGAGATCAACAAAAGAGGGACCACGGTAATCGTAGTTACCCACAGCCATGAAATCGTAGACCGCATGAAGAGGCGGGTTATCACCATGGATCGTGGAACCATCGTAAGCGACGAGAAAAAGGGCGGATATACACATGAGGATTAGTACATTTTGGTATTGCCTGAAACAGGGCGTAAATAATATATGCAGAAATATTCTGTTTTCGCTTGCTTCGATCGCGACGATTTCTGCGTGTATTTTTTTGTTTTGCCTGTTCTTTTCCATCGTAGTCAATGTGCAGTATGTGGTTAAGAATACGGAAAGCACGGTGGGAATCACCGTATTTTTTAATGAAGGTACAACGGATGAGACAATTGCCCAGTTCGGCGAGACTTTGAAAGCGAGACCGGAAGTAAAAGAGATCAAGTTCAAGTCGGCCGAGGAAGCATGGGAAGAGATAAAAGGTGATTATTTCGGAGAGGATAAGATGGATTTGGCGGAAGGCTTCCGTGACGACAATCCGCTTGCCAACTCTGCTTCTTACGATATTTTCCTGAATGATCTGGAAAATCAGGAAGAATTTGTTGCCTGGCTGAAGAGTCAGGACATTATCAGAAGGGTGAACTATTCCAGCACCGCGGCGGAAGGAATTACCAGCATCAATAAGGTAATTGGCGTTCTGTCCGTGATGATTATCGGTGTTCTCCTGGCGGTTGCCATTTTCCTGATCAGCAATACGATCTCGGTTGCGGCTGCATTCCGGAAGCATGAGAACGAAATTATGAAATTAATCGGAGCCACGAACTATATGATTCGTGCGCCGTTTGTAGTAGAAGGGGTGCTTTTGGGAATCTTCGGAGCTTTGATTCCCCTCGTCGCCATCTATTATCTTTACCGGAACGCGGTGGGATATGTGGTGGAGAAGTTCAGCATCCTGTCCGGCCTGTTCCAGTTTCTGCCGGTTGAGCAGATATTCCCGTATATGGCGGGAACCGCGCTGGCGCTGGGCGTCGGAATCGGATTTTTTGTAAGTTTCTTTACAATTCGTAAACATTTAAAGGTATAAGGGGAACTGCATATGAAATACAGAAAACGGATAGAGGCGGCCGTCATGACCGCAGTCCTTACCGTATCCTGTATATTTCCTTCCTATGGTACAAAGACTGATGTAGATGCGGCCAGAGAGAGCAAGTCAAATCTGGAAAACGAAAAGAAAGAAATAGAGAAGACGATTGAAAAACTGGAAGTGTTGAAATCTGACACCGCATCTTATGTAAATCAATTGGATGCGGAACTGAATTCCTTAAACAAGCAGGTGACCGCCCTTAATTCCCGCGTTGCGGCAAAGGAAGCGGAGATCGAGGAGGCGGAGGCAGAGCTGGCCGCCTCGAAGGAAGACGAGAGACGTCAGTATGAAAGCATGAAGCTTAGAATCCAATATATGTATGAAAAGGGTGAGACCAGTTATTTAGACTTGTTGTTTAAGTCGGCCGATCTCACCCAGCTTTTTAATCGTGCGGAATATATCAGTCAGATTGCGGCATATGATAGAAAAATGCTGGATCAGTATGAAGCGGCCAGTGAAGAGGTGGCTGCCAGAGAGGCAGACCTAAAGGCAGAACATGAGGAGCTGGTAACGCTTAAGACTAATACGGAAGAAAAGCAGAAGGACGCTGAGCGTCTGATGAATGAAAAGACAGCGGAACTGAAATCCTATAACAGTAAGATCGCAGCCAGCGAGGGAAATCTCTCTGATTTAGAAAAAGACATCGCTGCGCAGGAAGATAAAATTAAGGCTATTGAGGCTGAACTCAAACGAAAAGAAGAGGAAGCGAAGAAGGCCGCATTAGAGGCAGGGAAGAAGTATAATACCGTTAGTATTGGGAATATTAACTTCATATGGCCATGTCCGGCCAGCAGCAGGATCACCTCCTCGTTTGGAGACCGGGAATCTCCGACGGAAGGCGCCTCGTCCAGCCATCAGGGCATTGATATCGGCGCATCCACGGGCAGCAGCATTCTGGCGGCGGCTTCAGGTACCGTAACCATATCTACATACAGTTATTCTGCCGGCAACTATATCATGATCAATCATGGAGGAGGTGTCTCCACCGTTTACATGCACTGTTCGGAACTTCTCGTTTCTGCAGGGCAGGAGGTGACACAGGGGCAGGTAATTGCTAAGGTGGGCTCAACAGGTTATTCTACCGGCCCCCACCTTCATTTTGGCATCCGGGTGAATGGAAGTTACGTTAATCCCATAAACTATGTAAGTCCATAACCCGAAAGACAAGGAGAATAACATTGGAAAACAAAAATAAATTTTGGAAAGGCGCCCTGGTCGGCGCACTTCTGACAGCATTTGCAGGACTGATCATCGTGGGCATGTCCCTCGGAATATTTCTGATTGGGAGAACCGCGATCGACGGGCCACAGCAGGCGGCCGAATCAAATCAGGCGGAAAACCAGGACGGTTCGCTGGATTTAAACCGGATTACGAAGAAGATCACTACGCTTCAACAGATTATAGATAAATATTATCTCTTCGATGAAGATACCACGAAGGTGGAAGACTGGATCTACAAGGGCATGATGTACGGCTTAAACGATCCGTATACGACGTATTACACCGCTGAGGAATACCAGAAGTTAAGCGAGGATACGGAAGGCGAGTATCATGGAATCGGTGTCATGATCAGCCAGAACAGAAGCACCGGAATTATTACAGTGATCAAGGTATTTAAGGATACTCCGGCGGCGGAAGCAGGCATGAGGCCGGGCGATGTTCTCTATAAGGTAGGCGACATGGAAGTTACCGGAATGGATATGGATATTCTGGTAAAGGATTATATCAAGGGAAAAGACGGCTCCGAAGTGGCTCTCACTGTCTTCCGGCAGGATGAGGGCGAATACGTCGATTTGAAGATGGAACGCCGCAATGTCACGGTACAGACGGTGGAATACCAGATGCTGGAAGACCATGTGGGGTATATTGCGGTGAGCCAGTTCGATGTAGTGACAGCCGATCAGTTTAAGGCCGCGGTCGATGATCTGGAGAAACAGGGCATGAAGAAGCTCCTGGTTGATTTAAGGAACAACCCGGGCGGCGTTTTGGATACTGTGGTGGGTATGCTGGATTATATCCTTCCGGATGATTTGATTATCGAGGGTGATAAGAATCTGGTGCGTACCAACACGGAAGCGACGCTGCTTGTGTATATGGCCGATAAGAATGGCAAGGGAGGGCAGGAATACGCCTCCGACGGTCATTCTCTCGATATTGCGATGGCTGTTCTGGTCAATGGAGAGTCTGCCAGCGCCTCCGAGGTATTTACGGGAGCCATGAAGGATTACGGCAGGGCGACAGTTGTGGGAACAAAGACATTTGGCAAGGGGATCGTGCAGAATCTGATTCCTCTGGACAATGGAACTGCCATCAAGATGACTACGGCTCACTACTATACACCGTCAGGCTTCGATTTACACGGTAAGGGAATCGAACCGGACGTGGAAGTGGAGCTGAAAGAAGAGTTAAAGAATCAGATTACGGTGGATGTGAAGGAAGATAACCAGATTCAGGCGGCCCTGAAGGCGCTGGATAAATAACTGGTTCCGAAATATGGGAAGGCAAAAAAGGATTAGAATCGAAGGCATGAAAGCCCCGGATTCTGATCCTTTTTTCTTCGTCTTCTTATATTAAGTAGCGGAACAGCTGGAAGAGACGGGAGGTAACGGCAAAGATCCATTTCTTTTTCGCAGGGACCGGTATCACCGGAACGTCCGGGTCAGGGACATAGGAGCCGTCTGCCCGCACCACCAGGGAATCGGCTTCCAGATTGTCGATGCAGGCCTTAAGCTGTTGGTTGAACGCTTCTCCGTCGATGACCAGCATGGTCTCCGTATCCACATAGGTGCTTCTCATATCCAGGTTATAGGACCCCACGATAGAGAGACGGTCGTCCACCAGGATCGATTTTCCGTGGGAAGAGTGATCTCCGAAATATTCACGGAGTGAAACTCCTGTATCCAGTATTTTTCCGCGGTTTCTCGTGTAATCGGAGGAGGCCATAAAATTGTCGCCTACGGAAGTCGCGTTTAAAAGCATGGTGACCTCCGGTACGGAATCGGTGATTTCCTTCATTCCTTTATACATGTCTTTGCTGAAGACAGCGTATGGAGTGTGGATATAAGCCTGTTTCTCCGCATGCGCCATCAGGTACTGGACCTGATACCAGACCCAGGGCTCCTTGGCAAGAATGTGGGTGGGATTGGAGATCAGGGTGGCCTTGTTGATTGCCACGGTCTCCGGTCCGTAGTCGTGACCGGCCAGAACCAGCTCCGGCATGGCTTCTTTCAGGGTTTGGTAATACTCGGCCAGCTCCGCCCTTGCAGCAGGCAGTTTCTTCTTCATGGATGCGGAGGGGGCGTTAAACACAGTTTTGCAGTACCCGGACTGCCACATCGCTTCGAAATATTCGTATGCTTCCGACAGAACGCTGGAGGACCATGCCTCCTCCTGGCCATGCTTCGTGTTATAGATCATCACGTCACGGTCATAGCTTAGATTGCGCAGATTATACTCTCCAAGGAAGTAATCAAAGGTGTTGCGGCCGCCCAGCAGCAGGAGCTTATCGTCAATAAGCAGATATTTGTCATGCATGCGCCCGTTGATGGTCCACGGCTTCAGCGGGTTGGGAATATTATAAAATTTTATCTCAATGTTCGGATTGGTCCCTGCCGCGTAGAAGATCGGGTTTCCCTGCATATGAAGGGTTCCGTACAATCCGTCTACCAGAATCTGGACCTTTACGCCACGGTCCGCAGCCTCCAGCAGGGAAGAGAAGATATCCCGGCAGCTGGAGCCGTCCCGGATATCGAAGGTGGAGAGCACGATGCGTTTCTCCGCCTGATGGATCATTAAAACTCGGCTTTCCAGGGCATCCATGCTGGTCTCTACGACGCGGGCCCTGTCAACACTTTCTGTCTCCGAATAAAAAGAGGCTGGTTCAAAGTTATTTTTAAATTCTTCTCCCGTTTTCTTTGTATGTACGAAGGGAAGCAGGGCCCCTGCCGCCAGGTAAAGCAGATAGAGCAGCAGAGCCCATCTCAGGATGACGAAAATACGCCGTTTCATATCATATCAATCCTTTTTTACAGGTAAAGGACACTAATACTGTAATCCGTAGTGTCCTTATATGTAATTATTTAATTTTGCAGTTTTGAAGGGCTGCGACGAAGGCGTGACAGGCGTCTTCTCTCGTGGCCCAGGAAGTGACGAGACGGATCGCACTGGATCCGTTGGTGCCGCGTTCCTGAATGGAAAAGAGAAAATCCGCGCTTAAGGCTTCGATGACCGCATCCGGAAGGATGGGGAACAGCTGGTTTGTCATGGATTCCGAGAGAAAGGAGTAACCGCACTGTTCAATCCCTTTTCTCAAGATGGCCGCCATATCGTTGGAATGTGCCGCCATGTCGTAGAATAAATGGTTCTGGAACAGTTCTTCGAACTGGATTCCCAGAAGCCATCCTTTCGCCATCATGGCGCCGCGCTGTTTGATCATGAAGCGGTAATCCGGCTTTAATTCGTCTCTGCAGATGATGAGCGCCTCGCCGAACAGTGCGCCGGCCTTGGTGCCGCCTATGTAAAATACATCCACCAGCTCTGCAATATCACGAAGGGTCAGGTCATTGACCGGGCTTGTGAGTGCCGCTCCCATGCGGGCTCCATCCAGGAAAAGATAGAGATCATTCTGGCGGCAGATATGGTGCAGGGCCTCTAAATCGGCTTTTGAATACTGGGTTCCGATCTCCGTGGAGTTGGAGATATAGACCATCTTAGGCTGAACCATGTGCTCATCGGTATGCGCATCCAGCGCCTTTAAAACGTCTGCCGGGGTTAATTTGCCATCCTTAGACGGCATGGCCAGAACTTTATGGCCGGTAGCCTCGATGGCTCCTGTTTCGTGGACATTGATATGGCCCTTGTCTGTGGCGATAACAGCCTGCCACGGGCGAAGCGCGGCGGCGATGGTAATTAAGTTCGTCTGGGTTCCGCCGGTAATAAAATGGACATCCGCATCGTTTCGTCCAATCTCTTCTTTTATTAAGCGGCGCGCATTTTCGCAGTGAATATCGAGTCCGTATCCGCCGTTCTGTGCTAAGTTGCAGTTCATCATCACTTCCAGGATCTTTGGATGAGCGCCTTCACTGTAATCGTTGTTAAAACTGTACATAAACAGTCCTCCCTGTATCTGATAGTCTGAGACTAATCATATACCAAATGAGGGGGAATTGCAAGGTGGGAGAGGAAAAGTGGAGGGGGGCTGAGAAGGTGGACGCGATCGTAGCGTTTGTGGAAGGAAGTATGGGGCTTGAGAACTCCTTAACTGCCGAACCGGCATCAGGGCAGCACCACATCCATCAAATTATTCACAAATTGAGTACATATTATGTTGAATTTTTCTGCCCTCCATATTATTATTTTAGTAAGGTACATGATAAATGAGACAAGACAAAATGATAGTGGCAGTCATAGTCTGGAGACGTTAGAAGGATATATGGCGGCCCAACAGGCGCTATTGTACGTTTTATACACGAAAGATAAGGAGTTTATTAGAGACATGAGAAAAGAATACATTAATATGAATGTATTCGATGCACTGCAGAAGAGATTTGCGTTTTTATTTCAGGAATTTAAAAATATTTATATCTCATTCAGCGGCGGCAAGGATAGTGGTGTTCTTTTGAATTTGCTGCTGGATTACCGGAATAAGTATGCTTCAGATCGCGTGATTGGCGTATTTCATCAGGATTTTGAGGCGCAGTATACCGTGACTACGGACTATATTACCCGCACTTTTAAGCGACTGGAAAACGAATCTGGCATAGACCTTTATTGGGTCTGCCTTCCTATGGCTACCAGGACAGCACTGAGTAGTTATGAGATGTATTGGTATCCCTGGGATGAAACCAAACAGGATATATGGGTGCGTCCGATACCGGAGTATCCCTATGTCATTAATTTGGCGAAGCCTTTTACCCACTATCGTTACCGGATGCATCAGGAAGATTTGGCAAAGCAGTTTGGCCGGTTTTACAAGGAGGAGCATGGGAATGGCAGTACGGTCTGCCTGCTTGGTCTGCGGGCGGATGAATCTTTGCAGCGGTACAGCGGTTTTGTCAATAAGAAATACGGATATCAAAACGAGTGCTGGATTTCCAGGCAGTTCAAAGACGTATGGTGTGCTTCACCTTTATATGACTGGTCAAATTCTGACGTATGGTGCGCTAATTATCGCTTCAATTATGATTACAATAATTTATATGATCTGTATTATAAGGCAGGATTAAAAATAGACCAAATGCGGGTAGCATCGCCTTTTAACGACTACTCCAAAGATGCTTTGAATCTATACCGCGTCATCGATCCGGAAATATGGGCGAAACTGGTGGGGCGGGTGCGCGGAGCAAATTTTGGTGCGATTTATGGAAAGACAAAAGCGATGGGGTACCGCAGTATTACGTTACCGGAAGATCATACATGGAAATCTTATACTCATTTTCTGCTGGATACATTGCCTGCCCGACTGCGGAATAATTATGTGAAAAAGTTTAATACTTCCATCCATTTCTGGCATGAGACCGGAGGTGGATTACCGGAGGAAACAATCCTTGAGCTTCTGGAAAAGGGATACCACATTCGGAGAAATGGTATCTCTAACTATACAATTAACAAAAATTCCCGTATTATTTTTCTTGGACCGATTCCCGATCATACCGATGATATCAAAAGCACGAAAGATATACCAAGCTGGAAACGAATGTGTTACTGTATTTTGAAAAATGACCATACCTGTCGATTTATGGGATTTGGGCTTACGAGGCAGGAACAAAAACGTGTGGATATTATTAAATACAAGTACGGAGGGATGATAAATGGTAAATAAGGAATTCAGAAGCCCAGTATACAGCATCATTGCGGTACCATTTGAAAAGATTGTACCCAATACCTATAACCCGAACAACGTGGCTCCGCCGGAAATGCAGCTGCTGTACAACAGCATCAGGTTGGACGGTTATACTATGCCGATCGTCTGTTATTATGTAAAAAGCAATGATAAATATGTGATTGTAGATGGTTTTCATCGTTGGCGGGTAATGCGGGATTACCCGGATATTTATGAGCGTGAGAAGGGGATGATGCCGGTTTCGATAATCGACAAACCGCTGTCCGACCGTATGGCCAGCACCATCCGTCATAACCGCGCCCGTGGAACACATGATGTGGACTTAATGAGTAATATCATTAAGGAGCTGCACGAGTTAGGACGTTCCGATGCATGGATTTCCAAACACCTGGGGATGGACCGGGATGAGATTTTGAGGCTCAAACAGATTACTGGCCTGGCTGCCCTGTTCCGCGATGTGAAGTTTGGACAGGCATGGCGGCCCGTGGAGGATTCGGTTCCAGGTGAAGAGCCCTCTGGCAGTGGGAAAACAGATACAGATTACCAGTGAATAGAATGATAGCATTGGCAAAAAACTGGATATGAGTTTTAACCATTCAAACTCCACAGACGGTTTTGAATTAATTTTCAGGCCGTCTTTTTCTTTTTCTCTTACATGAGATTTAAATGGTATTTATGTCTATCTTAGGAAATAATTAATTATTTATCCAATATATATAAACACATTGGTGCCACAAATTCGATATAATATATATGATTTAAACTGAAAGGAGTGTCATGCTTTGCTTGAAAAAATACTTATTGTTGATGATGAGAAGGAAATTGCGGATCTGATTGAAGTATATCTTCAAAATGAAAATATGGATGTATATAAGTTTTATTCAGGGGAGGAAGCCCTTGTCTGTATTGGGAGTACGGACTTTGACCTGGCTATATTGGACATCATGCTTCCGGATATCAGTGGGCTTTCGATATGTCAGTCTATACGAAGTAAGGAGTACACATATCCGGTTATCATGCTTACTGCAAAGGATGGAGAGACGGACAAAATTACCGGGCTTACGCTTGGTGCAGATGATTATATTACAAAACCGTTTCTGCCTCTTGAGCTTGTAGCAAGGGTAAAGGCTCAGCTTCGCCGTTACAAGAAATACAATGTGGGCACAGCGGTTCCGGCAGCGAATGAAATCTTTAAATATGCCGGATTGACGATGAACATTAAGACGTATGAATGTCGGCTTAACGGAGAGACGCTGTCATTGACTCCTACAGAATTTTCCATACTAAGGATTCTTTTAGAGCGAAAATGTAGTGTTGTCAGTGCCGAAGAATTATTTCATGAAATCTGGCAGGAAGAATACTATACCAAGAGTAACAATACGATTACTGTACATATCCGCCATCTTCGTGAGAAGATGAAGGATACCGGGGAAAACCCCAGATATATAAAAACGGTATGGGGGGTTGGCTATAAAATTGGTGAAATTTAAAAAAGCAGAGTACAACTATTCAAAGCTCGGCCGTATTACGTTTATCCGAGGATTATGGATTACAGTGGGAGCAGCAGCAGCAGTCTTTGCACTGCGGATGCTGACACGCGGACACCTGGCAGATGCGATTGTTGAGTGGATTGCACGCATTCTTTCAATCAGTGAGAATGAAGCTGATCTGATATATTTCCAGATGGTGACTGCTAATATGCAGTTTATTCTTGCGTTGGTCATAATCATATTTGTTTTTTTGTTGTTCCATATGCTGTTGGATACATATAAGAGATATTTTGATGAGGTAGTAACAGGGATTGACAAGCTTATGGAAGAAAGGGCAGCCATTTCTCTGTCTCCGGAATTGGAGAGTGTGGAGCAAAAACTGTCTGATGTAAAGCGGACGCTTGCAGAACGGGCGGATAAGGCCAAGAGGGCAGAGCAGCAGAAGAATGATCTTGTGGTATATCTTGCTCATGATATTAAGACCCCACTGACTTCTGTAATCGGATATCTCAGCCTTTTGGATGAAACACCGGATATGCCCGATGAGGAGAAAGCAAAATATATCCACACTGCATGGGAAAAGGCGAACCGGCTCAGGACTCTGGTTAATGAGTTTTTTGA
>NZ_JACOPB010000028.1:0-52953 GCF_014288005.1 Hungatella hominis
TACATTGTTGTACGGGTTAAGGGATTTATCCCCTTTCCTTGTTCTGATAATGACAATTCTTTGTCTGATTGCACATATTTTTTCCATTCCTCTAAAGTTATCACTTTCCCTATCCGTTCAACATATATGTCCATACAATCTCCTCCTTTTTGTATTCTACCACAATTCCGAGAGCGTGGAAATAGTGAGTTTTCCGGGCTGATTTCCGACTTTATGGATATACGGGGCAGGCGGTCATTTAGGTGTAGACTTATCTTAGTTCATCGGTGAACAGCACCTTGAAAATCAAATGACCGTCCGAAAAGGAATATCCCGGCATGGGAAGCACCGCAACGAGCCACTTCGGGACAAAATGGAGCTGTTGACAAACCCATCTAAAATGCATAATAAGTAAAATGAATGAGTGCAGATAAGGGAAAAAGGGCAAAAAAAGAACGCCTTTCGGCGCTATTCCAGACAGTTTACCATCCGTTTTAGGTTTAATGCCGTCGCCGACAAAAGGCAGTGCTCCTCCGCTGCCTCCAACCCTCGCCGTAACAGGCGTTTTAAATTGTGCCGCGCTTTCTGTGCTGCAAAACTGCCCTCACACCAGATTTGGCGCAGCCGTAACGCCTCTCGATGGCCCGCACTGCCGCCTGCGTCATGGTTTTTCTTGACCGCCGCTTCAAAGATATTAACCTGCAGGCGGCGGCTGGGGAAACTTCCTGTCAGGCAGGCATTTTTAAACGGACATATTTGACAGTTGCTTTTTTCGGCGCGGTATTCCCGATATACCCCATACTCATTTCTTTGCAAACGTTTCAGCGGCAGCCCTTTCCCACCAGGGCATTGGAACGTATCCGTTTCGGATTCGTAGGTAAAATCAGACCGGGTAAAGCTGGATTTGTAGTTCGGCTTCTCATGGTTGATGGGGGTATAAAACCGGATCCCTCTTTCCTGCATCTGCTGATGAACCAGGCTAATGTCGTAACCGCTGTCTGCTCCGGCGCTCTCAATAGCAAACCCAAGTGTCTGGTGGATCGCATCAATCCGTTCCACATAGGGGGTGGCATCCGTCACATTCCCTGGTGTTGTATAAACGTCCACGATGATTCCGTTAGCGGTGTCTAGGCTTTGGTGGGACAGGTAATGCATTCCCTCCGGTTTGCCTTTGCGTTTGTAAAAACCTGCTTCTGGGTCGGTTCGGCTTACCCGTTTCGAGATGATTTTAGGAGTGGTTTCCCGGCGGGCTACCGGTTCTTTGTGGGGGAGCTTCCCTGCATTCTCCAGCCGTGTACGCTCGACTTGTTCGTATTCATCCAGCTTGGACAGATACCCGCAAGCGGCCTTCTCCACTTCTACAACATGCTCAGACTGGCGGGAGGCATTCGCTTTGACATGGGTGGAATCGGTTACGATCAGTTTCCCATCCACCAGCCCCTTTTCCATGCATTGGCGGACAATCTGCAAAAACAGAGTTCGGTACAGCTCCTTTGAGCGAAACCGCCTGCGCCGGTTTTGGGATAGGGTGGAGTGGTCCGGAACACGCTCGTCCAAATCCAGCCCTAAAAACCAGCGGTATGCCATGTTTACCTGAATTTCCTGCTCTAAACGGCGCTCTGATTCGATGCCATATAGAAATCCGATCAACAAATATTTTACTAGAACCACCGGATCGATACAGGGCCGCCCGTTATTGTGACAGTAGAATGCTTTCGTTTCTTCCCGTATAAACGAGAAATCAGCCAGTCGATTCAGTTTTCGTAAGAAGTGATTTTCCGGCACAAGATTTTCGATTGTAATCATGTGAAATTTTATTTGTTTATTTTCAGAATTCGTCATCATACGTATGTCCCCCATGTCCTTTTATATCAATTTTATCATATGGGGAGTCTTTTATATAGACTTTGTCAACAGCTCCAAAATGTCCCGAAGTCCGGGGAGCGTGCCAACGTCGGAATAAGCCGCAGGAATGGGGCAGGAAGCCTTTTCGGGGAGAACGGCAACAGAGAAACGGAGGAACGCATGAAAGAAAATTTATACAAGCGATTGCCGCCCGTAGAGCGCAGGCCGGACGGCTCCCTCTACCGCATGACGCCGGCGCAGAGGAAACAGGCAAACAGCCTGATACGCCGGGAGTGTTGCAACTGCGAGGGCGGGGATTGTATCGCTCTTGATGACGGGGACGCTCACACCTGCCCGCAGATGATTTCTTTCTCCGTCTGCTGTAAGTGGTTTCGCTGGTCGGTCTTGACGCAGGACGGAACGCTGGAAGCAGAGATTTTCCGGGGAAAGAACTTGAAACGTTGTGAGGTCTGCGGCGGCGTGTTCGTCCCAAAGTCCAACCGGGCGAAATACTGCCCGGACTGCGCCGCCAGAGTTCACAGGCAGCAGAAAGCGGAAAGTGAACGGAAAAGGAGGTCGAGCGTGGACAATTAGGCGGGGAAAAGTCCTTGATTTGCAAGGCTTCCAGAGGGCAGAACCGGGGGAAGTGGTATAAAGTATCACCCTCCCCCGGAAATGCCGTTCTAACTGTCCACAAAGCACACTATGACAAACATGATTTATATTCATCAGCCGAAGAAATCGGTCAGCTTCACCCGGCTCTCGAATTTTCTCTTTGAAGCCCCCACATTCACAGCTTTGTCCAATGAAGCAAAGATATTGTACGCCTTTATCCTGCGCCGGACGGAGTTGTCCCGCAAGAACGGCTGGTCGGACGAGTACGGGCGCATTTTCCTGTACTATCCAATCTACGAGGTGGTCGCCTTGCTCCACTGTGGGCGGCAGAAAGCGGTCAACACTCTACGGGAGTTACAATATGCGGGGCTTGTGGAGATACAGAAACAGGGCTGTGGAAAACCCAACCGTATCTATCCAAAATCCTATGAAGCGGTTTCAAACACCGACTTCAAGAAATCCGGTTCCGGTACGCCGGAGGGCTGAAAACCGCACGCATGGAGTACGATAATCAATCCTCTTGAAGTACGAAAACCGGACGGAAGATAGAAATACAGAGATTAAACAGATTTATTTATATCAATTCCATTCCAATCCTATCAGAGATATTTCCGGCGGGATTTTCCTGTGGAAAAGTCCCGGATAGGAAAGGAATGGGGAAAGGAGTTTATGGCACAACACGCAATTTTGCGATTTGAGAAGCATAAAGGCAATCCGGCAAGGCCGCTGGAAGCCCACCACGAACGGCAAAAGGAACAGTACGCCAGCAATCCTGACATTGACACGAGCCGGAGCAAGTACAACTTTCACATCGTCAAGCCGGAGGGACGCTATTACCATTTCATTCAGAGCCGCATTGAACAGGCGGGGTGCAGGACACGAAAGGACAGCACCCGGTTTGTGGATACGCTCATAACCGCCAGCCCGGAGTTTTTCAAGGGCAAGTCCCCAAAGGAGATACAAGCCTTTTTTCAGCGGGCGGCGGACTTCCTCATTGACCGGGTAGGCCGGGAAAATATCGTGTCGGCGGTGGTACACATGGACGAGAAAACGCCCCACCTACATTTGACTTTCGTTCCGCTGACAAAGGACAACCGCCTGTGCGCCAAAGAAATCATAGGCAACCGGGCGAATTTGACGAAGTGGCAGGACGATTTTCACGCCTATATGGTGGAGAAATATCCTGACTTAGAGCGTGGGGAGAGCGCCAGCAAAACGGGACGGAAGCATTTCCCCACCCGGCTTTTCAAGCAGGCGGTCAATCTCTCCAAACAGGCGAGGGCGATTGAAGCCACGCTGGACAGTATTTCTCCGCTGAACGCCGGGAAGAAGAAAGAAGAAGCCCTTGCCATGCTGAAAAAGTGGTTCCCTCAAATGGAGAACTTCTCCGGGCAGTTGAAGAAATATAAGGTCACGATCAATGACCTGCTGGAAGAAAATCAAAAGCTGGAAGCGAGAGCCAGAGCCAGCGAAAGCGGCAAGATGAAAGACCGCATGGAACGGGCGAAACTGGAAAGCGAATTGCAGGATATTCAAAGGCTGGTTGACCGTATCCCGCCGGACGTGCTGGCAGAAGTAAAGCGGCAACAGCGATACACAAAGGAAAGGTGATTGAATATAAGCAGAATTTCACGCCGCCCCTATGCGGCATTGTACCTTGCTACGAAAATAAAACTCGTAGCCAAGACCTGAACCTTGACAACAAATGTTTTCAACAATCATGAAAGCATCGCTAAAAAGCAGTCACGATATTGGCTGCCAACAGTGAAATATGAATCAAAGATGGGCTAACCTTGGGCTTCTACATGATAACCATGTTTTTCCAATTCCCGTATATACCGGGAAATCTGCTTTTGCTCACAGTTTTTACGCCTGACTTCAAAACAGGCTTCATTAAAAAGAGTCCCTTGTTTTAGCATTGTATAGATGATAACAAGTAGTTTCCTGGCAAGAGCAACAATGGCCTTTTTCGCACCTTTTTTCTGTTTGATTCTCCAATACCAGGCAGAAAGATAAGAGTTTCGTTTTCCGGCAATTACCCAGGCGATTTCACAGAGCATACTTTTTATGTACGGATTGCCTTTCGTGACAGATGTGCTTTTTCGTTTTCCCGCACTCTCATTATTTCCGGGACATAGACCAGCCCATGAACAGATATGCTCTGCGGTTTTAAATGGTTTCATATCAACTCCGATTTCAGCAATAATTGCACAGGAAGCGGTGGTGCTTATCCCATAAATGCTATTCAACTGTTCCACTTGCAGAATAAATGGTTCCATATCTTGCTCGAGATCTTTTTCGATTTGATTCAGATGTTCTTTTAGAGAATCATAATGGTTCATGAGGATTCTGAGAAACGCTTTCTGATGTTCCGAGAGAGTTCCATTTACGGCCATGAGGATTTCATCTATACGGCTTCTTGTCTTTGTTTTTAAGCAGGAGTCCAAAGCAGTCCGATCGATTTGACCATGCTCAATCAGGTGCAGAATGATGTTCCTGCCGGAAGTACCAAAAATATCAGAAATGAAAGAAGACAAACGGAAGCCGGAACTTTGTAAAAATTTCTCAATCCTGTTTTTCTGGGATGTAATATCACGGATGAGGCTCTTACGGTAACGGTTTAAGTCCCGAAATTCCCGAATTCTTTTTTCGGGAATAAAGCTGCCATTCAGCAGCCCGGCACGGAGTAGGGTAGAAATCCACTCGGAATCTCGCATGTCTGTTTTTTTGCCGGGAACATTCTTCATATGGCGTGCATTTACAACCAGCAAAGTAATATCTCCAGAGAATGAGTCTTCCAGTATTTCATAAATAGGCAGCCAGTAAATGCCTGTGCTTTCCATAGCGACATGATGGCAGTTTTGAGAAACGATCCAATCCCGCAAGGCGATCATATCTGGGATTAGGGTGGAAAATTCCCGGATTTCGGAATGTGTTGGCTTACCCAAAGGACCAGACAGGATACATGCAACAATTTTTTCTTTGTGGACATCCAGTCCACAGGAAATTTCCAGAAGGTCTTTCATACAGAACATCTCCTTTGCAATAGAATTGGCAGGAGATTTGCCCGAGATAATACGGACTTTGCTACTCGTGCTATCCATAAAAGGTGCGACAATATGCTGTGCTCAAGGGCAAAACATTTACGTTGACAAACGGGGTGCAAATTCCTCCAAGGTGCAATCAAATTTAATCCTGCCTAAGACTATTGTAAGGCAGAATAAGAAATAAAAAAAGTAGTGGAGCCAATACCCTATTTTCATCATAGGCTGAGATAAGCTTTCATGATTCGTTGAAAATTGAATATGGGAGGTTCTATGGAGCATATCAGATACAAGAAAGAAACAGAGGTCGTGACTTTTCAGGGAAAGGAAATCACGCTGGAAAATCTCTCCCCGGTGTTCACGCCGGAGCAGGAAGCGGCGAAACGCCGGGAGTTGGAGCAACAGCTTTATGAGGTGTTCCGCAAGTACGCCGATAAACGGCAGAATGAGAACGCCGGGGCGTAAGGTTTTCCAAAGCCACCGTTGATTTGCGGGGCTGCTGGCGATATAATATAAGTGTCAGCAGCTCCGTTTCTTTTTTAAGAAAAGGAGCGACAATATGAACAACAGAATAGACGCAATCTATGCAAGACAATCGGTGGACAAAAAGGACAGCATTTCCATTGAAAGCCAGATTGAATTTTGCAAATACGAATTGAAAGGCGGTAACTGCAAGGAATACACAGACAAAGGGTACAGCGGCAAGAACACAGACCGTCCGAAGTTTCAGGAACTGGTGCGGGATATTAAGCGGGGCTTGATTGCAAAGGTCATTGTCTACAAACTTGACCGTATCAGCCGTTCCATTCTGGACTTCGCAAACATGATGGAACTGTTCCAGCATTACAACGTGGAGTTTGTTTCCTCTACGGAGAAGTTTGACACCTCCACTCCTATGGGGCGGACTATGCTGAATATCTGTATCGTGTTCGCCCAGCTTGAACGGGAAACGATACAGAAGCGGGTGACGGACGCTTATTATTCCCGCAGTCAGCGGGGCTTCAAAATGGGCGGCAAGGCTCCCTATGGTTTCCACACCGAGCCTATCAAAATGGACGGTATCAACACAAGAAGCTGGTGGTAAAACCGGAGGAAGCGGCGAATATCCGGCTCATGTTCGAGATGTACGCCCAGCCTACAACCTCCTCCGGGGACATTACCCGGTATTTTGCTGAACAGGGGATTTTATTCAACGGCAAAGAACTGATACGCCCCACGCTGGCGCAGATGTTACGCAATCCCGTCTATGTGCAGGCAGACCTCGATGTGTACGAATTTTTCAAAAGCCAGGGGACGGTCATTGTCAATGACGCCGCCGACTTTACGGGCATGAACGGGTGCTATCTGTATCAGGGGCGGGACGTGAAGCCGGACAAGGCGCAAAATCTCAAAGACCAAATGCTGGTGCTGGCTCCGCATGAGGGGATTGTCCCCTCGGACGTATGGCTGACCTGCCGCAAGAAGCTGATGAACAACATGAAAATCCAGTCTGCCCGGAAAGCCACCCACACATGGCTGGCGGGGAAAATCAAATGCGGGAACTGCGGATATGCTCTTATGAGTATCTTCAATCCGTCCGGCAAGCAATATCTCCGCTGTACAAAGCGGCTGGATAACAAGAGTTGCCCCTGCTGTGGGAAAATCATCACTTCGGAACTGGAAGCGGTCACTTATCAGCAAAGGTGAAGAAGCTGGACAGCTACAAGACGCTGACGGGCAGGAAGAAAGCGGCAAAAGCCAACCCGAAAATCGCCGCCCTGCAAGTGGAGCTTGCTCATGTGGACAGTGAGATTGAAAAGCTGGTAGACAGTCTGACAGGCGCAAACAATGTCCTGCTCTCCTATGTGAATGTGAAGATTGCCGAACTGGACGGACGCAAGCAGGAACTACTGGCGCAGATAGCGGAGCTGACGGTGGAAGCCATAAGCCCGGAACAGGTCAGCCAGATTTCCGGCTACCTCGACACTTGGGAGAATGTATCCTTTGACGACAAGCGGCGGGTGGTGGACTTAATGCTCACTACCATAGCCGCCACAAGCGACAGCTTGAATATCACATGGAAAATCTGACGGGCGGCACACCTCCCGTCAGATACCTACCCTGTGTAGTCCCTTGTAAACTGCACTTTCCAAAACTCGAAATATAATTTAAAAAGAGATATGTTATTGTTCTGCCGGATGTATCCAGGTGCCAGTATTCTCCGGCTTATACATGCAACAGCAAAGAAGCCTTTAGATAAAAGAATAAAAGCAAGGAAGTGATAAAATAAGCAATAAAATATTATTAGTAGATAATAAAAGGGGTATTGTAGATTTAATTGCAGAAATTTTACAGTTTCAAGGTGTCCTGATACCACTCATAGGTAGGCTTTACACCTTCCTCCTGTTCATACTTGTTTTCCAATTCCCCATAAAAATACCAATCCAATAATACTTTTAGATTTGGTAAAGCCGCCTGCCCGTGAAGCAAACCATCTTCACCAAGGTATTGCTCATCCCAATCAAAATCTTCATGGTCAAACCATACCAAAGACCATGTGTCTTCATCGTCCCCGTCCACCATCTCCTCTGGCTTAGAAAGGTCTATACACAAAGGCCCCCAGCCCGCGCCCCAGTCTCCAATCGGAATCAGATTCCGAAAGCAGCCCTCCGGCAATTCACAAAAATCCCGAATCTCCTGCAGGATTTCCATCTGCTCTGATATGTCCTTCATTGTTCTCGGACAGTCAAACCTTAACCATAGGGGGCCAAAATCTCCCATGTCGTAGATAGTGGCACATATATGAATACTTTTTTGAGGAAGTGCGAAAGAGGTCAAAAATGTTCTGTAAAGAGATGGCAGGGTCACTTGATGTTGCTGTTCAAAAACAGCAATTTCCTGTTCTGTGATAGTGGATAGATCAAATTTCTCTCCAGGAAACCAACCACGTTCCTTTAATTTTAGGCAGGCCTGTTCGACATAGATTTTTTCTTCCTGCGACAACATATTATCATCTCCCTAAGTGGTTTATTCTTTAATGTATATGAATATAATAATCAATTCTCTCCCCAGCAAATTGCAATATAGTTTTTAATTATTCAAGCCATACGTTTCATTTTCTAACTCTATTTCTATCTTTTCCTCATCTTCTCCCATTGACCTTCTCCACTTTTCTGAGTTTTGAGTATATGTAACTATGCATATTATCATTTGAATTATACCAAAAATTTGGCATATAAACAATAAATCATACAATGATTTTATTACATACGCTTACTGCTATTACTACTGAAGTAGTCAAGCAGGATACGGCTATCTTTGACATACATCTCCCTCAGATTACCATATATTTATATAACTCATCACATTTTTACATTTTCAGAGCATAGTTAGCCTTTTATACTGCTAATGAAGTCCACTTATAGCCTTTTTCACTAAGCATAGCTTTCATCAATGCCGTACCTATCCACATAAATGGAAATTGCAAGGGTGTTTCATCATCAATATGGTGAGTATGATTTTACCACTAGCTCCGAAGTGAATTAGCAAAGAAAAGAGGGTAAACCGTATACAGGTGTCCATGTACAATATTAAATGATTTTTCGCTTAAATAATTAGTCCTCAATCAGAGTAACTTTGAAAACAACATACCCATTATCAGGACAAGCCAAATTTCCTTTTGACTTTGGGTTTTCTTCCAAATTAAAGGTAGCTCCATTGTGTAGGGCGACTTGAATAGGAAACAAAGCCATGTAAGCACCTCCACAAAATGGAGTACAGGGAGTATTCATACCCTCACATTGAAATACGTCCCCTACCTTATATCCACATGAACAATGCCCTGTTACCTTTTCAATTTGATATTCAAACTTTTTCACTTTTTTATCCCCATATTTTTATTTGTGGTAATATGCTCATTTTGACACTTGCAGCGTCAAGTGCTTTTACAAAAGGGGCTGCTTCCTCATCTTGAAACATTTTATCAGAAGCAGCCTTGAGTTCTTCCATTGAAGCCCAATGCTGTATCATAGTCCATTCCCTGTTTTCTTCGTTATAGAGAAGTTCCGTGTCAATAAAACCCTGTTGCTTTGAATGATAGTCCTTTTCAAGCGAGTCCACAATGCTGATAAAGCTGTCTTTTGTTACCTCCTGTAAAGTTTTCATTGTTACGATTTCCGTTGCAATAGACATAAAAATACCTCCTGTTTTTTTCATAGTCTACATAAAATAGAACAAGAGGTATAGTAGAAAATCGACTGTCATAGGTATTTGTATTTAACATTCTCTTTTACAGTAGCTTTCTCTGTCTGAAAGGTGCGTGGTGCTGTTCCCGAAAAACGTGTAAACTCTTTTATAAAATATGATTGGTCAGTAAAATTATTATCGTAAGTAATATCGGTTAAACTAATATGTTGATGTACTAATTGATTACATGTATTCTGGAAACGTTTTATACGACGCAAAATTTTCGGAGTATAGCCCGTATGGTATAAAACCATTCTCTCAAATGTTTTTATGCTTATTGACCGTTTATCGCAAAAAGATTTGATAGATATATCATCACTAATTGTTATAAAGTCTGATATTAGCTGTGCTTTGTCCGCAAAATCTTGCTTTATAGATAACTCCTCAATCAAAGTATTTTCAATTTCAGCTATGATTTTTTCAGTAGTATCATTACTGACTGCTTTTTTTAACTTTTCTCCTAAACTGTATGAAAGCCCGTTTAGATCAACCACTTTGTTTTGAACTTCCTTAAGTGATTTATGCACAAAGGGATATAGCCCATGAGGATAAAATGATATACCAAAAATACGAATGGTTTTTTCTTGATGGATAAAACTGTACTTACTACGTAGTCCATTGATATGAAAAGGGGGTGCTATTATTTTATTACATTCAGTTTCATATACCACATCATCAGCCAAATTCAATATAACATCAATACAATCTGTTGGAAGAAGTTTATAGTGTATGTCTGCATTTGCGGCTTCAATGTGCCAAAAAAATTTCACCCACGGAATGAGACATTCGTTTTTAGTTGCATAACGGGTAATATTCAAAATGTTAATCACCTCCAATCGAAACTTTCTATGTATCATTATAAATGTTTGACCTCAAAAATATCAACATATTACTTGCAAATACTATGTTCTATTCTAATCAACACTATGATATGTGAACTCATATCCAAAGCAGAAAGGTGAACGGTAAAATGTAATAGGATGAAAAATATGAAGCAGGACAAAGTAAAGTATGATTTTAAGGCTTTCGGGCAAGCCATTAAAGAAGCAAAAAAGGCAAAGGGCATATTGCGCAACCAGTTAGCGGACAGACTGAACATTGCGCCGCGTTATATTGCGTCCATTGAGAACAGCGGACAGCATCCAAGCCTACAAATCTTCTATGAGCTTGCCACCTTTTTAGATGTGTCGGTAGACCAGTTCTTTTTCCCGAACGTGGAAACGGAAAAATCTACCGGGCGGCGGCAGCTTGACAGTCTGCCTGCCGATATGAGCAACCGGGATTTAACAATTATAACGGCAACTGCAAAGGTAATACAGGAAGCCCACAGCAAGGAAACCTTTGCTGTGGGGGGGCACGCGATAGAAAGGCATTTTTGAGGGAAAAGGTATATTTCCCTTGCCCGGTCAAAACCGCGCCCGTAAAGCCCCATGATACAAGGCTTCCTTTGCCCCTACTGCGTGACATGAGGGCATAAAAAAGCGGCGTTCCTGTTTTCCCGTGTGGGAATAGGTAACGCCGCCTGTCTGGTGGTGTGTTGTGTTTCTCTATTTGATTGCTGATGTGCCACGCCATTTCCAAACGGCGGTATGGGGTCTATCTTCAAAAGGATTTCGGCGGCATATCAAAGCCAACTCCGTAAGTAGTAAATTGGTAGTAAAATCAGCCTACAATCCTTTGAAAACACCCGTAAATCAAGGAGTTTCCGAGATAATCATTGAATTTATAGAAAATAAGGACATAGCGATACCTCCTTGATACCGCCGTGTCCTTAAAAAAGGCGAATTTAATACACCCTCCGTAATCCAATTTTTGAAAAAGGAAAACGGCGGTTTTATTTCAACTGCCGTTTTGCGCTGCTACACAGATAGCAGTTTTCCCTTTTAGTTGCTCTTTACTAATCTTCATCATTATGCGGACGCTTTTTGGGATTCTTTTTATCGTTGTATTTTTTCATAATAACCATTTTAAGTAAGCCAACGACAATCAAAACCGCAATCATGATAATCCACCAGTATTGTTCCATAACCTACTTCACCTCCTTTCAGTGACCTTAAATCCTCTTCCCCGTCCTATGCAGAATGGGAAAGTTCATTAGTATTAACATGTACCATACAATGTTTACATTGTGGAAAGCTGTTTTCAATCGCCTGATGGACTCCCTCGGCAATTCTGTGAGCGTCATAAAGAACTAAACTGCCATCGGCTAATATTTCAATGTCTACATACATTTTCGCTCCAAACATGCGGGTTTTTAAATCGTCAATACCCTCAACCCCTTGCTGTTGAAGTACAAGTTCCCGAATCTTTGTTTCAGTAGTGTTGTCACAGCTATGATCCACCATTTTGTTAATGCTTTCTCTGAAAATGTCCAAAGCGGCTTTTAAGATACAACCGCAAATCACAACGCTTGCAATAGGGTCAAGAATGGCATAACCCAAACGCGCTCCTAAAATGCCAATTAAAGAACCGACTGACGAGAGTGCGTCAGAGCGGTGGTGCCATGCGTCAGCCATAAGTGCGTCAGAATTTGTATGCTTTGCAGCACCTCTTGTAAACCAGTACATCCACTCTTTTATTACAATGGATAAGACTGCCGCCGTGAGTGCGATTCTACCGGGTACGGAAAGTGTATTGTACTGCCCTGAATAGATTTTGTTAATGCCTGAATATCCAATTCCGGCTCCTGTTACAGCCAATGCAACAGCAAGAATAATGGAAGCCACACATTCCATACGCTCATGCCCATAGGGGTGTTCTTTATCAGGTCGTTTTTCTGATATTTTAATTCCAACCATCACAACGATTGTGCTTAATACATCAGAAGCCGAGTGGACAGCATCTGACAGCATGGCGCTTGACTTTCCTATATATCCGGCGACAAATTTAAGCAGCGATAAAATCAGGTTGATGATTAGTGTAATTGTGGAAACCCGGATTGCCGTATTTACATTTTCGTTTGGCAGGATTTTATTTTTTTTCATATATGCCCCCTTATCCTGCCAGCTTCCGAAACAGACGTTTTATAAGGAAGTAGTACCAGATCAAAGCTACTACCAATGCTATGGGAAAATAAAGAACTGCTTCATTCTGTACGGCTTTTGCTACCCAAAATGATGGGAGGAAGCCAACCGCGAACTGGTAGTAACTATCTATAAAGAAAGGAACTGGAATGCCTAACAGTGTAAGTGCAGAAAGTTTTGTTACAGCCATACCCTCTAATTTATTACCGGACAAGGTAATAATCATAAGTGAAACAATGATCGCCTGTACCGAGCCGAGAAGTGCTAAACCAATCATCATACTAGTGGGTAGCTTTTCTAATGAGAAAAGCAAAAGTACGATAAAAGCAATGACCGCTGAAATAATTGCGGGTACTACCAACCTTGTAAAGAGATACCCCGCCTTACCAAGAGGGGTAATTGAAAAGTACCGCGATACTTTATCATCAATTTCCTCTAACGTAATCATGGCAAATGCAAAACAAAGCAGTACAGGAGCCATGATAGAAAGCAATAAATCAAAAATCGGATAGTATCCTTGTAAAGAAAACTTTGTTATTCTTTCAAAAAATGGAATACCAAATTTGATTAAAGCTCCCATAATAAAAGGGGTGAAGCAAGCCGCAAACATCATAGGGTCGCTTTTGATTTGCTTAAATACTTGTATGGCACTGGATAGTATCTTTTTCATAGCTTTACACCTCCCAAACTTTTCCACATATGCTCAACTGTATCCCTTGCAATTATGTAGAGGATAATCAGCGTAGCAATTACAATTACCATATCGAACGATAGTAACATACTTTTTCCAGTTATAAGGTTCATACAAGCCATGAACGGAAAAAAGCAAAACACATCTGGTAAAGTCACAAACAGACCAGCAATAGGTGGAACAAAGCAAACAATTTCTATCGGCATAATTACAATAAGAAACTGGTTCAAGTTTGAAATCTTTGTAGCTGCAATAATTCCAAGCATAGTAAAGATTGCTGATGTCAAAGCAGTACCAACTGCGATACCAAGCAAATGATTGCTGCCGGAAACTAACCCTAATATCAATGCAATTACCGTAGAAATAGCAATCAACGCAACTGTTTTTGAAAGTATATATTCAGATATTTTTACAGGAGATACCACCATAGCATTTAATACCTTTTGACTTTTTTCCAAAAGAACAATCGCTCCCATGAAAAACAATCCCATTGCTGCCGGGTCAGAGTATATCATAATAGAAGCAATATCCGTTTTCCAATGTTCGGGCAAAGCGGCAATCCCACACACATATAAAACGGTTAAAATAAAGTAGATAAAATAGAAACCATATTTCCATTGGAAATGTATATCACCACAAATTAAACGTCCCAATCTCATTGAAGTGTCCTCCCTGTAATATCTACAAAAATATCATTTAATGTAGGCTCACTGCTATGAATGGAAAGCAGACGGTTTTCGGAAATTAAGTTTTTCAATAACTTATCTTCTGTGGTTCTATCAAGCAGACATTCTCCCGTTTTCTCACCTTTGTCATAGTAGGTATATTGTATTTTTGCAGCCCCCCTTGACATAATCAAATTATGCGGACTATCCAATGCGCTTACTTTTCCGGCAACGATAAAGGCTACCTGATCACATAGCTCTGTTGCGTCAAACATATTGTGAGTAGTAATGATAACCGTTTTTCCACGTTTCTTTTCTGCAAGGATAATATCTTTCATCAAACGATTATTCGTAGGGTCAAGACCGCTTGTCGGTTCATCAAGGAATAATATGTCTGGGTCATGTATCAACGCTTTGATAAAATTCAAGCGGGAACGCATACCTTTGGAAAAATCGCCAACCTTTTTATCTCCGTCATTTTCCAATCCAACCATATGCAATAGTTCGTCAATAGACCGGGGCTGCTTTTCATACAGAGAAGCAAAATAGGCGAGATTTTGTCGTGCAGTGAATTTCTCATAACAGGTTGAAAATTCAAAATCAACACCGATATTTTCATAAAACCGATTTGTACGCTCCCGTATTTCTGTACCTGCAACTTTTACGCTGCCTTTATATTTTGTATTAAGTCCGGTCAAAACTTTTTGAATGGTTGATTTTCCGGCACCAGAAGGGCCCAAAAATCCAAAAATTTCTCCTTTCCCAACATGGAAACTTACATTCTCGACAAACGGTTTGTCAGTATAGCTAAAATACAGTTTTTTTACATCAATCATTATTTTGTCCTCCTCAGACTTTATGACTCATAAAAATATATAGTCATACAAACTGTAAAAAATATGTTTGGCTATCTGCCTGTCAAATAACCAAACAAAATTGTTACTCTGCTACTACTTGTTGAACAATGCCATTCACTAAAAGATTTTGTATCATATTCAGTTCTTTATCCTCCTTGAACTGTTCCAAACAGGATAAAACAGAATACAGGGATTTTATGATAACCGTATGCGGAATCGTAAAAATAACCCCTAAATCTTCAAGCATTTTTAGTATACGTATATCATTGTGCATATGACTGTCAAATATATCTGGCGAAAGTTTCCTTTGCAGATAGTCCATTAAAGACAAATCGATCTGCGAAAGAATAGGAGAATTAATCAACCCAGTTACCCCCAAAGTGATAACATCTTTTGTTAAGTCCCTATGATTTTCATACTTTCTTCCTTTAATTGTTGTTTCAATATTAGTAAATAGCTCTTTCTGTAAGCGAAAATTGATTTCTACATATAGGTGTTCTTTACTCGGATAAAAAGCGTAGAATGAACCTTTCGATATATTTACAGCAGCTACTAAATCATCAACCGTTACTTTTTTCAAGCCGTGTGCTGCAAACAGCTTTTCCCCCTCTATCAAAAGTTTCCTGTTTATGATTTCTTTTTCTTGTTCTGTAAAGCGCGGCAATTTTCCTCACCTCCTTATGACTAAATATTTTATATCGTCATATAGAATATATCACTTGCTTTCTTTGTTGTCAAGAGATAGTCTAAAATTATTTTATAAAAAAATCTGGCATATAAATAATAAATCATACAATGATTTTACTACATACGCTTACTGCTATTACTACTGAAGTAGTCAAGCAGGATACAGCTATCTTTGACATACTTAACCCTCAGATTACTATATATTTCTATAACTCATCACATTTCCTCCACCCCCAGCAAAATATCATTCTTCAAGAAAAATCGGTACACAATCCCTTTCCTCACCCCGCTCTGAACCGGTACCAGAAGCCGCTTTGCCTTGCCTTCCCCATCTACCACCTCAATTTCCCAATATCTTTTTCTGCCCTTACAGTTTTGTATCAGGGTCACTTCTCCCACCAGCGTCTCATATTTCTTCTGGAAAATAACCTGACAAAGGTATAGAAAGTAAAGACCCAGGCCGGTCACGCATAGTATTGTGAGTTT
This sequence comes from Hungatella hominis, assembly GCF_014288005.1. Lineage (NCBI taxonomy): Bacteria > Bacillati > Bacillota > Clostridia > Lachnospirales > Lachnospiraceae > Hungatella > Hungatella hominis. Next base: position 16,117 of record NZ_JACOPB010000028.1, read on the forward strand.
TAAAACACCTTCTCCCTCCTGATGAATCTCCATAAAAACTCCCGCTTCCAGGATACCCAGTATGATACCTGCATTTATGATTAGCTTTTTCATTAACATTTCCGGAACTCCCATCCATTCATGTTTCATATTCATATATTTCTGCCGTTTCAGGCAGCCTTTCTTTTATGGTCTGGTACACGGCCTGCATCTTATCCTCCGGGTAACCAAATGGGCTGACATAGAAAAGACACCGCCGGTTTTCTCCAAACCCACGGATTTCACTCTCACCGCCTTCTGGAATCTGTAGATAAAAACCGCCTGCTTTGGCTTCCCTTATTAGCACCTGAACTTCCTTAAAATAGATTCTGCATTGCTCGTAGTGTTCCTTCTTCCAAGGTTGCCTTGCAACAAAACAACTGGTCTGAATTTCTAAGCAGCATCCTCTTAATGGCATAATCATCTGCTTTAGCTTCCAATAGCGAATTGCGCCTCCAAACATACCACACACACCAAGTCCGATGAATGGTCCACCAATGATGGCCGGAAAACGGGCCGCAAGAAAAAACAGCCCCAATGAGGCTGCTATTCCAAAAACAGGTATCATAATCAATGCTCTATCCCTTTGATCCATTCTGTGGTACATTGGTTTATCTGATGGCTCTAATCTCATGTGCTTATGCCCCCTTTTATGCAGCTCTTTTTCCTTTCCAATTTTCTAATACTCGCTCACACTCCATGATGGTCTGCTCACACATATAATCTGAAAAACATCCGATGTGTGTCTCTTTAGGCGGCAGGTTTAAGCTGCAGGATAACCAGGCATAAACTCCATTTTTGCACATGTACCCACTTTCAATCAGTCTGTTCATGGCACGATGCGCGCGGATTCTTTTATTACGAAGTTCTTTATCCGCCAAAGAGCCCATAGGCTTTTTCGTTCCTCTATGAACTCCTACATAGGAATTGCAATCCGGATATCCGCTGCATACATACAGCATGCTTCCTGCAGTTATCGTATCATCACCATACACATACTCGGCTGGCCGCATAACAGCGTCTCGTCCACAGTAAGGACAAACGGGCATTGCAAGGTTAGGTTTCTTACGCGGATGTATCCGGACTACTTTCTGTTTTTTTTTCATTTCTTCTATCTCCTTCCTCCTTAATATAGTTCTATTGTATAAAATGGTTAATCCTTAATACAAGGGCATTAATTTTTTATGGGGAGAAATATGTCCCATTCCTCCCCTCTTTGCTTATACGTTTTGATTATGCTTCTTTTTCCGATAATAGGTATATCCTGCAGTACCTGCAACGACACTGGTAACACCAATCACAGTGGCGACCGCTGCTCCATGGTTCTTTTTAGGTATGTAAACCCCCGTTGCTTTCATGGTGTATTGCTCTACCCCTTCTTCCCCGCTATCATAGGTAGAAATCAGGCGTACGCCTTCCTCCTCCGGAAAATAGGCACTTCCCTCATACATCACTGTGCAGTCACTCACCTTCTTGGTACCAGTTATAACAACCCTACGGCATAGGATACCCGCTTCATCTGTGTAAGCTTCCCCATCCCACCTTGCTGCTTCTATGGTATAATGCTCAGCATCAGCCTCAATCAGAGAAAGGAGCTGCCCTTCATATCCCGTAAAGTCTGGTTCAGTCCCACTCAGTTTAAAAACCTGGTCCCCAATCCAATAGCCGTCCAGCCCATATTCATGGAACACAGCTGAAAAGGAAAATGTATCGTCCAGGCGCTCCCCGCCAAATGTCTGGCCAGAAATTTTTGCAATAGTCTCCATCATCTGCCCGGTTTTCTCATCTGTTACCGTCATCTTGATTTTTGACGGTATCATGTCCTTGGCTTCCACTGCTTCATATAAGACTTCCTTACTTACCGGTACCTCATGAGCCCGTATAACGGCTGCTTCCTTCTGGGATTTTACCAAATGATAAGTAATTCCATTCCGGGTTATCTGTTCTTTCGGCCTAACCTCCACTTTTCCATCAAGAAACGGGCTTGTTGCGATTTCAAAAGAATTTCCAGAACTCCTTTTCCCCTGTTCTTCCAGCACTTCTGTCCGGATTTCTGAGAGACGGTATTTTTTTCCGTCTCTCTCAATTTCTTTTTCAAACAGCTTTTCTGCTTCATTAGAATCGGGGTTTTCCGTTGTATACTGGTGTTCCTCATATATATTTTCAATTACATCTTCCGCTGCCTGAGACTCCATCACTGGCGTACTAACTACCATTATTGCCAACAATAGAAACATGCCAGCCTTTATCCCTGTTTTTGATTTCTTTTGTTTTTTTCTCCACTTTGAGAGGGAAACAATTAACAGGCTGACTACGGATGCAAGCCATGCCATGAACACCCCTACAAAATAGCTGGTATCTCCTGTCTTTGGTGCATGATTAAGTTCACCGACCGTCAAATCACCCTCTCCCCTTCTATTTGTCTCATAATTGGCCGTGATTGTTCCGTAATGTTTCTGATCGGTAATGGTATTGTCGCCAATTATACTGCCGTCCTCAAACACCGTGAATGAAAAGACCGTCTCGTTTCTGTCATACCCTTCCGGTGCTGTCAGTTCCCTGAAATGATATTCCCCCGGAGACGGGACCGGAAAATATACTTTTCCCTTTTCATCACTAATGCCGGAGAAGATATGGTTTCCGTCCTGGTCTGTGACCTCGATCTCGGCGCCAGGCAGTTCCTCTGCTGTTGTTACATCCACTTTAGAGATTATCATTTCTGTTTTACTGTAGTTTTCCATAGTCGTATCCCCTTCTATGGTCCCATCTTCAGTTACTGCAAACGCATGCAGTACCTCATTTAGATAGTATCCCTCTGGTGCCTCCGTCTCTTTAAATGTATAGGCTCCTTTTAAAGGTTTCTTAAACCGGAATATTCCTGCTGCATTTGTAAATCCTTCCGCATAGACACTGCCGTCTGGATTGTAAACGGTAATCTTTGCCCCTGCAAGCTTCTGGCCAGTTCTTCCATCAATCTTAAACAGTTCCATATACTCCGCTGAGGGTCTCGGGTGATTCGGAGTGCTGCCACCGCCGCCACCTGAATGGGTGATTTTATAGTTCTTGACCACAAATTCCTGTATCGCCTCAACATCTTTTATTTCTATTTCCTGCGGCTCCATTTTCTCATAGCCGGAGGGAGCCTTCACCTCACGTATTATATACGTACCGCCCGCAAGGTTTTTAAAGTGTTCAGCCTCACCGTCCCTGGATGTCCATTTCCGGATTACTGTACCGTCCGAATCTCTTACCAGTTGAAGAACAGCGCCGCCCAGCAGTTTTCCTGTTTCTCCGCTAACCTTTCCTATCTCTATCTGGATTGGCTGGTTTTTAATATCAAAATGCTGCATGGTCTGATTAGGAAGAATCTCAATTTTCATATCCTCCATTGGGACATATCCTTCCGGTGCCTGTGTTTCCCTTATTGTATAGATACCAGACGGTATTCCTGTTAAAATAAGCGGCTCCTTTCCTGACACCCATTCTTTCATTACAGTCTCCTCGTTTGTCCCCGCAGCCTTTAGAAGCTGAAGAACCGCCCCTTCCACTGGGCTGCCTTCCAAGGTGTCCGTCTTCTGGAGTTCCACCACAATCTTCTCATTTACCAGGTTAATCTCCTGCTTTTCCTCGGTTCCGCTCACGCAAAAGTTTAAACGCCCTGTTACTGCATAGCCCTCTGGGGCCGTCAATTCCCTGATTGTATATTCTCCGACAGAAAGTCCTTTAAAAATTTCAGGTATCTTCCCGCTTACCCATTCTTTCAATACCATGCCATCGGCATCTCGAATCAACTGAAGTCTTGCTCCCACCAGGTTTTCTCCGGTCTCTTTATCTGTTTTTGTCACTTCCACTTCAAGTTTCCGGTTTGTAATGGTAACGGTTTGTATTCCTGCTTTCTCCGTAATCTCGATTCTCACTGGTTCCTTTAAAAGCAGATAGCCGTCTGCCGCCAGGATTTCCTCCAGTATATACCAGCCTGCCTTTAAGCCGCGGATTAGTTCCGGTTCCCCAGTGGTAACCCATTTCGCCACCTGATTTCCTTCCCCATCTGTAAGCTGCAGCACTGCTCCTGTTACCGGTTCCCTGGTCTCCTCGTCCAGTTTGTCAATCATCAATTCGGTCATCCGGTTCTCCATTACAAACGTCTGTTGCTTATAATCTTTGGTCACGGTAATCCGCATGGGACCTTCCGGTATCTGGTATCCTTCCGGAGCCTCTACCTCTTTCACTAAGTACACGCCTGCCGGGAGACCGAAGAACTGAATCGCTCCGGTTTCATCTGTAATCCATTCCTTAATGATTTCCCCGGACGCTTCCAAAATCAGCTGCATCTTCGCACACTTTAAAGGATTTCCGGTTTCACTGTCCACCTTTCTGATTTCAATCTTGGTGTCATCATCAAACATCTCCACCATAGGGATGTCATCCACTGTCATGTTCCCGGATATTGTAAAGTACACTTTCTCTGCTTCTATATATCCTTCCGGTGCCCGTGTCTCGATTAGGACATACATTCCCTCTGTCAGGCATTCCAGTTCGTGCGGGACCTCCGTGGAAATCCAGCTTTCAATCACATCTCCGTCAATCCGTATAACCGTTCCGTCCTTGTCAACCATCTCTGTGACTCTGCGGACCTCTAAGCTGGCGCCCGGCAGTTCCTCCTTTGTTGTAAGCTGCTTTTTAGAAATGATAACCCTATTAGGGCTATCCGCTGCTTCATACTGATAGGTGAGCGTCTGGTACTGGTCTGTCTTTATATTAAACTGGAAGTCGTGGACTGTCGGGTCAAGCAGATAACCGTCAGGCGCTTCCACTTCCTGTATCCGGAAATGATAGAGGCTTACCGCCCCATCCGTTCCTATCCCTCCAATGGGGACCGGGGAGCTGACTGCCCGACCATCGGAATCCGTTATCAGAATGGTCGCCACATTGGTATCCAGATTGGACAATCGGAACCTTGCACCTGATAAAACTTGTTCCGGATTCCTTTTATCGGTCTTGATAATCTCAACCTGGCCCAGAATCAGTTCATTTACCAGTTCAATCTTTTGAATATCCAGTGTATCAACAATCGCAAACGACAGTTCTGCAGCCCTCACATATCCAAAGGGAGACTGTTCCTCAACAAAATAGTAATTCCCTGCGGCTGGCTGACTTAACTCATGAAGCCTTAAATCCCCGATTTCATAACCTTCCGGTATCCTGCCTTCTTTCTGGTCCCGCTTCGTGTATGTTCCGTCTGAGCCGGAAATCCAGCGTTCCACCAGATACGCCTCTTCGTACTCCATAGCCGGAATATGGTTCCCATCTTCATCCTGCAACAGATTGCCGTCCGTATCGGTTACATACAACAGATTCCCGTTTTTGTCTTTCATTTGGTGTTTGGCAAGTGTACCATCTTCCTTTGCACGGTAGACGGCAACTGTGGCTCCGGAAATTTCTTTTCCACCTGTCACATTCACTTTTGTCAGGAGTACCTGAATCGGTTCGTCTGTCATGGTAATGGTCTGCACCCGTTCCTTAGAACCCACATCAAGGACTGGTACATAAACCGGTGCTGCCACTGTATAGCCGTAAGGAGCCTGCTCTTCTACCAACACATATTTCCCCACAGGAAGATACTCAAAACGCATGGCTCCTGTCTCCGTGATATAGCAAACCGCCTGACTGGTTCCCGGAACCTGCTCTATCTCATAATCATAGGCCGTGTAGCTGTGTCCACCCGGTATGGTAACCTGATGGGCCGTTTTTCTCACATCACTTCCATCATCTGTCTGCCATTCATACACCTTCTTTTCCTGATGATAGAGTATGGTTCCATCATCTCTATACTGCACTTCCCCATTCTCATCTACCTGGGCTTCGTATAAAGCCAGTGTGGCCCGGTGAAGATTATCCATCACAGCCCCGGTCCGGGAGTCCAGCTTTAAAACCTCTACCGCTGTATGATCATCTTCCATTACATAGCCTTGTACTTCACCGGTTTCCAATATGGTGACTTCCACATCCTCCGCCGTCACATAGCCGGCCTTTGTTGGTACTCTTGTTTCCTGAAGAATATAATCTCCCGGCATGATATGGTCAATCCAGTGTGGAACGTTTCCTTCTGACACCCATCGTTCCGCTACAATCGGTTTGTCCTCCATATCCCGGAGAATTTCCAAATGCCACCCCCGGTCGGAATCATCATAGACGCGGTATGCTTCGTAGAGTGTTAAAACCGCGCCCTCAATCTCTTTTCTGGAAGTCATATCAAGCTTTGATACCTCAATCTTTGTGTAATCATCCTCCATCACATAGGACTGCTTCTCGCTTACATCATGGACAATCACACCGACTGCTGCGGACTGTACATAACCGTCTGACAACGGGGCAGCTGTCTCCTCCAGGATATAGGCGCCCTGCCTTACTCTTGCAATTTCACAGGCACCATGGTCCGTCACCCATTCATTCTCAATCCATGTAACACCGCCATCCTTATAATAGATAGGAAGCCCGTTTTCATCTGGTACTGGCTGCAAATCCATGTTGATAGATGAATTTCCTTCCCCGTTGGTATATACTTCTACGGATTGGGAAATGATTTTATCCCCATTTTCATCAAGCGGCCAGACAATCACTGCGCCGGTTTTATCTGTCACATAAGCCATACCTGTTTCTGAATCCAACATACAGAGACGGTTCCCCCAGTCATCCAGTCCATAGAGGATGCCGGTCTGTTCATCAAGTTCTGTGGGATCATATTTTAAGTCAAAATACCATATGTCCACGGGTGGATTATCCTCTTCCGTAATATCCCACTCCGCCTGCCCTGCTGCGTTTGTCCCAGTCTGTCTTATATCGGTACCCACGCCGGTATCATACGCCTGGATTCCTATTACTGAGCCAAATAGATTTCTCTTCACCTTGACTTTCTCATACTCGTGTTCCCCAGTCTGCTTTACTTCCACCCCCTCATACAATGTCAGTGTTGCATTCTCCACATATATCTTCTCCTGACCGTTTTCAAGGCGTTTTGTCACATAACCAAACCCGGCAAATTCCCCATTGGGTTTATACTGTAAATCCACGTCCCCGCGGTTTTTTAGCTGCTTTTCATCTCCCTCTACACGGTATGTGACGGCATCCGCACGGTTTTCCAGCTTATGTATTTCTATATGTGTAGGTGCATTCTTTACAATAATCTGGTGCATATCCTCTACAACGGTTTTCCCGTCAGCGCCAATGGGACGCATGTACTGGTATTTTACCGCCTGCGTCCTTTTCTCCTGATTGCCGTCTTCATAATATTCCACCTTGTCGCTATATACCGTAAATGCAATAGGTTTCGACTTCACATATCCATCCGGTGCCTCTACCTCCACCAGAACATAAGCGCCGGCGCCTAACGGCTGATACGTTTCCAGATACCCCACGCACTGCTTCTCTGTATGCAGGCTTCCGTCCTCTCCTTCAACTTCTCCGTCCCGGATTGTGGTGTAAGCCTTAAAAACCCCTACTTCCGCTCCGGTGTCGTCCTGCATGAAAATTTGTTCACGTTCCTCATAGAGAGGCGTTCCCTCCTCATCAAACAGGATATCCCCGCTTCCTGTCACACCGGAAGCACCATTTCCAATCACGTCCCTTTTGGCTGCATAAATCTTAAAGAGCGCTCCTTCATGCAGAATATTTTCTCCAGTTTCAGAATCCAATTTCTCAATCCTGAGTCTGGAGCTGTAAAACTCATTCTCAAAATCCTTGACTGCAAAGGAAATAAAATTAAAGGTTCCATCTGTCTCCAGGCCAGCTTCCCGGTTTCCGATATCGCCGTCATCGTTGATTACTTCTCCATATCTGGGATCTAACACACTCCAGGGTACAAGTGCTTTCGCGTACATCCGGTCCACGGCAGTAGACTTTCCGGTCATGGTAACCACTCCATTCATTGTTACACCATAATCCGCTATCGTTCCATCCCGGTCGTAATAAGTTTCATAATACACCTGGTCTGCACTTCCAGCATCCTCGCTGATAGAGCCGTAATGATAATACCTCGCTACTGTCTCATTCTGGCAATCCCTTCTGCTGTCCGGCTCCAGACCATACTTAAACACTTCAAAATCGCCGTCATTATTATGCGCATATATGATATGGGTTTCTTCATTAAATCGAATCTGATAACGCTCAGTCAATTCCTCCGGTGTCATGGCAGAGTCGTAAAGATATTCCTTAGATGGGATTTTATCATGTACTGTACCATCGGCATCTATCTGTGGAACAAAAGGAATCTCTACCTCCTGAGGCGCATCAATCTCATAATGTTTTTGTGGGATGCCTGTTGGCTGCTGCTCCACCAAAACATATGTACCGTAAGGAAGCATCCTGCTTTGTCCCCAGTAGTCGTCCTTCCCGCCGCCCCGGTTTGCATGTACGGTTGTCATATCCCCGTCTGCATCATACTTTTCCAAATCCCACTCAATTGCAAGCTCAAACGCAGCATCGGGATTTTCCTTGAAAAATGTTACATAGTCATAACTGCCATCTTCCTTTTTCATAAGCTTGTCTGTTTTCTCTAAATCAGAACGCAGATACAGTTTAAAGAAAAAGCCGGGAAGCGTCTTCGTCTCCTGTGTTCCGTTATACCCTCCAAAAAGAACGGTAAACGGGTCACGGTGAATCTCATAGGTATTATGCTCATAGGAGTCCAGAGCAATATCCTTTTTCACCTCGATTGCCTGCTTAATCACCCGCTCCAGCATAATAACCGGCTCTTTCCGTGTGCCGTTATCTTCATAGATTTCATACTGGCCCGGATAGAATAATACAGGGAACTTTAGATAAGAGCCACTCTTCTGTGCAGGTTTGGTCGTCATGACGTTCACGGTTGCTGTATATTCTGTTATTTTCTGTTCTGTCACTACCCGGTAAGTTCTCTCATGTTTTTCCCCCTCTGTAAATTCCTCGTCCGTATCCACATGGATGCTCACCTGACCCTCCACTGCGGTTGTCTTTACAGGGGTCAGAATTTCCTCATAGGAAACCACCTCCTGGCTGGTATAGATTGGAACCGCCTCCATCTGCGGGATTTTCTGTCCTTCACTATCCAATATGAACTCCCCAGCCGCATAGGTCTCATAGACAGGTGCATAAACCGTCTTTAACAGAATTTCGTCTTGCCCCAAAGCCTCCAGGTCCAGTTCCTTTTTCTCTACTGTGAAGCGGTAACCATCCATATCATACTGTCCCTCTTCATAGACTGCATAATAAAACCCGCCCTCATATTCCTTTCGGATTACTAAAAGACCACTGCCGCTTTCATAAATGGCTGGCTGGTTCGCCAATGCTTTATATCCATAACGAATTCTTGCATACCAGGTTCCCGCCTCTTCATATACTGCATCTACATCATATGCATCCCAAAAACTTTCCGAGGAGCAGAAGGTCAGAATCTCATCTATCATCTTCCCATTTGTCTTTCCAAATAATTTGAGTTTTTTAAACGGGTAATCAGACAGCCCACTCTTATACCCCGAAAGAGCAAGAGCCGATGATGTCTCCCACAAAATATAATCCTCGTCAATATCTTCTGATTCTTCCATATCCAAATCGGACGGTTCCTCCCGCTCAATGGATGAGATATAATCATTTAATCGGTTCACTGCCGAAACCGTTTGGGTGAGCGCCCGGTCAGACAACACCGGATTGCCGCTATCATCTGATTTTATAATCTTATTCCCGGTTTCGTCTAACTTGTATTCTCCACCCTCGGCAGTCCGGTACAGGATATTTCCCTGCGCATCTTTTTTCTCTACGCGCTCTGTTCCGGTTATCACCTGCTCCTGTGATGCAGTCTCTTTTCTTGTCACCTCATATGCCTTGACACGCTCCGGGAGACCGGAAAGCAGAATATCGAAACCCTTTGTTTTATAATATTTAACCGTAAAATCATAGGAATCCTCAAACCATTCATTAATACTATGGGTAAATCCATCTGTATAGGCACTCCCTGACGCGGTTAAGACAATAGGCTTTCCTATTCGATTGCTCTCAGATAAGTTCTTGCCGGTTACAGAACGTTCATAACCTTCAGAGCGTGAGATTTCTTCTATATAATAACTGCCTAAAATAAGCGGACGTCCAATCCAGCCATTTCCATTCCGCACTTCATTATTCGTATAGAGATTCGGTACCTCTCTTGAGGTTTCTGATACTTCTGTTATGGTTAAGAATGAAGCATCACCATTTTTATCCGTTGTGGCAATGGATACCAACTCCCCCGCAGAAAATACAACACCGGTTTTCCCATCTGGATGCCTGATGTCCTCTGCCGCATATAGTCCATATACAGCGCCTTCTAAGGTTGCATCTGCTTGGGCTTTTCCATAGCTGTCCTCTTCCAGCTCAAAAATTTCTTTATCCCGCTTATTAATATGCAGCTCTCCTTCTGTCCTGTGATCCTTCACCAGATAAGCGTAACCAATGTACCCGGACGGATAGCTGCCTTGCTCAATCGGTGCCACTTCACTGTCTTCCTGGACACCATCCCATTCCCAGTGCCCGCCTGTTCCAACTTTTATAGAGGCCGGGCGTGAAACCAAATAGGTGGACGCATTTGACGGTGTGGCCACGTCCTTTTCTATCCCTATCTGGGATCTGGTTGCTACGGTAGGAAGGTCATCTGTTATGGTCTCTTCTTCCACTGATTCAGCTTCATTTCCAGAATCCTGCGTTTCAGCTTCAGGACTAGCCTCTTCATCTGTTTCCTCTCTGTTTTCCATTGATGGCTGGGATGCCTCATCAGACTCTTTTATTTCTGTTGTATCTGCTGTTTCCTCTGACCCGGCCTCCACCTCCTTCTCCCCTTCCTCGCCGTTCTCTGCTGTGTCACCGGAAGATTCCGATTCATGTTTCTTTGTGTTCTCATGTTCCTTAGTAGCAGGCTCTTGTTCATTCCCTTTATCCTCAGGTATTTTTCCCTGTCCGGTAACTGAATCATTGGTTTGATTCCCTTCATCTGACATTCCCGCCTGAACAATATCTGTAACCTTCTCCGATTTTGACAACTGCGGCACATCCTCCATCTCTCGAACCGAAACTGCCCGATTGCCAGGGTAATAGCCGGTAATGGCACCCTCTCCTTCTGACTGAGAAGATGAAAATTCAACAATTTCAATGGAGACATCATCATTGTGCAGGTCATGAAGGATATATCCGGTTCTGGCGTCTGTTTCCCTGACTGTGTAAATACGCTTCAGGTGAATATAGGTATTCCATGCCTCATCCCGGTCCTCCTCCATTAAGTCTCTGGCAACGCCCTCATCGATGGAATGGAAATCACAATTTTCCTCACACCAGTCCACGCACTCCTGCCAGGCATCCCAGGCTTTCTTCTTCCGGCGTTCATTTTCTTCATCGGCCGAGTCAGAGTCACCATCCACATAATGAATGACTGGATCTGGGTGTCCCCCACAATAAGTCTTCTCATATTTATAAAGCTTTTTATCCGAATGCGAAAAATGTCCATTGGCATCTGTACCAAGCCCCATATCGCACACAGCTAAATCTTCAAATTTCCCTTCTGATGTGGGCACCATTTTCATAAACTGGTCTTTTTCCAGATTTGTCCCGTCAAGCTGCGAAAACTCAAACTTTTCTAATACTTCAAAGGTGGAGTTTTCCAAAGTTTTCCCTGTCTCGGAACACTGCTTTTCCAGTTCAATGACATAATCCCGCTTAAAGGTCTCCTCATGAAGGTACTGGGTATATGGAATTTCATAGTCTCCTTCCCCGCGGTGTGTTGTACTTTTTCCAAAAGACAGCCAAACCTCCCACGATTCCTGTTTCCCTGCCATTGTAATCATGGCCTGTTTCCCATCTACTGCACTGCTCTCGTTCCAACCATCCGGATACCAGATTTTAAAGCTATTTGGCTTAACCCAGTATTGAGCCCCCAGGGAGCCATCCTGAAAATGTCCCCTCACAAGGCCAATATCGGGATTACCTGTCGTACATGTAAATGTGATTCTGCCATGTTCCAGAGACACATTCCACCCTTCTGGCAAATCATAAACAAGCGTGGACTGCCTCCAATCATCACCGTCAAACTCCAATGTAATACTATAGGTCCCATCCCCGTTTTCTTTCATTTTATGTACCGGCGCCTGGCTTTGAAATTTAGATGCAAAGGGTGGAACGGCTCCTTCCTCCACGGCTCCATTAACCTGTTTAAAAAATTGTTCCGATGCTCCTCTTGTCAATATCGCAAGCATAGGATCTTTCAGGTTCTCGATTAGGACTTCCATCTGACTACGGAAATCATCTAACCCATTCCAATTTCCTGACATAATGGCCCAGGTAGCTGCCTGACCCAAAATATAATGTCCCTGGCCGATTTTCCCATTTCCCGAAATGCCTCCTTCAAAATTACCTGATGATGAGAGGGCGTACCATAAAATTTCTGCATCCTCTCTTGTCAGCCCAAGGGGCAGGTTGTCACCATCCGTATCAAGGTCATATGTTACAATCGTTCCCGGAGTGCCCGAACGCATGGACTTATTCGGTTCCAGGCAGTATCCAGGTGCTGAATGGCCGCCTTCTACATTGGTAATCCCATATGGCCAAAGGCCAACCCGATTATGGTTTTTTCCATAAAAGGGAAAACTTGCTCCCTCTTTTAAAAGATTCTGGGAGCCATAATAGGCAAACGTACTTCCTCTGTTTTCTCCCTCCGATGCATCTGCTGAAATAATACCAAATCCAACATTAAAAAAGGACTGAACCGCAAGTAACACCGCTAAAAACAGCGAGCCACCACGCTTCAGTCTTTTGAAAAAGCTATCGTGTCGTATCATATTTTTCCTCATTTCCAAAAAACCGGCACAGACTAACATTGCTGTGCCGGTTTGACTTAGGCTATTTAATTCATATCAGGATTATACAGCTGCGCTTTGCAGTTTGGACAAGGGTGGCAAACCTCCCTTAATCCGAATACATTTCTGTAATCGCAGAACGGACATTTGAGTTCCACTACATCCAGATAAAAACACGCATCCGTTCTCGTTGAAGATACATCAATGCTTTTTGCCTGACCATCTATATATACGGCATTCCACATGTGCACGTAATCCTCCCGAAGCGCGCACTTAAGCCCTACTGCATTAGCCAAAAGTTTATAGGCCCTGGCAAACCCAACACACTTGCCAGTCCCATTCACCAGAATGCTGTAGACCTCATCATCTGCCTGTGTATATTTTCCCCGGTTGTAGGTCGCACGTAATGTAATCTCATCATAAATCCTGGTCGCCTTTTCATAATCACTGGCGCCATAGTCAAAACCAGTCAGAAACCTGCACACCTCCTCATAAACTACCTGGTTCTTTTCTGACAGCTCCGATGCAGGGATAATTCCCCTGACCGCAGCCAATACCCGTGTGTCATTCACCCACGCATAGTCCGTATCTTCATCAAAGATATATACCTGCCATTCTGGATCGTAATAATAAGGCCGGTTATCATACGGGGTTCGGACATAGCCGCCAAGCGACTGCTGTTCGGGCACCCAACTGCCGTCTGCTGCCACCAGGTATCCGTCTGGTGTAGTAGTATTTACAGCCATAATTCCATTCTGATTCAGATAATACGATGTTCCATTCTCTATTATCCATTCCGCCCTCGCATAATTTCCATCATCTTTCTGGTATTGACAGCCGGTTGAAGTATTCTTCCATGTTCCTGCATACGCCGACATCGGGTTTAGGGTAACTGCCAGGAATATGAATGCCAGCTTCCAACCTGTACTTTTTCTCATTATAAGCACCTCCTTCTATCCATAGCATACAAAGTCTCTGGAATCTATGTCGAGGGCATTTCTGAACTTTTTTTTAAGGAATTACCTCAAAGGCATCCCTTCCAGCGCCCAATAACTTCATAAAATGGCTACAAAAGAAAAGGCATGAAGATACTCTCTCCACACCTTTCCTTCCATATACAATTTTACCAACTACTCTACCCAAGCCCCGGACGCATCTACCCGGTATCCGTCTGGCGTCTGGCGGTTCATAAATAAAGAGCCCTTGGTTCCGTCTGATGTGGGGTTAAAATAGTACCACACTCCGTCAATCAGGTTCCAGCCGGTATACATACGTCCTCTGGTCCCGTCTGAAACGGCATGGAGGTAATAGCGGTTCCCGTCTGTATCTGTAAACCATCCGGTCTGCATATATCCTTTCTCATCAAAATGGTACCACTCACTTGTCCCATTATAGGTAAGCAGCTGCCAGCAGGCAGCCGGATAGCTTCCATCTTTATTCTGATACCACCAGCCGGTACTATCCTGAATCCAGGTTCCAGCACTGTCAGAGTTTGGACTCATAGCACTTCCTATGACAGAGCGGCTGGAACCGCCTCCACCACCACCGGAGGAACTTCCACCCGATGAACCGCTTGATGGCCGCTGTGTCTGATCTGTTGTTTTAAACGCTACAATGACTTTGCACTCTGCGGACTTCTGCCCATCCAAGGTAAGCACCTGAATACTGGTTTCCATTGTTCCCGCCGCCGTGGATACATAATACTTGTCTCTTGCAAGATTATCTGCATCGACCTTCTCAAGGGCTTTTATCCATGCTGCCTCCGGCAAAACTGTCACCAGACCATTACCTGATACGGATACCACTGCTTCATTCACCGAGTTCCAGCTTACCTCCTTATTCTCCGCCTCTTCTGGCATCACGAAAGCAGTAAGCTGCTGGGCATCCGTCACCTGATAGGAAACAGACGGGTTGGCCCGGCTGCCGGTCATCACCTTCTCTATGCTGAACTTAAGTTCGCTTTTATCTAAGGCTACAGATGCTACATGTGCTATGGTCTGGTCATCGGTACGGAAGGAAAGATTCACTGCACATACCGACTGTTTTCCTCCATCTTCCGTTGTAACCGTCACATAATTGGAACGGGTACCAGACGCTTCCTTTTTTGCGTAAGGGTGCTCTTTATTTCTCTCTTCTTCTGCCCTGATTAAATCTAAAATCCACTTTGCATTCTCTTTGGCACTCACAATACCCTCTGAATCAATCCGGAGCATATCCGCATCACCTACAGACCATTTCACATTTTTGTTGTCCGCATATTCCGGAGTAATCGTTTCATAAAGACGCTTTGAAGGTGTGACGGAATAACGTTCTGTAGGATCCAAACGGTCCCCTTCTAATGTCCTGACAATCTCAAATGCCAGTTCAGACTGGTCGAGCTTAACATCTGATACCGGGACAACCGTATCGTCAGTAATCTTGAAATTCACCGTAACAAATGCACTGGAACGCTTCTGCCCGGCTTCTGTGGTTACCGTAACAGACGCATAGTTGGTTCCCTCTGTTGTTATCTTTTTGGACGGATATAATTCCTGATTGGCCACACCGGCTTGTATCAGCTCCTGAATCCACTTTGCCGACTGGTTGACCGATACCTCCCCATTTTCTGTAACATGGATGACATCGGTAGATGAGCCATCCGTATCTTTCACATTCCAAATGATGTTCTTGTTTGCCGCCGTATCCGGTATTACGGTAGCCGTCAGTTTCTGCGGATCAGTAACCTTCCAGCCTATCTGCGGATTCCAACGGGAACCGCTGCGTATCTGTTCTATCTCAAACGTCAGCTCCGTCTTATCCAGGATAACACCATTAGTCATTGCCCGGTATTTAGCAGACAGGGTAATGTTTCCTTCCGGCATGGTAAAGGAGGTTTCAGCCCCATTGGTATGTATGATTTCCTCTTTGTCAAAATCGTCGGTTGTCCAGGACAGGGAATCCGGCACCAATTCATAATATACAGGGGGCTCTGACTCCGTTTCATTTAAAGGACTTGTATACACCAGGACTTTGGCTCCCTTCGCTACGGCTCCCGGGTTTGCCCAGTTGATTTCTTTTGCAAAATTATTCTGGGATTCCAGCACAGAGAGTGTACCATGGTCCACAGCCGGAATTGTAATCAAATACCCCCTGACCGGATCTCCCGTCTTACTGGGAGCATAGTGATGGATATTCTCTTTTCCAATTTCCAAAACTCCCGTTTCCAGTTCCTCATAAAAATAACGGTTTGTCTGCTTTATAAAACTTCCCATCTGGTAAAGGGAAAAATCCCGCTGGTTGGAATAATATGCCCCGATGTGATGTTCCAGCCGAATTTGCGGTGTTAATTTATTTCCAAAGGGATTTAATGAGTACTTGTCCTCACTATCCGTATAGAGATAGGCGAGGTCATCTCCTAAATCAATGGTCCCACCTTCAATATATCCCACAAAGAGTCCCGCTGTCTTTAATGTCGTTGAAGTAGATGCTCCAATGGTCCCTGCAAACCGGCCATTCTTAAGCTGGCCGCTCTGCATCCTTCCCACCAGACCACCGATATAATCCGCTGACGTGCTGCCAACCTTACCTTCCACATATGTATTATATATTTCCGTTTCGTAGATATTTCCTGCAATTCCGCCTACATATCCTTCTGAGTAAAGAGCGCTGTAGCTATCTGTGGTATCACTGGTGCAGTCACTCATAAAGGAGGATTGGGCAGAGCCGCAGATTCCTCCAGCGTAAGCATCATTTACGCCGTCTGCATCGGTTCCCCCCAAGACTCCAGCTGTATTGGTACACTCCAAAATCACGCTGTCATATGCTTCCCCAACAATCCCACCGATGACACCTACGCCACGCACCTGTCCTCTGGAGCTGCAATTACTTATGGTGCTGTCGTTCGTCTCTCCAACCAGAAGTGCCGCCTTACTGTGAGCATTCACCTGTCCGTCCACCGTCAGATTTTCAATCACCGCTCCATGGACACTGCCGAACAGCCCGGCATAATCCTGAGTCGTATCACTGATTTTCAGGTTATACACGCGGTATCCCTGTCCGTTAAAATTCCCCTTAAATGGTTTCGGTTCGCTGTCCCCGGCTTCTGTAAAATATCCAATCGGCAGCCAGGAGGCAGTATCGCTTAGGGATATGTCCCGTGTCAAAGCAAAATAGTACCCCTCATAACCGTCCACTTCCTCATTGGCAACATGATACGCCAGGAGTTTCAAATCCTTATCCGAGTTAATCTCGTAAGGTTCTTCCTCGGTTCCCTCTCCATCAAAATGGTCACTCATTTCCATACCGCCCCAAATATTCAAGGCACCTTTGTAAAACATGGCATTGGAAGGAGTAGCATTGGAAGGAGTAGCCGGAATCAGCTCATCTTTATCTGTAATGACTTCTGCTGCCCCTGCCTCTGGTTCCTTGGTTTTGATTTCCTCCGTTCCTGCCTCGTTTTCCTCTTCCTCCGCTTTTGCTTCTGTTTTGTCCTCTAAATCTGAAGTTCCTGCATCCTGGTCCGCCTTCTGGTCAGTCTGGGTGATACCTGCTTGCGCCATTTCCCCTTCTGCGCTGTCTTTTTCTTTCTCCCGCCTAGCTTCTGACGGACTGGCCATTGGAGCTGTACCGGCTTCTTCTACCGCCTCGTTAACGGCCTCCTTTGCATAAACGGTAGCGATACCGTTTGGATATGATACAGAAAGAACTGGAGTTAACCCCATCGCTGCAATCAAGGTCCATGCAGATAGAACTGCCTGCCCCTTCTTCATCTTTTTCTTCATCTTGTTCTCCTTTTTCTCAGAAAATTCCCTATGTGCAAATTTTTATTCCTGAACTACCACAAACGCCGGACGGATACCGATTTTTTTATTGGTTACATCCTCCGGTGCCACCCGGCCGTCATAGGTAACAGCATAACCCTTCGTTCCGTCGCCGGCCGTAGGTGTACGCAGCCAATAGCCCGTCGTGAAGGTTCCTGCATTTATAAAATTATTCTCTTCTGCACCACCAAGCCTCCATAAAATATCCGAATACCGGAGTGCTTCTTCCAATGAAAGGCAGAAAATCTGGTCCGTGACTTTAAGTCCCGGGCGGCTGCGCTTTGTAAAGCTCCGGGCTGAAATCTGGTAATTATTACTTTTTCCCGCATAGGTAAACGGGCAGGTTGTAACCGTTTCCGCAAGATTTTCCCTATCCTCCAATTCCTGGTTTAGCCATGCCCTTAAATCAGACGCTTCCCAGGCATTTGCCCTCCCGTCAAAAAGGCTTTCGCTTCCACCAATAATGGTGTCACAGAGAAACAGCGCTCCATTCCGGTTACTTCCGGCATCACAGTAATCTGGATCAATACAGCGGAAGGTATATGATTTCCCGGCAATTGACCGTTCCATCGTATCCCCGGTATACCAGATTCTGCCCTGTGTATTATCTGGTTCTCCCTTCTGTATGACAAAGGCCGGGCGGACCCCGGCTTCTGTTAATGATACCCGGCTGGAAGCAATGTGTCCGTTGTATTGCACCATATAGGCCTGGTTTGTCGTGTTCTCTCTAGGCGACCTGGTCCAGTAGTAGCGCATTCCTCTTTGCGGTGTCCAGATTTTTCTGGTAATCGCTTTGTAGTCAGGGTTCTTTACTTCATCAACAGACAGGCAGAAAACCCGGTCTGATATGGAATCCCCAGTCTCTGAAAGTTTTACGGGGAGCAGGTCCCCTGATACTGACAAGGTATCAGCAAACTGCTGGTTAAGCCATGTCCTGACATCTGAGTAGGTATAATCGTTATTGGAAGCCGCATAACGGACACACAGAGAGTAGGGAATGACCTCATCCGACACAAACAGATATCCACCCCGGTAATCCGTATCCAGACAGGTGAATCCCAATGTGCTGTATCCATCACCGAGGCCAGTCTCAACCTCCAGTGTATCTCCTGTCTCAAACCTCCCCTCCTCACCTCTGACTGTCTCCGCATGGGCTATAAAGCCAAATAGATAGCTGATAGCAGAACAGGTGGCAACCAAAACAAACAAGGCATGCCGCTTTTTCATCCTGATTCGCCAATTCATTCCTGCTCCTCCACCGTCACTGATAATGCAACACTTCGTTTCCTGTCATCCTCCCCTGGCTCAAAGTTCACTTTCTGCCCCTCCTTCAGCCGTTTAAAACCATCTCCATGGATTTCGGAATAATGGACAAAATAATCAATGTTGTCCTCATCTGTAATAAATCCAAATCCCTTCCGTACATCAAACCATTTCACAATTCCTTTCAGCATATCAAAACTCCTTTCATATTTGTGCAAATAAAAAAGACAGCATCTGGTACTGTCTCAGGTACAAAATTCCTATTTTCTTTTAATAATTCTTGTGATAATCCCCTCTGCCACTTCCCGCTCATCGTTAATTCTGGTTACCAAAAAGCCGACCTCATCTCCCTGCCCCGGAAGGCTGGCTGTATTACAGGAATGTGCCACCGCATTGACCCTGCAGTCCAGTTGGATAAAATAGGTGCCCTTAAATACATCTGTTATTTTTCCTACATATTTTCCCTGGCGGCGCAGGCGCATTAAATTTTCCTTGTTGACATTGGTCTTTGCCTCTTTGGCACTTACCTCTACCTTCAGATTCTCAATCGAATCTCCGGATATCTTCTTCATCATCACGCTGACAACATCCCCAATAGAGAATTTCTCATTGGCATCTGCCATCCATTCCCAGGACATATCCCTCGCTTTTAAGGAGCATTCCACGCCAAAGACCTCTAACCGGACCGCTTTCTGTGCCACGGCAATAACTCGCGCTTCCACAACACGGCCAGGCACAATCATAGGGGGGCCCTCCTGTTGTCCCAGGTAAAACTGCTGGCGTTTACGAAGCATCGCCTCTTTTCTGGACGCAACCACGCTCCTTGACTTTTCTTCCATCTCCCGGATTATAAAATCCAGTTCTGCGCCCAGCATGTTGTTAGCAAGACGGGTCTGGCGGTTTAACGTATTGGAATTTTCTCTTCCGTCTCCCTCCAAGTTAATCATCATTTCTTCCATGGGGATTAATACACGGTAATCTTTATAGTAGACGACTGCTACTACCCATCCGCCATCCAGGCGCTCGATACCACTTAATCCTCCAGACAGGATTTTCTTTGTGCGGTAGGCATTCACCATCTCATGCCAGGTTATATCCCCGCTCTCCTGCCTTGCCGCTGCTCCGGAAGCATCTACGGTAAGGATTCCCATTGGCTGGACATGTACACGCTTTTCCCTCTCCTGCACCTCCTCTGCCAGACGACCTTCACTGTCTTCCCTCATGCATATACCACCTTTCTTGTTTTTTGAGTCAGAAAAAGCAGCCGGCGAACCAGCTGCTTTCTCTATCCAGATTTTCAAATCCGATGATATCATTATAAAAGATTGAAAATCGCATGTCAATTCATGTCAGGACGCAAATCAGTCTCTTTTTGGTCCTTTTTCGGTGACATCAATCAGAAACTTATCAATGTAGTTTAGAAAGGTCTTGTACAATTCCTGATATAAATCCTCCTATCCCTCCAACGTCAAACGAACAATATTTACTTTTCTTGTAATCATCCGCATTTATATGCAGCATTCTATCATCCCTTCCTCCTTGTTATCATTCCCAGTTACTACCTTTATTTATATGTTCTGCTGAATACGGCTCCAACTCGCATACAACTCGTGCTATTCATACATACTATTCCAGACACTTTCTTTTTTAATTCATTGTTTATTTATCATATGACTTCACATTCTTTTCACTTTTTATGATATACTTCATAAACAGAAACATGTGAAACAAACCATTTTCATACTCTTAAAATTCAGTCAATATTAACCCGGAGGATATTAATATGAAATCAATTTTTGAGTCTGCAAAACAGCTAACCCCAGAACTTATATCAATCAGACGAACATTACATCAATATCCTGAAATAGGTTCTATCTTACCACGAACCCAATCATTTGTTTTTAGTAAATTGGAAGAGTATGGATATTGTCCTCAGAAAATATGCGAAAGTGCTGTTATTGCCACTATATCTGGAAAGCAGCCCGGCAAAACAATCCTTCTTCGCGCTGATATGGATGCTCTTCCGATTAAAGAAACTGCTCCCGTTCCATTTGCCTCTGAAAATGGCTATATGCATGCATGTGGACACGATATGCACACAACTATGCTTCTGGGCGCAGCTAAATTATTAAAACAATACCAGCAGGATCTGGTTGGAACCGTCAAACTGATATTTCAACCTGACGAAGAGGGATTCACCGGAGCAAAGGCATTGCTTAAGGCCGGTGTTTTGGAAAATCCCCATGTAGATGCAGGCATTGCTTTCCATGTTGTTTCCGGCATTCCATCTGGAACAGTTATGTGTGGTTCAGGCACCTGCATGGCTGGGTGTACTTTATTTCAGATCCATATAAAAGGTACTGGCTGCCATGGTGCAATGCCGGAAACCGGAGTTGACCCCATCAATATTGCGGCCCATGTTTATCTGTCTCTCCAGGAAATCATTGCAAGAGAAATTGCTCCCACCCAACCTGCCGCACTTACCGTTGGCAGGTTTTCTGCCGGCGAAGCTCCAAATATCATCCCTGAAGATGTGATTCTGGAGGGAACCATCCGTGCAATGGATTGCAAGATATCCAAATATATCTTTGACAGAATTGAAGAAATCTCCATTCAGACAGCTTCTCTCTTTCGCGGACAAGCTTGTGTGAAAGAAATTGCTTCCGCACCACCGCTGCAAAATGACAGTGAAATGGTCAAGGAGCTTGCCAGCTACATGAAGGAATGCTATGAGCCTTATAAAATAGAATTGTTTACACAAGGCGGTATGGGGTCAGAGGATTTCGCCTCTTATACTTATGAGCGGCCATGCTGCTATATGTTAATAGGCGCCGGAACCCCAGAGGAAAATCCGCTATTCGGCAAACCGATGCATAATGACCACGTTGTATTTAATGAGGAGATTCTTTCCCTAGGCAGTGCACTTTACGCATCAAATGCCATAAACTGGCTGCGAAACCATAGCCAATAACTTTTTCTTTGTTTACTGAATATACTAATAAAAAAGGTTATTCATATGCGTACAAAACGATATACCGTTGTCATTGCGGGACTAATACCGGAAATTGTCACTCAGAACATCCTGGTTAAGATTTGGGGAAAGGCCGCCAAAAAAGTATATGCGAGTACAGGCATATATGTAAATGCATGGTTAAGCGAATCTTATTTCCTTTGTGGGGATAAACGAGGACCTGATTTGGATGGTTTGACCGCTAACTTTATAATTATATGGAATCCTGTCGAAGTGGAAAGTTATGAAAAATTCCATGAAGCGTTCACACAGGTTGTAAACGGTGTAAGGGACATATTGGGCAATCCATATGTGTGGATTACGATAGATGACATAGAGTTCTACTATTTTGTAAAATGCTGAAAGCTAGGAGCCGCCTTTGGGCGGCTTTCCTAGTCCCCAAAGCGCTGACTCATTAAGTTGTCTGCCGATTCAGACAGGCGTCCTGTTTGTATTGCACGTAAAATGAGCGTGTAAAGCTAAGTTTTAGAGGCACAAAGATAATTCTTCTTAGTGCTTGTCTAGTCTTTATTATGGTCCTGACTCCCCCTATTGCTATTAAGCTGCTTAAGGGACAAGTATCAGATACCCTTGAAATAAATGTAGCAGCATACATAAAGATAAATACTATTAAAGGAAAAGGGAATACCCCTGCCTCTGCATGCTGTATTCCCTTACTCTCTGTCTCCTTAAAGACTCATAGTTACTGGTCCTCCTGTCGTTAACTGCGGATTAAGAAGGAAATTCAGTCTTATTTTTGCTCGTTTTCAGTCCCCTCAATAGAAAACTGTTCAATACAGGATACAAAGGTCTTAGAAAGTTCCTGATATAAGTCCTCTGAAAATATTCCTTTGATTCTGGACCTGCTTAACACCATGGGACGGTACATCAAAAACAGTTCCTCCCTTGCCTCCTTGTCTCCCCGCTTAGCCTTCATTAACAGTTCTTTAAAATTCATTCCGTATTTTCCATCCTTTCCTCATTTTTTTCTTCGCATAGTTAAAAACAGAGCCGGCCTTTTTATAGTCCATGCCCAAATGCCTGCCGATCTCTTGATATGTCAGCTGTCTAAAAACCTTCATAAACACTACAAGAATTTCCATATCTGTCAGAGCCTCAAGCGCCGTTTCTCCTGACTCACCAATCTGGCTTTCCATATACTGACGAACTTCATCCGGTATCAGTGGAATCTGCTCCGTTTCTTCCCATAAAAATGGCTTACTATCCGTTATATCACACAACGGTTCTGGAAGCAGCTTCTCTAACGGGCTTTCATGATTACTTATTTTTATTTCACGGCATATGTAATCTCTCTTGGCACGTTTTAAAGCTGCTAATACATATCCCGTAAAACGGTATCTGATATTATCTTTCTTTTTCACTTTCATAGTCCCTCCGAATGTAGAATTATCTCTTTTCAGAAAGACTATGGTGGGCCACGAACCTTTGTCCTATATATTCCCCTGCTCATGAGGGTGTATACTGTTATTTTGAAAACAAAAGAGGAACAGCTTTGTACTGTTCCCCTTAAAAAGAATTGTTGATATTGGCTTTTTGCTATATCGCATTCTTTAAGTCTTTGGCTCTTTGCTACTCTTCCTTTCTCTAAGTTATATACCTTTATATTTAGGGATAATAGTTTATGTTTAATTTCCGGTTCTATATTAACTTAATAAAATAGTGTCCATCATCCATAAAGAGGTAATGTACTTGAAGAGTCCAGACCATCAGCTAATATATTGGTTTTTGATACACTGCCTTTACTACAACACCCGTAAGAAATACCGACAATTCTTAATTAATAGCATAGGCAAAGCCTACAAATCAATCCATAGAGGGATAGCAGTTGGTTTTGTCTCTCAAAGCCTTTCATAACGCCTCCAAAAGCAGATTACCAGCCCGCTCTTTAATAAGCCAATTTTAGATAATCATCATAACTTTTGAACTGCACACACGGTCTCATAATTCGCTCAGGCTTAATAAATTATCCTAATAGTCATCTGCTCACATTTTTTTAGTCAGTATACTATAGGATTTTCAACAAGGCTCTATCTGTTCAAATTCTCAAAGGAAATGAGACTCAAAGGAACTCCAGTACTCTATTATAATTCTCCTCCCTAAGGACAGAATAGTTTCCACACAACAAAGCTCCTGACTACCAGCAGTTAGAATTTTATCCTATCTAAAGTTACATTAGCCATGACTGATAGGATGTTCGCGGCTCTTGCAATGGGTAAACCGCCTCCACATTTAAGTCCGCATTTTCCGAGAATTGAATAGAACATTGTTAGTTCCACCACTTTCTGGACTGGCTTCTGATTTTTCGCTTCGAGAAGATGATACCCAGAAGCTAACCTTATCCTACATCAGGGTACCCAAGTGAACACATAGCTTACAGTAACTTTAACAGTTCTGTATGGATAAATCCATTTGTTCCCACCACACTGCTCCCCTTTTTCGGTTCAAGCGGTTCTCCTGTAAAATCAGTTACCTTGCCTCCTGCTTCCTGAATCATAAGCATGCCGGCTGCATAGTCCCAGAGATTTAGGTAAATCTCGAAATAGCCTCCCTGTCTGCCGCAGGCGGTATATGCCAGTTCCAGAGCGGCAGAGCCAATCCTGCGTACATCCTGGCACTGACCAAATACCCTGCGAAACCGGGCAAAATTTTCATCGGCCACTTCTCTTTTTGCTGTTCCCAGCCCAATCATTGTGTCGGATAGTTTTTCTGCATTTGATACATGTATGGGCTGCCCATTTAGAAAGCTGCCCTTTCCCTTAATTGCAGAAAACACTTCATCGCGGAAGGGATCATATATAATTCCCATAATAATTTCCCCCTGGCGGCAAAGGGCTAAAGATACAACGCTGTGCTGATAGTCGTGCATAAGGTTTGTCGTCCCGTCAACAGGGTCTAAAATCCAAAAGCTATCCGCTTTTATTTCCTGCAATCCGGTTTCTTCTCCAAGGAATTGAATATCCGGCGCAAGGGCAAACAGTTCCTTTTTTAAGAAATTCTGTACGGCAATATCTACCTGCGTTACATAATCTGCAAGACCTTTCTCTTTTACATGGGCGGCCATTTCACGGTTTTTAATTAGCCCTTGCGTTTTTGTTACTAAACTGATAATTTTCTGAATATCCATATGCGTTTCCTCCATAGGCATCAAATACCTGGTTACAAAATAGAGTTTTGCAAACCATGCTTCTTAATTTAAAAGGTTAAGAAAATAAGGTTTGAAAGAACACGACAAACATGAATTGGCAAAGCTTAACATTATACCTTGAGAACCAGCCGAACTAGGCCAATAATTAGCAAATGAATCGGATAAAAGGCATAGAATAACCAACGTGGAACCTTCAGGTTTGTATGGGTACAGGGGAAGATAAACAAAGCGGCAAAGGCCATTGCAAAAGTCCAATCAAATGTAAGACCACCCAAGGTGAGATTCCGAAAATCACCGGGGCGGGCGAAAAGCGCTGGCGGAACTGTAAACAGCAGATAGAACATGGCCCCTACTACCGGATTGTTGCGGCAGAGATAGAACACCAGCATCAAAAAAATTCCGTTGCTGGAGTAGTCGAAGTTCCACCATGAAATCACAAAAAAGGTCAGTGCGAACAGCCACCATTTGCGTTCTTTCCATCCATACATCGCCAAAAGGCTTAGAAACAAAGTAAAGAAGATATTCCAGTTAGTAAACTGCGACCAAAAGTCATACGGATGAAAGGCAAAGATATAACAGGGTTGAGAAATCAGTGCAAATATTCCCAAACGGAATAAATATTTCTTGATATCATGAGTATATAGCAGGCCCACTGTCATGCAATAACAGAAAATCGGAAACGCCAGCCGTCCGATCCAACGCAGCACCCTTACCTCCGGGAAAAAGACGCTGCCGATGTGGTCGATGAGCATTGAAACAATGGCGATTAGTTTGAGAAAATCAGTATCCAGATTCGTTTGCAGTCGGGCCTTATTATCTGAAAACGTGGGTGGGGTAAGCAATAGCTCCTTCACCCGCATTAAATTTTGTGTTGTTTTCATATGGTTTCTGTCCTTTTGTTTTCATATTCATTGCAGATAAATCAATTCAAATTTTTCAGTTCAACAAACTGGAAGTTATTATTCTGACAAATTACTTTCTCCACTCCACTACATCATCAATCTTCTTGCGTGGCCTTTCTTTAGGAAATTCATTTGGATAACCAAATGCAATAGCTGCAATAAGTTGTCCGTCACTATTCAACCACTTACACAGTTCTGGATATGCAAAATAAATATCACATATCCAAAGACTACCTATTCCCTTCTCAGTAGCGGCGAGAAGCACATTTTGTATAGCAGCACTTATAGATTGAATATTACAGATTTCATAAACACGTTCTTCTGTTGTTAATTCTTCCATAATACTTTTCCCCAGTGAATTAACAACAAAGACTATGGTTGGTGCTTCTGCCATAATATCAATAGTGTATTTTGCAGAAGCTATGTGTTGTCTGCTTTGCGGTAACAATGCGCTATCGTTTTCTTCTCTCCCGATTCCCAACCTGAAAACATTTATCATGTTTTCCTTAGCATTTCCTTGTATCACAACGAACTTCCATGGTTGTCTATTTTTAGAAGAAGGGGCTTTTATTCCACTTTGGATAATATCTATAATATCTTTTTGAGATATAGGTTTATCTATGAATTACCGTGTGCTTCGTCTGTTATAAATTGAAGAAATCATTTTTACTTTTATCCTTTCAAATATCGATTGAGCAAAATCACTATGTTCAATTTCCCTACAAATTATAATTGGTCTAATTTTAATTGATAGCTTTGCGTCGAATGGCAAAGATAATGTCAATCGCCGGCTGCTTTTCCGTACTTCTTTCTGTGTGATACTCATATTCCAAATTTAATGCTTCAAAGGAACTTGTGAGCAGCCATTTTGTATAGAAATATTGTTTTGCCTCTCCAATAGAAGCACCCCACAAAAAGCCCAATTTAGGTTTTACTGTGATTTTGGCGTACTCGCTGGCTGGGAGGACGTAGCTTTCTAAACTATTCTTGTCATTCACACTACCAATAAACAATTCAAAATCGCGGCTTTGCTCATTGTAATTTCTGGACAGAACAAAATAGGGTAACACCTTCCCCTTCGGCATGGAAACCACGGCATGATACTGTTTAGACAGAGCCTTTATATCTTTGGAAATTGTTTTATCATTTGACTTTTGCCATAATCCGTATATTGTTTGTTGCTCGATATATTCTATGTTCACTTCTAAACTTGGCATTATTATTTCTTCCTCCAAATCCCGATTTGTTAAATTGTTTAAAAAAATACTAATAAAATTACTTTGCTTTCAAATACCTTTCTTTCCATAATCTGAAAAGTCTTAGATGAAATTATATAGTTTACTGCTATCTGTTAATATTTCCATGCTTTTCACTGATTGAAATGTATATGGCATTTTATCCTCCTCTGTTTTTGAGCATATTTGAAAATTTTATTTTTTCTCGTTATTCAGAAGTTTTGTCAAATCCTCAATAGATACGTCCATTTTCGTAGATACTTCTTCCATAGTCATTCCAGAAGCAAGGAACGCTTTACTACCATCTGCATATCCTCTCCAACCTCTATGAGATGCCCATCCCGATTGTTGTTGTGCTACTCACGACAACCTAAAGAATTTATAATTCGATATTGTATGTCAGTTCCTCATATTGATTTTCCGGTAATATTTTTTTCAAAGTATTCATAGCAAAGTTAAATTGGTTTTCATATTGAGAAAAACTGTCTGTTTTTTGAATCTTAAATCCCTGTCGAACATATAAAATGATTGCCTTATAACTCCATGGTTGGGTGTGGATATATACTGGAAACTCATCGTTTACAACGAAAATCTGCATAACCTTCTGGCAAAGAGCTTTTCCAATACCTTTACCCTGATATTGAGGGGAAACAACAAGCCAATGCAGGGAAGCAACCAATATATCGTTTCTTAATTCTTTCCACGCAATGCAAGAACCAACAATTTCATTTTTTTCATTGACTACAAATACACATCTTTCTGTAATATCAAGAGCCTTTTTTGAACAATAAGTTGAAATGAAATACTGCTCTGCTTCATCAACTGAATCAAAGTCTCCAATTTCATATTCAAGTTGTGCCCACTTTCGCTCATCTCCATCTTGATACATACGGAATTCATATCCATTATGCAAAACTGGTGTAGTGGTTAAATAACGATCACACCGAAGAATAATGTTATAAAATGGTATCGTCCTGTCTAACATTTAATTTTACTCTCCTCAAAATTTCAATTTATTTATATGCCCGCTGCACATTAGCTATTTAGAAGTTTTGTTAAATCCTCAATGGATACGTCCATTTTTGCAGAGACTTCTTCCATAGTCATTCCAGAAGCAAGGAACCGCTTTACTACCATCTGCATATCCTCTCCAACCTCTATGAGATGCTCGTCCAAATCGTAGAACCGGATTACACGTTGTCCCCAGCTATGCTCAATGACTTCTCCCAAATATTCGATGTCCGAGTATGCTTTCAGCTTATTCAGGAAACCATCAAAATCCTGTTCCTCAAAGACGATCTCCGCATTGTTGGATTTCTTCAGTACCTTTTCCTTTGGTATACTTACCAGCCAGTCAAAATCCTGCTGTAATGCCAGACCGCAGGTAAAAGCGATATTCCTTCCGTAATCCTGATAGACTTCTACCCCGAACAGTTCCTCATAAAACTTTCTTGCGGCGCTGATGTCCGCTACCGATATTACTGTACATACATACTTCATATAAACGCTCCTCAATCTATAGCTGTTCTTTATTTCTGATAAAGCCTTTTGTATAGCACGCAACTAAATAAAATTATACTGCTTCCTTCTCTTTATAACCATACTGCCCAATCTCCATAGTCAAATGTACCGCTGCCGTGATGTAATTTACCATCTTCCCGTAACTGCCTGAACGCATTTCTCATTCTAATTAAAATCTCCGGCTGAATATCCAAACTATGATGCGCAGGAAAAACCTTTTTGACCGGAAGCTCCGAAATCTTTTCAAGAGAAGCAAGGTATGCGTCCGGGTCTGTTGACGGATAATAGGCAAATAAAGTGTCCTTGTAAACCAGGTCTCCGGTAAACAGATAACCTCTGTCTGATTCCCAGAAACACATATGCCCCGGAGCATGGCCCGGTGTATGCAATACCTGTATATTCCGTCCACCTAATTCAATGTTCTCTCCATCCTCCAGTACCTTTGTTGGCGTTCCCTGGAAAAACTCATAAGAGCCTGTATCGTAACCGTCTGGTAAATCGCAGCGGTCTGCCACCATCTCTCTGATTGTTTCTATTGTCAGAGGAAACTCACCGTTCAGCCAGCTCAATTCTTCCGCATGGGCATAAAAGTCCGGAAAAAACTTATGACCCCCAATATGATCCCAATGAATATGGGTGGCAACGGCCGTAACAGGCTTATTTGTCAGCTTCATTACTTCATCATAAATATTGCAGATTCCCAGACCCGTATCAATCAATAAGCTGCGGCTGGATCCATTTAACAGATAGCAATGCGTCTCCTCCCAATGCCGGTATTCGCTGATAATATATGTATCTTCATCAATCTGATCAATCGTGAACCATTTATCCATTTGCAAGCATACCTCCATAATTAATATCTGATTCCCTTTGCAGAACATCACTTATTTTTCTGCCAAAGGGCGTTTATTACTTTCACTCATTAATATTATTTACTCTTTTTCCGTCTCTTCCTCTACAGGGCGCCACGCCTCTCCAAATTTTATATCCCTGAATAGCGCGGCAAGACCTGTAATCTGCTTGAGACGCAAAATTTCATCTCTATCCATTCCCAAATGCTTTGAGATCCAGGCGTCTGATCGCCCAAACTCATGAAGTTCCTTTACGATGTTGCTCATCAGATCCACATCGTGAGTGCCTCGTGCCCTGTTATGGCGAACGGTGCTGGCCATACGTTTATCAATCGGTTTCTCAATGACAGAAACCGGCAGCAATCCCTGTTCTCTCTCGTAGATATCCGGATGATCCATCATCACCTGATACCGGTGGAAGCCGTCCACAATCAGATAAATATCCTGCGATTTTACATAATAGCATACGACCGGCATCGTATATCCGTCTTCTTTGATGCTCTCATAAAGCAGCCTCATTTCCGGCGGAGCAACCTTATTTGGATTGTAGTTATTGGGCCGTACCTTCTCTATTGGAACAGCTATCACATTATAAACTGGGCTTTTATACTTCATAATCGAATTCCTCTATACTTTTGTATTTACGGCGTATCATATCCAACCGTTTCTGTTGCTGCCGTGTCATCCCAAATCCCATGAAGCGGCAGATATGGTCATTTTTCAAAATGCAGTAACACATCCGCTTCCAACTGGGGATATCCTTTGTGGATTTGATATCGTCCGTGTGATCCGGTATGGGTCCCACAAATACAATCCGTGATTTTTGGTTCAATGTATAATTGGAAACACCGTTTCGTCTAATTTGATACCCCTTCTCCTGAAGCTCCTGAATTACAGACTCGTCCAACCCACCGCCTGTCCCATGCCAGAACTGGATAGAGGTATTGAATTTCTTAGCGTAGTTATTCCGCAGCCTTTTGGGCAGTGTATCCAATAAAAACTTCGTATAAGATTTCCATGTATGCCCCTCTGGCAAAGTAATATTCCGGTAGCCCATCGCTTTGCTCTTTCCATAAATGGAAGCGAAATTTGCGCCTTGTACACGCCCTACAAGCTTGCACCAAATCTCCGGGTCTATGACGCGGTATAGATTCAGGGCATCCTTCGCATAGTCATTAAACGGGGAGGCCACACGCATCTGCGAGGGCTTCAGTCCAGCCATATAATAGAGATCATACAGGCGGTTATAGTCATAACCAAATAAATAGGTGGCGTGCCATACATCATCCGTAGACCAGTCGTATAAAGGGGAGGCACACCAGACATCTTTAAACTGTTTGCTGATCCAGCAGGTATCCTTATAGCCATATTTTTTATTCAAAAACCCGCTGTACCGCTGTAAAGATTCATCTGCCCGATTTCCAAGCAGGCATACTGTTTTTCCGCCGTCATGGGCGTCCCGGTACCAGCGCCCGAATTGTTTTGCCAAATCTTCCTGGTGCATCCGGTAACGATATGTAGTCATTCTATTATTTTCCAGATTGATGACATATTCTTTTTGTGGCATCTCCCGGACCCAGAGTTCCTTCTTCGTATCATCCCATGGATACCAGTACATCTCATAGCTGCTTAATGCGGTTCTGGTGGCCATGGGCAAGCAGACCCAATAAAGCTCAACCTGATCCTGAATCCGTTCAAAGGTGCGTTCCACATACTCAGTCGTCACCGTATACTGTGCCTCAAAGTCCTGATGAAACACGCCAATGGCCCTTTCCGGATAATGCTGATTCCGATAATCCAGAACCAGATTGAGCAGCAAACCGCTGTCCTTGCCTCCGGAAAAAGAGACATAGATATGATCAAACTCCTCAAAGAGAAAATGCATCCGCGCTAAAAACGCATCATAAACATTCATATGCAGATACTCTCTTACCAAAAATACACCTCTCTTCTTCTGTCCTTTCCAAGAACCGGATACATTTCGATGAACTCACTTCGATTCTCAATTCCTCACTATCCATTAATGAACGATGTCTGTATCCAAATTCTCACTTTTTCTTTCGCAGTTTCAAGTCAATATTATTCTTTTCTGCTTCCGCCTTCAGCAACCAAGCAGTAAAAGCGCTTTTTCTTTGAGCGTCAGGTTTTCCAAATCGGATCTGTTCTCAATTTTTCCAAGTACCGCTCTCAGTTCATGAATCTTCAGAAGGTTTACTGCAACACAAAATAAGGTCTTTTTACGGCCATCATTATATCCTGCAAGAAGAGTGCCCAGTATTTCTACCTTTTCTTCCTGCTCTGCATTGTAAGCTTCAATCCCAATCTGCCGGGCCTTCTCTAAATCGCTCTTCTGGTTTCGATGTGAAATAAAAGAATCAAATTTGTCTATCTTCTCGTATTTTTCGCAGGGGTATTCATTGCATTGAAAGCAATACTCTATCCCATTATGTTCCATACTGCACCTTGCTATTTTACATGAGTGATTTTCCTCACCACAACCGAGACAATTTTTATTCAAATACATAGGGCAAAGCCCACAATTCAATCCACAGAGAGAAAATAATTTATTTTGTCGATGGAATCCTTTCATGCTGCCTCCCTAAACGGTTTACACACCTGTGTTTCCCTCTTTCCTTGTTTTTTATCATTGTAACATCTCCTGTGCTGCCAGGCAATTCCCTATAAAGAGAAATTACCTAATACAGACTGAATAAACGGCTGGGAAAAAAACATTACTACGCCAACCGTTACATATAAAAGATATAACTCACGTTCCTTGCAGCCAAGCCAGTTTAATTGTGGAAACCGATTAATAATCAATTTTCCTATTAAATATCCTATCATTGTACCTGCCACATTCGTTATCACATCATTTATATCGGTTGCGCGAAAGGTAAATATCTGCAGTATTTCAATACCCAGTGATGTCATCAGGCCCAAGCCCACTGTTTTCATCATACTTCTGTATTCGGGCCATAAGCATGGAACAAATATACCTAATGGGATAAAAAGCAAAACATTCAGATAGCTGTTCGTTATATCGGTCAACATCCCACGCAGAGGAATAAAGTTATGAGATAAAACGATTCTCATCCCTGCTATATTGGGAAATCCCACTAAAAAGCATATTGCAGCCAGATATAATGAAAAAAGTATATAGGCTGCCGTCTTTTTTATGTTATGAAATATAAATATATGATATAAAAAAAGAATCGGTATCAGTATCGCTGATGCAGCCGCAGTTTCTATCCCTGTTGAATATATTCTATACATAAACATCTCCATATGCACATCCTGTCTCTGTATTAAATAGAAGTATCTTTTCCGGCTTTAGCCGAATATATACCTCCTGCCCGGCCCGGCCTGAGAAATCCGCGCCTGTTACCATCGTCATATCCGGTATATCAGCCCCGGTGAGGAAAACTGCCGCTTCACGCCCGGTATTTTCTAAAATGCTGATTTTCATCCGCACTGCATGAGGATCGTCCGGTGCCGCCGGCACAATGTGTTCGGGACGGATACCTGCCTTAATGGGCCCCTGCAGTCCTCTTGCGTCCAGACCGCTTTTACCCATCGGAATACGGGCATTTCCCAGGGTCAGATAATGTTGTCCGTTATTTGAAATAAGCTCTGTGTCCCACACATTCATATTGGGTGAGCCTATGAACCCAGCAACAAACAGATTCGCCGGATTTCTATATATTTCCTGCGGTGTTCCAAATTGCTGTAAAACACCGCCGCTTATTACGGCGATGCGCGTCCCCATCGTCATTGCCTCCGTCTGATCATGGGTGACATATATGGTTGTTACCCCCAGCTCCCGTTGGAGCGTTATAATCTCCCGGCGCATTTCTGTGCGGAGCTTCGCATCGAGATTGGCTAACGGCTCATCCATGAGAAACAGTCCGGGTTTTCTTATCATGGCCCGCGCAAGGGCAACACGCTGGCGCTGGCCGCCGGACAAGGCCCCCTGTTTCCTTTCAAGCAGAGCATCCAGCTCCAGCTTTTGCGCCACTTCTGCTACCCTTTTCTCCCTTTCCGTTTTGCCGATATGCTGCATTTTAAGGGGAAAAGCAATATTATCTTTTACTTTCATATTGGGATAAAGGGCGTAATTTTGGAATACCATGGCAATATCGCGGTTCTTTGGCGGAACCTGGTTCACAGTCCTGCCGTCCATAATGACCTCGCCGCTGCTTATACTCTCAAGTCCTGCAATCATGCGCAGCAGCGTTGTCTTTCCGCAGCCGGAAGGGCCTACAAAAACTATAAATTCCCCTCTCTTTATTTCCATATCCATATCCTTAACAGCATGGACATCGCCTGGATACCATTTATTCACTTTGCTTATCTGCAGATCGCCTGCAAAATTCCTGTTTTCCATATATTAATCCCCTGTGTTAATCTTTCATTCCGGAAGATATAATGCCCTGCTCCAGATATTTCTGCCCGGACAGGAATATCAAAAGAGGAGGCATCAGTGTAATCAGTGATGCAATTAATGATACCCCGGCGTTATCCGCCGTGATGTTTGACATATAT
Organism: Hungatella hominis; assembly: GCF_014288005.1. Classification (NCBI taxonomy): domain Bacteria; kingdom Bacillati; phylum Bacillota; class Clostridia; order Lachnospirales; family Lachnospiraceae; genus Hungatella; species Hungatella hominis. The sequence continues at coordinate 50,272 of NZ_JACOPB010000028.1, forward strand.
AATGACAGCGGCCAGAGCGCCTGGTTTTTTAAGAATGCCTGAGGCGCTTCTATTGCGTTCCAGTATTCCAAGAAGCCCAATACCACAGCCGAGAGAATGCCCGGCGCTCCCAGCGGAAGCCCAAATCGTAAAAAAGTCTGAAATGAGGAAGCCCCATCCACGGCTGCCGCCTCCATGACCGCCTCCGGTATGTCCATGAAAAAACGTGTCATGATGAATACCGGAAGTGTTGATGCCGCACCGGGCAGTATGACTGCCCACACGGTATCAATCAGGCCCAGTTTGTTCAGGACAAGATAGCTGGAAACCATGGTCACCTGAAATGGCATCAGCATCAGGACAATATACAAGGTATAGAGTATCTTTTTCCCGCGAAAATGAAACTTTGCAAATGCCCATGCCGCAGGTGCGCCCAAAAGGACATGGCCAAGTATGATTGGAAAAACCTGCCTGCAGGAATTCCAGAATACCGTAAAAAACTGGGGCGTATCCAATAATAGTTCCACATATGCCGCCAGAGTCGGATAACGCGCCATTACAGGCCATACAGCCGTTCCTCCCCTGCCCTCCAGGACAGGCGCAAGATTTTCAGACAGCTCTGCCCCTCCCATAAAGGTACCGGATATCAGCATCCAAAGAGGCAGCCATATAAAGACCGAAATCAATACAAGGGGCAAGCCAAGAAGCCATTTTTTCATATCCTATCTCCTCTGTTCATAATTTTTTGCAGCAGTAGTATTAAAATAAATACCAGAATTGCCATCATCACAGCTCCGGCACACATTTTATCCACATCCAGATTGCCGTACCAGTTATTGAATAAGTGCTGAAGCATGTAAATACTGTCATCCGGATAACCTCCCGCAATCAGATAAGCCTCCCTGAACACCTTAAAGGAATTGAGCAGCGACAGCACGGTAATGGTAAATAATGTGGGCATAAGATTGGGAAGCGTAATCCTCACAAACCGCTGGAGGCTTCCGGCGCCGTCTATCTGAGCCGCCTCATATAATGCCGGATTTATGGCGCTGAGTCCTGACAGCCACAGCACCATATCATATCCGAAATTCTTCCACAGATAAGCAAACACCAACACGCCAAAGGCGGCCTTACTTCCAATCCAGTCAACCGGAACCAAACCCCAAAGTGCAGTAAATGCATTGAGAAGTCCATTTTTATGAAAAATCACACGCCACAAAAGAACAATCGAAGCAACGGGAACCGCCATGGGTACAAGAAACGAGGTCTTGAAAATGCCGCGCTTTTCCCTGAAGGAGGCCAGCATCAGGGAAACAGCCAGGGAAAAGAGTAACAGAAGCGGTATGCAGACTAAGATAAATCTTGCTGTATTAGCTGCCGCCAGCTGAAACGCATGGTTCCTCAAGACTGACAGATAATTTTGAAATCCCACAAACCGGTCACCGGCAGCCAGGAAAAAGGAACGGCGCAGAGCGTCCAGCATAGGAATCAGCACCATAATGCTCACGAACAGCAGGCTCGGCAGCAAAAACAGCCATGGTACCATTTGTTCCCGGATCGGAACACTGTATTCACGTTTTTTCTTCATCCATAATCCTCCCTTCACGGACATCGGCGGCAAGTGTTTCTTTCAGACAGTAAAAGAGAAAATCCACACATATCCAAAGACATGGCAGAAGATACATCGCTTTGCAAAAGGTCATATTGTGAGCAGAGGCTATCTTGAATGAAATCAGGCAAAGTGTCAGTGTATATGCCGCACAATAGAACATCATTCTTTTGTAAGAGCGTATGGATACCAGCATTGCTGCGGCTGCCGTAAAGGCAGAGGCACACACAGAAAGCAGCACTGCCATAAATGACGAGGTCCAAAGCTCCATATCCCGGAAGGCAGGCCCGGCCGCCATCCAGGAGACCATATTTTTCCCCTGCTCCTGAAACAGATTTCCCCAGAACTCAAAATCAGACCACATTGTGGGGACAAACTCGGAAGGAAACTCAGGCAGATCCATACAAAACCATAATACGGCCAATATACCGAAAGCGATTAAAAAATAAACAGCCAGCAGTAGGGGATAACGGAAAAGCCTTTTTCCATGCCTGGTCACGCGCCCAAGGATACCAATTGCCAGAATGATCGCAGGGAGCCGGAGTATCATGCCAAGTACCCATGCAAATAATGTCAGGTCAAGGATCCGTCCCTCCGGAAAACCTGCCGATGAGAGATACTGACCGGCCCTCTCCCCTGCTCCCGGACCTGTAAACGTCAGCTGCATATTGGATAAGGGTTCTTTCGATTCCGCCTGCGCCTGTAAGAATAACCTTGGTTCTTCCTCCTCAAATATGCCGCGGACATAGAACCGCTTTCCTTCCGCCTTTACCGGCAACCCAATCACATTAATACTCCCCCACAGGGAGAATGCCAGACCGGTACTGACGGCACAGCCAGAGGCATCCGATCTGGCCGGATAAGCGCCGTCAGCCGGCATGGAGGAGACAACATCCCCGCAGTCTCCAAAGGCGGCAACTATATCCGCCTTCATCTCCTTTTTATCTGAAGCCATTATCTCCTGTTCCGGATATATCTGCCATAAGGTGACCTCCGGCTGGTTTCCTGCTCCATCCTGCCTTGCATACGTCTGCTGCCTGATAAGCTCTGAGGGGCTGACACCGCCCTTTTCCCATTTAATGCCAACACTGGTG
>NZ_JACOPB010000029.1:0-46682 GCF_014288005.1 Hungatella hominis
TTTTTTACCATCTTGCACTCCGTTTCTCCCCATGGTACAATGGGGCTGTAGAATAATTAGTAGTTACCTTGAATCCCTGGGAGTTGCAGCTCCTGGGGATTCTGCTTTTAGTGTATTTACGCGGCGTACCGCATCAGAAAGCTCACTGAGTTTGTATGCGCGCGGCCATATTTTAGTATCGGAATCTTTGCCGGGAGTCCAGCCAGCAGAATATGTCCGAATGCTTATCCGCCCAACATGACCAGAAAAGTCAAAAAATACTGTTGGAAGATTCCCTGTAACTTTCTGTTCTCTTGGTTCCAGTCCATTGATATCCAGCGCCAGATCTAGCAGCCGGTGGATCTGTTCACGCTTCCGCTTCTCCATCTTCTTCTCTAATCGTTTCTTCATCTGCTTTTACCTCCTCTCATACTGCCTCGAATCCCTCAGCGAACTCTACAATTTCCCTGCTTAACTCCTGATACTCCTGCCACGTGATTGCATTGGTCAGACACAGGCCGTTTAAAAATCCCTGCCACATCATGGCTATGTAATCCCGGTCTTTCTGCTCCGCGGCCTCGCTGATGAGACGCTTCTGTTTCTGTATCCATACCCTGAGCTGCTGTTCTTTCTGCATGGGTTGTCCCTCCTCTTATAATCCTTACACGGATACCGACGGCTCTGCTCTATGCAGCGGTTGCGGTACCGGCAGGTGTTGCAGGTTACATTTGGGTTGATGCGGATCACCCTCCTTTTCCTATGATGTAAGGCTACGCTCTACAGTCGTCCGTTCCCATGAGCACCCGCAGGTACATACATATTTACGGCTAGTAACCTCTCTTCCATTTTCGTCCCATGATCTGATAGATACAGGTCTGGGTCTTACATCTAATTTGTATTCTCCCTAGCAGCGGGGACACCTGTTATCATTTTCTCTCAACCGATCCATCTCCCTTCCACCACTAACATCAACAGCAGATACCCTATGTACCCGCAGACCCCTGCTCCGGCCAGATCAAAGATCCCAACCAGCAGCCATTCCACCCAGTCGATCAGCGGCGGCCGGCTGTCGTCCTCGAAGTCGTCCAGGTTGTCAATGTACTTCTGCATTCTGTATCACCTCCCACTGCTTGTCCATCAGTCCCGCTATTAAGCGGTTTCATCTTTCTGTACCTCTCGCATATACTTAGCCCTCAAAGCAGGATATGCGATTCTAGCAATGTTGTTTAGTATAACCTCCACCTCCTCCGGCGTAGTGTTCTTACAATAATCATCATGAAAATAGAATGTGGTCTCACCCTTTTTAATTGTCTCCACTAACATATCACCCCTCCTCTCTGATAGAGTCTATGTATTACGGGTTGTACTTGTTTCCTATATCCTTATTGCCATCTCTTTCCTGGGCCCCTATAATCTAAGTACAGGCCATGCAGGGCCGAGTACAAAAGAAAGGAGAAATATTCAATGTCTAAAACAAGCAAAGAACTTGCGACTGAAATAGTTATTGCACAGATTCAGGCTCAATCAGTAATTAAAATGAACCAATTACAAACAGGCTCTGTAATCAAAGCTAATTCTGTATGCGATCTGCTGAAAATGTATTACAACACGCTTGAATCCTTGGGCTCCAAAACAGAATAGATGCCTAACATACTGTTTGTGATGCCAGCAAGACAATCATCTCCACAGGATTTAGAGCTCTCCGCTAACAGTTCCAGCTGCTGGCGGAGAATTTCTTTTTCCGTCATCTCACTAATATTTTTTTCCATCTCTCTCACCCTCCTTCCTGTGATGTGAGGTTGTCCTACAATAAAATAAACTTCTTCACTTCTCCGCTCGTCAACGCCTGCCCTGCAAGAATACTGGCGTTCTGTATCGGAGTGAATTTGAGAATCTTACTGAGTTTCCACAACTCTTCCATCGTGAACGTTTCCGGACTCTCCCGCTTATTCCGAAATGTCCGTTCGGCAAATCCCATTTTTGCCGCTATAGCCTCGTTGTCCAGATGATAAAGCTCCATGTTACTGGCTATGCAGGCCCGAACAATCCGCCGTCGTTCTTCCAGATTATTGGGTTTTACTTTCGGCATCTACGTCACCTCCTCACGCTACTCCCAGATTCATCTGCGCGTTGGCGACTTCGATCAGTTCCATTAGATACGTAGGGGCCTCATAACAGTCGATCAGCTCATGAGCATCTGCGATATACTTCCGTTTCAGAGCCTTGTAGGACTTAGGCCTGCCGGTATCGTCATAGATACCAAATTCACGCTTAATCTGATCGTAGATGTCCCGATAAACCTTTGAACGGATTTCGGTATCTTTGTAGGCATCTGCCTGTTTCCCGCCCAGAATCTTCACCCCTTTACGTTTAACATGCGCCGAGAGTTCGTCCGCTTCGCTGCCGTAAAGAGGAATGTCATATTCCAGCTTGTCTATACGCTGCTCCATCTTTACCTGCTTCTGATCGATCATAAGAATCGCCTTCATCTCCGTAGACAAGTTAGGATTCTCATAATAGCCATTCTGGCGGATTGATGGAAGCACCTCATCAAATACCCATGATTCGAATCGCTCCGCGCTTTCCAACTTGCTGTGGGTGACGAGACGGTACATATCGCCTTCCGGGATTACGTTTACCTCTATCTGCTTGTCTGGATTCTGTGGGTGAGGTATTCCCTGTTTCAGGGTATACCGGCAATGTGTCGCTACAGCATTCGCCGGTTTCTCATACCCGAGTGCCCTTGCTATATCACTTGCTACAAAATAAATCTTCCCTTCTACTTCTACTGTTCGTATCTGCCCGAACTCGGCATTGTTAAAAATCTGCAAGTCGTTCATTCTGCTTCTCCTTTCATTATAAAATCTTCAACGTGCGTCGGTTAGTTTGTCATTGTGTCTAAATTAGACACATCTTGAGTAAAAAAAATTTCTACTACTACATTAGCATCTAGCGAATACCTTCTTTTAATCGAAGCTATTTCCCCTTGAGTAAATTCTGCCCCCTTTGTTTCGTTAATTTTTGCAGAAAAGGTACTTCTTGCCATGCCTAAATACTGAGACAATGTAGTGCCAGTGTCTCCATGTGCTTTCATTATAGATTCTAAAAGACATTTATTCAATTACTATCACCTCTCTTTCAAGTGTCTATTTTAGACACCTAAACTATAGCATCCTTTTACCGCACTGTCAACGACTTTTTATGATTTTTAAGACACTTTTTTCGATTTTTCTTGCAATTAGTCATAAAATGTAGTAAAATTAAGACACCAAAGTTATGGAGGAAAAATAAATGGGAATGTCAGAAAGAATTAAAGAACGCCGACTAGCTATGAATTATACTCAAGAAGAACTCGCACAGAAACTGGGACTTCAAAAATCGGCTATTGCAAAATATGAAAATGGACGTGTAGAAAACATTAAGCGTTCTGTTATTGCTCAGATGGCAAAAACTCTTGATTGCTCCCCTTCCTACCTTATGGGCTGGGAAGATCATAAAGACATTGAAACAGCAGCAAGCGCTTTGGACTTAATTTATAATGATAAAAATATACAGCTAATTACAGAAAAGTGTTCACAATTAAAGAATGAAGCATCTATTAAAAGGTTATTAAGGTATATTGATTTATTAATCGAAGAGGAGAATGAACTATAATTTCTTGCTCACTCTCCTCTTATATTATTTTAGGAATGTCGCAAAAGTTGCTTATCAAGAAAAGAGATAATAATTTTCATCAAATCCTCGTCATTAATCTCTTTTAATTGTTCTGTAATTACAGTTATGTAATCTTCAATACCCATTGGATTTTCCTCCCTTTCCGGCCTGTATAGCCTCGAAAAAGCAAACCTTTGTTACTTTAATTATACCACATAATATTACTGGAATATCATCCAGTAGTTTCCACCTTTGGTATTAACTTCCAGGGAAAGGAAAAAGCCAATACTGTAAGATTGGAAGAGAACATTTGTTCTATTACTAGGATTATATATCAGCCCAAAGAAAAAATCAACCCAGAACAGAACATTTGTTCTTTTCCAATTCTTACAATATTGAAATCACGAATAGTAAGGAGATGATATCATGTCGTACCTCATGTATCTAAGAAAGAGTCGCGCCGACAAGGAGGCTGAGGCTCGAGGCGAAGGGGAAACGCTTGCACGCCACGAACAGATTCTATCTGAATTGGCAGCTAAAATGGATCTTCCCATAGGGGCCACTTATAAAGAAATTGTTTCCGGAGAGACCATCTCCTCACGCCCCAAAATGCAGCAACTCCTTATTGAAGTTATGCAGGGGCAATGGGATGGTGTTCTGGTTATGGAAATAGAACGTCTGGCCCGTGGTGATACCAAAGACCAGGGAACCGTTGCGGAAGCGTTTAAATTCAGTAACACCAAAATTATTACACCAATTAAAACTTATGATCCCTTAAATGAATACGATGAGGAATATTTTGAATTCAACCTGTTCATGAGCCGCCGCGAATATAAAACTATCAACCGGCGGATTCAACGCGGCCGGGTAGCAGCCTTCCAGGACGGCTGGTACATTGCTGGCACAGCTCCTTATGGCTACGAAAAAATTAAGCGTAAAGGAGATAAGGGGTATACTCTTGATATAGTAGATAATGAAGCGCAGGTTGTTCGCATGATCTACGATCTCTATACTCACGGAGAGCTGCAAGATGATGGAAGTTATCTAAGATTTGGATCCTATCAAATCAAGGATCGGCTCAATGATCTTCACATACAGTCTCGATCTGGATCCACTTGGTCAGCCGCAACGATTATTGACATACTTCGTAACCCGGCTTATGCAGGATACCAGAGATGGAGCTGGCGCAAAGTTCAGAAAAAGTTGGTTGGTGGTAACATTGTGGAATCTCGCCCCAAAAATGATGACTGCCCAAAAGTAAAAGGGAGGTTTGAGGCAATTATCACAGATGAGCAATTTGAACTGGCACAAAAAATTAGAGAAGGCAAGCCAACCCCTATTCGCTCAACAAATGCCTTGCAAAACCCTCTTTCCGGTCTCGTGTACTGCGAAAAATGTGGTACACTAATGACGCGCCAACCCAGTAATACTAAAGATCATTATCCGGTATTGCGTTGCCCGAATAGTAAATGCACTAATATATCAGCGCCTCTCTATCTGATAGAACAAAAGCTCATAGAAGGTTTGGCAGAGTGGGCCGATGAATATGAATTAAACTGGCCTAAAAAAGATTGGGAAGATACAGAAATATCCACAGCCACTTATCAGCATTCTGTCGATTCCATGCAAGGCAAACTGGATACAATCACCAAACAGTTGTCTGCGGCTTATGATTTACTAGAGCAGGGAATCTACACGCTTCAAATATTTCAAGAGCGCCGAAGCACTCTCGAAAACCAAAAGGAGGAAACCGAAACAGAATTGCAGCGTTTGAATAGAGAATTAGAAATCAGCCAGGCAAGAGCAAGAGCCAAAAGAGAGTTTTTACCCACAATCAGGCACATAGTCGATACCTATTGGACTATTGATGATGTTTTTGTCAAAAATACTATGCTTAAAGAGGTATTGGAGAAAGTTGATTATCTAAAAACCGAGAGAAACAAAAAAGGCGGAAGGGGAAATGCTAATTTCTCTATCTATTTTTATCCACGCGTCCCGAAATTCTGAAATCATGTATACTTTTTCGGGGCGCATAATTACCTATAGTTTATCGGCGCATATGTGTATCCCCATTCATACGTCATCAGCAAAACCCGGTTGGCCGCCTCTCCGAGCAGGCGGTAATCGATTCCTTCGTAGAGCAGCCCTCTCTGGTCTCTGTCCGTCTTGGGAGCCAGTGCAACGCTCACCTGATAGCCGAACAGGTTCATCACCTGTCTCACCAGCTTTACAAATTCTGCATATTTCACCCGGTCCTCCGCCAGCACGTATTCAAAATCAATATCAACTCCGCCGTAGCCTTTCTGCGTCATCGTGCGCCCCAGCTCCCAGATAAGATTTTTCTGAACATCGGGATTATTTACCAGTGCTGTCACAAGATTATTGTTGAATTTTCCGTCCTCACCCAGAGGCGTCAGCGTCAGGACGGGCCGCACGCCGTTTGCCGACGCCACATTTACCATCCAGCTGTCGTCAGCCATGGGCGGAATCAGGTCCCCATCCGCCGTAAATCCATAGGAGAAGACAGATAGATCCGTCAGATAAGGAAGCGTCCAGTCCAAAGTATCCGGGTTAATAAATGGATACGCGTAGCCGTTTACGTGCAGAGGGCTCTTCATTCTTCCGTTTCTTTCATTATCTAGTAAAAGCGCCTGACCCACGGCCAGGCGATATGGATATGCAATCTGATTGTCCCACAGAAGCGTACTCACGGGAATTCCGGCTTCTGCGGCTATGGAATCTACATTATCTCCGCTTTTTACAACATATATCTGCATGTCAGCATCCTTTTATCAGTATTACTACAATATATGCCGCAGAGGGGAAACACGTTATCCTGTGATCCCGTTGTTTTCATTTGACAAAAAAGCTGCCGTTCCACAGACGATCCTTCATCCGCTTTTGCAGCAGCTTTCAAGCTATATGCTTTACTTTTTATATTTGTTACTTATACCATTTCGTTCTGTAAACACTTCCCTCTGCCGAGCTCCGGTAGGCCGCCCGTATAATCTGAAGCGTATGCTCGGAATCCTCCAGTGTCGACAACGGTTTTCCCGTACCATCCAGGCAGTCCAGAAATGCCTGCGCCTGATTAACAAATGTCTGGTCGTACGGCTCTGCGTCACAGAGTCTTTCCCCATTTACATAGAGCGCATCCGTCAAATGCATCTCCCCATCGGTCCCCAGTATTCGTATCCCGTTTAACTGGTCTGCCGCTTCAGATGCCCAACTCTCTGTTATGACGCAGAGCGAGCCATCCGTCATCTGCATATTGAGCTGAGCGGTATCTTCGCCATCCAGATCATGCAAACGCAGATTAGCCGTAAACGCCTGAAGCCGCGCCGGCACGCCCAGAAGATACAGCATTTGGTAAATCAGGTGGTGTCCGCTGTCGATTAACGCACCTCCGCAGGACAGCTCCTTCTGCCTTCTCCAGTTCTCTGTTCCCGAGGTATCCAGAAGCTGCGCTGAGAAGAAAGAGGACTGGAGTATTGTTCCCAACGCCTTCTCGTCAAGCAGTTTTTTCATCTGCGAAAGGGGCCTCCGGTACATGAAATTATGTCCTGGAAAAAGCATGACCCGGTTCTGTTCGATGGCTCGCCTGACGCGCTGATACTGTTCAGCCTCACCCACCACGGGCTTTTCCACCAGCATGGAGACCCCGGCAGCGGCGGCCTTTAATATTTCCTGATAGTGGCAGGCAGTCACGCTGCAGAGAACCACCGCATCCAGTTCTCCCTTTTCCAGCATTTCATCCATACTGGCAAACGGGATAATCTGGTGTTCCTCACAGATGGCATGCAGTTTTTCCATATTGGAGTAGGTACACATGCCCACAATCTCCGCTTTCTTCTGCGCCTTGAACGCAGCCAAATGTTTCATCGCAATAAACCCGGTACCTACGATCCCTATTCGTTTTCCCATCTATGGTTACTCCCCTGTATCTAATCTTAACAGCACTCCGTCATATCCGGGGACCTCCAGGCTCCACTCCTTCCCTGTCTGTTCCCTGGCAAAGAGAGGTCTGCTCTCCGGTGTCTGGTTTACAGCTGCCATAACCGGTCCGTTCTCCGTCTGGAGCAGTCTGACGATCAGATCCGGCGCCTCCAGTACAGAAAACAGAGAATATCCTTCCGCTTTGAACTGCTTTTGTATAAATTCAGCCGCTGCGCGGCTCCCCGCATCCTTTACTGCTGCCCCTGGAAATGTTCCGGTCCACCGTATTTCCCCTTTTCCATATTCCACCTCAGCCATAGCAGGAGTTCCGTCTTCAAACCAGCCGGTCACTTCCCCCCGGGCTGCCTTCATCGTCTGCCTGTAATACAGGCCTTCACACAGGACAGCGCCCTCTTTATCCATCACCGGAAGCTCTCCGTCTCCAGCGTCCAGAGATATCTCCTCCGCCCCAAAAGCGGCTTCCAGCATGGGACATGGAGAGCTTGATCCACCCGCAGATATCTCCCCCATCTCCGAATAGAGGCCTGCGGCCGCTTCCAGAACCACGCGGCCGCCCATTCCGGCAAACTTAAGGATTCTGCTCTGCTCTTCGTCAGACAGGGAAAGCGCCATGGGAACATACAGAACCCGCAGGCCCTCTTCCCATACGGAATCCATATAGTCGCTATGGACAAATCTCACAGGTATTCCCCCTTCGGCGCAGGACTTAAAGACACCATAGATACTGTGTGCATATTTCTCTTCCTGGGCGCCTGCTGCAAAGAGCAGTAAGTCCGCATTTCTGGAGAGGTAGATGCCATTTATAGCCGGAACCGGCCTGCTTCGGTCCAGCTCATATGCTTCGAAGAGCCTGGCGCAGCGGCCCGCTTCCAGACTTCTCTCCGTGTTTTCTCCGTTAAAGCCTGTCAGGCCAAATCCGGGAGATTCCATTCCCGCAGGCTCCGGAGCGTACTGCCAGTACACCACGCCTTTTCCCCCAGCCGCAATGGTATTCCAGTTCCAGATACGGATATCCTCTCTCTTTGGGACCTTATGAGCCAGAAATCCCGGTACGCCGGCCCCGCCCTGAAGCTCTGCCTGGTAGAAATCCTTTTCCCGGGAGGCCGCACAGATGATTTCTGACTGAAGCAGATGAGAAAGATCGTAGTCCCGCTTCGTCTCTCCCATCAGCCACTTCGGAAAGCTGGACAGCCCGAACACGTCCACCTCGCGGGCGAGCAGGAATTCATCGGACAGTTCTATACCCAGCGCGCCGTTACTGGAAGCCCCCATATAATCCGCGCTGGCACTGTGAGTCTGAATCAACTTGCCTGGTGCGCCGCGTCTCGCCGCGTCCACACGCCGTTTCAGCCATTCGGCCAGATTATATAACCAGAACCGCCTCCAGTCCATCATATCCGTATATGTCCCAAACCGCGGCGGAGGAACGATCTCCTCCCAGTCGGAATACCGACGGAACCACGCCTCGTTTAGACGCTCCAGCGATCCATACCTAACCTTCAGCCAGTCCCGGAACGCCCGTTTCGACGCTCTGCAGGCACAGAGGAGCTCATTCTTATAATCGAACATCGGCTCCAGGTGCGGTTCATTCCACACATCAAGGATGATCACACTGCTGTTGTCACGGTAATGCTCTGCTGTACGGAATATAAAATTACACACCAGATCCGAAACTTCCGGATTATCCATACAGAGTCCCGGCCATCCCCCTGTCGGAAGGTTCGCAGGCCCCCCCATGGTAATTTTCTTTCCTTCCACAGTCTCGTACAGACAGTCCGGGTATGCCTCATACAGCCAGTACGGCGCCCCTTCCGGTATCGTATTAATAATCACCTTCAGACCGTTCTTTCCGGCAAACTCTGTCAGTCGGTCCAGATCATCAAACACAAAATGATCCGGTTCCCGCTCAATATCGTTCCATACCGCCCAAAGCTTTACCACACGAAATCCCAGCTGCTTCATATTTAAAAAATCGCGCTCCCAACACGTCCGGTCCGGGAATGGCGGCCTGTAATACTGCGCTCCAAAATACACGTCCTGTACCTCCATTGTTCATTCTTTCTTTGCTGTAATATTATTTTATACTCATCCCTTAACCGCACCGGCCGTCAGCCCGCTGACGAGATACTTCTGAAGGAAGAAGCCCGCGATAATAATCGGCACCATGACAATGGTAGCCGCCGCGCTGGACTGTCCCCAGTCTACCGAAATCGCCCCTACGAACCTGGATACACCCACCGTAAGCGTATACGTGTGGAGATTTGTGTACTGCATGGAAAACAGCAGTTCGTTCCAGGAATACTGCATGACCAGTAAAAGTGCGGATCCAATCGCCGGTGAGAGAAGAGGAAATACAATCTTCCAGAATACCTGCATTCTCGTACAGCCGTCCAGCTTCCCGGCCTCAAATAAGTCTCCCGGAATATCCCGGATAAATCCGAGCACCAGCCAGGCCACAAACGGCGCGTTTACCGACACATGGGCCAGTATGGGCCCCACGTAGGTCCCCAGAAGATGCACCTTGTCCAGAATAATATAGAGAGGGATCATAATGGTAATCGTCGGCACCAGCTTGGAAAACAGCAGAAACGTGGAAATACGGTTCCCCCAGTTGGATTTCATGATTGCCAGCCCATATGCCGCGAGGCTTCCCAGCACAATACTGATAACCGTTGTCGACATGGCAATGATAAACGAGTTGCCAAAATACGACAGGAAGTTTCCCTGCTTAAAGATCTTCACATAATGCTGAAGAGTCGGGGGAAAGAAAAACTGCGGCGGCATTTTCCTGATCAACAGCGTTGGCTTAAAGGAATTGCTCACTATCATATAGATCGGGAAGACTACCGTAAGCACCACAAGCAGGCCGAACAGCGCTTTTCCGCATACAATCGCTGATTTTTTCATCACTGCTGTCCCTCCTTATGCGCTTTTGCATTATACCGGATAAAGATAATGCCAAATACCAGAAAGGAAAGGATCATGCTGGCATTGGATATCGTCATCGCATATCCCATATCAAAGGTATCAAACCCAATTTTATACGCATAGAGGCTGAGCGACATGGTGGAGTTATTCGGACCGCCGCCGGTCAATGCATAGATGATATCAAACACCTTGATGGCATCCACTCCGTTAAACAGGAGGATGACCATATAAACCGGAATCAGACCCGGAAGGGATATATGAAAAAATTTCTGTATAAATCCGGCTCCGTCCATTTCCGCCGCCTCATAATACTCGCCCGGTATGCTGAGCAAACCGGAGCTGAGCACCACGATAACAAAGGGAATAACCTGCCAGCAATGTGCAATGACAGCGCAGAGCATGGCTGTGGACGTTCCCGCAAGGCCCGGGAACTGTTTGGAGGTGATTCCAAACAGCCCCAGAACCCAGTAGATGAGTCCGCCGTTGATATTAAACATGTATTTCCAGATCAGACCGATGATAATGGGCGAGACCAGGAGCGGCATGGTGCAGATGGGACGGAGAATACTCTTTAACCGGCCCGTAAGGCTCTGAAGCCACACTGCGATCACCGTACCGAGTATTAAATCCCCGGCAATGGCGGCGGCTGTGAAATACAGCGTATTCCCGACCGCTTTTAAGAAGACCTTGTCTTTAAACAGCCTGACATAATTGCTGATGCTTATGAAATCCTCTTTGAGATCAATACTGCCCATATGATAGTTGTAAAAACTCATGAACACGCCGTACAAAAGAGGAATGAACATCACCACAAACACTACCAGAATACTGGGCAGAAGAAGGAGGACGGGCAGTAAATCCCCTTGTTCCAGTATATTTCTTCTCCGCTTCATTGTTACTTTACCTCCCATCCCCTTTATCACTACCTGCCAAACTGATAATCTTTGCAGGACTCGTTATAAGACTTGATTAACGCAGCCGAATCGGTGTCCGGATCAGTGGCAATCTCTGATAAAACTGCCTGTAAGCCGGTCAGCATGGTGGAGGAATCTCCTGCTGTAGGCAGAATCCTGGCGTGCGCAAGGGCCTCTGTGACTGCGGGCAGATACGGAATTTTTTCCAGTACTTCCTGATCTTCGGCCAGCTCCGGCAGCGCGGAGATCGATCCGTTTGCCAGAGACGCTGACTTTTCCTGTTCCGGGCTCGTCAGCCATACGGCCGCCTGGAATGCTTCATCCGGATTTTCACTGTTTGCCGCTACAGACCATCCCCAGAAATTGGCGGTTCCCACATAATCCTTGTCTCCGACTCCAGGCATACCGGCGAATTTTACGGTTTCAGCCACTGCCGACTGCTCCGGATCTAAGTATGCGGAGCAGTTGCCCGACAGGCTGATGCTGATAGGAGCCACGCCATCCTTCATTGCCTGCCCCACGTCGTCCACATGCCACGTAGAAGCTCCGTCCATAGCATACTTACAGAGTTCCTGCCAGATGGTAATTGCCTGTGCTGCCTCATCACTTCCCAAATCAGCCTTACCATCCTTTATAAACTCTCCGCCGCAGGAGTAGAGGATCGCACCAAATAAATCGACTGCCGCCTGTCCTTGCATGGCCGGAACTGCAATTCCGGTTCCCTCATTTTCCTTAAACCATTTGGCGCATGCAATCAGCTCGTCGAAGGTCTTCGGAACCTCTCCGCCGTACCGCTGCATGGCAGTCTCGTCATATGCCAGGATGGACGTCTGCGTAAATGTCGGAAGCGACATGATTTTTCCATCTACTGTCATGGTGTCCAGGAGGCTCTGGTTATACATGCTTAAATCCACATTATATTTTTCAATGTAGTCATTTAAAGGAAGAAGCCAGCCATTCGATGCGTAATCCGGGCACCATACTTCCGCTACATAGATCAGGTCGTAATCTCCCCCTCCGCTCTTCTGCATACTAAGCGTTTCCTTTTCCTTTAACTTATCGTACGCCACATCGTCAATCACAATCTCAGAAGCCGTATACCCCTTTACAAGCTCCTTCTGATCATCAGACTGTCCTCCGGACCATCTGGTCGCTACCAGCTCCACATTGGAGGCGGCCTGCGTCGTCTCCTTTCCGCTCTGAGCGGACTCTGTCTGTCCCTGTGCCTGCGTTGCAGTTGTCTCTTTGCTTTCCGTCCTGCCTCCACAGGCCGTAAGACTGAGTGTCAACACCACTGCCATCCCCAAACTCAATACCTTCTTCATATCTGTTGCTCCCTTCCTCGCACATTTTGTGCTATTTGTTTTTAAAATAATTGATAAACGCAGGCAGCCCCAAGCCTTTCAGTGCGGCCAGCCATGCCTTTTTCTCATCTTCTGTCGCGTCAGGCTGTTTACCCAGCCCCTGTACAACGGCGGCCTGTACCGCCTTTGAGGCTCCCATGCCGTGATACGGCATGATTTCAAATGCCTCAATTCCCGCCTGACGGCGGTAGAGCTTTGCCAATTCGCCGAAAAAGGTCTCCGTATCATTTATTCCCGGGATCAGCGGAACCCGGATTACCACATGACACTTCTTTTCAAGAAGAATCTCCAGATTTTGGTATATTTCCTCCGCCCTGACACCAGTTAAGTGTGGATACGCCGCCCTCTCCCCTTTCAGATCAAACAGGAATAAGTCCGTGAGAGGAATGACCGCATTTAACGGTTCAGCGGCACAGAAGCCTGATGTCTCCAGACACGTATGAATGCCCTCATCCTTGGCCGCCTGCAACAGTTCCCTCAGAAAATACGGCTGGAATAACGGTTCCCCTCCGGAAATGGTGATTCCGCCAGGTCCCGGCTTCTCATAAAACGTCCTGTCTTTCTTAACCTCGGCGATTACCTCTTCCGCGGTCACAGTTCTGCCGATTTTCTTCAGCGCCCCATAACAGCAGACCTCCGTACATGCCCCGCATCTGGTGCATGCCTCTCTCTCAAACCGGTGCAATCCTGTCACAATCCGGTGCGCCTTCTGAGGACAGACCTCCACGCACGCGCCGCATCCCGAACATTTGCTTTCATTGTACGAGATGGTATCCCTTTTCTCGTAGGATTCCGGGTTATGACACCAGATACAGCGAAGCGGGCAGCCCTTTAAAAACACAGTGGTACGAATTCCAGGACCGTCATCCAGGCAGAAATGCTGCAAATCAAATATTTCCCCCATTTTTTTCTCAGTAGCTGGCCCGTTCATAGATCTCCTTCTGGACATCCTTTTCCAGCATGACGAATCTTGCCGAAAAACCGCCGACCCTCACGATCAGATCGCCGTACTCCTCGGGGCGTTCCATCGCATTTTTCAAATCATCCTTTCCGATTACGGTAATCATCGCCTGACATCCGCCTCTGTCAAAGTAATCTTTCATGGCGGCGATCACCTTATCCTCTGATTGCTCCAACAGCTCCTTCGTGAATCGAAAATTCTGTACCATCCCAGCGTGATTTATGTGAGAGGGCTTCAGCAGACTGTTAATCATGGAGGTCAATCCCTTCGTCTCTACCACCGATTCCGGGTTATTGGCGTTGGCTGTCGCGCACCCGGACTTTCTGCCGTTCGGCGTAGCTCCCACCCATCTCGCCAGCGTGGTATTCTGTGCATTATTTATGTAAACCGGCAAATAACTCTTTAGTCCGACCCGGTCTGCCTGGGCCTTTGCCGTCTCATTAAAAAAGTCCTGTAATTCTACGAAAAATGCATCTGCTTCCTCATGATCCACGCCGTATTTCGGAGCTTCCAGCATCATTTTTCTGGCAGCCGGATAGTCTAAAAAGTTATCGGCAAGCGCCTCCATCATCTCTTCCGCTGTCATCCGTTTTTCATCGAAGATCAGTTTTTTAATCGCACACAGACTGTCTGCCGCATCGACCGCGCCATAGAACTCCAGCGTTCCCGCCAGATACTCACAGCCTCCCTCAAAAAGTGCTTTTCCTTTTTTGATGCAGCCGTCATAAAGAACGGATGCCATCAGAAATGGGTGCCTGGCGCCTGTAATCTCATATTCATACGCCTCAAATTCCGCCTGGGCCTCTATATAATATTTCGCATGCTCCTGATAGTAACGGTAAAACTCCTCGAAACTTCCGCATTCGGAAAGCTTTGGCGTCCTGGGACCGATTGCCCAGCCCCCTACCGGATCCCATCCTCCGTTTACGGTCAGTTCCATGATTTTTGCGGCGTTGAGAGATCCGCTCGGCGTTGCCACACTGTAGTGCTCAAACTCATATTCTCCGCATCCAAGCATAATATAGTGTTCGGCCATCTCCCTCGACACACCGTACGTACTCATTACTCCTGGCACGATCACGTCGTCATTATAGAGAAGCGGGTATGTTCTTCCCTCTAAAATACAGCGAATCGCGGCCTTCATCACCGATTCGGGCGTGTCTTTATGAAACCGGAGTGTGAACTGCGGAAGAACCTCTTTTACGGTTCTGCACGCCTCAATAGCCAGCAGGCTGTAACGGTCCCCCGTCTCCGGATTGCGCCGGCCATATCCGCCTACGATCACGCGGCCGTCTGTCTCACAATCCAGATGGTCAACCAGCTGAAAGAAGTTTTGGGTAATCTTAAGTGCTTCCTCCTCGGTCAGAATTCCATTGTCTATGTCATGGCAGTAAAGATCACCAAAGAACACATCACATCTTCCAATATCAATGATAGGCGTCATAAGGCAGTACATCCATACCAGCTGGACCGCCTCCAGATAGGACTCCGGCTTCCTTCGCTGATTCTGGAAGAGCGCCTCCTTAAGCTTTTGCAGCTCTTCTTTCCGTTTTCCCTCTGCTCTTTCGGCCATTTCACCGGCCTGCTCCTCGTAGTAATGAAGCATCTCTTTCAGGAGATCAAACATCTCGATAGAAGCCGCCAGAAACTGAATCTGTTCTTCCTTAAGCCCACTCCTCTCCATTGATTCCGACAGCTCCTCCACCATCCCCGGAATTCCCTTAAGCACCAGTTTGTCAAAGTCCAGGTAGCATCCCGCCATTCGGAGAATCGGGCAGGCCGGCATGGGAAGCTTATCCCACTGGTCAGATATCAGAGCCTTTTTTAAGTGTTCCGGCATGTGCTCCATCACATAGCGGTCCGTGTTTTCTTTTTTCCAGAATACCAGCATATCATTTAAGTCTTCACGATATTTCAGGCTTCCGACTCCGTTCTCCAGCTCCTTTACCACCTCGTCCTCGTGGATATAGAATCCGAAGCCCCCGGTCTGATGCTGAATTCCGAATCCTACCGGTCCGAACTCATGGCGCCCCGCCAGAACATCCTGCTCCTCAATCGGGTGGAGTATGGCTGGATACATGGCCTTCATACACTCTGCTTCAATCTTGTATTTATTCCCCCGCCACTGCTTCAGGATCCTTCGGTACGCCTTCGTAAATGAAATTTCCACTTCCAGATTTGTTCTGGGGCTGGCCACCTTAAAATGATTCATAACTGCCTCCTTCATTGTAATAAATTATCCACTTTCTTCCATCTCTTGCTTTTTGAGCGCACTTGACAGACCGTGTATTTCCCTCCGGTATTCTTAGAAAGAAATGCACTTTTTATAGACATTTTATTTATTTCCCTTGTTTTCAAGTAATTTTGATAGCATAAATGTACCATAAAAAAAGGGCGCTGTCTTGTCTTGCCTTTCCCTATTTATTGTGCTATATTGACATACATAGAAACCGTAAGAATGACCTCCCCATGACAGAATAAAGAGTGCGCATCCTGCCCGGAGGGCTTTTTATGTAATAGGAGCAATTTCCAATTACATAAAAAAAGCCCTGCGCATAACGCGAAGGCCTATATCTCATAATGATCTCTTATTAAACGATTTCCCATATCAGAAAACGCAGACTGGTAATCCAGTAGACACGAAAGGAGCCGAGAGATGAAAATTGAATTTTACAGAGAGCAGGACTGGCTCTTCTCAGGCGAAGACGGGATCTGCACAAAAATCGCATTTCAGGATGCCGACACCCGTTCCCATAACCATAATTATTATGAATTCTTCCTGGTCGGCGCGGGAAGCGCCACACATCACATTAATGACAAGAAAAAGATAGTAAACACCGGAGCCTTAGTCTTCATCCGCCCAAAGGACATACACAGCTTCCAGAATCCGTCTTCCGATTTCTGTTTTTATAATCTGCTGGTTTCCAGAGGCACCATGGACTCGTGTTTTTCTTTTCTTGGTACCGGATGCAACGCGGACCAGCTGATGGAGAACGAGATGCCTCCCTTCCGCCAGCTTCTCCCCGCGGAATTAAACAACTTACTGCCCTCCTTCGAGCAGCTGGCCATTGCACACGAACTCAACATCGTCCGGTTTAATACTCTTTTGAGGGCCGCCACCGTCAATCTCCTTACCAGCTATTTTCTTTCCTATAACTTAAAGCTGTCCCACGACATTCCAACGTGGCTGGGGCTACTTGCGCTGGAGATGCAGAAACAGCAGAATTACCAGGAAGGCTTAAACGCCCTCTACCGCATCTCTCAGAAGAGTCCTGAATACCTGTGCCGGGTCTTTAAAAAGCATTTAAATAAGACGCCGACTGAATTTATCAATGACATCCGCATCGCCAATGCAAAACTTGCTCTTGAATATACCAACCGGTCCATTTTACAGATCTGTGAGGAGGTGGGTTTTGACAACACCAGCCATTTCTACCATCTGTTTAAAAGGGATACCGGGTTATCGCCCAAAGCATTCAGGGAGCTGTCCAGTGAAGTCAGTGTGTCCCAGGCTCCCTGACCGCCGCCAGGCATTATTTCCCGCTTTTTTTCTTATGCTTTGCCATAAATTCGTTTCCCGCCAGCCGGATCCCCATTTCCAGCCACATTTTCTTATCATCCGGAGTCAGGCAATCCCCGATCTCTCTCGGATCCATGTCGGCGAAATTAAAATCACAGGACTGTTCCGAACGCTCCATTAAATAATCGGCCGTAACACCGAAGTAGTCGGCAATCCGGCAGAGCAGCTCCGATGAGATATCTGGAATCGGCTGTGATTCTATCTTACTGACGGTCTGCTGACTGACTCCCAGTAAATCTCCCAATAATGCCTGGGGAATTTTTTTCTGTCTCCTCAAACTATAGATTCTGTTTTTTCCCATTGTATCAATCCTTTTTCTTTTTATTGTAGCGGAAAGACTCCTGCTATATTACTTATATAATCTGTACTTTCTACTATTTATAAATGTTTTGTCCCTGATTCTTCAGAAAAAAGTAATGTGAATTTTATCCTGCCCGTTGTATAATAATGGAAAAGGAGGTTTTGACATGCAGAGTATATTAGTTTGTGATGATGATAAACAGATTGTGGAAGCCATAGATATCTATTTGACCGGAGAAGGTTTTAATGTGATAAAAGCATATGACGGCTATGAAGCCCTGGATCTGCTGGAGAATAATCAGGTGGATTTAATGATCGTGGATGTGATGATGCCGGGTCTGGACGGAATCAGAACCACGTTAAAGGTTCGGGAGACCAGCAGCATTCCTATTATCATCCTGTCCGCAAAGTCAGAAGACACCGATAAGATCCTGGGACTCAACATCGGCGCGGATGACTACATTACAAAGCCGTTCAATCCCCTGGAACTGGTCGCAAGAGTCAAATCCCAGCTGCGCCGCTATACCCAGCTGGGCAATATGAACCAGCAGACTGCCGGCCAGGTATATAAATGCGGTGGTCTGGCAATTAATGATGATAACAAGGAAGTTACCGTTGATGGGGATCTCATCAAGCTGACTCCCATTGAATATAACATTCTGCTGCTCCTCGTTAAAAATGCCGGAAAGGTGTTCTCCATTGACGAGATCTATGAGCAGATCTGGAATGAAGAAGCCATCGGCGCGGATAATACCGTAGCCGTTCACATCCGCCATATCCGTGAGAAAATCGAGATCAATCCGCGGGAGCCCCGCTATTTAAAGGTAGTCTGGGGTGTCGGCTACAAGATTGAAAAGCAATAGGAGAACATATGAAAAGAAAAAAGGAACATGCAGTCCTGCTGCACATTCTTTTTGTCATCCTCGTGGTGACGGGCATCAGCATCATGTACAACAATCCTCACTACGGAGAAGGCATCAGCTGGCTTACCAACGAGACGTATGAGGACACGCCGGAGTTCATCCGGCAGTTTAAGACGGACATCGACGATATTTTCAACTACATCAAATATAAAGAGGTATTTGAATCAAACGGAAAGCTGGCTTATGACAAGCCTGTCGTCCGTGTGACCACCGGTCCTGGGGAAGTAAGAGAATATACCGTTGATGAGATGGTGCGTATGGCCAAGTCCATGGGTTATTATCTGAATGAGAAATTTAAGGTGGATGGCCGCTACACACCGGAAGAAGGTGAGCAGGACATCCGGGTGGACTGGCGTTCCTACGATCCCGATCATCAGGATTCCGAGCCGGGAGAATCTTATACCACCATGGCCGAACTGGCAAAAGAAGTGCTGGCCCATGTAGGAAATTACTATGCATTTCACTATAAATTTATTCAGAATCCCAGCAACTTGAAATTCCGGGTATCTTTTAAGGGAGATTCGGAAGCTCCCAAGCTGTATAACAACACCGTGATCGATAATCCGGAGGAGTTAAAGACGCTGGGCCGTTATATCTACGTAACCGGTGAATCCCTGTATGTTGATACCAATTTGAACACAACACTGAAGACCATATCGGCCCAGCTGGAGAAGTCCAACCCTTACAACAACAGCAATTACTATATGGTTGTGGCAGTCAATACGGCGTATCCCGTCCAGGATTCTTACTCTGAAGCTGCCAAATCCTATGACCATATGCGTCTGCTCTTTATCATCGGCCTCGTGTCCCTGATTATTGGAATTCTGGGATCCGCTGCAAGCCTGTATTTCATGGTGAGTATGGCGGGCCATCAGAATTCCGATCACGACGCGGTTGTTCTGGGAAGAATCGACCGGATCGCCACGGAGACCTGCCTGATTCTGTTTGCCGCAGCCGCCATGTGCGCCCTGTTTCTGGGCGAACACGTCGGCTACAAGGTTATCCATTTATTCCTGTCGGAAGACCGCTGGTATTACGGGGAACTGGCTGCACACATGGTGATTCTCTATGCAGTCGGCATGGTCGCAGCATTCAGCATGATCCGCCGCTATAAGGCGGGAACGCTCTGGACGGGCAGTCTGACGAGCCGTATCTGCGTGAATATCAGTCTCTATATCAAAAACCACCGGTTTACGACCCGGCTGGCTTTAGGCTACATCTGTTATTTTATTTTTAACTGTGTCATTATCGCGACCGGCGCGTTCGTCTATTTCACCTATGACAGCATGGAATCCCGAATTTTAACGGGCATTCTCGTCCTTGCGCTTCTCTGTATGGACTCATGGGTTTTCCATCAGCTGTATAAGAATGCCTGGGAGACGGACCAGATTAATGAAGCGCTGTTAAAGATCTCCCACGGAGACACCAAATACAAGATCAATGCAGAAGAATTTGACGGAAAAGAGCGGGAACTGGCTGAGAACATCAACCATATCAGCCGGGGGCTGGATACCGCGCTGCAGGAAAAGGTAAGCAGCGAACGCCTGAAGGCGGACCTTATCACCAATGTCTCCCACGATATTAAGACGCCGCTTACGTCCATTATCAACTATGTGGATTTAATCAAACGGGAACACCTTCAGGACCCGAAGATTCAGGGTTATTTAGAGGTTCTGGAACAAAAGTCCCAGAGACTTAAGACTCTGACCGAGGATCTTGTCGAAGCCTCCAAAGCCAGTTCCGGGAATTTAAAGATCGAGCTGACCAACATCGACTTCGTCGAGCTGATCTATCAGACCAACGGGGAATTTGAAGAAAAATTCCTGGTCCGCCATCTGGAGCTGGTATCCAGCTTCCCTGAGGAAACCGTTATTATTCAGGCTGACGGCCGCCATCTGTGGCGTGTCCTGGAAAACCTTTATAACAATGCGTTTAAGTATGCGATGGAGCACAGCCGCGTATACGTTGATGTCATCGCAGGGGACAGCCAGGTACTCTTCACCATAAAGAATGTGTCAGAGAATCCTCTGAACATCAAGGGTGATGAACTGACGGAGCGTTTCGTCCGTGGTGACGTGGCTCGAACCACGGAAGGAAGCGGGCTGGGCCTGTCGATCGCCAAGAGCCTTACAGAGCTTCTCGGCGGGAAGTTTACCATCTATATCGATGGAGATTTATTTAAAGTGCAGCTGGCATTTCCCCGGCAGAATGGCAGGGGGAATTCATAATTAAGGAAAATTAAAGAGTCCGGCTTGCCGGACTCTCGCGCCGAAGCGCGGTTGCTTCAGCAACCAAACTTCCTTAGCGCGGAATGCGCCTCCTGCCCGGAGGGCTTTTTATGTAATAGGAGCACTTTCCTATTACATAAAAACAGGAATATTCGCTGGCGTCCTATCGAAAGACGGCGCGCAAATATTCCTGTTTTTTTATCTTCCGGAGATCAGATGAACCCGGCTCCATTTTCCTGTCAGATACCGCATAAATGAGATAATATAGTTTGCCGCCCATCCCATGGGAACCGCGTACCATACCGCCTGTACTCCGATAATCGGGGCAAATACCGCCGCCACGATCACGCGGATCGCCAGATTCACAAGGTTGGCAATCGTAAACACCACCACATCTCCCGCGCCCCGCAGCAGACCGTCTGTCGTCGCCTTCAGGCCGATAAACGCAAAGAAGAAGGAGATAAACCGCACATACGCCATACCGGTCTGGAAAGCGGTCTCAGCGCTTCCCTCATTTAGGAACCCGCGTATGAAGATATCCCCCCACAGCTGCATGATTATGCAGATGACCACTGCAAAGAATCCGACCATGGCATAGCAGTAACGATACCCCTGCTTCACCCGGTCCGGACGCCCGGCTCCGATGTTCTGTGCAGTAAAGGTCGACATGGCATTGCCGATGGCCAGCATGGGTACGATACAGATCGACTCGATCCTGGTACCAGCGGCAAATCCGGCCATGACCGCGGAACCGAAGACGTTCACCACCGACTGTACCAAAAGCATCCCGATATGGACGATCGACTGCTGAAGCGTGGAAGGGATCGCCACCCGCATCATATTGATCATCATCTTCATGTCGTAAAAATGAAACGCCTCCGTCACTTCATACGCCTTCAGGCGCTTCAGCAATATGGTGAAGGAAATCACCGCCGACAGCCCCTGAGCCATCAGCGTCGCCACCGCAACGCCTGCGACTCCCTGATGGAACCGGATTACGAAGAGCAAATCCAGCACAATATTCAGAAGCGACGAAAAGATCAGGAGATAGAGCGGCGTTCTGGAATCGCCCAGCGACTGGAATATAGCCGCCTGTACGTTGTACATAAACAGGAACGGAAGCCCTACAAAGTAAATGCTTAAATACACGGAGGCATCGGCAAATACGTTTTCCGGCGTGTTCATCCACGCCAGAATCGGCTCGTTAAACAGAAACCCCAGCGTGCCGAGAAGTACGCTCAGCGTCAGGAAGTTGATCAGTGTCGTAGAGATCGCCGTCTTCATATTCCCCAGCTGCTTCGCGCCCAGAAACTGGGACACTACCACGGAGCTTCCAATGCCACCGCCGATGGCGATGGCAATAAAGACATTGGTAATGGAATAGGAAGCGCCGACAGATGCCAGCGCCTCCTCACTTACGAACCGGCCTACGACGACCGAGTCCATAATATTATAAAACTGTTGAAATAAATTGCCCAGAATCATCGGCAGAGCGAACAGAAGCAACGCGCTGCCCGGTGAATCGGTTATCATGTTTACTGCTTTTCTCTCTTTTTTCATACCCTTATTTTGAACCATTCCTATCCGAATATACGCCATCCGCAGATAAAGTTATTTCTCCACCAGCTGCTTAAGGCACGTTCTATGACACGTCCGTTGCTTGAAGATGCATCCACCACCTTACCGCCGCCTGCCACGATTCCCACATGGCCGCTTACGACAATGATATCGCCCGCCTGGAGACTGTTGAAATTCGTGATCTTGGTGTATTTTCCTACGCTTCGCCATCCAGACGAAGTCAGATAGCTCTGCCGTACTCCCGCCTGATTCAGACAGTAGTAGATGAAGCCGGAGCAGTCAAACGCGTTCGGCCCTTTCGCACCATAGACATATGGGCATCCGAGCTTGGATCTGGCGATGGACAGCAGACCGCTGACACCGGAGCCGCCTTTTACCGTTCCGCCCTTAGAACCGCTTCCGCCTCCGGATGAACCGCCTGACCCCGCCTTCTTTACGCTGCTTCCCGTCAGTTTATTCATCGTCTGACGGCCTACAGAACCGTCTGCAGCAAGGCCATTGTTGCTCTGGAAAGACTTCACTGCCTTTTCCGTCACCTCGCCGTAATAGCCGGTAACATTGGCCGAAGATAAGTAGCCGTATTTATTTAGCAGCTGCTGGATCCGGGTAACGGTCTCTCCCTGTTCCCCCAGCATCAGGCCGTTGGCCTGCGCCTCTGCGCTGTTTAAGGCCACACGGGTGGACGGCCCGAGATAACCGTCAACCACCAGGTCGTTTCGTGCCTGGAACTGCTTGACCGCTGCTGCCGTATCATCGCCATACGAACCGTCCGGTGTGGTTGTTAAATATCCCAGCTCCTTCAGCCGCGTCTGGCACGCCAGAACCACGTCGCTCTTCTCTCCATAGGAAAGGAAATTGGGTTTGATCTCATCACTGTACAGAAGGTTAATCGTCTGCCGCCCCACCTTGCCATCCACATTCAGTCCGTTGACCTCCTGAAGCTTGATGACCGCGGCCTCTGTATCGTCCCCAAAGTGTCCGGTCACCAGATCCCCGGTAGCCAGATATCCCAGTTCGTAAAGACGGTTCTGAATCCGCTTGATATCGTCACCATCAACATCCTTCGAAACCGCGTAGTACTTGGCGGAAGGGGCCATGATTGCCTTCAGTGTCTCCGGGCCGACAATGCCATCCTGCGCCAGCTGATTCTGCCGTTGAAAAGTCTTGACTGCAGATTCGGTCATATTTCCAAAATATTGAGTCGGTTCATCGTTGTCCATAAATCCAAGATCCATCAGACGCTGCTGAAGGCTTGCTATAATGGGATGCTCCACGCCGTTTCGGAGATACTCCGGAATGGGATTCTCATCCAGAACCGGAAGATCCGGCAGTACCGGCATCGGCTCCTCACCGATTGTCAGGATCTTTACCGGCTGGGGATTCTTCTCAGTCTCCAGCTCAATCGAGATGGAAGAGGGCTCGGGCGCCTGTGTCTCCTGCCCTGCGTCATTCTTTTTTCCGCAGCCTCCCAAAACCGCCGCAACAGCCGCGGCCAGAAGTACTTTATGTATAAAAGGTGTGTACCATCGCGCTTTTTTATTCATAAATCGGTATTCCTTTCCTTTTGTCGAATCAGGTCTATTTTAGCACATTTATAGGAGAAAAGGGAAGGAAATTTATCTCATACCGGATATTACTCGTTACAATCTGCTTACTGTTTCAGTATAAACGACTTCCGTTTGCTGACTACATCGAAGATAACTGCAGCCAAAAGCACAGCTCCCTTCACTACTTTCTGAAGGTTCTGGTCCACGCCCATGATGCTCATGCCCAGGTTCAGCACGCCCATCAGAGTTGCGCCAATGATGACTCCAGGCACGGTGCCGACTCCGCCGTAGGCCGAGGCCCCGCCGATAAAGCAGGCGCCGATGGCATCCATTTCATAGTTATTTCCAGCCGTCGGATTGGCGGAATTCAGCCTTGCCACAGTGATCATCCCTGCCACAGCCGCCAGAAGCCCCATATTTAGGTAAGCCAGGAAATAAACCTTATTCGTATCAATACCGGAAAGCCTGGTCGCCTTCTCATTTCCGCCAACCGCATAGAAATACCGTCCGGTGGTGGTCTTCGATGAAATATAGCTGTAAATACAGATGACAGCCGTCACCCAGATTAATGCATTGGGAATCCCTTTATACTGTGCCAGCTTGAACATAAACGCCAGCACAACCGCGCAGATTACTGCCATCTTGATGATCATGCCGCCAGCCGGGTCCACCCGGTATCCCTTCTGCAGCTTTTTTCTTCTTCCGTAAAGCGTTGCTGCCACATAGGCGGCGCATACCGCCAGGCCAACGAGAAAACACGTAAGGTTAAAGCCCTCCATGCCGAAAAAGTCCGGCACGTATGTATTAAACAGGCTTAAGAATTTGTCAGGAGTCGGGGACAGAGTCATGCCCTGCAGCACCACATTGGACAGGCCGCGGAACATCAGCATACCGGCCAGTGTTACGATAAATGGAGGAATTCTCACATAGGCAATCCAGAATCCCTGCCAGGCTCCCACCAGGATTCCGATAATAGCCATGGCGATCAGGGAAAGATAAGGATTGATTCCCATCTTGATCATCATAGTGCCGCCGATTGCCCCCACAAAGCAGACCACAGACCCCACCGATAAATCGATGTTTCCGCCGGTCAGGATACAAAACAGCATACCGGTTGCCAGAATGAATACGTAGGCGTTCTGTGCAATTAAGTTGTTTACGTTCTGGGGAAGCAGCATTTTTCCCCCGGTATTCACGGTAAACAGGATAATAACAACCGCCAGCACGATTACCATCGTATATTTTTTTAATACCTCGGATAATTTTATCTTATTTTCCATGATTACTCTCCTTTATCAGATTTCAGGATACACGCCATGATTTTCTCCTGGGTTGCCTCCGCAGCGCTAATCTCGCCCGCCAGTCTGCCTTCATTCATAATATAAATCCGGTCCGACATGCCAAGGATCTCCGGAAGCTCGGAAGAAATCATCACCACGGACTTACCCTCGGCCGCAAGCTGGTTGATGATACAGTAAATCTCGTATTTCGCGCCTACGTCAATTCCTCTGGTGGGCTCATCTAAGATCAGGATATCCGGCTCCGCAAACATCCACTTTGCCAGCAGCACCTTTTGCTGGTTTCCGCCGCTTAGATTTCCTACATTCTGGTCCACGGACGGACATTTCGTATTCAGTTTCTCGCGGTATTCGTCTGCCACGACGTACTCCCTGTTCTTATCGATGACCGTATGGCGGCTCACTGCGCCCATATTGGCAAGCGTCGTGTTAATCTTGATGGGATTTGAGAGAATCAGCCCGTTACCCTTCCGGTCTTCCGTGACATAGGCAAGCTTATGGCGGATTGCCTCCCGGACCGAATAAAGCTTTACTTCTTCCCCGTTAATTTTTAACATGCCGGAGATATTCACCCCGTAGCTCTTTCCAAAAATACTCATAGCCAGCTCTGTGCGCCCTGCCCCCATCAGTCCGCAGATGCCCACGACCTCACCCTTTCTGACATGGATGGATACGTCGTCCACCACCTTCCGTTCCGAATAGAGCGGATGGTAGACATTCCAGTGTTCCACCTCCATGGCCACGTCCCCGATCTTCCCGCCGGTGCGTTTTGGGAATCGGTCTAAAAGCTCCCGACCTACCATTCCCTTGATAATCCTGTCCTCGGTAATCACGTCTTTCTCTTTATCCAGGGTCTCGATGGTGGAACCATCCCGGATGACCGTAATCTTATCTGCGACATAAGCAATTTCATTCAGCTTGTGGGAGATTATGATGGAGGTCATTCCCTCAGACTTGAATTTCAGCAGCAGCTCCAAAAGCGCCTTAGAGTCCTCTTCATTTAAGGACGCCGTAGGCTCATCTAAGATTAAGAGCTTTGCATGTTTGGCCAGGGCCTTTGCGATCTCTACAAGCTGCTGTTTGCCCACGCCGATATCCTTTATCAAAGTATGGGACGACTCGGTAAGGCCTACTGTCCTCAAATACTCGTCCGCCTCCCCATACGTTTCATTCCAGTTAATTGCATATTTGCTGCCCTTTTCATTGCCCAGATACATGTTCTCAGCAATGGACATATAAGGAACCAGGGCGAGTTCCTGATGGATGATAACGATTCCCTTTTCTTCACTGTCACTGATCCGGTTGAATTTACAGATTTCTTCATTATAAATAATATCGCCTTCATAGCTTCCATACGGATAAATGCCGCTCAGCACATTCATCAGGGTGGATTTGCCTGCGCCGTTTTCTCCGACCAGGGCATGGATTTCCCCTTCCTCCACACGCAGGTTTACGTTGTCAAGAGCCTTTACACCCGGAAACGTCTTGGTGATATTCTTCATCTCCAGCAGTATTTTTGCCAATGCTCTCCCTCCCTCATCTTTCTTTTATGATGGGGACGGCCTGTTGACCGTCCCCATGGGATTTAGCGACTTATTTTAACTGGTCCTCGGTGTAGTATCCGGAATCAATCAGCATTTCTTTGTAATTGTCTATGGTGACAACCACCGGTTCGCATAAATAGGTCGGAATGATGCCGGTTCCATTATCATAGGAAGTCGTATCGTTGATTTCCGCTTCACCGCCCTGCATTACTGCGTCTACCATCTTGACCACCTGGGTTGCAAGGGTACGGGTATCCTTAAATACGGACATTGCCTGCTTATCGGCCAGCATGTTCTTTACGTTTGCGATATCACAGTCCTGACCGGTGATAATCGGGTACTCTCCGGTGTAGGAAGATGCCAGGGCATTTTCAACGCCCAGTGCGGTGGAGTCGTTAGAACAGAGGACTGCGTGCAGTACGGTTCCGTCGGAATAGTTGCCTGCAATGATGGTATCCATACGGTTCTGTGCCTTCTCAGAATCCCAGTTGGCTGTAGCAACCTGCTCAAACGCCGTCTGTCCGGATTTGACCACCAGCTTGCCCTCGTCGATATACTTCTGAAGCACGTCCATTGCGCCGCCAAAGAAGAAGTTGCAGTTGTTGTCTGCCGGGTCGCCGGTGAACAGCTCGATGTTCTTCGGTTCCGTTGCTGTGTCAAGTCCCAGAGCCTCTACCAGATACTCGCCCTGCTTCTGTCCGACCATGTAGTTGTCAAAGGTTGCGTAGTAGCTGACGGCATCAGAATTCATCAGCAGACGGTCATAGGAGATAACCGGGATTCCTGCTTCTTTTGCCTGACTTAAAGGTTCGCCTAAGGAACTTCCGTCGATGGACGCGATGACTAAGATCTGGCAGCCATTGGAAATCATATTCTCAATCTGGGATACCTGGGTCTGCACGTCGTTGCTTGCATACTGTAAATCCACTTCATACCCCGCGGCTTCTAACTCTGCTTTCATGTTTGAGCCGTCCTGGTTCCATCTCTGCAAATCCTTTGTCGGCATCGCCACGCCAACCAGCGCCCCAGCGCCGCCTGCCGGTTTTTCTGCCGGAGCTTCCGTCTTAGGCGCCTCGGTCTCTGCAGGCGCCGCCGCTTCGGTTGCAGCAGGAGCCGCCGTCGTCGGAGCCGCTGTCGTCGCTGCCGTTTCGTTCGAGCCGCCGCATCCGGTCATAAGCCCCGCTGCCATTGCCATCGTCATTGCCACTGCAAGAAATCTTTTTTTCATCATAAGAACCTCCTCCAAATCACTTGTTTATTTGATGGTTTTATTCTAACACAGCGGATTCTGGACTTGCTTGGGAAGAAATAGCACGATACTACCGACATGAAAAAAAGCCCCGGTGATACAGGACTTTTTTTCACAAAAATATGCTACTGCGGTGCTACTGCCTCATGATGCTGGACATTTAAGTACACATCCTCCTGGGCGTGGAAGCCGCCCTGGATAATCACTTCATCCATATTTTCCCTGGTTACTGCAATTGGCGTCAGCTCCTTATAAGGGATGTTATACGTTCCGTCATGGATCGTCCTCGTCACGTCGTCAAGCGCCTCTCCCCTTCCAAGTCTCACGGCATACTGGGCCGCAAGCCGGGCTTCCTCCTCTACGGATTTGAACGCCGTCATCTGTTGGGTGCCTTCCACAATCCGCTGACAGGCCATCAAATCCCCGTCCTGCCCGGTCAGCACCACCTTGCCCGCCATCCGCTCCTCGGAGAGCGCGCGGAACGCCTGAGTCGCCACATCGTCATTGCCGCACATGACGCCCTTGATGTCCGGATGCCGCTCCAGCCCCTCTTTTACGTAGTCAAAGGCAGGCTCCGCAATCCAGCCGTCGCAGTAAGCCTCATATACTACATTCAAACGGCTCCCTTTCAGCACCTCGTCAAATCCGCGGCGTACCGAATCCACGTTGCCGTCTGTAGGGGATCCCTGGATCATGAAGATATCTCCGCCTTCCGGAATATTTTTTACCAGGCTTTCTGCCATCAGTCTGCCTACTTCCTCATTGTCGAAAGAGATATATAAGTCACAGTCCGCGTTATTAATCAGACGGTCATAGCTTACCGTCTTAATTCCCGCCTCCTTGGCCCGCTTCATCACGGCTGACAGGGCGTCGCAGTCCGCGGTGATCACCGCAATCACATCCATCTGCTTCTGGATGAAATACTCGATTTGTTCAATCTGTTCCTTTACATCCCCATTGGCATTCTGTACATTCACTTCCGCACCAAGCTCCATGGCTGTGGAAACGAAGACATCCCGCTCCCGGATCCACCGCTCGATGACAAACGAATCAAAGCTCAGCCCAATCTGAATTTTCTTCTCCCCCTCTTCCGTCTCTGCCATCGATGTTTCCTCCGTCTTATGACAGCCGGTCAGCGCCAGGAGCATCGCAAGGCTCATAAACGCTAGGACGAACCCCATTCCGTTCCCTCTTCGGGTTATTTTTTTCATATCCGTCCCTCTCTTTCTTCCGTCTTACCGGTCCCTGTACTCACTTGGCGTCATGCCCTCATATTTCTTGAAAATCCGGCTGAAATAATTGGGGTCGCTGTATCCGCACAACATACAGACCTCCTTGATGCTGTGTCTGGGGTCCTCAAGCAGCCGCCTGGCATTGCGGATTCTGGTCCGCGTCAGATACTCGATGAACGTCTCCCCCACCTCCTGCTTAAACAGCTTGCTGAAATAGTAGGGGCTGATATCCACCATCCGGGACGCCTCATCGAGGGTAATCTCCCTGGCGTAGTTTTCGTTGATGTAATTTTTCACCCTGGAAACCACATTTTCAAATTCGCGCTCTCTGGAGGTGCTGATGTTGTCACAGATCTCTCTGGTTTTCCCGACAAACCACTGGCGCAGGCCATTTAAGTCTGCCGCCCCCTGGATCTCCGCCAGATAATTTTCCCGGTATCGGAACCCATAATGGACGTTTCCCGCCTCAAAGGCCCGCTTTTCCAGCCTCATAATCATTTCGAGCACCTTCACCTCGATATTGGCCCGGACATTGCCGTC
This sequence comes from Hungatella hominis, assembly GCF_014288005.1. Lineage (NCBI taxonomy): Bacteria > Bacillati > Bacillota > Clostridia > Lachnospirales > Lachnospiraceae > Hungatella > Hungatella hominis. The sequence goes on from NZ_JACOPB010000029.1 coordinate 29,777, forward strand.
ATGCTGGGCCATCCAGTCAAAAAATTCGTTGGCGCAGGCCGCAGCTCCCTCTTGATCCGCCTTGATGCCGCGCTGTAGATACTGGTTCTCCAAATCTGTCGGATAATCCCCGTCATAATAGGCTGCCGCCGGAATATCCGTGATATGCACCACATGGCTGTCGCTCTCCCGCAATGCCTTCAGCGCCTCCTTATAGGAATCCCGCACATCGGCAATGGGCTTTACTGCGCCGATCCCGCCGCGGAACCGGGCGTCAATGGCGCCTTCCAGCCTGTGTATCATATTCCTCGTCCTGGTAATCGTCTCGACCCGCTCCTCATATCCCGTCTTTTCCCGGTCAAACGGCACGAAAAGCACGATCCGGTTGCCCATAATCGGCCCGGTGATACAGTCAAAGTAATCCTTTACCGTCTCCTTTAGGGTGGAATAATACTTATTCACCCGCACATTCGCCCCCACCGCATTGGTCATCGCACCGTTTTCGACATCATCCCCGAATTCCAGCACAATCATAAAGCCGTATGGCTGGCGGATATCCAGCAGCTCCAAATATCCCTGTTTATTAATATCCGTATCATCCTGTAAGACGCTGTAGATAAATCCGCTCTCCATCATCGGCACCACGATTTCTAACTTCTCCCGAATCTTTAAATCGTCGCTCAGCTTCTGCCTCGCCTCTTCCACCTGCCGCATGGCGCGGATGCAGACGTCCAGGATCTTCTTTTTGTTCACCGGCTTGGTGATGAACTCCATAACCCCTAAGTTTACCGCCTCCTGCGCGTAGGAAAACTTGTCGTACGCCGTGATGATAATGAACACCATGGAGGAATTGAATTTGCGGACCTCCCGGATTGCCTGAATTCCGCTTAGCCCCGGCATCTGAATATCCACAAACGCAATATCCGGGCGGAAGGACTCCGCCTGTTCAATGACTGCCCGTCCAGTCTTGACGCAGACAATCTCGCATTCGCTTCCAAAATTCGATTCTATGCTGGATCGAATCGACTCCAGCATAATCCCCTCATCATCAGCCACCAATATCCGAAACATCTCTCTCCTCCTCTTTCCTGGGGATTTTTAAAATAACCGTGGTTCCCCTTCCCGGCCCGCCGCTGGCAATCTCTAACACGCTGTCCGTATTATAGTAAAGCTTAAGCCTGGATATTACGTTGCTGACCCCGATTCCTGTGGTCTCCGGATTCTTCGTCCCCCGGCTCCCCTCATAAATCTGCCGGATCTGTTCCTCCGACATTCCCTTTCCGTTATCCTCCACACGGATTTCAATCTCTTCTTCGCAGTCCCGGACCACCAGCTTCACTTCGCCCTGCCAGTCGATCCCCCGTATCCCGTGGTTGACTGCATTTTCCACCAGGGGCTGAAGCATCATGCTGGGAACCCGGTAGTCCAAAACCGACTGATCAACTTCAGAGCTGTAATGAATCTCTCCCGCAAACCGCACATTCAGAATATAAATGTAATTTTCTACCGTCTCCACCTCTTCCCGGATGGTGGCGTCCTCCATCCCCTTCTTTACATTATAGCGGAAGAAATCCGCCATTTTCTCGATAAATACCGATGTCTTTTCCGCATCCTCCATCACGGCAAGCTGCACGCCCGCGTTTAAGGAGTTAAAGAGGAAATGGGGATTAATCTGGGACTGCAGAAACTTAAGCTGCGCCTCCTTTAAATGGCTCTGCGTCAGCAGTTCCCTGGCCTGCATCTCCTGCTCCTTCTCCGCGCTCTCTTTGATCTTAGTCACATATTCGCCCAGGCTGTCCACCATCTGGTTAAAGGTTCCCGTCACAATTCCCAGCTCATCCCTGGAATGGACCGGCGACACCTTTACATGGAAATTGCCCTGTCCCACCAGTTTGGCGGTCTGTGCCAAATTGGTTAATGGGGTGACGATATCCTTTGTCAGAATCATCATAACCGCCAGACTGATGAACATGACAATCATCAGAATCACCAGGCTGACAATCTCTAAATACTTAAGCGCCGCCTGCAGCGTCTGGTAACTGGCGGAATTGTTCTTGAACTGGCGTCCGTTGAGCACGGAGATGTCGTGGGTGATAAAGCGGTAAAGCTTAAGCGCCGATTCATAGGAGCTTTTGTATTTTTCCACGTTCATCCCCCGCTTTGCCTGAACAGTCTCATCGGCAATTACCAGATAATTGTCGGACATGCTGCGAATATTCTTTTCTAAAATCTGTATGGGGTTGTCGCTGATCTGCATGTTCAGCCCATTCAGCAAATCCTTATATTCCTGTTCCGCCCGGTAATAGTTGGTGAGGGAATCAGAGTCCTTGACCTCTAAATACCGGTACATATAATTCTGCACATCGCCAAGGCGGTCCGACAGCTCGTTTAAATTCACGTTGCTGGAATATACCGAGTCCATCCGCCCCACCATCCGGTTAATCTGGGCATAAATTAATAAGTTGCTTGCAAAAAGCGCAGCAGCTGTAAACGCGATTTCCAGAAATAATTTGCGGGTAATCGGCAGATTTTCCCACAGCCTTTTCAATCGGTTTCCCATTGTCTCTCCCATCACTGATCCATAAACTCATCTGCATTTTCCCGGGTTACGAACTGTAAGTCCACGCTGTAGAAGGAATTGGTCCTTCCATCCCGGATGCATTCCATCATTGCCTTTACACTGTATCTGCCCATCTCCTCCGTGTCGATGCAGAATGTCATCGCCATAGTGCCGCGCCGGACCGCATCCAGGGTGGTTTTTGACTTGTAATAGCCGATGACCTGCGTCTTGCCCACGCGGTTGTAATCAATTACCGCCTGGTAGACCGCCTCCGTATCTACCTCATCCATGCACACGATGATGTCCGGCGGCCCTTTTGCACTCTGAAATAAGTTCCAGACGATCTCCTCAGATTCAAACGCCCCGCCGGACGGAATCCGAACCGCCCCCGCCTTCACAAGCTCCGCCGTGGCTTCGGATGTCACCATCATGTTGTTGATCTGGTTGAAAATCTGGAAATGGTTGCTGTCTATGGATGAATCGTTAAGTAAAACCGTAATCCGGTACTCCCCCTCCCGGTCACGGCCTCCTCCCTCCGATTCCAGCTTCCTGATCATTTTCTCAAGCTGGCAGCCATAAGCCTGTCCAAGCTGGTAGGGGTTGATGCCCACAAAGCTCTTCCGTTCCGACGCGGGGGCATCGTTTAAAATGGTAACGACAGGAATGCCTTTTTCTGTCGCCTCATTCACCTTTTCATCCAGGTTTTCTTCATCGGTACACTCCAGGATGATGCCATCCACCTTGGCCGCGATACTCATATCCATTAAATCGACCATGGTGTTGATGGAGGACTGGTTCTTTTCCTTCAGCTCCACATATGCCTCCTGCTTTGCCGCTTCCTCCCGCACACTGTCGAATACGTCGTTCCAGAACCGGGAATCGGTATTGGCGACAATCATCACAAAATGATACCGGTAATTCCTTACATTTTCCGCATGGTCTACCCCGATCTGTTCCAGCACATAGCCATAAAAGGAGATTGTCAGCAGCGTCAGGAACAGAATGCTGAACAGGCCCGCCGCGACCAGGCGAAACAGGTTTTTGTTCTTCTTACTCATAAGCGGCCTTCTTTCTGTATATTGACTCTGAATTTATTATACTAAATTCAGAGTCAATGGAAAAGCAGGATTATCTTGCACAGGAATAGCATTATTTTGACAAATAATGCCTGATCTTCTGTATTCCTTCTTTTATGTATCATTGCACAGTTGATAATAGTATGGTATACTAAACAAAGTTAGATTTCGCTAACTCAGAACCCGAAAGGAGGTTTTATTATGAGTACGTCTTTATTATGGGCAGCCGGCGGGACTGGATTTACATTTTTAATGACCACGCTGGGCGCGTCTGTAGTTTTTTTCTTTCGCAAAGAAGTCAATGCATCTGTACAAAGAATTTTTCTGGGATTCGCGGCCGGAGTTATGGTGGCGGCTTCCGTATGGTCACTGCTGATTCCTGCCATCGAGGAAGCTTCCTTAAATGGTGGTATCGGCTGGATTCCTGCCGCCGGAGGCTTTTTACTGGGCGTGTTCTTCCTGATCGCTCTCGATACCTATCTCCCCCACCTTCACCCGGACTGCAGTAACCCGGACTGCAACGAGGCAGAGGGCGTCTCCTCCAGCTGGAAGCGAACCACCCTGTTAGTCATGGCGGTTACGCTTCACAACATACCGGAGGGCATGGCGGTCGGCCTGTCTTTCGCATTGGCCGCGCAGCACGGCAATGATCCGGCGCTCTACACCGCGGCCATGGCTCTCGCCATCGGTATCGGTATTCAGAATTTCCCGGAAGGCGCGGCAATCTCCCTTCCCTTGCGTCAGGAAGGTCTTTCCACCGGAAAGGCATTCTTCCGCGGCAGTATGTCAGGTATCGTAGAACCAATCTTCGGTATCCTCACGGTGCTGGTGGCAGGCGCCATCGAGCCTCTGATGCCCTGGCTGCTCTCCTTTGCCGCAGGAGCCATGCTCTATGTCGTAGTGGAAGAACTGATTCCCGAAGCTCATTTAGGTGAACACTCCAACGCCGGTACACTGGGCGTTATGGGGGGATTTGTCATAATGATGATACTGGACGTGGCACTTGGGTGATGATATTTAAGAGATGATATTTATAAATGTTATCTATATGGAAAGAAGCGAAATGGTTCTTGTTATGGACCGTTTCGCTTCTTTTTTTACTTACTTTCTTTCGTAAATCCTGCCACTTGGAAATTTTTTCCATCTCTGCTATACTGATACCATCACATTCTGTTTGCATCTGACAATCAGTCTGAGGAGGGAGAATTTATGAAAAAACTTACTGCTTCACATTTTAATGACGCTATGGCCTATGCCCTTCTGGAACCGGAATTCAACCTCTTCCTTATCGGGGATTTGGAAAACTACGGTCTGGAGTCGGAAAACGTCTCCGTATACACGGCCGACACCTGGACAGGGGGAACACTTCCCTACTTTATTCTGGATTACAGGAATAATTTCCTGTTCTACAGCCATACCGCAGATTACAATAAAGCTGAAGTCGCCGGATTTCTTTCCGGATTCCAGATGCACAATTTAAGTGGAAAGCGTGAACTGATCGAGCCCCTGATACCGCTCTTGAAGGGCCTTGAGCTGGTTCCCACGTATCTGGCAAGGCTTGACCAGCCGGCCAGCCCCGATGATCCTGCTTTTCCTGCAAGGCGCCTTGTCCCTGATGATATTGATGCTATCTACGCACTGCTAAAGCAGATTGATGAATTCTTTTCCATGCGGAGTAAGACGGAGGAGGAAAACCGGGAAGATATTCTGAGTTCCATGACCAACGAGGGCCGGATGTACGGGGTCTTTGAAAATGGGACGCTTGCAGCCATAGCCGGAACCTCAGCCGAAAACTCCATGTCGGCCATGGTCGTCAGCGTTGCGACTCTGCCCGAATACAGAGGCCGCGGATACGCCACCCGGCTCGTAAACCGTTTGTGCCGGGACTGTCTGGCGGACGGTATGAAATTCCTCTGCCTCTTCTATGATAACCCGGAGGCCGGCGCCATCTACCGCAAGATCGGTTTTAAGGAACTGGGGCAGTATGCTATGGTAAGAAGTATTGAAAACCATTGAGAAAACGTATACCGCCTGGCTGCTGCCGGGCATAGTAAAAGCTTCCGCAAAAGCACCGCCCGTCAAACATCACGTTTGCCCGGTGCCTTTGCAGAAGCTTTCTCTATTTATTAAATCTCATACTTATGCTTCAGCCTCAGCCTCGCCAGCGACCTCGCCAGCGACGCCTCGAAATGCGAATGTTCCTGGATGCTCTTACTCTGTCTGAGCTGCTCCTCGGCTCTCTCTCTGGCCTCCTCGGCACGCCTCTCGTCAATATCCTCAGGACGTTCCGCAGTATCCACCAGAAGGGTGACACGGTTGTTGATAATCTGTACAAAACCATCGCCTACCACGCCGTTAATCCATTCGCCGCTTTCATTCATCAGTCTCATCTCGCCGATCGTAACTGCAATTACCATATCCTCATGGTGCGGCAGAACCTCTTTTTCTCCGTCTAACAGGGGGATGATGAGCTTCTGGCACGGTCCCTTAAAGAACACCTTGTCAGTTGCAATGATCTGCAGAAAAAATGTATTTGCGCTCACAGGCCCTCACCTCTATCTGCCTTCCTCGGCTCCTAATGTCTTCGCCTTCTCGATTACCTCGTCGATCGTTCCCACGTTAAAGAACGCCGCCTCCGGATACTGGTCCATCTCACCTTCTACGATGGCCTTAAAGCCGCGCACCGTCTCCTTTAAAGGAACGTACTTTCCGGCAACGCCGGTGAAGTTCTCCGCCACGGAGAATGGCTGGGATAAGAATTTCTGGATCTTTCTGGCACGGTTTACTGTGGTCTTATCCTCATCGCCCAGCTCCTCCATTCCTAGGATTGCGATGATGTCCTGAAGCTCTCTGTATTTCTGAAGTGTCTCCTGAACCATTCTGGCCACCTCATAGTGTTCCTCGCCTACCACATCCGGCTCCAGAATACGGGAGTTGGATTCCAGCGGATCAACCGCCGGGTAAATGCCCTGTTCCACGATCTTTCTCGAAAGAACCGTCGTCGCATCCAGATGGGCAAAGGTGGTCGCCGGAGCCGGATCCGTCAAGTCATCGGCCGGCACGTAAACCGCCTGAACCGAAGTAACAGAACCGTTCTTGGTAGAGGTAATCCTCTCCTGTAACTCGCCCATCTCCGTCGCCAGTGTCGGCTGGTAACCAACAGCGGACGGCATACGTCCGAGCAGCGCGGACACCTCGGAACCGGCCTGAACGAAACGGAAGATATTGTCGATGAACAGCAGCACGTTTTTATGCTCCTGGTCACGGAAGTATTCCGCCATGGTAAGTCCCGTCTCCGCTACACGCATACGGGCTCCCGGCGGCTCATTCATCTGACCGAATACCAGGGCCGTTTTCTCGATAACGCCGGACTCTCCCATCTCGGTCCATAAGTCATTACCTTCACGGGAACGCTCTCCAACACCGGTAAAAATGGAATATCCGCCATGCTCTGTCGCAATGTTATGAATCAGCTCCTGAATGAGGACCGTCTTGCCTACACCGGCGCCTCCAAACAGACCGATCTTTCCGCCCTTTGCATAGGGGGCCAGAAGGTCGATAACCTTGATTCCCGTCTCCAGGATCTCTGCTACCGGACTCTGTTCCTCAAATGACGGCGGATCCCTGTGGATGACCCATTTCTCGCCTTCCTTTAACGGTTCGCCGTTGTCAATCGTCTCACCCAGGACGTTAAAAAGGCGTCCCAGTGTCTGCTCGCCGACAGGAACCCTGATTCCCGAACCGGTGGCCGTTACTTCCATATCTCTGCAGAGTCCTTCGCTGGAAGCAAGCATAATGCAGCGAACGGTATTATTTCCAAGATGCTGGGAAACTTCCATTACGCAGCGTTTTCCGTCATTATCTACCTCAAGGGCGTCCTTAATACACGGCAGCTCCACGCCTTCCTCGAACTCTACGTCTACAACAGGCCCTAAAACCTGCACGATTTTTCCTTTATTCATAATCTGTTTCTCACAGTTGTGAGGACTCCTCCTCTCTGTTATTTTTTCTTCTTCTTTTTTTGGGCCTTTGCTCCGCTGATTACCTCGGTGATCTCCTGGGTAATGGCAGCCTGGCGGACCCGGTTATAGGTGATTGCCAGTTCATCCAGCATATCCTGCGCACTCTTCGTGGCAGCCTGCATGGCCATCATTCTGGAATTCTGCTCGCTGGAGTAGGATTCCACCAGACCGCCATAGATAAATCCGGCTATATAGTTAGGTACGATGGCATCGATCACCGCCTTGGGCGATGGCTTCATCGTGATTTCCTCCAGATGGATGTCGATCGGTATGCCCTGGGGCACGCTGAAATTAGACTTCGGAAGCGGTAAAAGCTGCGTAATCTCGGCCTCCATCTTCATTGCATTGACCATTCTGGTGTAAATCATGTATACCTCATCCAGTTTCCCGGACAGGAAATAATCCACGATTTTCTCCTCAATGATCCTCGCCCGGCTCATATTCGGGTTTTGCACCGTATACCGGAAATCCTGTTCTACCGGAATCCCCTTTCTCACAAAATACTGCTGGCCCAGCTCACCAACCACGAACAGCATGGGATTTCCTCCCTTGTCGATCTGTTCCTGTACCAGCTTAAATACGTTGTGATTGTATGCGCCCGCAAGGCCTTTGTCCGCGGTTACCACGATATATCCGATCTTCTTGTCTTCCGGCTTAATCTGCGGCCTCGTATCGAAATAAGGGTCCTCTATCTCCGGTGTATGCCTGACAATTCGGGAAATGGTCCTCTGGAGCGCATAGAAATAGGGTTCTGTATCGGTTAAGTTTTTTCTGGCCTTTTTAAGCTTTGACGAGGAAATCGTATACATCGCATTCGTAATCTTCATCGTACTCTTGATACTGTTCATCCTGCTTTGTATCTCTCTCGCATTTGCCATATCTTACACCTGCTTCTGTTTAAATTCTTTCACGCCGTCTAAAATGCTCTGCTTTAGCTCGTCGGAAAGAACTTTCTTCTCTTCGATCTCCTTCACGATTTCCGGATGCTTCTGCTCAAAGAATGCCAGCATTTCCTTCTGGAACCCCTTGATCTTTGACACTTCCACATCGAGAAGAAGCCGGTTATTGGCAGCTACCAGGCTGATGACCTGATCGTGTAAGCTCATCGGATGGCAGAGCGGCTGCTTTAACATCTCTGTCAGTCCCTTGCCATACTGGATCATCTCCTTCGTCGCCGGATCGAGGTCCGAACTGAACTGGGTAAATACTTCCATCTCACGGCACTGGGCCAGGTCGATACGAAGGCTTCCTGCCGCCTTCTTCATGGCCTTTGTCTGAGCTGCTCCGCCGACACGGGATACGGAAAGTCCCACGTTGACCGCAGGTCTCATACCGGAGAAGAATAAATCGCTCTCCAGGAATATCTGTCCGTCCGTGATGGAGATAACGTTTGTCGGAATATATGCCGAAACATCTCCGGCCTGTGTCTCAATAATCGGCAGCGCCGTAATGGAACCGCCGCCCTTTTCCTCACTCAGTCTGCTGGATCTCTCCAGAAGCCTGGAATGCAGATAAAACACGTCGCCCGGATATGCCTCACGTCCCGGGGACCGCTCAAGGAGTAAAGACAGCGCACGGTAAGCAACCGCATGTTTCGACAAATCATCGTAAACAATCAGCACATCTTTTCCCTGATACATAAAGTACTCTGCCAGCGCCGTTCCGGAATAGGGAGCGATATACTGAAGCGGAGCCGGTTCACTGGCTGTCGAGGACAGAACGATGGTATAATCCATGGCTCCATACTGGCTTAATGTATTGACCATCTTCGCAACGGTGGAAGCCTTCTGGCCTACCGCCACGTAGATGCAGATCGTATCTTTGCCCTTCTGATTTAAAATGGCATCGATGGCAATCGAGGTTTTACCGGTCTGACGGTCGCCGATGATCAGCTCACGCTGGCCGCGGCCGATGGGGAACATGGAGTCAATTGCCAGGATTCCCGTCTCCATAGGTACCGAAACGCTCTTTCTGTCAATAATACCAGGCGCCTCATTCTCAATCGGGCGGTAATCATCGGACTTGATGTCACCTTTCCCGTCGATTGCTGCACCCAATGCGTTGACAACTCTTCCTATATAAGCGTCGCCAACCGGGATACCGGCACGTTTCTTTGTTCTCGTAACCTTGCATCCCTCTTTAATCTCTCTATCTGAACCAAACAGGATACAACCGATGTCGTCCCGTCTGATATCCTGTACCATACCTTTTACACCGTTATCAAAGATAACGATCTCGCCGTACATGGCGTGGTCAATTCCATAAATCGTCGCGATTCCGTCACCGATTCCGATGACCGTGCCGACCTCCTGGTCTCTTGCATGTACGTCATAATCTTCAATCTCGCTTCTTAAGATGGAGATAATCTCATCTGAATTGATTGAACCCACGCTTCTCACCTCCGCATCAATATTTGCTCTAACTGTTTCATACGTCCTTTTATACTCCAGTCTGTCTCCATATCGCCGGTGCGGATCACAAATCCTCCGCCCAGACTGGAATCCTTAACAAGGCGGAGTTCCACATCCTGTTTCTGGTATTTCTTCATCAGCATCTGCTTAATTTTCTTAAGCTGCTCTGCGTCCGGCTCCGTCACATAATACAACGTTGCTCGCAGACTGCCTTCCTGTTCGCATGCATAGGCATGGTACGCTTCGAATACATCTTCGACCTCGCCCATGTCCTGATGTCCACAGAGCACCTTAAGAAAATTCCTCAGCTCTGCTGGAAATACCCGGTCAATGACGCGGTTTTTTTCGCTTTTTTTCACCACAGGGCTTACGAGGGCTTCCTTAAGCTGGGGAACCTCGCGAAACAGCACCTCCGCTTCTTCCACCATTTCCTTTGGAACCTTCAGTTCGTAAAGCACCTGTCCGTAATTATTTGCTGCCTGCGTCATGAGAATCACCTGCTTCTGCTATATACTGGTCGTAGAGTGCCTGGTTCTTCCTATCGTCCATCTCGCCCTGCACAACCTTCGCCGCTGCTGCAAGTACCAGACCTGCAATCTGCGCTTCCGCTTCCCTCATTGCCTTTTCCTGGTCCGCATTCGCCGTCTTGTGGGCATTTTCGATAATTCTGTCCGCCTGCTCTCCGGCTTCTTTTATCATGCGCTCCTGTACAGTCTTCGCCTCTGCCTTTGCCTCTTCCACAAGCTTCTTTCCTTCTTCCGCCGACGCCGCCAGCTTCTCTTCATACTGGCTTTTAAGCTCGAATGCCTGGGACTCGGATGCCCTTGCATTTGTGATGCTTTGATCCACCATAGTCTGGCGTTTGTTCATGATATCCATCACCGGTTTAATCAGGAAATGCTTGAGCAGAAGATACAGGACGATGACATTGACGATGTTCCACACAAGGTTAAAATCCAAACGTAACATCGAATTCGCCTGCCTTTCTATCTATATTCTTAACTTTCCGTCTGTCAGGCATTATTTTAAGAATAAGATGATTAACAGAGCGATAACGAAACCGTAAATAGCAGTTGCCTCTGCAAGAGCACAACCAAGTAATAAAGCCTTGCTGATCTTGCCTTCTGCCTCAGGCTGTCTTGCGATTGCGTCTACTGCCTTTGAAGTTGCCAGACCAATACCTACACCTGCACCTACACCTGTTAAAACTGCGATACCTGCACCAATAGCTGTTAACATAATAAATATCTCCTTTTCTCTTTTTAATTGTTTTGATTACTCCAACACTTTGGTTACTCCACTGCTTCTTTGATAAAGAGGGCAGTTAAGAATACGAATACATACGCCTGAATGAGTCCGTCAAAGATGTCAAAATACATGCTGAACGGAATCGGTATGATTGGCGCTACGAGCTGCTTAATCAGCTCCATGACTACAAACGAACCAAGCACGTTGCCAAAAAGACGCATACATAAAGACAACGGTTTAATAAAGATTTCCAGAATATTGATCGGAGCGATAATCGCTACCGGTTCTGCAAAGCTTTTTACCCATCCCTTAAGTCCTTTCTTATGGAAGCCCGCATATTCAATTAATACGATGCTCATAAGGGCAAGTGCCGCAGTCGCATTCAAGTCCTTGGTTGGTGGTTTGAAGCCGATTAAACCGATCAGATTTGCAACGCCGATGTAGATGGCTATGGATATCAGATACGGGATATATCTGCGCCCTTCTTCTCCCACCAGATCATCAAAGAATTTGTAAATGCCGCCGATTGCCACTTCCAGCGCCAGCTGCTTCTTCCCAGGATTCTCCACCTTTAAATTTCTCACCAGGCAGATGGAAAGTATGGTCAGCACCGCCATGATAATCCACGACACCACTACGGATTCAGCGATAGGAATTCCACCAAATACCGGAATGGTAAATACCGTTTCGCAGTTAAGTTCTTCCATTAACCTCTCTGCTAAATCCTCCGTAATGCTCACTTCCTTTCTTCAAGACTCTCTAATACTATTATCATACTTGTACTGATATTTGTACATTAAGTATACCGTGTATCATACTTGCATCTGCAACAATTGTCAACTTTTCCGCCGCTTCTTAACAAATCGTTAATGAGACTAATTGTTTGAACATTTGGAACAATTTTCCCGGAGTTATTTCTGAAATTCTTATTAAATTTTCAAGGAAAATATGAAGGAATTATGAACTTTATTAATTTGAACCCCAATTTTCTTAATTTTATACCAAAAATCATTTCAGTATTTTGTGAAATTTGACCGTGTTTTTTTTGTGTTTTTTATTTCCATCGTCATTACTACCTAAACGTTAAGTTAATATTCTGCAAATGATAGATAAAAAGGCTATCCCCATGGGACAGCCTATTATTTTGACCATCAAAACTTACAAATGGCTCATCTATGTTTTTTATAATATTTCCGAAAAACTCTTCCTATTAAATAGCTTATTCTCCTGCCTTAAAGTTATAAACTGGTTTTATCACCTGAAGAATTTTTACCGTGGAATCGATGTACTTGACGATATCATCCATGGCCTTGTAAGCCATGGGACACTCGTCCAGAGTTTCTGCGCCCACCGACGTCGTATAGATTCCCTTCATCTCCTGTTCGAACTCGGCCACTGTGAACGCCTTTTTCGCCGCTCTCCAGCTCATCAGACGGCCGGCGCCATGAGGCGCGGACCAGTTCCACTCCTCATGGCCCTTTCCCACACAGATCAGGCTCCCTTCCTTCATGTTGATGGGGATGAGAAGTTTTTCTCCACGGTCAGACCCATTCCGCTTACAATCTCGTCCATCATGGCCTTTCTGTTTAAAAGGGCGAAGTGCTGGACCAGCTTCATATCGTGAATGTAGTCCTCCATCTGCTGACCGCTTACGTATGCCAGTTCCCTGGGAACCGTGGTCTCACCGGACGCATGCAGCGCCTTGACAGCTGCCTCAATCTCTCCCTGCCGCCCCTGGGCCTTGTACGATTCGATCATCTGATTAATGGTTTTACGTGACGGCTCCTTTAAGCTCTTATACGCCAGATCCTGATAAAAACCGGCCGTCTCCAGCCCCAGATGGCGGCTTCCCGAATGGATAACAAGATAAATATTGCCGTCCTCATCCTGATCCGCCTCTATAAAGTGATTGCCGCCCCCAAGGGTGCCCATGCTTTTCTCCGCGCGTTCCAGATTGACAGCGCCTTGCTCCAGGCATTTAAGCTTCTTTAAGTCAACCTCACCGTAATAGGGATGAGTCTTCTCCCTCACCAGAAATCCTGCCGGAATCCGCTCATGAATCAGCGTGTCCAGCCTCTTTAGGTCGAGCCGGCGCTCCCGGATACGGACTGTCTCCATCCCGCATCCAATATCCACCCCAACAAGATTCGGTACTACCCTGTCATGGATCGTCATGGTCGTACCGATCGTACAGCCGGCGCCCGCGTGGACATCCGGCATAATCCGGATCCTGGCGTCCGCCGCAAATTCCATGTCGCATAACTGTTTAAGCTGCTGGAGTGCCATGTCTTCTACCACATCTGTATAGACAATAGCCTCGTTGTACTTTCCTCTTACTGTTTTCATACCATTACCTTTATGCTCTTTTTCCAGTCACAACCTTGCTTTTTTTACCGATTTTAACACCAGCTGCTTTGTACTGGCTGCATCCGGCGCAGCATCCCTTTTTATCTGCATGAAGCCCTCTGGCGCATATGCCAAAGCCCATATAGTAAAGACATACTTCTTCTTTAACCTGTCTCATTGTAATCCCTCCTGAAATTTATATATTAATCTGTTTTTTATGAATATAGATGAATAAGGAGTCCGGCGATCCGGACTCTCGCGCCGGAGCGCGGTCGCTAAAGCGGCCATATTTCCTTAGTGCGCAGTGCGCATACCCGATAAAGCGGGGCGCGCTGTCCCCCGAAGGGTTTTGTTTCATAGGACGAATTTTCTATGAAATAAAAAAAGAGCCTTCCGGCTCTCCCAACGTCTTTAAATATTTCTGTCCTTATCTCGTTCTCTGATCCTGCCGCTAAAATCCAGTTATTTTAGGCAGCCGGATATCAAATACTTCCTGTAATCCCTGTGCTCCCGCCTGGATTTCTGTAAAGTTTACTTAGGACTCTTCACATTCCTCCGGTTGGACATCAGGTGATTTCTTCGCCTCCTATTGGCGAACGATCAGGATGGACCATTTTAAGACTAAGCCTGTCGGCTGTCGGTTGAAACCGTATGATATCATCTGTATGCAGCTGTATTATATTTTGTGACTGTATAAACTGGTTTTGTATAAAGAATGAATAGCCGCGTCTCATCGCAGGTCCTCCTTTCTCTTTTCTTTCGATTACAGTATTCCTCACCATTATGGCTCTTCGAATACTCTATCATGGAAGGTTATGGAATGCAAGGGTATGACTGGAAGTGTAAGGATTATGTAAGGATTCCTATTACAGTTGATAAAGATACGCCCGGAATTGGAATGAGGTCTTTCACGAACCTGCCGTTTATGGTATGATGGATGCATAGCAAAAACAGAATATTCAACTATTATTAAGGAGGTTTCTTATGGGAGAAATGATTTCTTCATTTGACGGAACAAAGCTTTACTTTAACAGAGAAGTGCCGGAACAGGCAAGAGCTGCTGCCGTTATTGTACATGGACTCTGCGAGCACCAGGGGCGGTACGATTATCTCGCAGATCTTTTCCATCAGGCAGGCATCGCTACATACAGGTTCGACCACAGGGGGCATGGCCGTTCCGAAGGAGAGCGCACGTATTACGAAGATTTTAACGAGCTTTTAGATGATACCAATGTAATCGTGGACATGGCTATTGCAGAAAATCCCGATCTGCCGGTCTTCTTAATTGGCCACAGTATGGGTGGGTTCACCGTTGCGCTATACGGTGCAAAATATCCGGATAAGAGGCTGCGCGGCCTGATCACCAGCGGCGCTCTGACGAAGGACAACGGCGGCCTGATTACCGGCGTTCCGAAGGACTTGGATCCGCACACCCTGCTTCCCAATGAGCTGGGCGCAGGTGTCTGCTCCGTAGCCGAGGTCGTAGACTGGTACGGAAAGGATCCCCATAACACAAAGACCTTTACCACAGGCCTGTGCTACGCCATCTGCGGCGGTCTCGACTGGTTTAACGGCGCTGTCAAGGACTTTACCTATCCGGTCCTCATGCTTCATGGAGAAAAAGACGGACTCGTAAGTGTAAAAGATACTTATGATTTCTTTGCTGAGGCACCGTCCAAAGATAAACAGATGAAAATTTACGGCGGACTCTTCCATGAGATCTTTAATGAATACTGCCGGGATGAAGTGATCGGAGATACGATCCACTGGATCGAGAAGAGAATTTAAGGCAGGGCAGGTCAGCCCTCTAACAGCAAAAGCCCGCAGAATACGGTGCCGCACGCGCGGCCGCCGTATTCTGCGGGCTCTCTGTTTCTGTATTTAGTGGCGTTTTACGAAACGTCCTTCTTTCATGATAACCTTCATGTTCTCCACGCAGATATTTCTGATATTCTCCAGCGGGTTGCCGTCGATAACCAGTAAATCAGCGCTCTTGCCTTCTTCCAGAGTACCCGTTACGTCTGCAACCTTCAGCATCTCAGCGCCTACCTTGGTAGCGGCAACGATGGTATCCATCTCGCTGATGCCTGCGCACTCTACGAAGGAGTACATCTCGCCCATGGCGGTATAGCCGTATGGTGTCAGGCTGGAGCAGAAAGAGTCAGAACCGATGGTTAAGCCGATGCCCTTGTCTTTTGCTCTTCTAAGGTTTGCGTAAACACGGTTAAGTTCCTTCTCAACCACATCCTTGCCCGGGAACTTGTCATGGATTTCCGGT
The DNA here is from genome assembly GCF_014288005.1 of Hungatella hominis. Taxonomy (NCBI): domain Bacteria; kingdom Bacillati; phylum Bacillota; class Clostridia; order Lachnospirales; family Lachnospiraceae; genus Hungatella; species Hungatella hominis. The sequence continues at coordinate 45,697 of NZ_JACOPB010000029.1, forward strand.
ACGTATGTCGGCGGATATGTCTTGAACCACTCATGTAAGAACTGAATTGTCGGGCAGAAGTAGATGCCTTTTTCCGCCATGATATCGAGACACTCGTCATTTAAAGCCTGGCCATGGATGATCAGATGAACGCCGGCCTTTGCACAGTCTAATGCGCCGCCGAAGCCTTCACAGTGAGCCCATACCGGGATTCCTACCATATTGCACTCGTCTACGACTGCCTGGATTTCTTCCATGCAGTAATGCTGATCCAGCTTCTGATCCCAGCGCCAGATTCCGCCGCCGGTTGCCCAGATCTTGATGGCGTCCGGGTTGTCACGCAGCCTTCTTCTCACTGCTTTTCTTAAATCCCATGGTCCGTCGATACGCTCAGCCCACGGATGGCCTAAATCGTTATGCTCTTTTAAGAGCTTATGGGAATCGCCATGGCCTGCTGTACGGCAGAATCCAAGTCCTGTACCGACAACACGCGGTCCTTCCATAATTCCGGCTTCCACCATATCACGGATTGCAAGTCCGTTGCGTCCGATCTCACCAACTGTGGTAAGGCCTGTCTCCAGACATTCATGCGCCTGCTGAACAGCTACAACTGCTTTCTGCTCAACGCTCTCCAGTACCCAGTCACTGTCATCATCCGTTAAGTTACCGGAGAAATGCAGATGTGTATCAATTAAACCAGGCATAATTGTCTTTCCTGAAACATCTACGATTTCATACTCCGGACTAAATTCTTTTCCAGCACCCGCATAGGCGACTTTTCCGTCTTTTACCAGAACCAGGGAATCCTTAATTGGTTCTGCACCGGTACCATCGATCAGCAGTCCGCCGACAAATGCGGTATCTTTTAATTCTTTCTTCATGATAAAACCTCCTAGTATAATAATGGTGTAGTCAATCAAGACTACAAGTTAATAGTTACGGTATCTGTTCTAATGAATAACTGAAGGAGAGGCTCTCCCTCCATCAGAGGTTATTGCTAATAATTA
>NZ_JACOPB010000030.1:0-37701 GCF_014288005.1 Hungatella hominis
TAATTATTAGCAATAACCTCTGATGGAGGGAGAGCCTCTCCTTCAGTTATTCATTAGAACAGATACCGTAACTATTAACTTGTAGTCTTGATTGACTACACCATTATTATACTAGGAGGATTTACTATGAAAAAAACAATTGCATTGGCAATGGCGCTCACGATGACAACAGCGGCTCTGGCGGGCTGTTCTTCTTCCTCTTCCACACCGGCGACAACGGCGGCTCCGAAGGCAGAGGCAGGCACCGAGGCAGCGGGCGATACAAAGACGGCAGAGCCGGAAGCAAAAAAAGGCGGCGGCAAGCTGGTGGTTTACTCTCCCAACTCCGAAGGACTCATGAACGCGACAATCCCGCTGTTTGAAGAAAAGTACGGCGTTGACGTGGAAGTGATCCAGGCTGGCACCGGAGAACTGGTCAAGAGAATCCAGTCCGAGAAAAATGATCCGTACGCCGACGTACTCTTCGGCGGCTCCTGGTCCCTGGCCTTTGACAATGAGGACCTCTGGGAACCATACGTATCTCCTAACGATTCAGGCGTACTCGACGCCTACAAGAATACCTGCGGCTTCATCACCGGCAACGTACTCGACGGCAGCTGCTTAATCGTCAACACCGACTTAATCGGGGATATCAAGGTCGAGGGCTATGCCGATCTGTTAAATCCGGAATTAAAGGGCAAGATCGCAACGGCTGACCCGGCCAACTCCTCCTCCGCATTTGCGCAGCTGACCAACATTCTGCTGGCTATGGGCGGATATGAGGACGACGCAGCCTGGAAATACGTGGAAGATCTCTTTACCAATATCGACGGAAAGATCATCGAGAGCTCCTCAGGTGTATACAAGGGAGTCGCGGACGGCGAGTATCTGGTGGGCCTTTCCTATGAAGATCCGTGCGCGCAGCTTGTAAAGGACGGCGCTCCGGTCAAGATCATCTATCCAAAGGAAGGCAGTGTTTATCTTCCGGCATCCGCAACCATCGTAAAAGGTGCGAAGAACATGGATAATGCAAAGCTGTTTATCGACTTCATCATCAGCGAGGAAGTTCAGAATATCTGGGGAACAACCCTGACCAACCGTCCGGTATTAAAAGACGCGAAAACCAGTGATTTCATGACACCAATGTCTGACATCTATGTAATCGAAGAGGATATCCCGTATGTGAGCGCTCATAAGAAAGAGCTCGTGAACAAGTATACCGATATTTTCACAAGCATAGAGTCATCCAAGTAGAGCAAATGAGAGGGCCGGAGGTTAAAGATGAGTAAAATTATTATAAAAGACGCAGTTAAGAAGTATGGTAATAACACGGTCATCCCTGACTTAAATGCCACCATCAGGGACGGGGAACTCTTTACCCTCCTTGGGCCTTCCGGCTGCGGCAAGACCACACTTCTTCGTATGATCGCGGGATTCAACTCCATTGAGGGTGGTGATATCTATTTCAATAACACCCGTATCAATGATATGGACCCCAGCAAGCGGAATATCGGCATGGTTTTTCAGAACTATGCCATATTCCCCAATATGGCGGTACGCGACAACGTTGCTTTTGGTTTAAAAAACAGAAAGATTGAAAAAGAAAAGATTAAGACTGAGACAGATAAATACTTAAATCTGATGCAGATCATGCAGTTTGCCGAGCGTATGCCCAACCAGCTCTCCGGCGGCCAGCAGCAGCGTGTCGCGCTGGCCCGGGCGCTGGTCATCACCCCGGACGTTCTGCTGATGGATGAACCACTGTCAAATCTGGATGCCAAGCTTCGTCTGGAGATGAGAAGCGTGATCCGCCACACCCAGAAGGATGTCGGCATCACTACCGTCTATGTCACCCATGATCAGGAGGAGGCGATGGCCATCAGCGATACCATCGCAGTCATGAAGGACGGCGTCATTCAGCACGTCGGCACTCCCAAGGACATATACCAGAGACCAAAGAATGTCTTCGTCGCCACCTTTATCGGCAGAACCAACATCATTCCCGCCCGGGTGGAGAACGGCTCTATCGTTTTCGGCAACGGATACCGGGTGGAGATGGACTGCTTAAAACAGACGGCCGGCCAGGAGGTCTTATGCTCCGTGCGCCCGGAAGAATTCGTCATCTCCCCGAATGGAACAGAGGGCATCTCCGGCGTCGTAAAGGAATATACGTATCTCGGTTTAAATACACACTATTTTGTGGAGACTGACGACGGGCAGAAGACAGTGGAGATCGTCGAGGAGTCTTCCATCGAAGACGAGCTGAAGCCGGGACAGAGGGTACTGCTCCAGGTGAAAAAGCATAAAATCAATGTCTTTAACAAGGAAGGCAGTGTAAATCTCGTAAGGAGTGAGGCATTCTATGAAGGATAATAGCAAATTCCGGCTGGACATATGGGGAATCATCACGCTGTGCACCATCGCAGTTTATGCCCTGTTTCTGATTTATCCTATGGCCCACTTAATTCAGCAGTCTGTCATAGATGCCGAAACAGGCCAGTTCTCCATGGCCAACTTTACCAAATTCTTTTCTAAGAGTTACTATTTCAACACCCTGTTCAACAGCTTTAAGGTGTCCATCGCGGCGACGGTTCTTTCCATTGCGATTGGAACGCCGTTAGCCTATATCTTCTCCATTTATAAGATAAAAGGAAAATCTCTGCTGAACATCCTGATCATCGTGGCATCCATGTCCGCACCGTTTATCGGCGCTTACTCCTGGATCCTACTGTTGGGCAGAAGCGGTGTCATCACTACATTTTTCAAGAATATCGGAATCACCATACCGGATATCTACGGCTTCGGCGGGATCGTGCTCGTCATGACGCTGCAGCTGTTCCCGCTGGTATTCCTCTACGCCAAGGGCGCGCTCAAAAATATCGACAATTCCCTGGTGGAGGCGGCTAACAACCTGGGCTGTTCCGGCATTAAGTGCTTTTTTAAGGTTGTCATTCCGTTAATCATGCCAACGCTTCTGGCCGCGGCCCTGCTGGTATTCATGCGTTCCTTCGCGGACTTCGGAACACCGATGCTGATCGGCGAAGGGTACCGGACCTTCCCGGTCGTCCTCTATACGGAGTTCATCAACGAGGTGGGCGGCAACGACGGATTTGCGGCGGCCATCGCGGTTATCGCCATCGTCGTCACCACTGTCGTCTTCCTGGCGCAGAAATACGTGTCCAATAAGAACGCATTTTCCTTAAACGCCCTGCATCCCATCGAGGAGAAGGCGCCGAAAGGGCTGGCCGGCTTCCTGGCTCACGCGGCCTCCTATCTGGTCGTGGGAATCGCGATTCTGCCCCAGATATACGTCAGCTACACCTCCTTCAAGAAAACGGAAGGAAAGATCTTCGTCCCCGGCTACTCGCTGGAAAGCTACGCTTCCGCGTTTGGAAAGCTGGGACGGAGTATTCAGAACACCATCATCATACCGATCTGTGCGCTAGTCATTATTGTACTTCTGGCGATCATGATCGCCTACTTAGTCGTCCGCAGAAAGAACGCGCTCACCAGCACGGTGGATATCATCTCCATGATTCCTTATATCGTGCCCGGCACCGTTCTCGGTATTGCGCTTCTTACCGGCTTCAATAAAAAGCCTGTTATGTTAAGCGGTACCATGCTGATCATGGTCGTCGCCCTCGTAATCCGGCGGCTTCCATATACGATCCGCTCCTCGGTGGCCATCCTGCAGCAGATTCCAATGAGCATCGAGGAAGCGGCCATCTCCCTCGGCACATCGAAGATGAAATCATTTTTCAAGGTTACCGTACCCATGATGACGGCTGGAATCGTCTCCGGCGCAATATTAAGCTGGGTTACCATGATCAGCGAGCTGTCCACGGCCATCATCCTGTATACAGGCAAGACAAAGACACTGACGGTCGCCGTTTACACGGAGGTGGTACGAGGCAACTACGGCATAGCAGCAGCGCTGTCCACCATACTGACGGTCCTGACGGTCGTTTCATTGCTGATCTTCAACCGGGTAAATGGCGGAAAGGATCTGAGCCTGTAGATAACAACCTGATGTAAAAAAACTAATACCATGACAAAACCATATAGTTTCCCGGCCGGCTCACGAAAATGTGATGCGCTGGCCGGGAACTATTTTTTTGCCCCTCTGCTATGGAAACAGAAGGATTATTTTTGCTTCCGCCATATTTCCTGCAAACTTTGAACCTGGTCTAAACTTGACAGCTCCATCTTTTTTCGTTATACTGTTATACATATATATAACAGTATAACAGGAGGCCTCTCCATGGATTTTCAAAATGACCAGCCGATCTATATCCAGATTGGAACCTTCATAAAAGAACAAATCATAAACGGAACCATACAGCCCGGAGAGAAACTGCCTTCCGTGAGGGAATACGCAGTGCTTTTCGAGGTCTCCCCCCTCACGATCCACCGGACTATCCAGTATCTGGAGGCGGAGGGAATCATCGTGACCCGCAAGGGCATCGGCAGCTTTGTCCGGGCTGAGATCCAGGAGAAGCTGTCGGAAGACATGGTAACTGGATTGATACAGGATTTTATAGGCCGCATGAGAAACTGCGGGCTGACAGATGACCAGATCAAAGCCGCGGTTTCACAGGAACTGGAGGGAGGCCCGAAATGAGGGCTGAGGATAGAAGGGCTGAGGATATGAGGACTAGGGATATGAGGACTGAGGATATGAGAAAAGATGATATAAGAACTGAAGATATAACAGCGGCATCTACCTGTCTGCTGCGTTTGCAGAATGTCATAAAAAAACGAAATGGCTGGAGGGTCTTGGATCACGCCTCCGTCACGGTCCGGGAGAACCGGATTATCGGAGTCGTGGGTGACAACGGAATCGGAAAGTCCACGCTTTTAAAATTGATGGCTGGTCTGCTCCGGCCGGATGGCGGGCAGATCATCCGCGAGGAAGCAACCCCTTCCTACATTCTTTCAGGGAGCCACTTTTACGAATGGATGACCGCGGACGACTGTGCAGGCTTCTATCGGGATTTTTATCCCGACTTTGATCGGGAACGCGCCCTGAAGCTGCTGGAGCAGTCGAAGATCGACCGCAGGACACGGCTCTGCCGCCTTTCCAGAGGAAACCAGGAAAGGCTCTGCATGATTCTGGGGCTGTGCAGGAAAAGCCGCCTCTATCTTTTCGACGAGCCATTTGATGGAATCGACCCGTATTTCAAGAAAGATATGAAGCGCTTCCTCCTGGAGAATATGGCAGACAACAGCTCCGTCGTCATGGCGACTCATCTGCTGAAGGATCTGGAGTCTCTGTTCGATGAGGTCATATTCCTCGCTGAAGGGCGTGTCTGGCAGATGGAAACGGAAGAAATAAGAACGAGGCACCGCAAATCCGTGGAACAGTATTATCTGGAGGAGATCAAACATGATTAGAGTATGGAAATCCATAAAATGGCAGCTTCAGGCAGTATTTCATGAGATATGGACAGCGGCGGCATTTTTCATCATTCTGAATGGGCTGCTTTTGATTCTCCCGCTTTCCGCCTGCCGTGTCATCGATAAAAAAGCGGGATTACTCGTCCTGCTCATCAGTATCTGTTACGCAGCTTCCCTGCTTTTGGGACTGTTTTACGGGATGAACCATATGCTGGAAAAACCGGACGTCCGGCAGAATGAGCTCTGGCGCCTGGCCGAGCCCAATCCGTGGCTGCGGATCTTCTCGCGCCTGACCGCGGTCGCGGCGGTCATGGCGTTTTCCTTTTTCAATGGGCAGGCCGGCACCATCCTGATGCAGAAATTCGCGGACGCAAATCATTCCTATTTCAGAATGCAGATGAAGGATGATATTCCCGGCGCTTTCCTGCAATTCGCGCTGCTGCTTCCGCTCCTTTATCTCTTTTTGACACTGTTTTCCAGCAGGAGGCAGAACGGCCACGGAAAAGCCCTTACGCTGATCGCCGCACTGTTCATCGGCCAGATGGTAAGCGATGCGTTAAAGAGCCTCCCCGTCATAGCCGGTGTCCCGGCAGGAATTGCGCTTCTTTTCTTCCTGCTCTGGCAGTCCGGTAAGCTGGAGGAGGAGAGAGATGTGCCATAATACCGTATCCTCAAAGCGCCCTGTTATTCTTCCGATACTCCTTCGGCGACATCTGGTACCGCACCTTAAAAATCCGGTAGAAATAACTGGTATTGTCATATCCCACCGCCAGAGCCACATCCGCCACTGCCAGTCTCGTATTTAAAAGCAGGAACGCGGCCTGGTTCAGCCGTTTGATCTGCAAAAGTTCCTTGTACGTCCTTCCGGTCAGCCGTTTCACCATCCGGCTCAGCCAGTAGATATCATATCCCAGCATGGAGGACAGCTCCGTCAGTTCTCCGTCCCGGTAGTTCTCGTCGATATATCCCAGCACCTGGAAGATCAGCCTCTGATCGAAGCCCTCCCGGGTGTGGCTGATCTTATCTGTATAGTGCATCAGCTGAAGAAACAGGAGCCCCATGGTGACCTGGTTGATGCTCCGCTTATTAGGCTGGTCATTGAGCAGTGTCCAGACCATGTTTTCCACCAGATTCTGTACCGGGAGCACATCTGCCACCTTGAAATGCAGAAAGCTGGCGTACCGGGTGTCATTGCACAAGCAGCCCACCAGGAAATCCCGCAGCAGATTTTCCTCCTCCCCCATCATCTCAAAGGCGGTATCAAAAAACTCCGGCAAAATGATGAAGTTCACAGCGACATCGCCCTCTCCGGCAGGCAGAATCTCCTGGGTGGCATGCTGATTTAAAAAGAGCAGCTCGCCGGTCCTTAAGATAACCGTCTCCCCGTCGATCATGTGGGTCGTCTCCCCCTTGCACATATAGATCACTTCAATGTAGTTGTGTTTGTGTTTCGGGAAGTGAACGAACCGGGTATGAGGCCGGATTCGGATCAGCTTGCCGTGCTCCAGCATCTTCCCGCTGTCAATATGGAAAGCCTCCCTCACCTCCGTTCGGCGGGATGTAATAAGCTCATCGCCCTTTGTGTACCTTGTCCTGTCAATCTCTGTGCGCCCGTTTAAGATTTCCCGCTCTTCTTCCGTGATCACACTGAGACGTTCCAGCATTTCCTGATTCACTGCACCGCCCCTCTCTTCTCTTCCGCTACTCTCCCCACTCAATCATATTCTTCCAGCGCACTTCCTCCATGGCATCGGCCTCCACCACATAGGCGTGGACATCGTCCGTATCGGCCATCAGCCGAAAGACAGGCGTTCCATCATCGGATGTATCGGAAATCCACCTTGCGTCCGGAACAATCACCCCATTTTCCACTGTCATGGTCCACGAAGTCGATTCCCCATCCCCGTTGACGCTGGTATAGGAGATCTCTCCCTCCATCAGGTCGTCTGCAAAGTTTCCTTTCTTCACCGTTTTTTTCGCCCCGTCTCCGGTCACGCCTTCATAGTAATCGTATCCGCACTCTCCGGCGCCGTCCATGACACCATCCGTCCACGTGCCGACGGAATAATCGTAGCGGACTCCCTCATCCAGCGTAATCGCCTGAAGGGCCACACACTGGCCAGACGGCTTACCGTCCTTAAAATCGCCGTAGAAGATGGTTCCCGCACGCTGAAACACGAGGCCGTGGCCATCCGCCTCGTCCTTCATCACACCGCCGGTATGCGGATCAGCCCCCTGGGCGTCGACCGGCGAGGAATACAGACACGTCTCATCCGCCAGCTTTCCAAAAAACAAATCCTGAAATGCCGTATCATTCTCGTTCAGTACTCTCGCCGCGCCCTCCAAATCATTGGCGTGCATCTTCCCCTCCAGCAGATTTAAAAGCTGCTCCTCTGTATAAGTGAGCGAAATCTCGTGAACCGCAGTCTCTTCCATCTTCGATTCCTCGATGGATTCCTGTACCTCTTTGCTGGCAATCTCACTTTCGACCTGATGGATGGATTCCTCCATGCTGGCCTTTAAGTAACCGGATATCCGGACATTTCCAAGAATGCTTAAAACAAGCAGCAACACCGCAATTACGGCGGCAACTCCGGCGGTCCTTAGCGGAAGGTCCCTATTATTCTTCATATATTACTCCTCCTGTTCTCCATCTGATGACCAGGCTGTCTTAAGCAGCCGGATTCCCTCTTTAATCGCATCTTCACTGAGCATCGCATACCCCAGGATTACAGTAGGCACCACCACGGCCTTCCCCTCCCTGATCAGATAGGAAGACAGGCCGTAGACCTTTACCCCCGCCTGTTTCGCAGACTCTACCAGCCACTCCTCCGTCCTGTTTTTCTTATCCGTCAGAAGCAGATGGAGGCCTGCATACTCTCCTTTTATCGTAAATTGTTTTTCAAATGGCTTCAGCGCCCCAATCAGCGTATCGTGCTTCGCCTTGTACACGGCCCGCATCCGGTTTAAATGGCGCTCATAATAACCGCCCATCATAAACTGGTACAGGATATTCTGGTCGATTCTCGAAACCGTGGATGTATAAAAATTCACCCGCTCCCGGTAGACCGCCAGCAGCGGTTTCGGCAGCACCAAATAGCTGACACGGATAGCCGGCGCTACGGACTTTGAAAATGTTCCGCTGTAAATAACCCGTTCCCTTCCATCCATTCCCTGCAGGGCCGGAATCGGTTTTCCCTTATAGCGGAACTCACTGTCGTAATCATCCTCAATCAGATAACGTCCCTCTTTTTTGCAGGCCCAGGAGAGCAGCTCCTGCCGCCGTTTTACCGGCATCACGATTCCGGTCGGATACTGGTGAGACGGCATCACATAGGCGATATCCGCCCCGCTTCTCTCGAGCAGGGAAGTCTCCAGACCGGAGCCATCCATCTCCACGGGCACTACCGGATATCCCAGGCTCTTAAAGACGCGGTACGCCTGCTTGTATGTGGGATTTTCCATGGCTATGGTGTGATCCGGCCCCAAAATACGTGAAAGCAGCATCAATAAGTATTCCGTTCCTGCACCGACGACGATCTGCTCCGCAGTGCAGTTCACGCCTCTGGCCGAATGGAGATAGCTCCGGATCGCCTCACGGAAAGCCGGCTCCCCCTGGGGATCTCCGGTCGCAAACATCTCCTTGTTGTCGTCCACCAGCGTAGTCTTCGTGATCTTTCTCCATGTATTAAAGGGAAAACTGTCCAGATCGACTCCGCGCGGTGAGAAATCCACCTTGTATTCCGCCTCTCCGGCCGCCGGGCGACTGTCCCCCGGTACTTCCCACGGATACGTGCCAAAAAATGGACTTTCTCCCCCGTTCTCCTGCCCCGTGATCACCAGCTCCTCGATGCGCGACACAAAGTATCCTTTGCACGGTACCGATTCGATATACCCTTCCGACAGCAGCTGCTCATAGGCCATCTGCGTCGTGCTCCTGCTGACCTTTAAATGCTCCGCCAGAAGGCGGGTCGAGGGAATACGGGCGGAGGACTTTAAATTCCCCTTCTTAATCTCTTCTCTGATATATTCGTATATCTGTTCATAATAAGGCATCTCTGAATGGCTGTCCAGAGGGATCATCAGTTCCACATCTCCGCCTCCTTAAGACTGGTGTGCGGACACTAGTACAGCGTTGCATAAGTTCCGGTGAATTCTGCACTAGGATCAAACACACCCCAGCGTACTGGTAAAGCATATCGAGGTAAAAAAAGTGCCGCAGGATCAGGTTCTTCCAGCCCGTCACCGCAGTACGGTCCGGCCAGGTCAAACATCATATCCCCCGCGGCATCTCTAATTGCCTGTTTATCAAAATGGTACAAAACGGCGAAACCTTTATTTCGCAATCTTAAAAGAACTCTTTAAGGACACGATCCGGTTAAATACCAGATGCTCCGGAGTGCTGTCCTTGCAGTCGGCACAGAAAAAGCCATTTCTCACAAACTGGTAGCTGTCGTACGGCTTCGCCTCGGCCAGCGCCGGTTCCACATAGCAGTTCTTTATAATGGTAAGAGAATTCGGATTCAGATTCAGACTTCCGTCCTCATTTAACTTGCCTTTTTCCTCATCCACGATGTTCTCATAGAGACGGCACTCTACTGTAACGGCAGTCCTGGCGGCTACCCAGTGAATGGTTCCCTTTACCTTTCTGGCTGTGAATCCGGAACCGCTCTTCGTCTCCGGGTCGTACGTACAGTGAACCACGGTTACATTGCCGTTCTCATCCTTCTCGCATCCGGTACAGGTCACGAAATAGGCGTTCATCAGACGGACCTCGTTGCCCGGGAACAGACGGAAATACTTCTTAACCGGCTCTTCCATGAAATCTTCCCGCTCGATGTAGAGTTCTTTTCCAAAGGGCAGTTTTCTCTCTCCCAGCTCCGGATTCTCTAAATTGTTAGGAGCGTCCAGATATTCTATCGTGTCTTCCGGATAGTTATCGATTACCAGCTTCACCGGATCTAAAATAGCCATCATTCTCGGCTTCTTCAGCTTTAAGTCCTCGCGGATACAGTATTCCAGCATGGCGTAATCCACGGAGCTGTTCGCCTTGGACACACCTACCAGATCCACAAACATGCGGATGGCTTCCGGTGTATAGCCTCTTCTTCTCAGAGCGGCGATGGATACGAGACGCGGGTCATCCCAGCCGTCCACAATCCTGTCTTCCACCAGCTTCTTGATATAGCGCTTGCCGGTAACCACATTCGTCAAGTACAGCTTGGCAAACTCAATCTGGCGGGGCGGGTTCTCAAATTCACATTCTCTCACTACCCAGTCATACAGCGGTCTGTGATCCTCAAATTCCAGCGTACAGATCGAATGTGTGATGTGCTCCACCGCATCCTCGATCGGATGGGCAAAATCATACATCGGATAGATGCACCACTTATCGCCTGTGTTGTGATGGCTCATACGGGCCACCCGGTAGATAACCGGATCACGCATGTTGATATTCGGGGAAGCCATATCGATCTTGGCGCGGAGCACCTTCTCTCCGTCCTGATACTTTCCTTCCTTCATCTCCTCAAAGAGCTTTAAGTTCTCTTCAATGCTCCGGTTCCGGTAAGGGCTTTCCTTACCCGGTGTCTTAAAATCGCCCCGGTATTCGCGAATCTCCTCCGCGGTTAAATCACAGACAAATGCTTTGCCCTTCTTGATTAAGAAGACCGCACACTCATACATCTGCTCGAAGTAATTGGAGGCAAAAAACAGCCTGTCCTCAAAATCAGCGCCCAGCCACTTCACATCCTCAATAATGGACTCCACGAATTCCGTCTTCTCTTTCGTCGGATTCGTATCATCAAAACGAAGGTTAAACTGTCCGCCATACTTTTTAGCCAGTCCGTAGTTTAAAAGAATGGACTTTGCATGTCCGATATGCAGATATCCGTTTGGTTCCGGTGGAAATCTGGTCTGAACATGATTATAAACGCCCTCTGCCAGATCCTTATCTATCTCCTGCTCAATAAAGTTTTTAGAAACAACTTCTTCTTTTTCCGCAGTTTCTAATACTTCTCTGTTTTCTTCCATCTTGTTTCCTCCATATAAATAGTCCCAATAATATGGTATCATATCATATTTGGGAGAAATAGGAAAGGGGGAATGAGAATTTTGTGGGGGTACGCCCCAGTGATTGCGGAGAGGGCGAGGCGGCCAGGGAGGAGGAGCGTACAGCTTCTTGTTTCCTGGCCGCCTCGCCCTCTCCGCAATCACTGGGGCTGTGTACTGGCTTTATATGGGAGAAAGGCTGCAGCGTGTTCTACTGCCTCTAATCAATAGCGGGCGGCAGCGTCCCATTCTGATTTGCGGGAGTCGTATTGGTCGTTTAACCAGTTTACGACGGATTCTCTGCCTTCTTCGGTAAAGGGGAAGGTGTTCTTTACCTTGTTCTCGTCCGGGGTTGCTTCGAAACAGTAGGGTTCCGGGTAGACGACTGCCTCGAACTGGTCTTCGGCTTTTACTACGCGGTAACGCATTCCCTTAAAGCTGCCTGTGTAGGCCTCTTTCTTGAAGAAGGCCATCGGCACAAATGTTTCCTTTTTTAATGCTCCCATACGTTAGATACCCCCGCTTTCTTCTTCATTTCGCAGATTATCGTAAATTCTGGAGACCAGGGAGATGATCGTATCCATCTCTTCATCGGAAATGCCTTCCATCATCTCTTCCTCCAGTCCCTCGAAGGTCTCTTTTACCTTTACCGCCATCTTCTTCCCAGCCTCTGTCAGGGAAATTAAGAAGGAACGACGGCACTGCGGATTGTCGTTTCTGATAATATATCCCATGGCTTCCAGACGGTCCAGCGCACGTGACAGCGTGGCCGGCTCGATACAGCACGCCTCTGCAAGCTCTTTCTGTGTGATTTTATCTTTGATGAACAGCTGGCTTAACACCCTGGGCTGTCCCGCGATCAGCCCCATATCGGTCCATACCGGATGGATCCGCCTCTTCCTGGCCATCTCGGTACGGAACATTAAGTCCCTGACCTCCTGCTTTCGGTCCATTTTCTCTGTTACCGCCTTTCTTATCGATCACAATCCAACGCCACTTATTATGCCTTTTTTCTCGCCGGATTTCAAGATTTTATCCATATTTTTTTGTAAAATCCATGTAAAGCAGTTACTGCCCGGAGCACGGCCGGGTCCCGGCAGGCCGCTCATTCCAGTTCAAACTGGCCCGTATAGAGCCGGTAATACCGTCCGCCCTGTTCCAACAGCTCCTCGTGGCTTCCGCGCTCCATGATCTGCCCGTGCTCCAGAACCATGATAGCCTTGGAATTACGCACCGTGGAAAGGCGGTGCGCGATGACGAACACCGTTCTGTCTTCCATCAGCGCGTCCATGCCCTTCTCAATCAGGTGCTCCGTCCTCGTGTCGATGGAGCTGGTTGCCTCATCCAGTACCAGCACAGGCGGAGAAGCCACCGCGGCCCGGGCGATAGCCAGAAGCTGCCTCTGGCCCTGGGACAGATTCGCGCCGTCACTTTCCAGAACCGTCTGGTACCCCTCGGGCAGACGCCGGATAAAGGAATGCGCATTGGCGATCTTCGCCGCATTGATCACGTCCTCCTCTGCAGCTTCCAGGTTTCCGTAGCGGATATTCTCCTCGATGGTCCCGGTAAATAAGTGGGTATCCTGGAGGACAAATCCCAGGGAGCGGCGCAGGTCCGCCTTCCGGATCTTTGTGATATCGATTCCGTCATAGGTGATCACGCCACCTGAAATCTCATAAAACCGGTTGATCAGATTGATAATGGTCGTCTTCCCGGCTCCCGTGGAACCCACAAATGCGATCTTCTGCCCCGGCTTGGCAAAGAGGCTGATGTCATCAAGAATCTTTTTCTTATAATTGTAGCCGAACACCACATGCTCAAAACGAACGTCGCCCGTCAAGGGGATAAGGGTGTTGTCTCTTCCTTCTTCGTCCGGCATCTTCCAGGCCCAGAGGCCGCTCTTCCGGCTGCATTCGAAGAGGCTGCCATCCGGCTTCTCCTCCACACGGCACAGCGTCACGGTTCCCTCATCCACCTCCGGCTCTTCGTCCATCATTTCAAAGATGCGCTCCGCGCCGGACAATGCGGCCAGGATGAAATTCACCTGCTGGGTGCATTGATTGATCGGCATGGCGCTCTGCCGGACATAGACCAGGTAGGAAGCCAGGCTTCCGATGTCCATGAGTCCTGCCAGTGCGAATAAACCGCCCACGCAGGCCGACACAGCATAGTTTAAATAGGAAATACTGACGACTACCGGCACCATCAGGCCGGAATACGCCATCGCATTGGTGGACGCCTGACGAAGCCGCTCATTTCTCCTGCAGAATTCTTCAAAATCCTTCTTCTCATGGTTGAAGACCTTCTCCACCTTCTGTCCTGCCACCATCTCCTCGATAAATCCGTTGATCTCGCCCAAATACTTCTGCTGTTCCATGAAATATTTCCGGCTCCGTTTCCCATTGAACCGGATAAACAGGAACATGAGCGCCATACAGCCCAGCACGATAAGCGACAGACGGAAGCTTAAGATCACGATCATCACCATGGTGCCGACCGTCGTGATAAAACTCTGGATCAGCAGTGTGAAGCTGTTGTTCAGCGCCTCGGCAATCGTATCCACATCGTTGGTGAAATGGCTCATCAGCTCTCCATGAGTATGGGCATCAAAATACGCCAGCGGCAGCGTCTGCGTGTGATTGAAAAGATCCTTTCGTATCTCCTTTACAATCTTCTGTGACGTTTTCACCATCAGCCGGTTATACCCCAGCGTGGCCGATGCTCCCACCGCATACAGGATCCCCATGAAGAGCAGTGCCTTCACAAGTCCCGGAATATCCTTCGGGATGATGTACTGGTTGATAATCGGCTTCAGCATATACGTACCGAATACGCTGGCAAGACTGCTGACAATCACCAGGAGTCCCACGACAAACATGGAAAATTTATGTCTTCCCATATAGGAAATGAGCCGCAGCAGCGTCCTTTTCGTGTTCCTCGGTTTCTTGTAACCGATGTATTTCGCCATTATAAGCCCACCCCTTCCTGCTGAGAATAATAGATTTCCTGGTAAATGGGATCTTTCGCCAGCAGCTCCTCGTGACTGCCTGATGCGTGTACCTTTCCGTCGTCCATGATAATGATCTGATCTGCTCCCGAGACGGAGGTGATCCGCTGGGCTATGATGATCTTCGTCATGTCAGGAAGGCTCTCCTTAAGACCGCTCCTGATTCCCGCCTCAGTAGCCGTGTCCACGGCGCTGGTAGAATCGTCGAGAATCAGGATCTTCGGCCGCTTTAAGACAGCCCTTGCGATACAGAGACGCTGCTTCTGGCCTCCCGATAAGTTCACGCCGCCCTGATCGAGATACGTATCGTAACCCTCCGGGAAACGTTCCACGAACTCGGCCGCCCCTGCGATATCACACGCCCACGCGATTTCCTCTTTCGTGGCATCCTCTTTTCCCCATCGCAGATTATCTTCAATCGTCCCGGTAAACAGGGTGTTTTTCTGCAATACCACGGCTACCGCGTCCCGCAGATGCTCCAGCGGATACGCTTTCACCGGCTTTCCATCGATGAGTACTTCCCCCTCCGTGGCTTCATAAAGCCTCGGAATCAGCTGGACCAGCGTCGTCTTGGCCGAACCGGTGCCGCCGATAATCCCCACGGTCTGCCCCGGTTTGATGTCGAGACTGACATCGGACAGGACGTACTCCTTCGCATTCTTCTTATATTTAAATGACACGTGATCGAAGGTAATTCCGCCTTCTTCCACGGTAAGTGATTCTCTGCTCTCATCCTGAATCTCAATTTCCTCATCCAGGACTTCCAGAATACGTTTTCCGGAGGCCATGGACCGGGTCACCATCATGAAGACATTGGAGATCATCATCAGGGAATTGAGGACCTGAAGCACATAGCTTAAGAATCCGGTAAGTTCCCCTACCTGCATTCCTCCGATAAAAATCAGATTGCCGCCAAACCACAGAATGGACACGATGGTCGCATACATCACGTACTGCATGGCGGGCATGTTCATACATGCCAGGCCGAAGGCCTTCTCCGATACGGTCTGCAGTTCCGAGTTGACCGCGTCGAATTTCTCCATCTCGTGGCCTTCCCTGACATAGGCCTTGACCACGCGGACCGCCATTAAATTCTCCTGCACGATCCGGTTGACCAGGTCGATGCTCTTCTGCAGCCGGGAATACAGGGGCCTCACATGGCTGATGATAAGAAACAGGATAACCCCCAGAAGCGGAGCCGCCACCAGGAAAATCAGCGCCAGCCTGGCATTGATGGAAAATGACAGGCAGAGAGCCGTCACCATCATCACAGGTGCACGCACAATGGGCCGGAGGCCGGTAGTTACCGCGTTCTGAATCACCGTCACATCGCTGGTAAGCCTCGTAACGAGAGACGATGTGGTGAAATGATCTGTATTGGAAAAAGAGAAGCTCTGGATCTTCTGATATTCCGCCTTCCGAAGCTCCGCTCCCAGCCCCTGGCCGCACAGCGCCGCAAATCTGGAATACGCGGCGCCAAGCCCCAGCGCCATAAGCGCCAGTATGCACATCTCGATTCCCTTTGTAATAATATACCTTCTGTCTCCGTTTGCCACGCCGACGTCGATGATATCCGCCATAACGAGCGGAATCACCAGTTCGAACATGACCTCCAGCGCCACACAGGCACAGCTGAAAAGCCCGTATTTCCGGTAATCCTTCATGTAACCGTAGAATCTTCGAAACATGTCTGCCTCCATCTCTTCACTTGCAGTTTCAACTGTTGCAATCGCAACAATTCATCATATACTATACGGCTAATTTCTGCATTTGTCTACTGAAAGTCTGCCAAAATCATGAAAAATTCATTTACCTTCGATTCATTTTCTGCTACACTATATTACAGGGTTGCAATTACAGAATTACAATCACAGCATTACAAGTTATGTTATGAAAAGGAATACATCAGAGAAGGTCAAAGGAGGCACTTATGAAACAGGATATGATAGTCATTCTGGATTTGGGAAGTACAGATAATACAAGGCTGGCGCGGGAAATCCGTGCGGTCGGCGTCTACAGCGAAATTTATCCCCATGACATTACCGCGGAAGAGCTCAAAAAACTTCCCAATGTCAAGGGCGTGATCATAAACGGAGGACCTAACCATATCGTGGACGGCGTGCGGATCGACGTACTGCCGGAGATCTACGAGGCGGGTTATCCAGTCATGGCCGCCGGCCACGAACCGGCAGCCTGTGAGTACAGCGTAACCGAATGGCCAGAGGACGAAGAGACAAGAGTATCACTGGTAAGAGAATTTGTATTTGATACCTGCCATGCGCAGGCCAACTGGAACATGACGAATTTCATTGCCGACCAGGTAGAACTGATCCGCAGCCAGGTAGGCGATAAGAAGGTTCTTCTTGCACTCTCCGGCGGTGTGGACAGCTCCGTTGTAGCCGCCCTTTTAATCAAGGCCATCGGCAAACAGCTCACCTGCGTCCATGTCAATCACGGCCTGATGCGCAAGGGAGAGTCTGAGTCCGTTATCGACGTATTCAAGCATCAGCTTGACGCTAATTTAGTCTACGTGGACGCTGTCGATCGTTTCCTTGGCAAGCTGGCCGGTGTTGCCGATCCGGAGCAGAAAAGAAAGATTATCGGTGCGGAATTTATCCGCGTTTTCGAGGAAGAAGCCAGAAAACTGGAGGGAATCGAATTCCTGGCACAGGGAACGATCTATCCCGATATCGTGGAGAGCGGAACCAAGACGGCGAAGATGGTCAAATCCCATCACAACGTAGGCGGTCTCCCGGAAGATTTACAGTTCCAGCTGGTAGAACCGCTGCGTCAGCTGTTCAAGGATGAGGTCCGCGCCTGCGGCGTAGAACTGGGACTTCCAGCAGAGATGGTATACCGCCAGCCGTTCCCGGGTCCTGGTCTGGGTGTGCGCTGTCTCGGAGCCATCACAAAAGAACGTCTGGAAGCAGTCCGCGAATCCGACGCCATCCTGCGCGAAGAATTTGCCAATGCCGGACTGGACAAGACCGTATGGCAGTATTTCACCGTCGTGCCTGATTTCAAATCCGTCGGTGTCCGCGACAACGCCAGATGCTTCGATTATCCGGTCATCCTCCGCGCCGTCAACACCATCGACGCCATGAGCGCATCGATTGAACAGATCGACTACGCCGTGCTGTTAAAGATTGCAGACAGGATCTTAAAAGAAGTGAAGAATGTAAACCGTGTGTGCTATGATCTGAGTCCGAAGCCTACGGCTACGATTGAGTGGGAGTAATGCCGGAGACGGCGCGCCCCGCAAGAATACCGTTTTTTTACCTGCCGCTTTGCCTCTTGACAATGGAATAATACTATTTGTGTCCGCCTGGTATTCAAGAGAATAATCGCAAAGGCACAAACAAAAAGGCGCCCTGCTGAACGACAAATTCAGCAGGGCGCCTTTTTGTTTGTCCTTACTTTGTTTTTCGCCATTGGATGGCAGTCCTGCACATTCAGCCATAATACCTTGTATAACGAATAGATTTATGTACTGTTTTGTGCTATACTTTATCAAAACACCAAAGTGGATACGTCTTAGGAGGAGATAATGGGATTTGCTCGTGTTCTCAAAGATGGCAATGGAGACCCGTCGGGCTATCGTAAATATGATGTTGAAGTCGCCTATATGCCGAAGCAGCAATCGAACGAAAATATATTTCATCTAGTCAAAAACATTGATATTGATACAATGGAGATTGTAAACCACGATTTTATTAAAGATTGTAAGCACGTTTACCGCAGAGGAAAGCTGCTGCAAGACCTTTTTTATACTCCAGGATAATTACGCCCAAGACTGTAATCACATGTATCGAAATGGTTTTATTGTTGATGATGTGAACCGATCGATAACATAAGAAAGGACCGGCCGGAATCTGTCTCAATTTGAGACAGATTTTGACAGGTCCTTTCTTCATGCTCTGAAAGTTTTCACAGCATAAATCCCTTTGTCCCATCTTCCGCTAGGCGTCATCAAACGCCCGGTCCAATCTCTTTATTCCCTGAACTCCCAGTTGGTACTCCAGGTCCCTTCTCTCCGCTCTCCGGTGAAGCCGCCGTAGTCGAAGCTTCCGTCTCCGGGGCCTTTGTAGGGGCCGCGGTCTGGCTCTCTGTTGGCTTGGGCGCAGGAGCTTCAGACGGGGCCGTGGTCTCGGGAGACGCCGTCGTAGCTGCCGGGGTAGTAGCCGCCGGAGTGGTGGCCGCCGTTGTCTCCGGGGCCGCGGTCGTCGGCTGTATTGGCTTGCCCGCCGGTGTTGAGGTGGTCTTCGACTCGGTTCCCTCCAGATGGTAACAGAGTACCGGAGTCCCCGCCGAGATGTTCTCAAATATCTTCTGTGCTACGGAATGAGGCAGGTTGACGCAGCCGTGAGATCCGCCGTTCTTATACAGCGTGCCTCCAAAGCTGGAACGCCATGTCGCATCATGGAGACCGATCCCGCCGTTAAACGGCATCCAGTAATCCACCGGCGTCTTATAATCTTCGCCCTTTAAAACCGCGTCCTTCTGCTTATAGGTCAGGGGATAAACTCCCGCCGGAGTCGCCCAGCCCTTGGCTTCATTACCCGACACAAAGTCAGATTCCACCACAAGACTGCCGTCCTTATAATAGAAAAGGTGCTGCGCCGTCAAGTTGATCTCCACATAGGTGCTGCCATAATCATTGGCCCCATGGCTGACCGCCTTCTGCTTGTAGACCGGTTCTCTCGTCTGACTCTCGCCTGAACGGATTATAGCTGCCAGTTCATCCGCCTCCGCGGACTGGTCGATTCTCCAGCCATAGCTTCCACCCGTAATCCTAACGGTCTTTCCGTAGGAGGTATTAAGAGTTTTTGCCTTATTATAGGTATCGTATTTGGAGGCCAGACTCTTCACATACTCCGTGACCGCTCCGCTGCTGACATAAGCGTTTCCATCGTCACCGATGCCGATCCAGTCCTTGATAGTATCGCCGCTCAGCACCTCCCGACTGTCTCCAAAGGTATATGTCACTCTGACATTCACAAATTTATTAAGCGCCTGCACGCGGGCGAGGAGCTCTGCGTCCTCACTGGGAACTCCCGGCTTCACGTAGGCCTCCAGTTCCTCCAGGGACAGCTCTCTCTGTAAGCCGTTTACCGCCTCCGCGATACCGGCCATCACCTTGTCTCTATCCAGTTCGCTTCCCTCTACTGCAGGAATCACACTATATCCCTGGCCTGACACATACTCTGACATCACAGCATCCTGTGGTTTCACCACCTGCGTCTCATCAAAGCAGTTCAGCGCATCCACCACGCCCGTAAGCTTCTCATCACTAAACTGGATCATAGTATCGATCTCAAAAGTCTGAGTCGCCTTCCGATGGCGGAACCAGTCGTTGGGCTCCTGTTCCTCCAGAAGCCTCTCAAGGCTGCCGTCAAACACCGATTCCAGGCCGATCTCATCGCCCGATATCACTTCCTCTGCGCCGCCCCGCTCCTTGATGGTCAACGTATATCCGTCGATGCCCGAAGCGATCAGCTGCTTCACTTCATCCACAGTCTTCTTCGACGCATCAATGCCGTTAATAGTCGTATTTGGGAAAAACACAGTACGATACTGCTTTCCCGTCTGTATGTACAACACGGTAACCGTGGCGGCCGCCGCCACTGCGATACCGCCGCAGACAGCTGCCCAGAACTTTACGCCCAGCCGCTTTTTCTTTCTGCTGCGTGGTTTTTCTCTTTCCATTTAATTCCTACCTCTTTACTAGCAATTAGTTAATGTGTTTATTATAACGCATGGCCATGCATGATGTCCAACCTTTTTCTGATAAGATTTTATGACATTTTTATTACGATCCACTCTCATATAAAAACAAATTTTATTTTCAATCCCCCGCTTCCAACTATTACTTTTTCGTTTTTCGCTTCTCTAAATTCAAAGCTTCGCGCACAGAAAGGTTCTTCCCCGCCTCCGGGTGCGTCCCGGCACAGGGGGAGTTGATATCCCAGTGTGCCGCCATCTGGATACCAGTGCCTCCCGGCGTAAATATGTCGGGAGGCACTAGTCATAAAAATGAACGTGACTGGCGAACACACGCATTATGTGTCCGACAGTCACGTTCATTTTTATGGCGAGCAGGAAGCAAGGCAGACGCGGGATATCAACTCCCCCTGTGCCAGGACGCACCTGGAGGCGGGGAAGAACCTTTCTGTGCGCGAAGCCACCCTTACTCCTCTTCGGGTTTGATTTTCCCCTTCTGGACCGCCTCCACGAACAGCGGCGCCAGCTGCGGATCAAACTGCCTTCCGGCCTGTTTCAATATCTCCTCCATGGCAAATTCCAGGGAGCAGCGGTCCTTGTAGGACCTTTTTGACACCATGGCGTCAAAAGAATCCGCAATGCAGAGAATTCTTGCGGAGAGCGGTATATCTTCTCCCGCGATTCCCCTTGGATAGCCCTTGCCGTCATACCGCTCATGGTGGCCGATAACAGCCGGTATTACGTAATCCAGAGACGGAAGGTTCCGGATGATGCCAATAGCCGCTTCCACATGTCCCTTCATGGTCTCATACTCCTCCGGCTCCAGCCTTCCGGGCTTGTTTAAAATATGTTCCGGGATCCCGATCTTTCCGATATCATGGAGAAGCCCGGCCTCCCTCACCAGCTCGATAAAGTCTTCACTCATGCCGTACTCTTCCGCCAGAATCCCCGCGTACTCTGCCACATGCCTGGAATGGCTGAAGGTATAATGGTCCTTGGCGTCAATGGCGGCGGTCAGCGCATAGATGGTAGACTGGTACGAGGTATAGACCTCCTCTCTCACCAGCGGTTCACCGCCCTTTGCATTTCCGTCGATGTGGGATCCGATGTCATAGACCATGACGCCGTTTTTCCCCTTCCGCTTCACGGAAAATACAGCCATGTCCGCGTTCTCCACCAGCTGCTTGATATTGCTGGCTGAATATGGGATGGTACAGATCCCGCAGCTCACAGTCAACACCTTTAAGGCGTAATCCGTGGCCCTCTTGTTCATATTTAAAATCTGCATCCGTATAGATTCTGCGATATTCCTGGCCGCCAGCACATCGAAATCAGGCAGCGCAGCCGCGAATTCCTTTCCGCTGTAGCGGGCCACATAACCGCGCTCTCCCACTGTGGCGCTGATAATCTTCGCCGCATTCTGAAGGGCAGCGTCCCCCTCCTTCATGCCGTAGAGCTGGTTATACAGCTTAAAATCATCGATGTTAATGATGATCAGAGCCAGCTCCCTGTTCGGCTTCTTCTCATACTGCTGATTCAAAAGCTCATAGAAATACTTCCTGTTTAAAAGCCCGGTCAGCTCATCCGTCCGGGCTTCCATGCAGGCCTTCTCATACAGCCTGGAGTTGCGGACCGCGATAGACGCTATGGAACTGACTGATTCCAGGAAATTCAAATCATCGTAGCCGTAGGATTTCCCCTTCTTTTTAGAGGCCAGAAGCACGATTCCAGCCAGGCTTTCCTCATCCTGCAGCGGAAGCATGCACTGGATTCCCAGTTCCCGGATCAGCTGCTTCTCCTCCTCCCACATGGACTTAAAAAGCACGGTCCTGCGGAATTCCGATATCTGGATACACCGCCTGTTCTGGCGCATCCACTCCACCATCGGGTTGTCCCCCCGTATGGTAATGTTTACGCCGCTGATGGGACGGGACCGGTGCGCCGTCTCATAATCCTTTCCCGCCTGGTCGGCCAGACAGATATAGATAGTCTCTACCGCCAGCGTCTCCTGGATAACCGTCGAAATCTCCTCCACGATATCTGCCACCTCAAGGCTCTTTGACACTGCTGTGCTGAATTTCTTTAAATTCTCCGTCTGGACCAGTTCCCCCTTAGTAAACAGAATATCGATAAATGTCTTCACCACCGATGAAAGCAAGAACGTAACCAGCGCGAAGCACACCGCCACGATCAGAAGGCTGCTTCCCGCAAATACTGGCATCTTCCTCTGAATAAACTCCTGGAGCGGATTGATGTAATTGGCAAACAGCAGTGCCACCAGCAACGTACTGATTCCGTAAACCACTCCTCTGGAAACCAGGAGTGTCAGCCGGAATAAATGCTTTTTATATAATGCATAGAACATGAATCCTGCGTTAATGATGCCTGAAAGGACATCTGTCGGGAATCCGCGGAACACCGGCACCAGAGTTCCGGCATGGCCGATAAACAGAATTACGATTCCTGCAAAGATTGGCTTCAGCTGATTTCGTTCCACCGTGTTCTTCCTGTACGACTTATGCACCAGGTAAAACATATGGATGATCGGAAACGACATGGTGATAAACAGGATAATAATGGGCCAGCCGATATGGTACACGAATCCGGCAGATCCGTTAGCCAGCCTTATCACTTCCGGGCATGGAATATAGAAGCCCCATTTGATGTTGGCCACATTATTAATCACCGCCAGTATGAACCACGACCACCACAGGATGGTGTCATCCGAATCCACCAGCGCATAGATAAAGTTAAAAAACGTAAAGGGCAGAATAATCAGGCCCACTATGGAAAAATGGAACCAGAATTCCACTCCCGGCCACAGCTCCATACGCATGGCGAGAGAACCGCCTGTCCACAGTAAAAACGCGGCCAGCACTACCAGAAATGAGTGGATGATTTTCGTCTTCTGCGCGGCCATGAACGCCACAAATAAGATCATGTAGCAAAACAGAGCCGTCACAGAGATAAATGAGTAGTTATACACTTCTCTCAGGCCTCCTTCCAAAAGCGGAAACCAGTTCCTGACTCTTTAAAAGCTCTCCGATCTCATACTGGGTAGGATTGATCCGCCGCATCTTCTCCTTGCCCCCGCGGTAATACGTATCAAACGTACCGCACCGCAGGATCGTGATCTCCAGAGGGTCGATTCCGAGTATCTTCTTCAAGTCCTTATAGTCCTCGTCGACGTATTTGAAATAGACCCCCATGTGCTCCTTTAATATGTTGACGGTTACGGCAGATGAAAACAGGCACTCCGGCTCCATCTCCACATACATGTGCAGAAATGGCCGCTTATTCTCCGTAATCTCCTTGGCCGCCGCCCAGTCCTTCACCTTCAGTCCGGACAGGCCGATGACCCGGCCGATGGAATTCTCCGTGATTCTTGTAAATCCGGCGATATCAATCACCGTTGGAATCCGGTCTATGTATTCGAATCTGGGGAATCGAACCTGATCCCGCTCATTTTCCAGGGCGATGCATCGATAGACATCCCCCACACGGTAACGCATGAAGACGCCGCCCTTCAGCACCGAGATCACAAGCTCGTACTTCTCGCCCTCCTCCACCTCGTTCATGAGGCAGGTACGCGGTTCATAGGAGGGATCCGCCAGACTCCGCTCCATCTCCTTTTCCGGGATGAACTCATAAAAGCAGGCATCCGGGAAAAAGTACATGCCGTCCCGGCTCCAGATCTCCGTTCCGATACACGTCGGCTCCGTTCCGGCAAATATCTCCATGGGGCGCACGCCCCACAGCTTCTCCAAATCGTCACGGTAGAGGCGGTTGTCCGTTCCGGCGCACATAAAACCCTTCAGACGGAACAAATCCTTTGGAAGTAAGTCTCTCCCCTCTTTCCTGCATAGATGCTTCGCCTTAAGCAGCCGGACCACCATAGCAGGACTGATGGAAATCTTCTTTTTTCCGTCTCCGCCTCCCGAACCGCTTCCGCTTTTATGACCGGAACCGAGAGACGCGATGCTGAGACTGACGTAATACGTGACGCTTCCGACGCCAAAAAAGAAGTCAATCCCTTTCTTTAAGCCCATTTTAAAGCCCTTTTTATTCCGTTCACTGAACGACATCTTCTGGGCTTCCTTGACCGGTGGAAGAAATTCGATGCTGATCGCATCGTTGAGAAGCAGAGGGAAGATTCCCGTCGCATAGGGAAGTGGTGCAAGCGCGTAGAGAATGGTATCCTTCGGATTGACATCGAAGTCTCCCCGCCCGCTGCTGGTGGACAGCATCAGACAGCCAAGCATGTTATTCTGGTACGTCTCCAGCATGCTCCGGGTATAGGGAGCCAGCTTGATCGTATGCCTTCCGCCCTCCCACGTCGTCTGAATCCAAACCACAGGATCGTCCGGAAGTATGGATTTGTCCTTTAAGGACAGACTGTCCGCATAGTCTTCATAAGAGGTTAATGGCACCATTTTCCGGAACTCTTCGATCGTCTCCGGATTCCTGCCCTTCAAAATCGTCTTACCGATCCCGCTGGCCCTCCATTTACGAATTTGTTCCAGCATAAGCCGGTTCTGAATCGCCATAAACTCATCTATGGTTAAATCCAGAAAACCGCAGTATTCCTTCCAGAGCTCCCAATCCTTACGCTCCTTCAGTTTTTCTTCAAATTTCATCCCCGTCCTCCTCCATTGTCCGGAAGTACCCGACACATTTGCTGATACTCTTTCCGGTGGGTATCAGAAATGGCGTTTCCCTCTGATACGCCTCATAGCCTGAAAGCGTTCTTTTAAATGTAACCCGGTCCTGAAACCAGACATACAAAACATTGAGCCCACTGTAACAGATACACACAGCCATCATCAGTCTCTGCCCGGTTAAGAGGGCGAGAAAGAGATACAGAAAGAAAAACCACACCACCCCCGGGTGTCTGCAGAGGGAATAAACGCCCTCTGTGTACACTGGCGGGTTTTCTTCCAGCCTGGTATACGTTTTCTCAAACGGCAATGCAAAAAACAGTGTGTAGATCAGCAGTGCTGCCTGGCTCACGGCCAGCGCACCAAAAATCACAATTCTCCAGACCGGCGCTCCGTACGCCCGGATCAGTGTGATGAAACAGGCGGCCGTAGACGCCAGCAGAATCACGTTCCCGATCAGGAAAAAGGTGTGCAGAATGCGGTTTTTCCAGGTAAAGCTGTTCAGATCATAGAGTAAAAACATACCAAAAGCAATCACGCCTGCTGCAAGATAACTCATTCTCCCTGCCTTTCTTTTTTATGACGTCTGATAATTCCGATTCCCAGCGGATACGGCCCCGTGTGAACGGCAATCGTCGCACCAATCTGGTTGATCCAGGCATCTTCCATCTCATACCCCCCGGTTCTGAGCGCTGAAAGCACCTGTTCCTTAAATAAAACCGCCTCTTCACGGTCATAGCCAAAGCCTATGGTAAACCGGTAGCTGCTTATGGGCCGCCCGTTTTCCTTCAAATAATCGAGCAAAAGAACGATCACCTTATCGATCGATTTTCTCCTGCTCCTCGATATTCCGCTTGGAAATATCTCTCCCTGCTTCAGGGTAATGATGGGCCTGATCCCCAGCACAGAAGCCGCAGCTCCGGCCACTTTCCCAATTCTTCCGCCGTGCTGCAGATAATCCATGCTTCCGATCGTAAAGAAAATCCGGCCGCTCTCCTTGATCTCGTCGAGTGCCGCCACGGCCTCCGAAAGGGTCATCCCTTCCTCTCTCATCGAGACGGCCTCCAGCACAAAAAGCCCCTGAAGTACGGTGTTCACGGTTGCGTCTATCACTTCAATCTGCGCATCCTCATACTGGCTCAGCACCATCTCCTTCGCATTCAGCGCGGACTGCATGGAACCGCTGAATTTCGTCGTGATGCAGATACACAGAACAGGAATGTGCGCCTGTGCAAACGGCTGAAATACGTCGACATAATCCTGGATCGACGGCATGGAAGATTTGGGATATACACCGGGCTGCTCCACCATCTCCCGGTAAAATTCGCGGATGCCGATTTCCGTTCCCTCTTTTTTATAGGTTTCTCCGTCAAAAGAAACATAGAACGGCACCACCGTGATCTCCTTCGCTGCAGTCAGCTCATCGGGTAAATCACAGGAGCTGTCACTGATCACTGCAAACCTGCTGTTTTCCATGTCTGATTCTCCTCTCCTCCGTATACAGCTGTCACGCATCTCACAAAAAGACTGAAAATATTTACGCGACACTTCCATTATACTAAACCTATCACAACCTGTCCATTGTAATTTACTCGATATCTGACAAAATTTTAGTCACATTTCGCTATTTTTAGATATTTTCTAAATATTTTTGTAACCTGAAATTTTTTCATATTTATTCCGTTTCACGCATCGCCGTCCCCTTTCATATGATAAATAGAAAGTGTATGCATAAGGAATATCACATGGCACAGTTTACACCGGTTTATGGAACCATCACCTCCATCACCCCCATGCAGACAGCAGACGGCACGCAGGACTGCACCCTTTTATTTTTCGTCATGACGCAGGATATCGGCCCTGTTACCTTTACTGTCACCCCCCTCACCTATGTGGAAGGCCAGGAGACGTTAAAGCCCGGAGACCCCATTGTCGCATTCTATGACAGTTCGGTCCCCACCCCACTCATTTATCCGCCCCGCTATCACGCAGTCCTGATTGCAGAGACGGATGACGGCCTCTTTGCCGCCTTCGACTATTTTGACGAAAATCTGGTTAATTCAGATGCGACACTCAAATTAAACCTGTCGGAAAGAGGCGGGACCGAAGTACTTATGGCCAACGGACAGATCTACTACGGCACACCGGCGAATCACTACCTGCTGGTACTCTACAGTACCACCACGCGCAGCATCCCGGCCATGACCACGCCGGAAAAGATCATTGTATTCTGCAGCGAATAGCCTGAAGGCTGCCGCCGGCCGTCAAAAAGGGATATCCGGTCTAGACCAGATATCCCTTTCTTTGGAGCTCCATCTCTATCATATCCAGATTCTTTTCCGAATCCGCGGCCACCGTGTGGTAATGGCAGCCGCCGGTCAGGGCCTTTAACGGCTGATCCCTGCTCATCGCCATCTGATTCACGAATTCCAGCGCATCCAGCCGGTTGTTGATAATTAAATCCACACTGATCTGGCCGTAGAGTGCGTGTTCAATAGATACGTCCAGAATTCTTCCTCCGTAATCCACGATCGTCTGAAGCTCGTCCAGCATATGCTCCGTATCGTGATTCACCCGGAAGACGCGGACGCGCGCCTTCTCTGCCCCCTGCTGGGGTTTATAGAGAACATAGCCCTTATTTGTGGACATGATTTCCTTATTCTCGGCCCGCAGAAGGGCGATATCCTGAACCACGACCTGGCGGCTCACTCCCGCCCGCTTCGCCAGCTCCGCTCCGGACACGGGAGACGTCTCCTGATTCAGTATCTCCATGATCTGCTGTCTTCTCTTATCTCCGTCCACTCGATCCATCACTCCTGTTCCCCAGTCCCATCTTTTCTGTCGTTTATATCATTCACTGTCATAAATGCCCCCTCATACCCCAGTTTCCGGCAGAGGGCCGCTGTGTGGGGCTGTTCCAGCTTTGCAGCCGCCAGGGCGTCTACCTCATAAAATACGGACTCCTTCGGTCCATCGGCCAGCACCTTTCCGTGTGCCATCACGATAACCCGCTCAAAATACTCCGCCACGAAATCCATATCATGGAGAATCGCCAGCACAAACTTTCCGGAATCACTCAGTTTTCTTACAATTGATCCTATGACTGCGCGTCCTCTGGCATCCTGGGCAATGGTCGGCTCATCCAGAATCAGGACCTGTGTATCCATGGCCACAACAGACGCGATTGCCACCATTTTCCGCTCCGATAAATCCAGATCATAGGGATTTTCTTCCGCCGCATCTAAGAGTCCTACCATGGAAAGGGCTTCTCTTGCCCGCTTTTCCGCCGCCTCCCGGCTCATGCCGATATTAAGGGGGCCCACCATGACTTCGTCCATCACACGGTTTTTAAAGATCTGGTCATCCGGATTCTGGAATACATACCCCACACTGCCGGCCAGCTGCGCCACCGTCCGCTCCGAGATATCCTCATTACCAAACAGGATTGACCCGGAAACCGGCTTCAAAAGCCCCTTTAACAGCTTGACCAGCGTCGTCTTGCCGGCACCGTTCTGGCCAATCACCGCAGTGGGTCTCGTATCCAGTTCCATGGCAAGGCCTTCCAAAACAGACACATGCTCCAGATAGTGGAACGACAGGTCCTTTATACGGAAGATTTCCCCGGACATTCTGTCGGCGGCAGCCGGCAGCCCTTCTGCCCCCACTCTCTTTCCGATTAACCCCGCCGGAAACTGATCCCGCAAGGCCATGGTCTGCTCCATCGTCACCGGATAGAGGCGCTTTCCCTCCTCTTTTCTGCACACGGAAAGCTTCCGGCAGACTCTTGTAAACACCGGCGCTTCCACGCCCAGTTCTTCTAAGTCATCTCTGGAGAATATCTTCTCCGGCGTATCGTACGCAACTTGTTTCCCATCGTGGAGAAGCAGGATTTTATCGCAGTAGGAGGCCAGTTTTTCCATCTTATGCTCCACCATAATGATGGTAATTCCGGTTTTGGACAGCTTATCCACCACCCGGAACACCTCCTCGCTTCCCTGAGGATCCAGCTGGGAGGTCGGTTCGTCGAGCACGATAATCTCCGGCTGCATGGCCAGAATGCTGGCGATAGCGACTCTCTGCGTCTGTCCTCCCGATAAATCGAAGGGGTTCCTGTCGCGGTACTGTTCGATGTCGAGCAGTCTTAAATTCTCTTCCACCCGGCGCACGATCTCCTCCCGCGGCACGCCTAAATTCTGCAGGCCGAAGGCAATTTCTCCAAATACCGTATCCTTCGCCCCGGAAAGCTGGTTAAATGGATTCTGAAAGATCAGTCCCACCTTCTGACACAGCAGCGCCACCGGTGTTTTGGCCGCTTCCTGCCCGTCGATCACGATCTTACCGCCATAAGCGCCCTTGAACATCGTGGGTACAAGGCCAACAAGAGCCTGACAGAGTGTGCTCTTGCCAGCCTTGTTTTCACCGACAATCCCGATAAAGCTGCCCTTTTCGACCTGAAATTCAAGGCCGTCCAGCGCCAGCTTTTCCGTATGAGGGTAACGGTATTTCAAATTTGTCACTTCAATCAGAGCCATCTTATCACCCTCCATACGATAGAACCTGCAATCAGGAGGACCATCAGAACCATAAATGCCCTGTCGCGCCCCTTGATCTTGTGATCGCTTAAAAATGTCTTCTTTGTCTTCGAATCAAAGCCCCGCACCTCCAGCGCGATGGCCCTCTCCCTGGTATTGATGAGAGAGCTGCTTACCACCGGAGAGATCAGCGGGATAAATGCCTTCGCCCTCACGAACAGGCTTCCTTCCGTCTCCATCCCTCTGCTCCGCTGTGCATCCATGATGGTATTCATCGTTCCCATCATCTGCGGAATAATTTGAAACACGGAACTGATCATATATCCGAAACGCGGGGAAAAGCCCGCCTGCTCTAAATCATCCACCAGAGTGGCCGGCTTCGTAGTCAGCACAAACATGGCGAAAGCCAGAAGCATGTTTAAGATGTTAAGCCCGATCCTGGAAGCGTAGAGAAGCCCTTCCTTATAGAACTTAAGCGGCCCTAAGGCCGCCAGGACATTCTGATTCTCCCTGTTGAACAGACCGTGGATCAGAAAGACCGTGATGATGATGGTAAACGAAAAAGCGATCAGCGGAAAGACCTTTTTAATGATTTTTCCGCTGATGAGCAGTCCCAGGCTGACTGCGATAAACACGCCGAACATCCACAGTGTGCCCGTGATTAAGGGCACACTGATGGCCGCCACGATGTAAAGCATCTTGGCAAAGGGATGCAGCCTGGTCAAATACGTATCTTTGTCCACAAAAAGGCTGATACTTTTCATAAAACGCTCCATCCTTCATTTAAAATTTCATGATTAATCGAGGCTTTCCACCTCATCGCCCATCTCATAGAGGGAGGTCAGCTTCTTCGGCAGTCCCTTGATAATGGCAAACACAATTAACAGTGTGATCAGCTTATCCGGAACATCGACAATCACCTCGTCCAGGAAGGAGCCCAGAGCTACCGGAAGGCCGGAAGCCTGAGACCATGCGAATACTGCGTCGCCCCAGAGGTTGCCGGTAGTACCGCCCCAGAACAGGATGTTGAGCGGTGTGGAGATGAGAACTGCCACAAATCCGGCCACGCATGCCGTTAAAACAGCGCCGGAAAGCTTCTTCATGCGTCCGAGCCTTGCCATGATTCCGACAGAAACGCCGATACCGAGGCTGGTCAGCGCATAGACCAGGGTGATGGAATCGCCTGTGGTAAAGCCGTAGATTAAGTTGTTCGCCGCGCCGCAGATTCCTCCGATGATCGGACCTCCCAGCACCGCGCCGATACAGGTTCCGATGGAATCCAGCCATAACGGCAGCTTTAGGACTGACGCGAACAGCTTCCCTAAATAGTTGATTCCGATACAGGCCGGAATCAGAACGATACATGCTGCATTCAATTTGGTTTTAAAAATATTACTCATACGAATTGCCTCCCTGTTTGTTTTTATCTATTCGTACAAACGCTTCAAGCGCTGTAAGAATCTCCATCCGTTCCCCCTGCATCATGGCGGACTCTCCGCCTGTATAGCTGTTAATGTTCTCCTCCAGAGAATCCTCCCACTCCACGACCGTGTTTAAGATCGAGGCCGTCCTCACGCCCCGCAGCCTTCCGACGACAAACAGCGCCGCCGTCTCCATATCGGAGCCGAGCACGCCCCTCTCTCCCCAGTAGGTGCTGACCGCCTCCTCGTCATCGATATAAAAGCTGTCATGGCTCCTGGCGATTCCCACATGGGTCTTCGCTCCCAGCTCCTCTGCGCTCTCCATACATGCCACTAACAGTTCCGTGTCCGGTATGGCCGGGTAAATACTGTCCACATACGTGACCGAGGCACCGTCATCCCGCACGGCGCCGTTTACGAGAATTAAGTCCCCCAGCCGGATCCCCTTTTTTAAAGCACCGCAGCTTCCGATCCTGATCATCGCCTTCGCACCGATTCTCGCCAGCTCCTCCACCGCTATGGTGGTGGACGCTCCGCCGATCCCCGTGGATACCGCCATAACCGAAACGCCCTTGTAGACGCCTCTCAGGCTCCGGTATTCCCTGTTATAAGCCAGTTCTTCCGCCTCTTCAAGGCACTCCGCAATCCGGTCCAGCCTCTGCGGGTCCCCGGGCAGAAGCACATAGTCCGCGGCCTGTTCCCTTGACAGCCTGATATGAGGCATGATCTCATCCATGTTCCCATCTCCCTTCTTATTTCTCATTTCTGTTATCTGTTATCACGTTCAGAAATGGCTGTACTTCCTTCATCACTCTGACACTTTCGCCAAAAACAGTACTGCCCTTTTGTTTAAATTTACCATAATCCATCTGTCTTGTCAATCAAAATGGCAGCTGACAAGACAGTTCATTCTTTGAGATTCTCTTACCTGCGTTCGGCGGAATGCCGCGAGGCAGAATAAAGAGTCCGGGCCTGCCAAACACGCCGACCGTCAGCGTGTCCGGCAGGCCCGGACTTTTTTTAATATTATAAAAAATATTCTACTCAACTAATTATAACAGATAACCGGTATGCCGGTGTAAACCATATCGTAAAGAGTCTTAGCCTTTCCCGAAGGCAGATTGATACAGCCATGGCTTCCGCCGTACTGGTAAATAGTGCCGCCGAATTTGCTTCGCCAGCTGGCATCATGGAGTCCGATGCCTCCGTTAAACGGCATCCAGTAATCCACATGGCTCTCATACTCGTATGTGCCATCTGCCTTCTTCTCGCCGCGGAGCACTCTGTCCGTCTGCTTATAGGTCAGACTGTAGATCCCCTCCGGAGTCGTATAATTCTTGGATACATTCCCCGTCACACAGGGCGCATCCCAGGCCAGATTCCCATCCTGATACATGTAGACATGCTGGTTCGTCAAATCAATCTCCACATACGTCTTTCCCCAGTCCGTGGTCCTGTCCTGGGCCTTCTTGCTGTATAATGGTTCCCTTAACTGGCTCTGTCCGGTCCGGATCATGGCGATCAGCGATGCCGTCTCGCCCGCCTGGTCAATCTGCCATCCATAGGGGCCGGTAAGATTCAAATCTTTTCCCGTTGTCGTATGGAATGCCCGCGTCTTTCCGGCCGTATCAAACTGATCTGCCATGGATTTTACAAACGCCGCGGCCTTGTCGTAATTCACATCCACAAGTCCATCCTGGGTGCTTCCGAGAATCCAGGTACAGATAGTTTCACCTTCGAGCTTTATTGTCTGCTCTCCAAACTGATACGTAATAACCATGTCCCTGCACCGGTTCATGGTGTCGCAGAGATCCTTAAGCGCCGCGTCCTCTGCGGTTACACTGACAGTCACATAACAGCCGGTTGCAACTAAATCCAATTCACTGCTGCCTGATTTCACAGCTTCCCTGATAAGAGCCAGAACCTTTTCCTTATCCACGTTGTTCCCCTGCACCTCCGGGATAATCGTAAAGGGAGTTCCCTCCTGATATGCCGTAATATGGGCATTCTGTGTCACTACGATATCTGACCCGCTGATACAGGAAAGTCCATTCACCGCATTCGTCAGAGTTCCTTCATCAAACTGTACGCTCATATTCACGCTGTGGGAATTGTCCGCCGAAGGTCCGGACACACGCCCCGAGGCGTTCTGTTCGTCGAGAATGTCCGAGAGTCCTTCCGGGGCCGCCGCCTTGTATCCGACGTCGCCGCCCTTTAAAGTCTCAGTCTTACCATCCTTCTCCTTTATCGTCAACTTGTAATCTGCACTGTAAAAGCCTTCTATCTGTGTTTTCGCTTCATCCACGGTAAGTCCGCCGATCCCGATGCCGTTTACCTTTGTTCCCGGTACGAATCTGGTCGTGTCATCTGCCAGTACAGCCTGTGCCGACATTACGATAAATACTGCCGCCAGCAGGGCACCTCTTACAAGCATTCCTGTTTTCTTCATTCTGATACTCATTCACCTTACCTTAAAACCTTTTAAGAATTGAGCGCCGTCCGGTTAAAAACTACCGCCGTCTGCTCTTTCTATACCTTAACACCATATGGGGTAAAAGTACAACCCCTTTTTTAAATGTAAGAATTACTTAATATTTTATTTCTCTTTTATTCCCTTTTCCGTCCCGGACAGACGGTACTCCCCGCTGCCCTCCAAATAGACCCACTGAATGGTACTTTCCTCCAGCGCATCTGTCCGGTACGGATTCCTCTGCTGCCAGGATGCTCCATACAGGCTGCTCTTCAGTTCCCCGCGTCCGGCGCGGACCGCCTCCTGGCCCGTCATGGACTTTAAGTCCACCAGTATACTCTGAAACTCCTCTCCCCCGTCGGATATCATAACGCTGGTTTTCCCCCATTCCACGGCAGACGCATACAGAGGCAGTTCCACTTGGCCCATAGATTCAAAAGACTCGTCCAACCCCAGGACAACCGTCTTCCATTCCTGCGGATAGCCATACTCCCCCACCGTTTCCGCCATGGAACATACTACCGCCCATTCCGGGCCTTCCGGCAGCGCCGTCTTCTTAAGCTCCGCGCGCCCGCAGAGCCGCAGATCCATCTCCTTCACCAGTTTTGTACCTCCTGACTTGAGATCCAGCTCCCTGATTCCGTCTGGAGCTGCGAGATAGTAGGAGTCCCCATCCAGCCATCCGGCTGACCGGATCCCGCCGTCCTTTGTCAGATTTTCAAAGTATTGGTTCCACTGCACAGAAGTCCCCTGCTGCCCATCCGCGGCATCCATTGCCGATATACAGAGCCGGTCTCCTTTATAAAATCCCAGATTGATGCCGAACAGCAGCCCCTTGAACTTCTGCGTGACGGCCGCAGGTTCTCCTTGATACGTAAATGCATCTATGAGAAGTGAGTGCTTCTCATCGGGCAAAGGCACCGCCTTCACCTGCCCCGACTGAAAATCGTACCGGAACAGACGCGGCAGAAATCCCTGGGGATCCGCCCCGATAGACCCCTGATAGACCCGCTCCGTCCGGTCCTCGTTGTCCATGCCGTCAAACAGGACGTAAAGGCAGTCATCTTCCATTTTAAGAAGGGGCGACCGGTCCAAATCCATCCCCGTCTCTTCCAATATAAACAACTCCCGGATACTTCCGTCGCTTGTGATCTCCATCACATGATAGTTGTTCCTGAACTGTCCGGCAGGCTCTTTATAAATGAAACAGCCCTCCGGTTTCTGGTCTCTCTTCCTCACAATCTCGAACTCGCTGGTATGGTACGACGTCTCGAATTTTTCTGAAAACCGGTCCAGCGCAAAGTTGATCACGGTCCTTCCATAGAAAACAGTCAGAACAGCCAGAACCATCACGGTGGCCAAAAGTATGAAACAGCGCCTTCGCACCCTTTTCTCTTTTCTCAGGGAATCGCTCATAGTGTCCACCAGAAGCTCTTCCACGGCGTCTTTCCGGATATTCTCCTCCTTCCTCTCCCCGCATAGAAGTTCCACCACGCTGACGTCAAGCTCCCTTGCCAGATGCTCCAGCATTGATATATCCGGAAGGCTCAGCCCCCGCTCCCATTTAGATACCGCTTTATCCGTCAGATGGAGGCGTTCTGCTAACTGCTGCTGTGTCATCTGTCTCTCTTTTCGCATGGACCGTACAAACTGCCCAAATTTCTCATTATCCATAAATTCCCTCTTTTCCTGCTTTATCAGAACATGCCTGAACAATGCTGTACGCCAGATTCGTGGAGTGCAACAGGCCTGAACCATTTTCCAGTCGTGATTCAGCAAGTGCAGTGTACAAAATTTGGGGAAATATAGCAACCGACTGTCAGTAGAATTACGGATTTTCGCCTGCTGTGTACCCGAATTTGATATGAAACCATGGAATCCAGACAATTAAATGACTCTAAAGGGAGTATTCATCTGAAAAAGCAGCAGGTTAGCCAATCAAATTTAAGGCTTCCCTGCTGCTTGAGTCTCACTCTGCCAATTACGTCTCAGTCTACGACTTCAATGCTCTCAATCACCGGCTGATTTTCCTTTGCCACCGTTCCGTTGCTGTCTGTCACTTTCGTGTCCTCACAGATCTTATCAACGATATCCATCCCGTCCGTCACGTAGCCGAACACCGCGTAATCACCGTCGAGGTGGGGGCTGTCCTGATGTACGATAAAGAACTGGGAGCTTGCGCTGTTCTTATCCTGGGAACGCGCCATGGAAATGGCTCCGCGTGTATGGGAAAGCGGGTTATCCACTCCATTGCTGGAAAATTCACCCTTAATGGTGGTATCGGAACCGCCCAGCCCTGTACCCAGCGGATCTCCTCCCTGAATCATAAAGCCGTCGATGATGCGGTGAAACGTAAGTCCGTCATAGAAGCCGGACTTCGCCAGAGACAGAAAATTCTCGACGGTAATCGGGGCGTACGTCGGGTCGAGTTCCACTGAAATGGTACCGTAGTCCTTTACCTGAATCTTTACATGATGCTTCGCTGCTTCCGCAGTACCTTCGTCTGTTTTTGTCTCCTCTGCAGATGTCTCTGCGGCGGCGGCGGATTTTGTCTGGTCTGCCGCGCCCGCTTTTCCGGAACATCCGGCCAGTACGGCCGCTGCCAGAACCATAAGCAGCATGATACGTTTTTTCATAATTCATCTCTCCTGTCATAATATCGTGTTCTCTGCTAACGTATCATATTATAAAGCCGTATAGGAAAAATATCAAATGAATTTCTTGTGTCCTAGTAAGCCTTTCCGCCCAGAATCTCCTCATAATCCTTTAGATTCCGCTCCAGAAGGGACGGCGTATCCAGGCCATAGGGACATTTGCTGCTGCATTGGCCGCAGTGCAGGCAGTCCTTGATCTTCATCATCATATTCTGTGACGCCTCCGTTAAATGGCCCGCAGAAGGCGACCGGCGGATCAGGAGCGACATCCGGGCGCATGTGTTGATCTCGATCTCGGCGGGACACGGCATACAGTATCCGCAGCCGCGGCAGAACTCCCCGA
Organism: Hungatella hominis; assembly: GCF_014288005.1. Taxonomy (NCBI): domain Bacteria; kingdom Bacillati; phylum Bacillota; class Clostridia; order Lachnospirales; family Lachnospiraceae; genus Hungatella; species Hungatella hominis. Next base: position 36,234 of record NZ_JACOPB010000030.1, read on the forward strand.
GCAGTTCCTTTCTGTCGTGTTCGATTACCGCCTCCAGTTCCGCTGTCATTACTGGCGGATTCCCGATGTAGGACAGAAATTCATCGAGTTCATTTTCCCGCTGGATTCCCCAGATAGGCAGCACATGATCGAACTTTGCCAGATAGGCATAGGCCGCGGCGGAATTGGTGATGAGTCCTCCTGACAGCGCCTTCATCGCGATAAATCCCATGTCCGCCTTCCTGCACGCTTCCACCAGCTCCAGTTCCTTTTCAGACGCCAGATAGGAAAATGGAAACTGCAGCGTCTCATAAAGACCCGATGCGACAGCCTCGGCCGCCACATTCAGCCTATGGTTAGTAATGCCGATGTGACGGATCGTCCCGTTCTCCCTTGCCTCCAGCATCGCCTCGTAAAGTCCGCTGCCGTCTCCCGGCTTCGGACAGACTGCCGGATTATGAAACTGGTAAAGATCTATGTAATCCGTCTTCAGAAGCCGCAGGCTCTCCTCTAAATCCCGCCGGAACTCCTCCGCCGTTTTTGCCGCTGTCTTCGTGGCAATGAATATCTTTTCACGAATCCCCTCAAAAGCCAGTCCCAGCTTTTCCTCACTGTCACTGTAGGCCCTGGCCGTATCGAAAAATGTAATTCCATGATCAAACGCCTTTTTTAACAGCCTCCCCGCCTCTTCCACCGAAACCCTCTGAACCGGCAGCGCACCGAAGCCGTTCTTGTTCACCGTAATCATGGTTCTTCCCAGTGTTACCTCCGCCATATCCACTCTCTCCTTTGTATACAAATAGATTCTGTTTCATTTCTATAAATTGTATCACACTGTTATGGCCAAGGGTACATTTTTCAGAATAAAATCTCAATCATTCACATTAAGCAGTTCCAGCAGCCTCTCCGCCGCGTCCTTCGGGAAGTCTGCCGGGAGCTTATCTGACACCATGGACGAAAGCAGCTCATGGGTATTCCGGCTCTGAGGAAGCATATATCCCGCCTCGCGGTATAAGTCCTCTGCCATCAGCCGGTTGGACCGCTCCAAAGCTGCGGCAAACTGCTTCACTATCGGATCCGGTGTCTTGCGGCCAATTGCCGCGGCCATAGCTTCCTGCTTCACCTTGCTGACCGCCAGCTTATTTAATTGTTCTCTTGTCCTCTCTTCTTTCTTCTGCTGAGGGGGATATTTCTCCGGCACCATGGAAATGGCTCCCGACGGACAGGCATTGGCGCAGATTCCGCATCCGATGCATTTGGAGGCATCCACCTGGCCGGTCTCCGTATCGGTTGCCCCGGTCGGACAGACGTAAAGGCAGAGACAGTCTTTTGTACATAATCTGATATTTCTTACTGCATGCATATACTTACCTCCTAGTATAATAATGGTGTAGTCAATCAAGACTACAAGTTAATAGTTACGGTATCTGTTCTAATGAATAACTGAAGGAGAGGCTCTCCCTCCATCAGAGGTTATTGCTAATAATTA
>NZ_JACOPB010000031.1:0-31699 GCF_014288005.1 Hungatella hominis
CACCAGTGTTAGCATTAAATGGGAAAAGGGCGGTGTCAGCCCCTCAGAGCTTATCAGGCAGCAGACGTATGCAAGGCAGGATGGAGCAGGAAACCAGCCGGAGGTCACCTTATGGCAGACATATCCGGAACAGGAGATAATGGCTTCAGATAAAAAGAAAATAAAGGCAGATATAGTTGCCGCTTTTGGAGACTGCGGCGATATTGTCTCCTCCATGATGACTGCCGGTGCGTATCCGGCCAGATCGGATGCCTCTGGCTGTGCCGTCAGTACCGGTCTGGCATTCTCTCTGTGGGGAAGTACCAATGTGATTGGGCTGCCGGTAAAGGCGGAAGGAAAGCAGTTCTATGTCCGCGGCATATTTGAGGAGGAAGAACCAAGGTTGTTCTTACAGGCACAGGCGGACTCGGAAGAACCCTTATCCAATATGCAGTTGACATTTACAGGTTCGGGAGCAGGGGAGAGGGCTAGTCAGTATCTCTCATCGGCAGGTTTTCCGGAGGGACGGATCCTTGACCTGACATTATTTGCATGGGCACTTGGCATGATACTCCGGCTTCCTGCAATTATTCTGGCATTTGGGATCCTTGGGCGCGTGATCGGGCATGGAAAAAGGCTTTGCCGTTATCCCCTTCTGTTGGCTGTTTATCTTTTAACCGCTTTCGGTATATGCGCCGTATTATGGTTTAGTATAGACCTGCCTGAGTTTCCTTCCGAGTTTATCCCCACAATGTGGTCTGATTTTGAGTTCTGGGGAAATCTGTTTCAGGAGCAGGGGAAAAATATGGTCTCCTGGCTGGCGGCCGGGCCTGTCTTTCGGGATATGGAGCTTTGGATCTCGTCATTTATGGCAGTGCTGCTTTCTGTGTGCGCCTCTGCCTTTACGGCAGCCGCAGCAATGCTGGTATCCATACGCTCTTACAAAAGAATGATTGTCTATTGTGCGGCATATACGCTGACACTTTGCCTGATTTCATTCAAGATAGCCTCTGCTCACAATATGACCTTTTGTAAAGCAATGTATCTTCTGCCATGTCTTTGGATATGTGTGGATTTTCTCTTTTACTGTCTGAAAGAAACGCTTGCCGCTGATGTTCGTGAAGGGAGGATTTTGGATGAGGAAAAAACGTGAATACAGTGTTCCGATCCGGGAACAAATAGTACCATGGCTGTTTTTGCTGCCGAGCCTGCTGTTCGTAAGTATTATGGTGCTGATTCCTATGCTGGACGCTCTGCGACGTTCCTTTTTCCTGGCTGCCAGTGACCGGTTTGTGGGATTTCAAAATTATCTGGCAGTACTGAAAAACCATGCGTTTAAGCTGGCGGCAGCCAATACAGCAAGATTTATCTTAGTCTGCATACCGCTTCTGTTACTCTTTTCCCTGGCTGTTTCTTTGATGCTGACCTCCTTCAGGGAAAAGCGCAGCATTTTCAAGACCTCGTTTCTTGTGCCCATGGCGATTCCCGTTGCTTCGATTGTTCTTTTGTGGCGGGTGATTTTTCATAAAAATGGACTTCTCAATGCATTCCTTGCACTTTGGGGGCTGGTTCCGGTTGACTGGATTGAAAGTAAGGCAGCCTTTGGTGTGTTGGTGTTTGCTTATCTGTGGAAGAATTTCGGATATGATATGGTGCTGTGGCTGTCAGGACTCAGCGCCATAAATCCGGCATTATATGAGGCGGCGCAGATAGACGGCGCCGGAAGCCTCCAGCGGTTTGTAAGGATTACACTCCCCAATCTAATGCCCACATTATTTACCATTACCGTGCTGTCGCTGCTCAATTCCTTTAAGGTGTTCAGGGAGGCTTACCTGATTGCGGGAGGTTATCCGGATGACAGTATTTACATGCTTCAGCATTTATTTAATAACTGGTACGGCAATCTGGATGTGGATAAAATGTGTGCCGGAGCTGTGATGATGGCAATTCTGGTATTTATTTTAATATTACTGCTGCAAAAAATTATGAACAGAGGAGATAGGATATGAAAAAATGGCTTCTTGGCGTGCCCCTTGTTTTGATTGCGGTCTTTATATGGCTGCCTCTTTGGCTGCTGATATCCGGTACCGTTATGGGAGGGGCAGAGTTGTCTGAAAATCTTGCGCCAGTCCTGGAAGGCAGGGGAGGAACGGCTGTATGGCCTGTAATTGCGCGTTATCCGACAGTGGCGGCATATGTGGAACTATTATTGGATACGCCCCAGTTTTTTACGGTATTCTGGAATTCCTGCAGGCAGGTTTTTCCAATCATACTTGGTCATGTCCTTTTGGGCGCACCTGCGGCATGGGCATTTGCTAAGTTTCACTTTCGCGGAAAAAAGATACTCTATACTTTGTATATTGTCCTGATGCTGATGCCTTTTCAGGTGACCATGGTTTCCAGCTATCTTGTCCTGAATAAGCTGGGCCTGATTGATACCGTATGGGCGGTCATACTGCCCGGTGCGGCGTCAACGCTTCCGGTATTCATAATGACACGTTTTTTTATGGACATACCGGAGGCGGTCATGGAGGCGGCAGCCGTGGATGGGGCATCCTCATTTCAGACATTTTTACGATTTGGGCTTCCGCTTGGCGCGCCGGGAATCCTGTCGGCTGTGGTATTAGGATTTTTGGAATACTGGAACGCAATAGAGGCGCCTCAGGCATTTTTAAAAACCCAGGCGCTCTGGCCGCTTTCATTGTATATGTCAAATATCACAGCGGATAACGCCGGGGTATCATTGATCGCGTCACTGATTACACTGATGCCTCCTCTATTGATATTCCTGTTCGGGCAGAAATATCTGGAGCAGGGCATTATATCTTCCGGAATGAAAGATTAACACAGGGGATTAATAAATGGAAAACAGGAATTTTGCAGGCGATCTGCAGATAAGCAAAGTGAATAAATGGTATCCTGGAGATGTTCATGCTGTTAAGGATATGGATATGGAAATAAAGAGAGGGGAATTTATTGTATTTGTAGGCCCTTCCGGCTGCGGAAAGACAACGCTGCTGCGCATGATTGCAGGACTTGAGAGTATAAGCAGCGGCGAGGTCGTTATGGATGGCAGGATTGTGAACAAGGTTCCGCCAAAGAACCGCGATATTGCCATGGTATTTCAAAATTACGCTCTTTATCCCAATATGAAAGTAAAAGATAATATCGCCTTTCCCCTTAAAATGCAGCACATCGGCAAAACGGAAATCGAGAGAAGGGCAGCAGAATTGGCGCAAAAGCTGGAGCTGGAGACTCTGCTTGAAAGGAAGCCGGGGGCCTTGTCCGGCGGTCAGCGCCAGCGTGTTGCCCTTGCGCGGGCCATGATAAGAAAACCTGGACTTTTTCTCATGGATGAACCGTTAGCTAATCTGGATGCGAAGCTCCGCACAGAAATGCGCCGGGAGATTATAACGCTCCAACGGGAACTGGGCGTAACCACCATATATGTTACCCATGATCAGACGGAGGCAATGACGATGGGGACGCGCATCGCCGTAATAAATGGCGGTGTTTTACAGCAGTTTGGAACACCGCAGGAAATATATAGAAATCCGGCGAATCTGTTTGTAGCAGGGTTCATAGGATCACCCAATATGAATCTATGGGACACAAAGCTTGTTACATACCAGGGACAGCATTATCTGACTTTGGGAAATACCCATATTCCCATTGATGTGAGCAATTTGCCCGCAGATGGTTTACGGGAGCCATTAAAGGCCGGTATTCGCCCGGAACACATTGTGCCGGCTGCACCGGACGAGCCTCATGCAGTAAGGATGAAAATCAATATTCTGGAAAATACCGGGCGTGAAGCAGCAGTTTTCCTTACAGGGGCTGACATGCCGAATCTTACAGTGGTGACGGATGCAGATTTTTCCGGTCAGGTTGGGCAGGAGGTATATATTCGGCTTAAGCCGGAAAAGATACATCTATTTAATATAGAGACAGGAAGTGCATATGGAAATGCTTATGGATAGAATATTAATAACAAGTAAAGAAGTTACCGCTGCATCAATCATACTCGTACCTATACTATTTTTATATCATAAAATATTTTTCCACGACATAAAAAAGACGGCTGCCTATATATTTTTTTCATTATATCTGGCTGCAATATGCTTTTTGGTGGGATTTCCCAATATAACAGGGATGAGAATCGTTTTTTCTCATAACTTTATTCCTCTGCGTGGGATGTTGACCGATATTACAAATAGCTATCTGAATATTTTACTTTTTGTCCCATTGGGCATATTTGCCCCCTGTTTATGGCGCGATTATAGAAGTATGATGAAAACGGTGCGTTTGGGCGTGCTTACCTCCCTGGTAATTGAGATATCACAGATATTTACCATTAGGGCAACCGATATCAATGACGTGATAACGAATGCGGCAGGAACAATGATAGGATATTTAACAGGCAGATTGATTATGAAACGGATTCCTCAATTAGACCGGCTTGGCTGTACGGAATGTGAGTTATATCTTTTATATGCAACGGTTGGCGCAGTAATGTTTTTTTTCCAGCCGTTTATTCAGTCTGTATTAGGTAATTTTTCTTTCAGGATATAATTAACACTGTTACCTGTTAATGGATCGCTGCCGATGGTGATTAAAGGTGTGCTGCAGGCCAGCCATTTATCATAGATAGCCTTAAAGTTTTTAGTTTTGTTTAATAAATCCAGTTTTTTATCCTTTGATATATGAATCGAATCATATGGCAGTTTCTGTGTCTCTAGTATTTCTTTCTGGCCCTTTTGATCAAAAGAAAAGACTTCCAGGTGGTAATTTCCTATGCCATTCCATATCTCAGGAGTGTATTGTAGGATATAGTCTTTATCGTCAACAACAGTTAAATAGTACCAACGCCATCCGGCATGGTTATCAGAGGCACTGTCTTTATATATCACGACAGGCTTACCATCTGTTATCGTGTATACTTCCAGTGTGATTTCCAGGGCGTCCTGGCTTATAACGAGCATATCATCATTACCATCATGTGTTAAATCGACTATTAGATTTACTGCAATATTTTCTTCTGGATAGCGAGATAAAATATCTTTGAAAAAGTCGCGATGGCCGTTTTTCTGTCCAACAAAAAAACAGACTAAACCTAAAAGCAGTATACTTATAAAAATTGGAAGTTTGAATTTAGTTTTTTTCATTTTTCCCCTCTTGTTTCGAAATTTAAAGTTGCTTTCATATTATACTTTATTTGAAAATAGAGCAACCAGTTTATGATTGATTGTTTCTCAGGTGTCCGATTATCTATGTGCTGTATGCGAAAGAACTTATCACCTTAGATATATATGGCGATAACCGAAAAATCATTGCTGACTGTGTGGATGATATTCCCCCCTTTATAGATGATGTGTTTCCAGTAAAGGAGACCGGCTTGCTTCTTGAACAGGAACTATTGGAAATTTCGGTTTTGGCAGAGGATTACTTTCCAGATTGATTAGTGAATTTTTTTAGAAAAATTCTGCACGTTTAGAACTTCTTATGCCCGAAATCGGAACTGGAAAGGCTGAGGAAGCCTGCCCGGCCGAACCGGACTGCGGTGCCCCTGGTGGGGAATGAACTGTAACTTTAGGCGCGAGGAAAGAACAAATGTTCATTCTTGTGCCTATACTTTTTTCATAGGCTATGTTATAATTTTGGTGACCTTTGGTATTACTAATTCTACCAGGTTTTATCTGGTGTTGCGGTGTCAAAAAAATAGCGTTTTAGTGACCAGCATTCGTAAAATAGCAAAAGTACTTTTTAATTCATTGTCGCCAGCCCCACTTCGCGGTATATTGAGCCCCAATTCAGTCAGCGTAGCCCACTACGCCTCCTTCATTGGGGCCCAATCTCCCACAAAGTGTGACGTACAGCTGACGAAAAGCAATTTTCAGACACGCTCTAGAATTTCCGAACCATTGATTCGGAAATTGGAAAATGAAAAATTTAAATTGGCTACACGCGTGTAGCCAATTCAAAAGAGGATGATGTAACGACATATCAGGATATTTGAAGGAGGGAAAACTTATGGCAATACCAACAAATATAAAAACATTATTATCAGGAGAGGTTGTTGAATGGGCAAGAATCGAATTTAAAGAAACATGGAATGCAGAAGCCTCTCTGAGATCGGTATGCGCATTTGCAAATGATCTGGATAACTGTGCCGGCAGATAAAATTGATGCCTGTCAAAAAAATATTTTGGCAAAATGTAAGCTGATTCGACCTGCATATATGCCAATAGTTGAAGTCACGGATTATGAAAACAAGAAATTTATTGTTCTTTGGTGTCCGGGTGGAGACAACAGACCATATTCAGCTCCGAAAACGATGGCGAAAGATAATAAAGAACGCATTCATTATATACGTAAAATGTCTAATACAGTAGAGCCATCGGATGACGAAGAAAAAGATCTGTTCAATTTAGCAAATCGGATTCCGTTTGATGATCGTGTAAATCACCAGGCAGAGATATCGGACATAAATATTACACTTATTCAGAATTATTTAAAGGAAGTTAAAAGCTCACTGTATGAAAAATCAAAAACGGGAGATTTTGTTGAAGTATGTAGTGATATGAACATTATTAGCAATCTTCCGGAATATACGAAGCCTAAGAATGTAGGATTGATGTTTTTCAGTATGGAGCCAGATAAATTTTTTCCATACACACAGATAGATGTTGTACAGTTTCCGGAGGGATTAGGTGGCAATAATATTATTGAACAGACTTTTAAAGGGCCGATACAGCAGCAACTTAGAGATGCCTTGCAGTATATCAGAAATACCATTATTACCGAGAAGGTAGTAAAACACCCAGATCGTGCATAGGCAGACCGCTTTTTTAATTATCCGTTCGCTGCGATAGAGGAGGCCCTGTCTAATGCGGTATATCATCGTGCTTATGATGAAAGAGAGCCAATTGAAGTTCGAGTGGAGAATGACAGGATAGAGATATTAAGTTTTCCGGGACCGGATCGTTCTGTAACAATGGAAGGATTAAAATCTTATCGCGTATCAAATCGTCGGTATCGGAACCGCAGGATAGGGGATTTCCTGAAAGAACTGCATTTGACTGAGGGAAGGAATACAGGATTTAAGAAAATTCTTGATTCATTAGAAGCAAATGGGCCGCCGAAACCAGAGTTTGAAACAGATGAAGCACGCAGTTACTTTATCACAAGACTATTTATCCATGAGGGATTTTGGAATACAAAATATGAGGACGAAAATGTGTCAACCCCAAATTCAACCTCATCAACCCCAAATTCAACCCCATCGCACACATTGTTGGAGGATTTGCGTGGATTATCATTGAGAGAGCAGATTTTGGTACTCATAAAGAAAAATTCTTCAATTTCCAAAAAGAAAATGACTGAAATACTGGGAGTTTCGATGTATGCGCTGAAAAAGGAACTGGCGGCGATGAGCGAAGAACATGTGGCTGAATTTGTTGGATTTAGTCGGAGTGGTAAGTGGATTGTGCATTAGTTGAGTTAATGAAAAATATCATACAAGGTAAGTGTAATGTGTTTGTTGACACTTTCATATCTGGTTTGACATACAGTGAAAAATTGGATGAAATTTAATTTTGAAATTGGGAAATTGAAAGAGATATTCCTAAATTAGTATTAGCACTTTATGATGAAACCAGCGCTGGAAAAACAAATCAGGAAATGGAAATATCTTTACAATGCTTAGATATTTGGGATTAATTGTTTGAAAAGCAAATAAGTAATACAGGAATATTAAGCAAAAAAATGATGGAGTTATAAAACATAGTATATTCATGTGTTGAAGTTAAGCTGAGGAAATACAGGTGTTAATTTAATGTTTATTAATTATAAAGGAGAGATCTTTCATGGATCATTTTGAATTAGTATCAGAATACGCACCAACCGGCGACCAACCCCAGGCCATCGCTGAGTTGGTAAAAGGTTTTCAAGAAGGCAACCAATTCCAGACTTTATTAGGGGTTACGGGTTCTGGCAAGACCTTCACCATGGCCAACGTCATTCAGGCGTTAAACAAGCCAACCTTAATTATTGCCCATAACAAGACACTGGCAGCCCAGTTGTACGGTGAATTCAAAGAATTTTTCCCAAACAACGCGGTGGAGTACTTCGTCTCCTACTACGAAAAACAAAACAAACCACTACTGATTGATTATGATTGGTGATAAATATACTATATATTGTGTTCTGCGTGGAGCGTATGGACGAGATAATGCCATATGGGCAGTATGGATTGGTGACCTTCATTCGTAAAGGAGCGGTTCGAAGTTACTCAATACGTAGTGGAGAAGTAAGTTGAATATACCAGAAATTAAGTATTATCATAACAGAATAAATTGTTGATTTGAAAAAGATGTTTCCACATGTGGAGATGTCTTTTTATTTTATTCAAAGAAAAGGAGATGCACATACGATGCGGATATAAAGATAGGTTGTATTAAGTAGTGACATAATAAAGAAATATTTAGAAATGCCCTTGAATGGATGAAGACTCATATTTTAGAGTTATTATAGCAGATATTCTATTTCAGAAAGCGAGCAGAGAATTTGATACTTATGTTTTATTTTATTAAAAGAAAGGAGATATACCGATGAGAGAGGGTATGGCTAATGTGATTTTTAAGAGTGCGGCCCATAGGGACTTTTTTGAAAGATATTTGTCTCAATGCAGGTACCAAGATGCCTACCATGCCGCATTAATCTATTGTCTGGGAATCAGCGAGGATACAAGACGTAATGCAGCCAGGATTTATGATTTTAAATCTGGTTGCGTTAAAACAGAATGCCTGCATGAGGGGTGGCAGACTTCTGGCAGCCAGCACATTATAAGAATGGCATATAATCTCTACTGCAACGGTACTCCCAGCGTATCTGATTGTGAGAACTCAGACGATCAGTTATCTGAATGCAGAAAATATACGGTCGAAGATTTATTTTGTTGTGGCTATGCACCGTATTTTTGGCAGGCAGTGAAACTCAGATATCCGGAGTATTGTGGCTGTGCATGATGTGTTGCAGATTCTATAGAGAACAAAAGGAGAATATCATGAACAAAATAATAGCGATAGCAAATCAAAAAGGTGGAGTCGGCAAAACGACTACATGCGTAAATTTAGGCATTGGATTGGTGAGAAAGGGGAAAAAGGTTCTTTTAATCGATGCAGATGCACAGGGAAATTTGGCAGCCTGTTTAGGAATTGGTGAGCCGGACAACCTGGAGGTAACACTGGTAAATATTTTGGCGAAGGTGGTGAATGATGAACCTCTGGATGTGACAGAGGGAATTCTTCACCACGAGGAGGGTGTGGATTTTCTTCCTGCAAATATAGAACTTGCCGGACTTGAAACAACGCTGGTGAACGTTATGAGCAGGGAGACGGTCCTTCGTCAGTATGTAGACGAGATAAAGGACCGATATGATTACATATTGATTGACTGCATGCCATCTTTAGGAATGATGACAATTAATTCTCTTGTTGCGGCCGGCAGTGTTCTGATACCGGTAGAAGCGGCCTATCTGCCTACAAAGGGGTTACAGCAGCTTATAAAAACGATTGGCCGGGTCCACCGGCAGCTGAACCCGGAACTTGGAATTGAAGGAATATTGCTGACAAAGGTAGACCGACGGACCAACTTTGCAAGAGATATTTCAGACAAGCTGAGAATGGCATATGGCGGTCAAATTCATATCTTTGAAAACTGTATTCCATTGTCGGTAAGAGCAGTAGAGACAAGTGCGGAAGGGAAAAGTATTTTTTTGCATGATCCAAAGGGGATTGTTGCTGATGGATATGCAGCTCTGACGGAGGAGGTGCTTGCTTATGGGAAGCCGCAGTGCGAATAAGGTGAAATTCACCTCTTATAATGACTTGTTTGGTAACGAATCAATAGAACAAAGCGCTGAAGGCCAGGTCATACATCTATCTCTTGATATCCTTCATTCCTTCAAAAATCATCCGTTTCGCGTCCTTGATGATGAAAAGATGATGGAAACCGTTGATAGTGTGAGAAAATACGGGGTTCTGATTCCTGGAGTTGTCCGAAAAGATAAGCAGGGAGGATATGAAATAGTTGCAGGCCATAGAAGAAAGCGGGCCTGTGAACTGGCTGGATATCAGGATATGCCTGTTATAGTCCGGGACTTGAATGATGATGAAGCCACTATCATTATGGTTGATTCCAATATTCAGAGAGAAGATCTCCTGCCATCAGAAAAAGCAAAGGCTTATCGGATGAAAATGGAGGCATTAAGCCATCAGGGAGTCAAAGGAGAAGAGTATACCGCTGATTTAATAGGTAAAGGCGCGAAGAAAACAGGAAGAACAGTGCAACGGTATGTGCGCCTGACTTATTTGTTGCCAGAACTTTTAGAATATGTGGACTTGAAAAAACTCTTGCTGATACCCGCAGAAAAGTTATCATTTATTACTGCTGAAGAACAGGGGTGGGTACTGGGAGTAATTTTAGATAAACGTCTTTTTCCTAATGAGATACAGGCAGAGGCCTTAAAGGATGAAAGCAAAGCAGGGACTTTAAATAAAAAAAGAGTGACAGAAATATTGATTTCGGACTCTAAGATGCCCAGTATGCCGAAGATTACATTATCCCCTAAGAAACTAAGGGATTATTTTCCGAAGGAATATACAAAAGGGCAGATTGAAGCTGTAATATATGACTTACTGGAGTCTTGGAGGGATAGTCACAAAGTCGGTTAATCTAATACATGGAGACTTTGCGAAAGAATGTCATAAAGTCACTTATCTGCACTTTGCGAAAGAATGTCGCAAAGTGGCCAGCCATTAGAATTATTCTCCAAAGCAAATATATTTACCAAAATGTAGAAGATATAAAGGAGGATAAATATAATGGGTAAAAGTGGAGTTATAACGATTGAAAGTAAAGATAATCAGGTATATCATGATGTTGCTGTATTATTTAAAATTTATCGTTCTGTTTCCTGGCGTATGCAAGTGCAGATTGGACAAGTGAAACATCGGTTTCAAAAAGAGTATGGGACGGATGTGGATCAATTTTTAGAGTCAATATATCAGGCTGGCATGGATATAAATGATGATGAAGCAAATATTAAATCCAGAGTGGAAGCAATCAACAGTTCCAACAAATTTTTAAAATTGATTGATGAGGCTGTAGAGCTTATGAGAAAATACCATCCGCAGGGAGAACGATATTATTGGATTCTATATTATACTTATATGTCTGCCTATCAGCCAAACAATATAACAGAGATTATAAATAAGTTGGAACCCCATTTGTCTCAGAATGTGCGTATAAATCGAAGTACCTACTTTCGGTGGAGAGAAAGTGCTCTAAAAGCCGTGGAAGGTATTCTGTGGGGTTACGAGATGGAAAGTCGAATGCTATTAGAACATTATCGTGATACATGGGTAATAGACGTGTAATATCCTTTTTAATATGTTTATAAGAGAGGTGAGTTAAGTTGTTTGAGAATAGGGACACATGTAGAAAGATTATACAAGAGAAAAGTTTATTATCATTATTTGATATGATTACGCAGGAAGAAGAGATGATGCTCAGTGAGAGAGCTGGAGGGACGATTAATTTGCAAAACAATGTTACAAAGCAGTTATCAAGTGGGGAGTTTTTTAAACTCAAAAACTCATAAGAAGAGTCTGTGAAAGTTTTTCTGTAATTAAAGATTTATAAGGTCTTCTATGATAAAATAAAAATCATAGGAGGCCTTTTTATTATGGCAAGAGAAAAGAAATCTGTACACAAAGTGCAAATGACGGATGGAAAGCGAAACATCATCCGGCAGCTTCTTGAGGAGTATGAGATTGAATCTGCCCAGGACATTCAGGATGCCCTCAAAGATCTACTGGGCGGTACCATCAAAGAGATGATGGAATCCGAGATGGACGAGCATCTTGGCTATCGCAAGTCAGAACGTTCCGATTGCGATGACTATCGCAATGGCTATAAAACCAAACAGGTGAATAGCAGCTATGGAAGCATGAAAGTCGAAGTCCCACAGGACCGTAACTCCACCTTTGAACCACAGGTGGTAAAGAAACGCCAGAAAGATATCTCTGATATCGATCAGAAGATCATATCCATGTACGCTAAAGGGATGACAACACGGCAGATCTCGGAAACACTGGAGGATATCTACGGCTTCGAGGCCTCCGAAGGCTTCATTTCGGATGTGACGGATAAGCTTCTGCCCCAGATTGAAGACTGGCAGAACCGCCCCCTTTCCGATGTCTATCCGGTGCTTTATATCGATGCAATCCATTATTCTGTACGGGATAACGGCGTGATCCGTAAGCTGGCGGCCTATGTTGTACTGGGGATTAATTCAGATGGTTTAAAAGAGGTTCTGACTATCGAGGTTGGCGAAAATGAGAGTGCCAAGTACTGGCTTTCCGTTCTGAACGGTTTAAAAAACCGTGGAGTAAAAGACATCCTGCTCCTCTGTGCCGATGGACTGACAGGGATAAAGGAAGCGATAGCCGCTGCCTTTCCAAAGACAGAATACCAGAGGTGCATTGTCCATCAGGTGCGGAATACGTTAAAATACGTATCAGACAAGGACCGTAAGCTCTTTGCGGCAGATCTCAAAACGATTTACCAGGCGCCAACAGAAGAGAAGGCATTAGAAGCCTTGGAGCGGGGCACAAAAAAATGGTCAGAAAAGTACCCGAATTCCATGAAAAGCTGGCACCAGAACTGGGACGCGATCGTCCCCATCTTTAAGTTTTCAACGACTGTACGCAAGGTTATATATACCACGAACGCAATCGAAAGCCTGAACGCCACATACCGGAAGCTGAATCGTCAGAGGAGCGTGTTTCCAAGCGATACAGCCCTTTTAAAAGCGCTGTACTTGTCAACATTTGAAGCAACAAAGAAGTGGACGATGCCAATCCGGAACTGGGGCCAGGTATATGGGGAACTGAGCCTCATGTATGAGGGCCGACTGCCGATGTAAGAGAATCCAGGACCGTTCAAACCAGGCGGGAATCCGCCTGGTCTTGACATATGCAGTATTGTGCGGTATATATAAACCAAGGGCTGAACGCTCATAGAGAAGCTTTCAGCCCTGCCATTATCATAGAAGAGCTGCTTTTACAGAGATTTCTTCACACACTCCATAAGAATTTTGATTATCTTTTCAAATGTTGTCAAACGTCGGTATAGCCTGTATTTACAGGCTTTTTCGACGTTTTCTTTTCGGAAGATACATTGCATAAGCTGGCATATCCATGTATGACTTTGCTTTCAAAAGTAGTAAAAGTGTAGTAAATTCAGCTTTTACTACTATGCAGACAACCGTTCTATTTCAGCCTTTGCAGAAATGAATGAACCATGTGCATAATAGCCAAGTGTCATGGTTATGTTGGAATGTCCCATGATGTACTGTAAGGTATTCGGGTTCATTCCTCTGTCCATGTTGGTACAGAACGTATGTCTGAAAGTATGTGGGGTCACATTCGATAACCTGTCCTCATGTATCTTGTTGTACTTTTTAATCAGCCCTTTAACCATACCCTCATAATTACCTGCTACCTTTGGCAAGCCCTCACGGTTGAGAAACAAGAAACTGCTGTAACCGTCAATCACGATTGGCTCTGCTTTCCTGCGGTTCTTGCTAATGCGTCTAAACGCTTGATAAACCTTGTCGCTCATGGGAAGCTGGCGTATACCGCTGTTTGTTTTAGGCGGTTCAGTGTAGTACCCGACTTCTGTATCTCTCAAAAACTGGTGGTCTACATTGATTGACCTATTTTGGAAATCCAAGTCTTTGACAGTCAGTCCACATAATTCTGAAACACGAATCCCCGTTTCCAACAGAATAATGATTTCATCACGATACTTTTCATAAACCTTGTCACTTTCCATAAAAGACAGCAGGTTTGCTTCCTGTTCTGGGGTTAAAGCAATCTTAGGTTCTGTATCATCTTCCAGAACATCACTTAATTTGAAGTCAAAAGGGTTCTTTCTGATACAATCGTCCTATATCGCCACATATCTTCCTTTTTGTAGTAGACCTTATCCATGACCGTTCCCAAGTCCGCAAGGTCAGCGTTCTTCGGGTCGAGGATATACAAGACGGCATTTGTCCGCAACAGGGCTTCAATGATAGTCAATATAAAGTACGTCTTACCGCCACCAGTTCCACCACACACTAAGGCATGAGGGCGAGCGTCATACTCCCAGACAAGGTTTTTCATCAAGCGCAAGCCCCCGTTTTCTGCCTGTACGTCCTCTATGGAAATGCGGTTTGCTATCATGTCATACAATAGCGTGTATTCCACGTAGCCGTCATACAACAGTTTGTCGGTCAGCTCACAGTACAGACCGCTTTCCAGCTTATCTTCCAACTGTAAAAGCTGGTTTTGATATTTCCCCAGAGTGATTTCACATTGGATATGAAGCAAGCCTTTTTCCATGCGATAATACATACGGGGAAAGTAGCTGATTTTCTCTTTTGACTTGCTAGATTGCAGGTCAGTGAAAAAGCTATTTCCCTGTATTGTCACTGCTTCATACCAGCCATTTTCCAAGACCATACGTGCCAGCTTTTGACGGTGTATGAGTTGTTTATATCGGTCATAGCAGAAGCGGTAATACAGAAAAGCGACCAGTACACAGATACCAGTCGCCACGATAATAGTTACGAAGTTGTAGGGGGATAGCGTGAACGCCAACCCGTCATTGCTGATTAGGCTAAATTTGTCCCAATCGGTACGCATGAGCTGTCCCATGTTCAAAAGCAGTATGACCGCTACGAACAGGAACAGGAGCATGCCGCCACAGAAACGGTACACAAGTGACTTGTCGCTGGCTCTGATACGCTTTCCCTTATATTTGTAAAATGCCATAAGCCCCCCCTTTTTCTAGGTATGAAAAAAGCAGTCAATCATATAGACTAACTGCTTGTGGTATTGAATATGAAGTTATAGGCAAACTGGAATTTATCCTATTGCCTTTTTCATCCAACTATCTAAAAAGGCAAGTTGTTCATCTGTATGAAACCAATGCTCCCCATTTTCCATTACAGTAAGATGTGTATTGTGATTACTAATAAATTCATTTACTGTTTGGCGAGATACGAGGTTATCATTTCCTGCAAATAGAATTTCTGTGGGAACATTCCATATTATAGGATTTTCCCTAACAAAGCATAAATATTTCCATGATAATGTTTCCCCAAAATCCGTAGGGATTTCTCCCTTCTCACGCAAATCCTTCTCTGATACATTTGCCCAACTCATCATGTCAAGTATAAGATGTTCCATGTCAAGTACAGGCGATATAAATAAAGCCTTTGCAATATTACAATTTTGCAATGTGTGCATTGCAAAATAAGCGCCTATACTGTTTGCAATCAAATAAATACAGTCGTATCTTCCACAAACCTTGTCATAAACCGATTGAATTTGATTTTGCACAATCCACGGGAGATAGTCATTGTACTCTATGCCAATCATATCAAAATCCGAACAATTTTTCTTGTATTGTTCAGCTTCCAAATGGCTTCCACCTTTTCCATGAATATATAAGATTACTTTTTCCATAATATCACCTCTACAAAAAAAATCCGATTTAACGCTCATATTTCATAGGTGTGTATCTCATACCATCAGATACTTGTTCAATGTCCAAATCCACAAAGCCCAACTTATGATAGACAGGAACTGCATACGGAGAAGAATTAACAGTAATGGCTTTACTTTGACTATTTTCACAAAGATATTCCCAAAGTTTTCTACCAATACCTTGTCTATGGTACTGGGCTTTAACGAAGAAACAACAAATATGTTTTCGGTTATCATTTGTAGCAATAACACCTTTTAATTCTTTATTATCGTATGCTCCCCAAAATTCTAAAGTTTTAATTATTTCTTTATTATCTATAAAATCTTTAAATGACTGAATACCTTCCTCTGAATAATCGGGAGCTTCAAATCGTAGAAATGTTGACCAAATCAGGTCAATGGCAAAATCAAATTGGGTTTCATCTATTTTTTTAATTTCCATACAAAGCACCTCGCTAAATTCTAATTTATAGGGATATTATACAGCTATTCAACACCACTAGCAACTTAAAACAGTAGTTGTTTATTTTTTGCCTTGTAACTGCTGATTATTATGGTTCTGTGGATTTCCTACTGGCTGTGCTGGTCTGCCTTTCAAGACAATATCATCTGCCTTAATGAACCAGTCCACGTCTGCCCCTTGAAAGGTGGCATTTGCTACGGTGTCCGCAACAGGATTGATAAGTTCAACCTCTGCGTTGTAGTCAAATTACTTTAGCGGAACAGTGGCAGGAATGGACACCTGTATCATACGTCCCTGTCCACGGCATTTAAGGTCATAGGTTCTTTCCTTGATTTCTTCGCTTACTGTGCCGCCCTCATTCTGGATATGCACCTCACGTCTTAATGCCGAAAACTTCAACTGTCCGAATGTCTTTTTTTTTCAATTACGATACCGTTTGCTAATCTCATATACTTTAGCCCTCCTTATTTATTCTCTGCTGGTAACATATCATCTGCCAGCAGGATATAGTTTGTAAACCCTCTTGTGTCAATCTTGTACCCCTCTGCGGTAATGCGTGGGTTAATCAGCTTCACTTTCTGCTCTGGCTGGAAGTGTTTTTCCCCAGCTTCAGCAGGAAGCACCACGATAATATCAATCAGACGATTACTGTCATATCCTCGATCCGCCAGGACCTGGCTGCCGTTCAGGTTGATTTGTTCCAACAGCGGGATTGCCATATTGATATCGTTCCTTTGCCCTTCACTCAACCGTAAATAAATTGGGTATCCATAAGCATCTACGATTGCATGGATTTTTGTACTTGCTCCACCCCGGCTATGGCCAATCAGACTTGCTGGCCCCCTTTTTTAGCTCCGGCACTATGCTGATGAGCTTTTACAATGGAGGCATCCAGACTAAGCTCCTCTAATTCGGCCTCGAGACTGAGTACACGGAAGATATTGTCCAGAAAACCATCCTCAATCCATTTACGGAACCGGCTATAGACAGTCTCCCAAGGGCCATAACGCTCTGGGAGATCACGCCAGGGAGCGCCACTGCGCGCAATCCAGACCATAGCATTGAGCATCGTCCGGTTATCCTTGGATGGACGGCCAGGCCGGTTCGGTTTTTCAGGAGGAAGTAAGGGTGCAATCCGGTTCCATTCTTGGTCAGTCAGTTCATATCGCTTCAACATAACGAACACCCCTTTTTCTTTTATTTTTTAGATAAAAAACAAAAGCACATCATATATTGCGAATGAATATTGACACATACAATATGTAGTGATAAAATAATGGTGTATTGATTTATGTAGTACTTGAATAAGTAACACATAAAAGTTTGTTCTTTCTGCATTGAAGGAAGCAATCAGAGCATCAGTTTGTTCTGGGTGTTTTAAATTTATTAAGCTATAGAATGGCGCTCATTTTTAGAAAAATGTAGCGTCTTTTTTTGTGCAGAAAAAAGCAACAATACAGAAGGAGGATAGCGATTAGGAATCAGAGCTTAATTCAAAGGAGGAATCAAATGAAACGTGACAAATTTAAGAAAATGAAACTTGATATCCAGACACTTGAACCAGTGAGCCATCCAGATAACTGTGTTTTACTACTAAGCGAAGTTAAGATGGAAAATCCAGAACCAATGGAATTGTCAATCGGTCAGGCAATGCAGAAAAAAAGCTGGATGCCTGACGGAACAATATTAGTTGGACTGGAGGCCAAAGGTATCAGGACAGAAGATGAGAAACTGAGGAATTTAGGCACCAGCAAGCAGGCGGAGATTCTGGATTATAATTTTTTTCGTTCCAGGTTGCCAAAAACAGTGATTACGGAAGTGAAAGCAGAACTATTAGACTTCCGCTTAAGAAAGACTATCCCCTTTTCAGTTAAAAAGCTGGAATTTGCTTTTGGTAACGGAAAAAAGGTGGATTATACTGACAAGGTGAGTGTATTATCGTTGGATCAGTTAGCCAGTTGAGAAGGAGGCTGCTATGATGAAGAATAATTTGCAGGCAAAAAGAATCGTGATAACCGCAGGAGACGTACAGTTACCAATTAAAGTGGGTGAAGAAGTATGCTATCGATATGATGGTCATCTAATGTGGACGGATAGGGTACATCGCATTCTGGAGGTTGCGGCGGATTATGTACGGATTGAGACTACCTCCTACTACTATACAATCGAAAGAAATGGCAGAGAGTGTGGGCAGTTAAAAGGTGCGGCTTAAGCAAGATCAAAAAAGAGATAAGAAAGGGACTATATTGGGACCGAACATGCATTGACTTGAGATTTCAAAGTTTTTATAATGATATCATCAGTTTTTATGCATGGGAATATTTCCGTGGAGAGCCATAAAAATTGTAAAATATGCAGAGAAGGCAATCATCATTGTGATGGTTGCTTTTTTTGTACCAAAAAAGGAGTGATTAATTTGAGCAAGGACAGACAGGCGGGGTTTCTGGTGTTTAATCAAAAAAAGCATATAAACATACCGGCGCTTACAGGACAGTTTTATGTAGTCAGCATGATGGTGCTTTTTAGGTGTCAGACTGCCTATGCAGATATTTTTGATACAGCTAAATCCGCCATGCAGCAAGTGTATACAGATGTTGCTGGAATTGCAACGGTAGGTGCAGTTGTGTGTGCGGCAGTATGTCTCTTTCTTATGAATTTTTCAAAGTCAGGAAAAACCGTGGATGAATCACGTGCCTGGCTAAAGCGTATTATTATCTGTTGGGCCGCCCTAATGACTCTTGGCGGTATTGTAACCTATATGGAAAGTATTATTCCAAAGAGTATGTTTTCTGCGTAACTATATGGAGTGTATAAAAAAGGCTGGTGCTCTCCCAGCAAGGAGGTGTGTAAAATCCTGTAACGGGATAATAAAATGGGCTGGCTGTTAGAATTATTATTTGAAAGTATTAAAGAAATGTGTTCCCAATTTATCATAGATATGATGGATGTCGCAAGCAGTATGTTTACGGAAATTTTATCCTGTAATTTAAATCTGTTTGAAGAATTGTTTGGCGTTGCCGGTAATTTGTACCGGGATGGCATTATGCCGATTGCGGTTATGATTCTTCTTATGATTTTGGTCTGGCAGTTATTTAAGGGAATATTCAGCAAGATAACAACCTCATCGGAGGAGCCAATTGAACTCATACTTCGGTCGGCCATCAGCCTTTTCATGATTGTCTACGCAAAAGATATTGTCAATTATATTCTGAATATTGTAGGAACTCCTTACCAGTGGGTAGCGGGAAGCGCAATCACAGTTAATTCTTTTTCAGCATACGTGACAGCAGCGGAGGCAGTGGTATCTGTATTGGGCATCGATATAATCAGCATTCAGATGCTTTTGTTAATCATGCATTTTGTTGTAGCTTGGAACTATTTTAAAATGCTTTTTATTTTGGCGGAACGGTATGTCCTGCTGGGAATCTTTTCTTATACCGCACCATTGGCATTTGCAGCCGGCGGTTCAAAATCCACAAATAATATTACCACCACATGGGTGAGGATGTTTGGTGGACAGATATTGATTATCATACTGGACGCGTGGTGTCTGAAGATGTTCCTTTCGGGCTATGGTAACTTAATGTCCAGCAGTTATGGATTTACGAAGTTTTTTGCGGCAACCATGTGTCTGATTGGATTTTGTAAGATAACCGCGAAGCTTGATAGTTATATGGCTTCTCTGGGAGTGAATCTGGGCAGAATCGGAGGCGGCCTTAGTGGTATGGGCGCACTTCTTATGGCAGGCCGGCTGCTTCATATGGGAGGCAGCGGTGGCAGAATCGGAGGCGGAAGCCAGGAAAAGGGAACTTCCCCCATGGGATTCAGCACAGGAAAACCAATTCCAATGGGAAGTGGTTCTCCGGACTTTGGAATAGCTGGTATGTCCGGTATGCAGAATAGTTCCAATATTGGCGGCGTGAGTGGTGGAGTAAATGCCGATGAAAACCCAGAACTAGGGGAGGACATTGACTGGCATGGGGCTGAAAATAATTTTGACAGTGGAATGCCTGGTACTGAGAGTGCAAATGCCCCCTTTGGAATGCCGGATGAATCCGATTTTGATGCACAAGAAGGCTCCTTTGACGGGATGGAGAGTAGGGAAGGTATGGATTACCCTGGCTTTAATTATGATGAGGATGTACCTAGGGATAGTTCTTATGATGAGGCAGGGGAAATTCCCGGAATGGGATATGGAAAAGATGGGCCGTTTGGAGCCTCCCTTGATGAGCCTGAAGAAGCGTTTGGAACTGAAATCGGAATGGACGAAGGCAATATTTCTGGCTTTGTAGGAGCAGAACCGGGTGGCGGTATGGAGGTATCAGGAGAGACTGGTGGAATTACCGGAATGCAGGATGGCGGGCAGGAAGCAGAACCAGGTGCAGGAATGGCAGACACTGGTATTCTTTCATATGATAGTGAATCCGCACAGGTAAAAGAACATGCAGGAACATTGCCTGGTGGAGCAGAAGCCATGGCTGCAGATTATGCAGGTGGTTTGGATAGCCCGGCCTCTTCTGTACATTCTGGTCTGCCGGGAACCAGTACGGCAGGAGCCGGCATATCGGATACTGATACCGCAATAAACGAAATGGCAGGTGGTGGCGCCATGGACGAAGGTCAGCCCCATAGCATGGGAATGGATGGCAGTGTTTCCAATGGTGTTGGTGCTGTCTCAGGCGCTGAAAGTATGCAAGAGGTCAAAGGTGTATCCCAGGGCGGAATGGAGAGCGGTACAGTTATGGAAACTGGTACCGGAACTTATGGTCAATCCGGAAAGGGCAGTTCTGATGAAAATTATGGTTCTTATCTTGCGGAGCGTGATGGAGAACGGTATATGCGTTATGATGCCAGTCGGTTTGAAAAACCACAGGGAGCCTATCAGACGATACATGAAGATGGAAAAACCTATTACGAACTTCCGGAAAAGGAACAAGCTCCAGCGGTTTTACCGGAAACAAAAGCGGTTTTGGAAAAGAACGGCATGATACGTCTGGAGAAAGTATACAAGGAAACTCCTCAAGAGAGAGGCGTACCGAAGCAAGCGTCGAAAAAGAAACCGGAGAACAAAAAGAATACCGGAAAGAGGTATGCGGACGGGAAAGGAGAAAAAAGATAACAAACAGCCGGTCTAAATGGGACCGGCTGTTTTATAGGAGAGAGAATGAACGAAGACCGGAGCAATGAGCCGCTTGACAAAGCGGCAGAAACGGCTGCACGAATCGTTCGGGCAGCGGGGCAGACAGAAAAAATTGCCCATTCGATACAGGCGGTACATGCCGCCGCTGGGGCTGTCAGGGCTGGAGGTGCGGCCAGCGGTGCCACGGTGGGAACCGCGTTGGGGGGACCGCTTGGAACATTAGTCGGCGCTTTGCTTACAAGTAAAACCGTTTGGAATGTAATAGGTTCTATCCTGCTTACAATCCTGCTTTTTGCATATCTGCTTGTAAATTCTGTCAGCCTTATTTTTATGTATCTCGGCTTTGCAGATGCGGATGCATATGTGTCCCAGGCTCGTACCGCAGAATGCAATAACATAAAAATACAAATAGAGGCTCTTTTTGCCGCTGATTCGGCTTTTGAGTCAGAAATATATGGTTTGGTCGAGGCCCTAAGAGATAAGGCAGCAGAGGAAATCCGGGCTGACTATGATAATAACCAGAGTGGATACGATGGGTATGAGGTGGATGATGAATATGAGACAGTCCTGAAACCAAAATTGAGCCAGTATCTGGCCGTTCTGATGGAAGAAACCTGGAACGGGAAACAAATAGAAGGATTTAATGGGTACGGTACAGGGGGAGGGACAAGCAGTCTTACCAGTGCGTATGATGAATATTTTACGCTTGCGTCCGCCACTTATCAGGTGTCAGAAGTACTATTAAAGGCTATGGCAAAAGCAGAATCCGATTTTAATCCAAATTGTGTATCCAGTGCAGGTGCTATTGGAATCATGCAGCTTATGCCCGAAACGGCAGTGAACCTGGGAGTTACCAATCCCTACGATCCTAAACAGAATATTATGGGAGGAGCTAACTATATCTCACAGCAACTTGCAGCTTTTTCTGTTTATCCGAATGGGCTGGAATTGGCGATTGCTGCATATAACGCGGGGCCAGGCGCTGTGAAGAGAGCAGGGTATCAAATTCCCCAAAATGGAGAAACACCAGCCTATGTGCAAAAGGTTCTGGGATATATGGGAGAGGGTGGCGGAAACACGATACCGGGAATCACACAGACCGATTCGTCCATATCGAAAGTGCTCTTAAAATCCTTTATTGATGAAAAAGAGAGCGCCTTTTTTGATTGGGCAGAGACAGGAACACATACAGAAACCATTGGTTCCGGCGATGAGGAAGAAGAAATTGAAATTGTGGACTATTCTATTGTGGTAAAGTTGAATCCACATTTGTCTTCAACAGGAACCGGATATAGTTTCCGTTATGTGACGGACCCAAATAGCTTTAATAACGTGCTGAAGCTGTTCCAGTTAGTTCAAAATGGGAAGGACGGGGCACTGGATATACTGTTTAAGGCCGCAAGCTGGAAAAATTATATATTAGGTTTGGGAGCGTCAGGAGGTATTTATACCAGTACCATCGCTACTGGAGGGGATAAAATCTCCTATGAGACAGTGCCCGGTTGTGTGAGGGAGGTAGTGTATTACAACCAGGGGGAGGAACCCTGGGCCTCTCTTTCCTACGGTGGAAGCACAATACGCACTTCTGGCTGCGGCCCTACAGCGCTTGCTATTGTGATTTCGACACTGACAGGTGAACAGATAACGCCGGAGATGACAGCGCAATATGCAATGGACACCGGAGGATATGTTTCGGGGCGTGGAACCAGCCATGCATATCCGGCGAATGCGGCTCGGAACTGGGGACTGTCGGTGGAACGTGTGAGGCGGGAACAGATGAATCATGTTGTTGCGGAATTGAAGAATGGTAAGCTTGCGGTGGTAATTTGTGCGGAAAATACGATATCAGGAAGCAGCGGACACTTTATTGTATTAACCGGAGTGACCAGTGATGGAAATATAACCATTGCCGACCCTGGGAGCCGGGGGAGGACTGGAAACCTGTACAGCCCTTCCACAATTCAGTCATACGCCAGGGATTTAAGCGATGGCGGCATATGGATTATAGGAGAGTGAAGGAATGAAGCATAGTTTAAAATGGAGTTTCTTTTCCAGTCTTGCGCTCAGCCTGATTCTTGGTATATCTGGAGTTTGCCATGCTGATAGTCTGGCGGGGGCAAAAGAAGAAACAATGTGGGGGGAAGAGTATACCGATACAGACACAGGGAAGGGAATGCTGGCTGTCCGGTGCCAGGTGTTTCAGGGGTTTCAGGGCGCAGTCACCATTCATTTTACTGGTATGGCAGGAGGAAGGACATTTACTGTGTCACTTGATAAAGATGGTGATTATATAGCAAATCTTTCGCTGGCGGGGGAGCAGTACAAAGTAACAGGAGTCACGGCCATATCAGAATTGCGGGAATATGACTGCCATGTAGAGCCGAATACTGTTTGTGTGGAAGCTGGCAGGATTTCTATCTGTAAGGTGTTTGTGAAACCGGGCAGTATCCAGAAATTTCCGGAAGAAACTGAAACGCAGATAACAGAGCAGGCTGAAAAACAAGAAATAGCAGAGAGGAAAAAACAGACAGAACAGATAAAGCCAGCCGTGGAGAAAGAGATGTTTAAAACAGAACCGGATTGGAGGCACATACCAGTTTTGGGTATTCTTGGCACTGTATTAATCCTGAGCTGTGCCGGCAGCCTGTTTTATTTGAGAAAACGGGATAAATAGGAGGGTGACGAGTAATGAATGAGGATAACCGGATTGATATTTATACAATCCCGCCCAATTTTGCTGAGGAGGGGACAATTCTTTCCGGGCGGGTAAAAACCAGAAATGCATTTGAAACAGCACTGATTCTCGCGGTATTGGTACCAATTATTATGTCACTGAATGTTACGGGAAAGACAAAACTATACATCGGCATGATAGTCCTGGTGCCGGTTATAATCCTGGCTATCATGGGAGTTCAGGGAGAAAGTCTTTTGGCATTTATCGCAAGCTTTTTCAAATTTTTAAAGCGTCGCCGCAACCTGTCCGTACCGGATGAGAGATACCGCTTAGAACAGAGCCGGAAGAGAGAAAGGTCAGAGAAAGGAGGGACGATAAAGCATGAAAGAGGAAAAAAGCGCGAAAAACCAAAGAAAAGCCTGGAGGCGGGAACTACGGAGAGTCAGGAAAAAACTGAAGCAGGAGCAAAAAAGAAGAAAACTAAAGCAAAAGGGAGAAAACGCTCCCCAAAAACAGACAAAGGAGAAAATCACAGCAGCAAAGCAGGAGGAGTTTTATGACCTGCCTTACACAAGAGCCTCTAAAGAAATTCCAATTGAATCAATCCGTGACGGAGTGATTCACACAACAGATGGACGGTATGTAAAAATCGTTGAGGTTCTGCCGATTAACTTCCTGCACCGGAGCGCCAGCGAACAGCGTAACATCATTTATTCTTACATAGGCTATTTAAAGATAGCACCTCCTGAACTGCAGATAAAATCCATCTCGAAAAAGGCAGATATCGGCCTGTATATTGAGGCTGTGAAGCAGGACATTGAGGCAGAGCCGGATGAACGGTGCCGGATGCTCCAAAAAGATTATATCAAGCTTCTGCGTTCGGTCGGATACCGGGAAGCGGTAACCCGGAGGTTTTTTCTGGTATTTTCTGTGGACGGCAGGCGGGGAACTGAGTCTGAAATCGCAGCGACATTAAACTCTTATGCACAGACAGCAAAGAAATATTTATACCAGTGTGGAAATGAAGTTGAAACATCAGATAATCCGACACAAGATATGGTGGAAATGCTGTATCTGCTGTTAAACAGGAAAACCAGCGCCACAGTTTCTCTTTCCCAGAGGTTAAATCAGGTGGCCGAGTGGTATATCCGCGAGAATGGGGAGGAAAGTACCGGCCGGATTCCGGTTGCGGAATACTTTGCGCCCGAAAGACTGGACTTCAGGCATGGGAATTATGTTATCATGGACGGAGTATACCATACATATCTCTTTGTCCCATCGGCAAGGTACCGGAACCGGGTGCCGGCCGGCTGGTTGTCCCTTCTTGTCAATGCGGGGGAGGGTATTGACGTGGACCTTTTTTTATATAAACAGGATAAGGTTAAGACTATTGAGCGCATTGGAAGGAGAATCCGGCTGAACCGCTCAAAAATCAAGGATGCCTCCGATACCAATACTGATTTTGATGATCTCGCAGAGTCAATCCAATCCGGATATTATCTGAAAAATGGACTCGCGGCAAATGAGGAATTTTATTATATTGCTATCCTGATAACCGTAACTGGATACAGCGCAAAGGAAGTGGAGTGGAGGGCTAAGGAAATGAGGAAGCTCTTAAATGCCCAGGATTTAGACACAGTTTCCTGCCTGTTTCAGGAGGAACAGGCATTCTTGTCCGCCCTGCCACTGTTAAAGCTTGATAAAAGCATTTATGAGCGTTCTAAGCGGAATGTTTTGACATCTGGCGCTGCGAGCTGTTACCCCTTCACTTCGTTTGAGATGTCGGACAAGGACGGCATATTGATGGGGGTGAATACTGCAAACAGTTCATTGGTAATTGTGGATATTTTTAATTCATCCTTATATAAAAATGCGAATATTTCTATCATGGGGACAACTGGAGCGGGAAAAACTTTCCTTCTCCAGTTAATGGCCCTGCGTATGAGAAGAAAAAACATACAGGTTTTTATTATAGCGCCAGACAAAGGACATGAATTTGCCAGGGCATGTACCAATATCGGAGGCGAATTTATTAAGATATCGTCATCTTCAAAAAGCTGTATCAATGTAATGGAAATCAGGAAAAAAAATAAGGAAACGAATGCAATCCTTGACGGGGAAGTCATGGAATATTCTGAACTGGCGGCGAAAATCCAGGATTTGCATATTTTCTTTTCTCTTTTGATTCCCGATATGTCCCATGAGGAAAAACAGCTCCTGGATGAAGCATTGGTACTGACCTATCAGCAGAAGGGGATTACCCATGAGAACGAAAGCCTGGTTGACCCGGAAAAACCGGAACAATATAAAGAAATGCCGGTTCTGGGGGATGTTTACAATGAACTGATTAAGAAGCAGGAGACCAAGAGGCTGGCCAATATCTTGAACCGTCTGGTGCATGGTTCTGCCTCCAGTTTCAACCAGCAGACCAACGTGGATCTGAAGAACAAATATATTGTTTTAGACATATCAGAGCTTACCGGGGACTTGCTGCCAGTGGGAATGTTCGTGGCGGTGGACTATGTATGGTCAAAGGTAAAGGAGGACCGGACAGAGAAAAAGATGGTATTCCTGGATGAGGTCTGGCAGCTGATTGGGGCTTCCTCCAACGAACTGGCGGCGGAATATGTTCTAGAGATTTTTAAGATAATTAGAGGTTACGCAGGTGGAGCAGTGTGCGCGACACAAGATTTGTCGGATTTTATGGCGCTCAAGGAAGGAAAATATGGACGTGGCATTATTAACGCCACGAAAACAAAAATCGTCCTTAACCTGGAAAATGACGAGGCAAAAAAAGTGCAGGGGCTGCTTCACCTGTCCGATTCGGAACGCATGGAGATTGTACATTTTGAGCGTGGAAAAGGGATGATTTCCACGAACAGTAATAATCTTACACTGGAATTTAGGGCAAGCCAGCTTGAGAATGATTTGATTACTACAGACAGGAAAGACCTGCAGAACTTGAAGGAACGGCTCGAAAAATTCGGAAACCATGCATATGGTAGGAGGGGAGGATAACTGGATGGCAGTATATATTAGCCCTGAGGTAATGGAGGAGAGGATACTCATGGTAATACGCAAGTATAATGTTCTTTATATGGAACAGCTTTTGAAATTTTTTGATGGGGAAGAAAAGGCTGCGGGAAAAGCGGTGTCAAGGCTTTTAAAGAACAGGCAGATTTACAGAAATCCTTATACCGGCCTTCTTGCATCCAACGAATTTGCCTATTCGCTGAAAGACGAGGGTACAATACAAAGCCTTTGGGTATTAATCGATATGATGCATAAACGGGAAGTGGACGGTCACTATATGGCGGTGAAAGAGGATTTTCCAGTAAGAATCTTGTTTTTCTGTGGTCAGGACATCTACGATATTATTTATATAGGAATTAGGGATTTAAAGCTGGTAAATGGTATGTTCGCCAAAAGCAGGCGCTCAGAGGAAAATAACATTATCGTTTTGGAGGATAAAGCGCTAATTAGTCAGATAGAGGTCCCTGGAATTATTGGGTTTTGTGTTGTGAAGGAGGGTGGAGAAGTCGAATATTATAGAAAAAGGACATGAATTTGAGATGATGGAACAATTGGAACATCAGCTTTTGGAGGTTCAGAGAGTTGCAGGAGTAGTACAGGATAAACTTGCTGAGGCACAGAGCGTAAAAACACTTTATAATCGTAGTGCTTCCAGTTTCCAGTATGGACGACTGTTAGATTGTATGATGGAAGCTTCTGAACGTGCTGAATGTCTGACAGACCGGCTGCGGAGATTTATATTGAGAAACACATTTAGCAGTTCTCTCAAAGAGGAATATTGTCTGAATTTAGTACAAATCCACAAAATCCGTGTGGAATATGAGGATTGCATATTGAAAGCAGAACTTCCGGTTTTACTGCCTCACCGTAAAAATAAATATACAGATTATATCTATAAACCTTTATTTCTGGCTCTGCAGAATTGGTGTAAAGAGCGTCAGCAGCAGGGAAAAGAAATTCCTGTATATGAGCGGGCAACGGTCTGCTTTATTCATGAGTATGATAAGAAACTGCCAGGATCCAGGATTCGGGACCATGACAATATAGAGGAAAAACAGGTCGTGGATGCTTTAGGAATGTACTTCCTTGTATCGGACAGCGGTCTGCATCTAGACACTTATCATACTACCATATTGGGGGAACGGGATTGCACGTTCCTTTTTTTGATGGAATATAACCAGTTTCCTAAGTGGATTTGTAAAAGGTACCACCTGGGCATCATATCGAAAAATCATCCGATTCCCGCTACAGGTTTTTCGACAGGGTAAAATTTTGGTGAGAGCTTTAAAAACGTATCCATAGACAGAAAAAGGGAGATTCATTTTACCCAGGGATGGAGAGGACAGGGTATGAAAAGGAACAAAACGGAATAAGAAGAAGGGGACAGATATGAAAATGGATAGAAAAGATGAACTTCTGTTACTTATAGCAGTCAGCGGGGAAATACCGTCAGATTGGATTGGCCGTGCAGTCGGTTCTGAATCTTACGCCGCTGTGCTTTTGACCCGATTGAAGCGGGAGGGAGAAGTTAAACTTCGGAGTAAAGATGGTATCAGAGGTTATCTGCTTCGAAATAAAGCTAAACAGTATCTATTGGTTCATTATTGGGATGATGTGCGGCTCTATTTATCCGGAGCCAACTCCACCAATCACGTGAAGAGTGAACCAGAAAAACGGTTGCGGCTTCATCGTATGAGTATGGTATGGATTTATATTCATCGCGCCGGGATACGGATTTTTCAGAGTGAAAAACCGGAACTTTTCCCTGTTTTCCATCAGGTTCCGTTCGATTCCTCAACTATCATAGGCAGTACCCCGGTATCTTATTACGGGACAATGGAGTGGAAGCAGGAAACGGACATGGAAATCAAAGGCTCAAGGGCCTGTGGGGTACTGGCGGCGGATCAGTTTTATGTGGTCTACAATACGATGGGAAACCTGATGAAATGGACACCAAAAATAGAACGGAATTTAAAAAGCCGTCTGGAGATACGGCTTAGAAAGTGCAGACGGCTTTTACCGGGCGGTGCCATTATCATGGGAGTCGGTATGGAGATGGTACAGAGAATATTAATCAGTGACGGAGGACTGAAGGGGAACCTCTTTTCTTTAGATGATGTGTATGAGAGTTATTACTATATTCCCTTTTATGCAGAGGCGGCTATTCAACTGAGATTATTAGGCAGTGAATCCGATGGGGTTAGGTTTTACCGCTTTTTGTGTGGCGCGTTAAAAAGCGTGAATAATGACCGATTCTCACCGGAGGCCGGAGAAGATGAGAACGGGACTCCGGTTTACTTTTGTTACTTAATGGATTTGTGGCAGATTAAACGTATTATGAGTCTGTCGATAAGAAAGGGTGGCAGAATATTCTGTTTTACTTATCAGGCAGAGGTACTCCGTTTACTTGTACCAAAATGGTTTCAGGTGGAGGCAATCCGGCCAGAGAAAGTGTACCGATATCTGGGGTGGAGGCAGTAGGGCAGAGCTGAACAGAAAAAGGAGAGAGCAATATGGAACCGATTTATCAAACTGGTAATGACACGGTAGACCGGTTGAGCCGAATTCGGTTTACCGGCAATGTGATTCCTCCGGCCTGGTACCGAACCATTTTAAGAGACACAGGAAAACCATATTTGATTGCAATAGTAATCCTGTCTGATATTGTGTACTGGTACCGCGCAGCCGAAGTGCGGGATGAAGGGAGCGGACAGCTTCTGGGTTACCGCAAGCGGTTTAAGGCTGACTTGTTGCAGAGAAGTTACCAGCAGATAGCGGAACAGTTTGGGATTACAAAACGGGACGCGGCCAACGCGGTGGTGGAGTTAGAGAAACTGGGAGTGGTCCGCCGTGTTTTCCGTACATTGACTTCAAATGGGCAGTCCATTCCCAATGTTCTGTTTCTTGACCTCGATGTGGACATCCTGGAGCGGCTTACCTTCCCGGAGGAGTATAAAGAGGAACCGGAAAGGCTAAAAATAAAAGAAAAAAAGAGCCGGCCAACCGGAACGGGAGCACCAAGCAGGCAGTATCCCCGAAATAAGGGGGACGTGTCACTCAAATCGGTGACACCTCCCCCCGAAATTGGTGACATATCTATACCAAAAAAAGTGACATCTCTCTCCGAAATGAGGGAGACAAATACAGAAATTACATACATAAATCACAACAGAGAATATCCTATCCAATCATATCAGGAGTTGAAGGAGGAATTTAAAGAGCAGATTGAGTATGACATTTTAAAAAGGGATTTAGGAGCGAAGGAGGAATTGGAGGAACTGGTGGAGGTGGCCGTGGAAATCCTGGCGTCCAACAGAGATACCATTCGTGTCAACCGGGAGGACAAGCCGGCCGGGCTTGTCAAAGAACAATATCGGCGCTTAACCATGTTCCATATTCAGTACGTGTTATCCTGCCTGCAGGAGACGGAATCAAAGGCGAGGAATATCCGGGCAGTAATGGTGACGGCGCTTTATAACTCCGTGAGTACGATTGGGACCTATTACGGAAATCTGTTCCAGTATCACAAGAAAATAAAACGAGAATAAACATAAATAGGTTGGGAAAGCAGACAAGATGGCAGTCTGTTTTTGTTGCCAATTATAGAAATGGAGGATTCAGATGGAGGAAGAACAAAAATTTAGGAAAAAGAAATTTGCCATAGGACTGGCCTGCTTGCTTCTGGTGGCTCTTTATAGCGGCGGTTTCTTACTGCAGCTTATGGTAGATGCCGGTCATGTGAGTCTTAACCCGTTCCGGTGTCTGTATTTTGCGGTATCTTCCATGAATGGCTTAAAAACATCGGTGTTTACCGTATTGCTTTTTTTTGTGATTTCCGGGGTTATTGCATTCCAGGGTAGTATAAGCGATACGGACGGGAAAGATGAGGAACGGAATTTTACCTACTCGAATCTTGGAACCTATGGTACGGCTGGATATATGAAGGATACCGAGCGGAAGAAGGTGTTAAAGGAGAATAAAGATATAAGGAATGTAGATGGAATTATTTTGGGTCTGGAAATGACGAGCGGGAATATATTAAGCCTTCCTGTGAATTCCAGACTGAATCGTAATATTGCCGTGTGTGGCTCACAGGGTTCCATGAAGTCCAGGGCATTTGCCCGAAACATGATTCTTCAGTGTGTCAGACGGGGGGAGAGTATGTTTGTGACGGATCCGAAATCCGAACTGTATGAGGATATGGTTGCATACTTAAAAGAGCAGAACTATACGGTCCGTCAATGGAATTTGATTAACCTTGAAAATTCCGATGCATGGGATTGTTTGGCAGAGATTGACGAGGGAGGACTGATTGATATCTTTGTGGACGTAGTAATCCGCAACACGACTGACAAATTCGATCATTTTTATGATAATGTTGAAATGGATTTATTAAAGGCGCTCTGCCTGTATGTATACCATGAATACAAAGATAAAGATAAAACCTTTGCAGAGAGTTATAAGATTTTAATTAACCAGAGTTTGGAAGCAATAGATGGAATTTTTGACCGGCTCCCTACTTCTCACCCAGCAAAGGGTCCCTACCGACTCTTTGCCAAAGCTGAAAAGGTAAAGGGAAATGCAGTACTAGGCCTGGGAACCCGGCTTCAGATTATGCAGAATGAGAAGGTGCAGAAAATTACCAGCCATAAGGAAATTGATTTAACGTTGCCTGGACGGGAGAAGTGTGCATATTTCTGCATTACATCCGATCAGGACTCCACATACGATGTTCTGGCCACGTTGTTTGTTTCTTTTTTATGTATTAAACTGGTGCGGTTTGCGGACCAGCAGCCAGATCGTAAACTGCC
>NZ_JACOPB010000032.1:0-27953 GCF_014288005.1 Hungatella hominis
GCCCGTTAAAATTTACTATACACTCCATTTTTCCGTATTGTATTTTTACATTCCCAATCTGGAGTTTATTGTATTGAGCAATTATAGCGCTACTATCAAGTTTGTTCGCTAAATCACTAATTGCCGAATCAACCTTTTCGTTTACACTATATACGGTCGCTGCACTGGCCGCCTTTGTGGAATCATTTAAGATTTGATTTATGATCATGGTTTTTGTAACAATAGAATCCTTAAAAGACTTAAAATCCTCAAAGAACTTTTTAATTTTTCCCATGAAGACCTTCGGTGTCTCACCAGCTGCTGGCACTGGATAACTAGCTGTAGAAGCTGTAAAAGCAGATACCTTTGTATTGGCTATATCTCCCCCACTGGATTTCACCCTTGCATTGACTTCTGTGTCAATCGTATCGGCGTTGTCGTTAAAATCCTGCACATTAACCGGATCG
The DNA here is from genome assembly GCF_014288005.1 of Hungatella hominis. Taxonomy (NCBI): domain Bacteria; kingdom Bacillati; phylum Bacillota; class Clostridia; order Lachnospirales; family Lachnospiraceae; genus Hungatella; species Hungatella hominis. The sequence goes on from NZ_JACOPB010000032.1 coordinate 447, forward strand.
GACCCTTCCGGTTTCTTTAAATTCAAATATGTTGTTCTTAACATCTTGTTACTCCTTTCCTATCTCTTCCCACGTTTTCCATGCAACGGTATCCCATGTATTTCCAGAAAACCCTTTCCATGTGCCATCGTGATATTCAATTTCGCGCATAGTCCTGAGACCGTCCCATGTCTTATCAGACACATTATCCCACGTCAGTGACCGAAGGCTATTCCATGTTGTATAGGTATACTCAAACGTGTACTTTAAGTGTGCCGGTTTGATTTCCTCCAGCATGGCTATAAACGCTTGCATATTCCGTGGTATTCCCTTAATTCCGATAAATCGAACAATAAAGTGACTGTTTGGATTATCCTCAATCACTTCTACCTCGCCGCCGCTGAAGGCCGCTGCCGTTTCCTCAATCATCTGTTTAGTTGTCGTTCCCTGACCTCGGATTTTAGCAGCTACAATTTCTCTCCGCTGTTCGTATGATAATGAAAGGTTGGTTTCAATACCATACATTTTTTCCCATCTTCCAATAGCCCATGTCACACTGGCAAGAAATAACTGGTCAAATGAATCGCGTATATTATGATATGCCAGCCCGATCTCGTAACCTTCCGCAAGGCACGAAACTTTTGGCTCTCTTTTTTCGATAAGATAATCTGGAACATATCGGGAAACATCATGGTAATATTCTTCCTCATACTGGTCCGCTGCACCTTCCTGAGCGTATTTAGTTAATCCATATCGTGATTTTCCATACACCAATTACACCCCCTTCAGCTGATCCCATGTATAAGCCCCATGAACCTGATTCCAAGTAAAGGGTCCCTGTGGTGTGCCACCAGTCACATGCCCCTGCGCATTTACTGTCACGTTTTGATAAGTACCGGCGGTTACTCCACTATCAGGGTGTTGGAAAACTGTATCCGTAAACTTTGCTCCTACTGGAACAGGAGTTAATACGGTAATATTTTTCCATGTTCCCCACGTGCCACTATAGAGATTCCTTTCAAATGTTCTCGGTGTGCTGGTCACATATTCCACAAGTCTCTGATAAGTCCCAGCGTGTTTTCCCACTTCCATGAAAAAAGACATTGTTGTTGGGCTATTTTTAAATGTTGCAACAGTCGAACTCATTGGACAATAATAATATCCCGGTGTTGTAATTGTATTAAGGTCTGTATCAGCCGCTATATTATTAACATTAAGGTAATTCGCATAATTTGCCGTACCGCCATTTGCCGGTAATGATGCTGGAAAATCAGTTATCTGTGATTTTGTGTGGGTATGAACTGGCAATGCAGTCAAAGCACTATTCCATTTATCAAGCATGGCCTGCGTGATCTTATCTAAAATTGTTTTATTACTATGGGTATGGCTCTGGCTCGTGTCCACATCAGCCTGTGTAATGTAACCTGAATCATTCGTAAACTGAGATAGTTTTGTTGGAATATCAGTAATCTGACTTTTCGTATGATTATGCGTAGATGGTGCAAAGGTACTCGGTTTACCTGTTATCTCAGTCCAGCCATAGGAAGGTTTCGCCGCGGCTTTCGCCCATGCCGCTACATCAGATGCAGGCATAGAAGACGGAAAGTCTGTTATCTGGCTTTTTACATGGTTATGGGCTGACGGCGCAAAAGTACTGGGCTTACTCGTGATTTCTGACCAACTGTATGCCGGCTTATTAGCTGCCTTAGCCCATGCCAATACATCACTGGCTGGCATAGCACTCGGTTTGTTTTTGATATAGGCATCTGAGTTCTCGTCTACGACATTCCAGTCCGCTTGTACATTAACCTCTGCTCCAGTAGCGATTCCTGACAATTTATCAAGCATGGCCTGAGTAAGGTTATCGATGATACTCTTATTTTCATGGGTGTGCTTTTTACTGTTTGCATCGTTCCAGTTTGCTCTCTCTGTCGCTGTGATATGCTTCACGGCATCACCGATGTGCGTGTATGCTGCCGTCCAATTATCAAGCAGAGTCTGAGTAATCTTGTCAATCACCGACTTATTACCGTGCTCGTGCCGCTTATTATAGGCATCTGTCCAATTTGCCAGTAACGTTTCTGTCAGTTTGTCCAGAGTAGACTTATTGCTGTGGGTATGCTTCTTTGCGTTCGTATCATCAAGAGCCGCTTTATCCTCCTTGGAAAGAAGTCCGTCCACGCTCTGGGTCGCTTTTGGGATCGCATTGGCTGAGATCGCAATCCACGCTGTACCGCTCCATCTGTAGGTATAGTCTGTGTCTTTAACATTTACTGTCCAACCATCATCCGGATGAGGGTAAGTAGTCGAAAGGTCCGCGAAGGTATTAACCGCTTCTTTCCAGTCGATGGCCGTTTCCAGCGCAGAAAACTTATTATCCACCTCATTCTTTGTATACTTATCATCCCAATTTGGCTTGTTTGTGCTAATGATATTTCGTATCGAATCTTCAGCTGCCGTGGCTCTTCCTGCCTCAGCCTGGATATTCCCTTGTAATTCCGTCTCTTTTATCTTCGCCCGGTTGGTTTCTGTCGTAATTGCGTCCGTGTTAACCTTCTCTGCGGCTTTCGCCCGGGCTACTTCTGCTGTTAAATTATCTGCATTGGTCTTTTCTGCGGCCTTTGATCTTGTCACTTCGGCAGTTAGATCAGCGGTGAGTTTCCGCTCTGCTTCCCTGGCCCTTTCGGTTTCGGCAGAAAGATTTTCGGTTAGCGTTGCCTCTACTCCCGTTGCACGTGTTATCTCAGCAGAAAGATCTTCTGTCAGCTTCTTTTCAGCCTTTGTAGCCCTGGCCGACTCCAATGCCAGATTATCGGTAAGAACTTTCTCGGCTCCCTCTGCGCGGCGCTTCTCTTCATTCACCTTTTCATCAATCTGCTGTTCTGCCATTATTGCCCTATCTGTTTCGCTCTGTATGATTCTCCCAAGCTCTTTTTCTGCATCTTCGGCTCTGCTCTCTTCTTCATTTAAAGCTTTCTGTGTCATATTGATAGCAGCCTGTACATTATTGATGTCCTCGGCCTCCACAGTATCACCATCACACTCATAGCTGATATAAACCCGCGGTACGTCAGCATATATCCTGATCTCTCGCTTCCATGGAGTAAGGCTGGGCGTAGATAATGCATATGTTTCTATCCGGTCCCCGGTGAGTTTAGGGCCTGTATGTACTGTCAGCGTCATTGGATTGATGTTATCATGCTCTAAGGTTCCACTGTATACACCATCTTTCAAGTCAACACTTTCTTCTATTACATATATGTTTCCGTCAACCTTATTTAATTTTTCCAAAAAACTTGTCAACACCATTACATCACCTCCAGCGCCACGGTTCCAATAATCGGAGTTTCAAGTTCTGTCAGCCTTACATTCTGCGCGGCATCATTCAGGAGTAGGTCAGCATAATCTTCTACGCCCTCTGTATTGATTAATAGATTCCCGATCCGTGCCACACTGATATAATCAGCCTTAAGAGCGTAATTTTTCAGGAAATCTCCTACTGACAATGCAAACAGGTTTTGTACAGTACCTAAGTTCATACCATTTTGTAGTCTGACTTTTACGCGTATATTAATCTGCTTTTCCACGGCAGAGACAACGGATATGGTGGCGCCGATGGGACGCAGTTCATTGATATGGTCTCTTACTCGTTCCAATAGTTCCATTCCGGCCCCGCTCTGATCCGCATCAGTAACCGCAATCTTAACGGTTCCTGGACCGTCCGCCAGTGGGAAGACCTTTGCAGTACCTACTCCGGCGCATTCCATGGACCAGTTATAGTAGTCATACACATTACCGCTGGTAGAAGGCTTCTGAACAGCCGTATAAAAGCGGTCCCGTAAATGCTCTGTATCTTCTTCATCTGTTCCATCTTCCAACACCTCTGTAAGTTCCGCCCGTGTCAATCCGGCAATATAATCAACTGGTATCATGGAACCCAGGCTTCTGCCTCCGACGGTTCCCGGTGTCTCACATTCCATTTTATATACCCTGTCACTGATTTTTTCTATGGCACTATAATTTAGAGTGCCAAGTGAAAAGCGTGACCCGATGGCAATGTCAATATTAAATTCACCTTTCAATACTGCCTTTGTGGCAGGATATGGAGTGATCCCCAACTCCTGACAGCGCTTAATAAGATTTTCACGGTTCTGCGTATCTGCAAAAAACTGATCCATATAATATTCCAGTTCTACGTACATAGCCTCTAACTCTATAGCAGCTGTAGCCAGGGCGGCGTAAATCGGAGAACTCGGCCTGGTATCTATTCCGGCGTTATAGTCCTGTACTTTATTGAGCATCCTTCCAAGGATCGTCTCATATGTCATGTTTTCATACACTATGTTTGCACCTCCTTCTCCGCGCTGACGTCACCATATTTTGTGTGCACCGTGAATTTAACTATCAATTTTTTACCGGAAACCTCAAAAGTAAAAGCATCAACGCTCTGGATTCTGTTATCCTGCATCAATGCTTCTCTGATTCTTTTCTTTACTTTTGATTTTACTACTCCAATCGTTTTACCGAATAAGTCCTTCAGTTCAACACCATAATTCCAGTTATAGATAACCCAGTCATACCGTTCTGTATTAAGGATGCAGTATATGGCCTGCCTTACTGCTTCGATACCGTCCACATAGCCAGATACCGTATCGTCATTGATCCGAAATGTTTTTGATGGTATTTCTTTAATTTCAAAATCCTGTTTCAAAATACTGCCTGTATCCGGTAACATATTATCCTCCCTTCTGCCAGCGGTCTACAACAAGATAATGCTGGGCGCCGCGTTCCTGAATCAGCAGCACTTTATCTCCAGCCGTCAGCGCGTTTTTAATTGTCGCTCTGACTGTTCCGATTCCCGGAATCACCATTTCCTGTATGTGATCCGTCATTGCTTCAGGAACGAGTATCTGTTCTGCATTCAGGATATTTCTCTGATCGATCTGTATTTCCAGCGGTGCATTTTTTGTTACAATCCCTGGGAGAATATCGCACGGATTCTCTGACTCTATGGCCTGGAGCACAATTCTGCGCAGATTCATGATCCAATCATTATCAGCCATTGATACCAGCTCCTCTCAGTTTCAAATCCATCGTATGAATTCCTTCATCAATCTTATGGGTAACAGAGTCTATCAGTAGATAGTTTTTAAGCTGCATATCCTTTATGTCCAGGAAAACCGGGATCAGACACCCGGCCCGGACACGGATATCACCGAAAGCGTTTTTAATGTTCAAGCTTTTCGATGGCTGATTGTGTATTTTCAAGTAAGTTTCCGCTATCTTCTGCCCGTCCGCGCCTTTATCGATAGACTCATTTAACTGGAGCACGCCCCATTTATTGATGTTCTCTGTATTCTTTGCCATGTATGTTTCACGCTTCTTTGTGTCACTGTTATCATAATATACTTTGATCTGGTTATACGTATCGCTGTCTATGCTGATTTTATAGTCATAATCCTGAGCAGTTTTATCATTAATCATGATATCCAGTTTCATATCTTCGACATTCTGTAATGTTAATTTTCCCACATCATCATATAGAACATATATTTTTCCAGTATAGATCATTGTTAAGTCCAATGCATTTAGGATAATATCGAAAAGGGTGCTGTCCTTTTCATTCCTCGAAAGCGGCTGACCTGTATCGGCAAGTATGCCAGTCTGAAGGTTAAAATCTCCGGCAATCGTCTGAATGATCTGTCCCGCGGTAAGATTCGAATAATTATAGCTGTCTTTATTCTTTAAATAGCGCAGCTGGTCATAAACAGTTACTTTCACAATCCCATCACTGCTCCAGCTTCTCTCAAAAACAAAACCAAAGAAAACAGGTTTACCGGCTACATCCAGCCTTACCGCATTTCCTTCCTCAATTATAAGCTTCGAGTCTGGAATAATCGAAAAGGAGCATTTTCCTGGCTGACCACTGCGGTGTGTCTCCCAAGTAATGCTCCCATTAACAACCGGCTCATATACGATCTGGTTATTTTGGATATATAAATGCACTTCCATAGCTAAGCCCCCCTATGCTGGTAAAGTGAGTACCCAGCCTATTTGAATCATGTTAGGATTGCTGATTTTGTCGCGGTTAAGATCGTAGATTTCCCGCCATCGGGTCCCGTTTCCCAGTTGGCGTTTTGCTATAAGAGTCAGGCAATCACCTTTCTGTACGGTATAAGTTTTTGCTGCTGGTACCTCTGCCGGCCGCTGCGGCTCCGGTTCCTCGGCTTCGGGTACGGGCTGATCTTCCACAATCACAAAATTCATGATCTTTGTCCCGTAGCTTTTATACTCCTTCATGGTCAGTGATACAACCAGGTCAAATCCCTCTTTCACATCGTCTGATACTTTGTAATCTTCAAGGGTTACATCAATATTGGTATCAAAGAAATCATTTCTCCCAGGACCATCACGGATTACAATAAATTCAAACGGGGCCCCGCTCTCCTTCAGATCGTGAAGATGGTCAAGAAAGTCCCCTGCATCATTGATACTTCCATCCCATACCGCACTCGGATAATTCATCTGCGGTATGACTACATCAATTGTGATTTCAGCAAGACCCGGGGGCCGGATCAGATTAATTTCCTCCCCATTAATCAGGGTAGTACTCTTATTCTGACCCGGGTATTTGATCGGTATCTTCTGTGGTGGAAGCGGCAGTAACATATCATCAATATATACTTCGTATGCCATTAAGTATGTACTCCTTCCGCGAATGCCGCCAGCGCTTCAGCAGTATCTTCGCCGAGTCTGCGGTTTACGTCGTCAAAATCTGTTTCCGTCTTCAGGGTATTGTGATTTGTTACATCCACTTTTAATTCTGCCAGTGTAAACCGGTTGATGATTTCTTGCTCTGCGGCATCACGCATATATTTTAAATCTTCATCCATCACGTCCATGGAGTCGGCTATTTTCGCGGTGTTGCCCGCTGTGCTCCCCGTGTTTAAGGCTGTTTGTGCTGCGGACTCTGATTCGATATTGAATCCGGCACCTCCGCTCATAATATCCTTTAAGGCGGCTTCACCCGCGGCCCCTTTGTCATACCACTTACTTGCATTATCTGAATAATCAATATATGACATCGATCCAACAATCTCTTTCCAGCCCGACGCGTCTTTTGCTTCTTGTGCCGCTGATTTTATCTGGTTTTGAAAATTGTCAAGGCCAGCTGTGATACTCACCTGTACACCCGGTATCTTATTGATTACATCCTCAATCGCATGAGCCATGTTGACAACATATCCAATCACAGTAGATGCAAGATCATAAAACAGGATCTTTACCGAAGCAACCGGATCGTTCCATACATTATAAAAAAAGTTAATGAAAGCAGCTATTCCATTCCATGTGGGGACAATAAATGTATTAACGATATGGGCTGCAAGCGTTCCAAATATTGCCGCCACTACGCCAGTGGCACTTATAGACGTGCCTTTAAATTTGTTGATTGCCCCGATACCAATATAGATAGCAGCGACAAACAACAGGATAGCTCCTACTATCCATGTTAGCGGACAGGCAAGTAATGCCGCGTTAAGACCGTATTGCGACGCTGTATATGCAATAGTTTTTCCCGTTGCAAGCATTGTAGCCGCCCCTTGCACACCTTTTGCCAAAGCATCAATTCCGGTTATAATTGTACCAATTCCCATAGCCACATTATAAGCTATCACCGCAGCTGTTACACCTCCAATAATTGGAGCAATCCACGACCAATTATCTTGAATAACTCCAGCCGCGTTACCTGCAAAATCTATAATATATCCAAATCCCGTTATTAGCAGATTAAGCCCCCCAGCTACCCCCATTATAACGCTTTCAGCTCGTGGCATATTTGTATTTACTGCGGTAAAAAAACTCATAACTGCTGGATATAATTTCCCTCCAACAACTTCTTTAATGTCCCCCCATGTGTTTGCCATCTGCTGTATTTGGCCTTGCGGAGTGGCCGCCATAATCGAATTCATTTCGCTTACATTATTGGTAATAACCTCGGCCAGCGTGGCAGCGCGTTCCTGTTCGTTTCCATATTTTAATGCTTTTTCCTGAGCTGCATCAAAAGTAACACCCACTCTGGTAAGCGCTCCAACCTGCCCCTGCATAACTTTTCCCATCATATTACCGATATTGACCATATCCTGGGAACTGACATTTACACCATTTTGCTGCACTGCCAGATTATTCATTGCAGGTATCAAAGTGCTTAATGCGGTATCTGTAGTTAAAAAAGTAGATAACTGCTGTGCACCGGATAACTGTACCTCATCACCAACAACACCCAATTGCTGCTGTGCAGATGTCAAGTCTTTAATGCTCTGTATCATTTCAGGAGTAGCCCCCATGCGCTGCCGCATAACTGCCCCTAGTTTTGTTTCGGCTTCTGTTTGGACATTTTGTAATGATGTAGTATCACCGACAAAATTGACGGCCATTTTTATGCCTTGAACTCCTAAATACATACCAACAAACTGCTTTATTTTGCTTCCGAGAGCAGTGGCCGCGCCTTTCCCTTCGGTGATTGATCTGTTAAATTGATCCTGCGCAACTATATTATCCTTTATATTTACTTCCGCAGTATCCATAACAGAGACAAGCTGTCTATATGCTGCATTAGCAGCGCTGATATCCATATGGGACATAGCGTCACTTAAGTCTCCCTGAATAGAGGTTGCCTGACTCAATTGACCATTCAACGTCACCAATTCCTGATTGACTTTATCAGTACGCATATCAATAGGAATGTTATTAATCTCCTGTACACGCAAGGAAAGCGCCTGCATACGGTTTTCCACTGCCGCCACATCATTAAGCATTCCCGGAGGCGTCACAGTCATGTTACGTGCCTGTGAAGAAATTGCCTGTTGAGTCTGGTACAATTGTTGAGCTGCTGTGTTTGCTGTTTGGTATTCCTGCTGAAATTGTTCTGATCCAGAGACGGAAGGTGTCTGAACTGTCATAGCACTATTCCATGCCGGTTCCTGAACTGTGACTGGCTTATTTTGTACAGCTTCTAATTCCTGTTGGTATTCTTCAACCGCTGCTGAAGCTGCCTGTACTGCTTGCGTTGTAGCATTCCATTGAGCGCTATTAACAGCTGTTTCGGATGCGGTCTGTGCTGCCGAAAAGCTACTTACCATCATATTCATGGCCGCTGTTATAGACTGTAGTGCAGGCGTCATACGATCATTTATTTGCATTGTTGAACTTACCGACATACATTCACCTCCTTTAAAGCAAACTAAAAGCACCCTGATTACTCAAGGTGCCAAATTTCAAATTTCATAAGTTTTAGGTTTAACGTTCTTTTGAACAATTTTGACCAATTTAGCTATCTCCCCCATTGTTTTAGCTGAAACGTCACATAAATCAAAACGTTTTTCAATATTATCTTTTGTCAAATAATGAAACACATAAAAATCTTTTTTCCCGCCAGCTAAAGGGGCATTCCCTTTATATTTTTCCATGTATGTTTTTTCTGTATATATCTCTATTCCATATATTTTATCCAGTTTTAGCTTTACTTGATTATGGTTAGTTAAATCGTCAATAACGAGAAATTCTCCCTCAGCAGATATTTTCAGTGCATCATCTGAAATTATACCAGGTAAACTCCCTTCATAATAAACAACTCTAAATTCTTTTATTACTTCTGACTTTTTTCCGAACAATCCCATGGTACACGCTCCTTTCTCTTATGAGCATATCATACCATATTATTATTCCAGAATCTACCGTCTTTTCCCTTTGCTCTTTTGCTTTAACCTCTTCTCAGCCTCTTTATCATTTTTAATTTTGATCTCCACCGCAGCGGCTACATAAGCCTGTTCCATCTCGTCAAGTTCCAAATACTCATGCGGCCACTTGTGGAGTTTATGGAGACAGTAGTATGCGATATTCGCCTCCAGGCTGTCCCCCTCGATTAGTTTTTTGCTTCTTCTACCTTGTCCTGAAACGTTTCTTTAAATCCATGATACTCCTGGACCCGGTTTATGAAATCGTTGAATTCTCCGGGATCGTCAAGCATTTCCGTAACCAGCTGCTCAGCCCCCATAACACCGTAAGAATCCTGTAATTCTTTATCATTTAAATTAGGGAACACCACGCAGGCTGCTAACATTTTTGTGACATACTGTGTACCGTTGAATTTCGGCCGGAACACATTCGGCTTTCCTGTTACCTGTACATCAACCGTACATGCCTCACGGATAGCGTTATCCTCTTTTGTAGTAAGCGGCTTAACCTCCCACAATAAAGGAGCCCCATTATCATCCGTTAAAGACATGGTTGCCGGAATTTTAATATTCTCTTTCGTCTTTTTATTCTTCTTTAAAAATCTGCTTAAATCTCCCATAATCGCTTATCCTCTCTTTCTTTTACTGCATACCGGTGAGATCACCAAATGTCTCTGGAATTTCAAAATCCTCGAAGGTAAAATCTGCATCCTCATCCAGATATTCCGCATCTGCGTCAAACTTCGCCAGGATTCCACCATCGAGGTTACAATCTTTTAAAATAACGGTCTGGCGTCCCACTCCGGCTGTTGGGTCCTCGTTTGTGACCTGAATATCAAAATACACGTCCTCTCCCGTCTCCTTATACCGATACAGGAGTTTTCGGAAAACGCTTGTATTATAATGGAAGGTAGCTGATCCGCTTCCTTTCCAGCCCGTTGTTTTATTTCCCTTTCCCGTCTTTCCCAGAATCGGAATTTCGGACTTTGTTTTTTCGATCTTTGCTTCCAGGTTGATCGCCTGCATAAAATTATACCGGTTTCCCTCGATGGTAACGAAACACTCTGCCAGTGATGCGCTGATTGCGTCCTTTGCATTCATAATCGGATTACTTAACATTTTCCTTACTCCTTCCTACTGTACTACCACAGTCATGTATAACTGGCTCATGCAGTTAATCGGCTCTACGGGGAAACTCACTGTAACAGACCGCTTATTCTGCCCCTTTTCAACTGTTATATTATCAGCTGTGACAGCCTCAATAGCCCTAATGCCGGCCAGCTTATTCCCGTATGTAACAATATCGTTCCACAGGCTTACACGGCCTGCATCATCGTTCGGAACCTTTCCGAGATATCTATCGTTAAACATAGACGCGATATCATTACCGATCTGATCCAGCACACGGATAGTCTGATTGCTTGAAAAGTCTTCGCTCTTCTCATCCGTATAATGAGTAAGGGTATTGATATCCATCAGCACACGGATTTCATTCCCCACTTTGTGGAACATGAATTTCCCTGCCTTAATCCCTTCAGAAAGCTGTGTCTGCGTATAGTCGGCCTTTACTGTGTATTCTCCGTCGTAGGTCCTGTTCTCGTTTGTTTTGTTGACAGCACAGGCCGCCTCTGCTCCTGCCGTCCAGTATACAAGCCCATGAGCCAGTTCCTCGGTTTCGTTCTCAACCGAAATTACACCTTCATAGTCTGCGGCCTTCTGGAACATTACAGTCTGGAATTTTACACCGGCCTCATCTCGTAAGCGCTTTGTGTATGCGACGTATAGCGCCTTTGTGGATTCATCAGTAACCGGGCAGCACAGTACATGGAAAGTGTGAGATTCCATGGCCGCCAGAAACTCGGAATGCTCTGTGCCTGTTGGAGTCTCCCCGTCCGCTCCGCCTGCCAGCGCAATGCCGGCTGTAGTCGCAAGCGTACTGTCTTTTTTGAAAATAACATAATCGTTATCCTTCAGCCCGGACGCCGTTGCCACCGTCTGCTCATCTACGAGTTTACTATCCAGGTATGTTTTCACATCGTATTTGCTTTCATCATCTACATTTTTAGCTACTACGATCTTAATTGCATTACCGCGAACGCCGCCATATCTTGCCGTGGCATAGTTGTTTGCTGCCTTCGTACCTGCCACAAGACGGTAAAAGACGCCCTTAACTGCATATCGGAAAACTTCTCTCAGCGGAAGCAATTCCGGGGCTTCGTATGGATAACCGAAGATTGCCATACAATTCTTCTGGAAATCCTCTGCGGTCACCTCGAACGCGGTTTTCTCCGGCCCCCAGCTAAGAGTAAGCGGGACCGCTACGATTCCACGATCCGATACAGCCGCCGCGGCACGTGCAGCACTTACAAAATTAATATAACTCCCTGGGAGTACTTTGTTCTGGCTTGTAAAACTTCCACCACCAAACATTATTCCACCTCACCTTTCATATACTTTTCAATCACTTCATCGGCCTCTGCTATCGTGTACATTTTGCCTGGGTCAAGAAGTGCGTCAATCTGATCCTGCTTATTCCTGTAATGGGCTGCAATAATCAGCTGTGTCTTTGTGTATTTAGCAGCTTCACACTGCTTTTCCTCTTTATTTGCTGGCTGCCTTGCCATCTATACCACCTCTCTCAATTAACTTTGATTTCACTCATGCCATCTTCCTGTATAGTTTCCCGGATATCAAATGCATTGTATTGTACAAAAAATGTCAGAACACCATCGTCAATACGACCGCTCCGGTCTGTTCCGTTTATCTTCCGGCCGTTTTTCAATTCGATCCTGTGCATCTGATCCATTAAGATATCCAATACCCGGTTAAGCTCACGAGAGGGCTTTACTATGTCTCCTGGCAGGAATTGAATGCACATGGCATTCTTACGGTAATACCTCGGCCCGATCATAGGCTTCTCAGAAGGTTCCAAAAACTGTACAAAAAAACAAGGTTCCGAAAGTCCCTGTTCTACTGCATCCGTATAGATTGTGTACCCGGCTTCTGGTGGAAACAGCACGGATAACTGCTTTGTAACTGCGTCCATGATCTCGTTATACATCAAGACACCCCCTCAAGTATTCATTGAGTTTCTTTTCCAGAAGAGCCGGTGCAATCTCCTGTATCTTCTGTTCCGAGATTGTAAGCATGAACTTTCCTTTTACCCAGCCTTTATGGTTTGCCGTCCGGTGTCCATATTCCACATACTGAGCATATAATACAGGGTTAATAATCTCAATTTCATACAGGTCTCCATTGTGTCTTATCTCTCCTATGGTCCAGCCGCGGCGAAGCGTACCACCAGTTTTACCCGATGACTTAGGTGTGAACTTTACTTTCTTTGCCGTTGCCTTTGCAGTAAAACTCACGTGTTTTCCAGACTTTGTATCAAACTCAACACGACGCTGCGGCAGATGCGCGATAAATTCAACAGTCTTGACATTGTAGACACCTACAGGGGTTCTCTGTTTAACCATTCTTAATAGTCTGGCCGCCAGTTCCTTCGCACACTGCTGACAAAATTCGTCCCTTCCTTTTTCGATCTGCTCAATTTGCTTTTGCAGTTTTTTTACATCTTCGAAGTCAAAATTACCCCATTTTGCCATTAAGCATACCCCTTCCATAAATCCAGAAGTATCTCTTGATGCGAGGAGTACACAGCTGCTTTGCCGCTTTGCCCGTATACCTCTGTCCGCCCGTGCTGTGTCACTTCGATTTTGCTGCCTGGAGGAATAACAATTTCCGGTGCCAGAAACAGCTTGATCACCTGCGCAACTTTGGTGATAGTATCGGTTCCCTCTGCGGCGCCAGAACTCGAAAAAGAGAGATGGCACGTTTGATTCTCCATCTTGCAAACCTCTTCCAGTGATGTTACGCCCGTTTCTGGGTCCCTTTTCGGCTCCCTGTTATAAATGTTGCAGGAACCGTCATAGGTTGCCTCTATGGCGGCCCTGTGCATTTTCTGAGCCTGTCTGATCGCGTCTGCTATCATCTTACCACCTCAGTTTCCGGTACCGGTTAAGCTGTCCCTGATAGTCCTTCAGCATGCCGCCGTTTAAGGCATCAGCCGCGCTGGTAAAACTCGTGGATATATCTCCTTCTGATATGGAAGCCACCGTCACCGGGGCACCGGGATCACCGGGCCGATCATACCGATAGAGATCAATCGCCATTCGATAAGCCGTGTTGGTTAATCCTGTTGGCAGTTCCTCCAAATTGCAATAATTCAAAATAGTTTCTGTCACATCATCAATGACAAATTCCAGTGAGAGGTCCCGGGAAGTATCGCCTTCCGCTATTCCCAGCAGCCCCTTTAACTTCCCCGCCTCCATAGGCTTAACCTCTGGAAATGATACGGGCAATCGGGATGGCTTTATGATCGATAACCTTTAATCCCTGTCCGGTGCCGCCGTTATTAACCAGAGTCCAGTTCCCACCGTTTGCCAGTTCCTCATTTGTCGGTGATAAGGACGCCTGAGTTTTCTTTGTGTAGGAAATACCGTACGGAGCATAGCAGGCACGGTCACGGGTATACAATGTGGTTTCCCCGCCGTTTGTCTTCGGGTCGCGCTGCATTTCGTTCGGAACCTCTGCGCCGATCTTCTCGAAATCAATCGCACCGTCTCCCAAAACGTATGTGGTGTATTTTTCATAGGCTGGCACTGCCGGCACATAGCCTTCTGTTCCAGACGTTCCGCTCTCTTCTACTGCGTCTACATGTTCTACCGGCATGGAATCATCAATGATTACCGCCCGGCCATTCCATGTACCGATTGCAAGGTCACGCTGAATTCCGTCAGCATCGGTATACTTCATGTAGGACAGAAGCCGCAGGTTCTCCAGGTTGGTCGCGACGGTGGAGTGCATGATCGCAATCGTGAACTTTGATTTGTTATCTCCTGATGCTTTCTGGATTGCTGTATTCAGGGTTGTTGGGCCTACGCAGCTTAATGCATTCCCATCCTTATCCTCACCGGTCACCGCTGTGATATCATAAGTATGACCGTTGACAAACTCCACGTTCTTTGCGCCTGTCATTGCAAAGATACCCTTCAGCACTGCCAGAAGCACATCCTGATACACATCATCCCACCAGCCTGATACCTGCTGGGCTACGTTATCCATAAAGTCCACACCGCCGGTAATATCGGTGGAGAAATCGTCCTCTGTCCATGCTTTGGACCGTCCCCATACTACCACACTTCGCTCAAAGGTTGTGGTTCTCTCAGACGTGATATCCGTCTTTCCATCATAGTTGAGCGGTGCCCCTTCCAGCAGTCCCTTCATTGGTAATGTTGCGTAAGAAGTACCTGTCTGGGAGCTGAACGCCTGTCTGATCTGTTCGTTTCCCTTAATGGCCCTCGACTTAATCAGTTCATTTCTTTTTGTTTTGGGAATCCGGTCCACATACTTTCCAAATGCTTCCGGGTTAAATGTTTTCTCGTTAAATTTTGCCATGTCTTACCTCTTCCTTTCTTTTATTCGATTGCAGCTCCCGGATTTGTTTCCAGGTATTTGCACATCTCACTGTAGGTCATTTCTGATGGTTTCTTGTCTGACGGCGGCGTCCCAGCACCCTCCGCAGGCTTCCCGCCTTTGATCTGGACCTGAGCCGGCTTTTCTTCTTTGAACAGAAAGGCTTTTTCCTTTTTCAGTGACTTTAACTGTTCTTCAAGTCCTGTTACCTTCCCATCATCGGATAAGATCAGCTTCGATTTATCAAACAGCCCGGCAACTAAATCGCTATCCTGCGCTGATTCACCGAGAGCCAGCTTGATTGCCGTGGAAAGCTTCAGTTCTTTCATATCGGCATCGTACTTCTCCATGGCTGCCTGATTATCCGCCTGAAGTGTAATGATCTGCTGTTTCAGCGCTTCCGTATCTCCGGTTGAGTTCTTAAGTTCTTCCAGCTGCTTATCACGCTCTGCCACCTGGGCCGCCATGGTGTCCCGCTCCTGCTTCATAGAATCATAATCTGCCTTCGCCGCATTCACATCGTTGTCATTCTCTGCCATGATCTTGTCAATGGCTTCTTTCTCCAGTCCCAAATCCTCTAAAAACTTCCGTTTCATCTTTCCTCTCCTCTACGATTTATTACGCGGTATCTCCGCATGATTGTAAGTTAAGCCGACTGTTTTACGCCTGATCTGCTGGCAATGGGATACAAAAACAGCACACCAGAGATTCCCAGTGTGCTTCATAAGAATGTTTGCTTCCATTCTTCATATTTCATATTTGCAGGTACCTGATAGGTCTTACCAGTATCCTCGTTTCTGGCCGCCCGTGTCTCACCTTCCGTGAATTCATCATCAAAGTATGGAATCGTTGTAGTTCTGCAATTTGGGTGAAAAGGCGGTGCTGTAGTTCCCACCTCATAATCCTTCATATCGAATACCTTCCCGTCCATCTCCTGGCATATATCCGACGTATGACTGTCCAATGTTGCCAGTATCTCGTATTTCTCGACACTTAGGTCCTTAAAACATTCCTTCTGTGCCGCAGATGAGATTGCCGCTGACTCCGTCATAATGAGTCTTCCTGCCTGTGCTCTGCTGACGTCCATCGCCTTTGACATGTTATTGATGGCCTGTTTCGGATCAGCACCGCGTATAATGCTTTGGGTCAGTTCTGTGTGCAGATTGTTTACCAGCTTATCCTTGTTCGTCCAGATCCGGTCTGAGAAGTTTTTTCCGTCCTGCGCCCATGGTTTTTTTATAAGAGTATCAATAGTGCGGCTATCGATCTGCACTATATTGCTTCCCACTCCGGTACCTTTTGCAACTTCAAAGGCAGTGTGATAATACTGTTCCCCGTAAGAATTATGAAGAAACTCTGTTATTCCACCTTCAAACTCTGTGGATAACAGTTCCGCATGTTGCTGAGTTTGCAGCTTCATGGCCTCCAGATAAGAAATATGGTGGCGCGCAGAAGCATTTTCCAGTTCCTTCATCCATCTCTGGTCTACTGCATTTTCTTCCCCGGCTTTTATGTACTGCTCTACGGTCCAGTGGAACTCTTCCAATTCATTCTTTTTTAGCAACCGTTTAGCCTCTGCATAGCTGACACCGTTATTATCTGCCAATCTTTGGTACCATCGTTCAATGTCCATCTGTAGGCTGTTAGAAGCTTCTCTGTACTGTTTCTGAACATCTTGGTAATACTCTGCGCTACGCTTGTACTGGCTATCCTCTAAGGCTCCCATTCTCTTCTGCCAGTACGAACTACTTTTCTTCGCCATTCAGGCCCTCACCGCCTCTCGGCTCTGTATCAGGTGGTCCCTGTCCAAATGCCTGTTGGTATGGGTCCATCTGCTCCATTTTCTTTTGCTCTTCCTCCTCCAGAAGTTTCATAGCCTCTTCCACATCGTCCACCCACGGGTGTTTTTGCAGAATCAACTTTGTCGGAAGGAATCCGACGGACTTCATACAGTTATCAATTAACTCCGTCTCATTGACAAGAATATTACGGTTGAATGTGATATCCACCTCTACCGCCTCGAAGTCCCCGCCTCCGGAATTCATCAGATACTGATCCACAAACCAGAACAGGTCTTCAAAAGCTGCTTGATATTCCGTTTCCATATCCTGCGCGTCTAACTCGATATCCTGATAGATCGTCTGTATATGCATCTGATTGGCATCACCAGTCAGCCGGTTATCTTTGGCATCATAGGATTTGCAGTTCTCGATCAGCGCTTGTTTAAATATCTCCAGAATCGCTTTATAATTCTCTGAATTGACTTCTACTGTCAGGGTTTTTACATCACCGCCTGATCCCGTTCCGTCACTCCGTACTTTCACTGCTCCATACTGTGAAAGATTCTTACGGAACTCTCCCAGATTCTGACCATCGTAATTGACGAGAATCAGGATCGTGTTCCTGGCATCTTCACACATGTTATTTTCAAAGCTGCTCACCATCAGATTTATTCCGTCCTGAAGGCTTTTACAGCACCGAATCAGCGGTATTTCATGGGCGTTGCGCTTAAATGGAATCAACGGCACCCGTTCCCAGTTATAGGGGACTTCCACATGCTTTCCGTCCGGATCATGCTGTTCCACCAGGTAATGGGCGCCGGACGGGTGCATCACATCTGGAATCAGATGCGCTCCATCTAATTGATATCGTTCAACACCATCTTTGGAGTATAGTTCGAAAAACTCATACGTCTTTTCCGTCTCTCCCTCATAGCCATCAATTTGATACAGCCGCCCAAAGCAATCCAGCTCCGTGTGCTCCTCATCAGCCCAAAACGGGATAATCTCGTAATTATTAAACCGCTTAAAGCACAATCTCCCCTCTGTATTGTAATAGGGGTAGAGATAGCCGATTCCGCCGTTAATGGAGTCTCCGGCCACGCGCTTTAAGGAACGCATGAAACGCTTATCCAGTATATCCTTTAAGGCTTCTGTATAAGCGTCGTTTTCAGTCGTAATGGTAAAAGGTTTTGACAACAGATAGTTTTTCTTCTGATCAACCGCCTTCTGATATTGATTATCCACGATCCGGTTGTCTGGCAGATTCTTAACCGGCTCCAGTTCCCCCTTCTCGTTAATGGCTTTTCGCGGCGTGTGGAGTATATCCTGATCTCCCTGGTAATACTGTTCCGCCAGAATCATTGTCTTACGCACAGGAGATTGCTTCCACTTCTGTATTTCCTTCTCCAGAAAACGTATATCTCCCATCATAGTTCTTGCTCCAGCATTTACAATGGCGTTGATGCGTCGGGTCTCGCTGCCATATTCAATCATCAATCTTCTCACCTTCTTTCTTACTCGAAACTAAATGCACTACCGGCGCCGATCTTCTCAGCAATGCCCGTAGTGGCATCTGGGGCATCATCATGCTTATTTTTACCCTCTCTCTGGTATTTCACCATAGCGTCGTAATACTCCGGCCAGCGATTTCTCCAGTCTTCCGGGTAGTAAATATGCTGCATCACCCAGGAAGAATTGGAATAAATACGGGCCTGTTTGTTTTTGTTCTGGCTGAACCACCTGACAATTGTGTGATTGCTGCGTAATTCCTGCTGTAATATGCGTTCCACGTTCCGGGCAAAGCCGCGGCCACCATTGTTTGATTCGATATCCGCCACATTCACCATATCTTTCTCGAACATTTTAGCCGTGGCCGGTTCTGTAACCTCCATCGGCTTTTTGGTATACAGCACGTCCAGTACATAAGCCTCGTTGGAAAACGTCACACCGTAATCAATGCTGCACAGATAATCGTCTCCGGTATCCGCCGTATCCGTATAGTTCCGTATCTCCTTGAACTGCGGCAGCTCCCCACGATATGTCTTGAAACTGGTGTACAGTCTGCCCTTTAAGTCAATCGGCTCCTGCTGGTAGTTGGCCGATGCGATATCGGCGCCCATTGCCCTGACCTTATTACAGTAAGACCGGTAGGACAACACCTCTGGACACAGCATCTCATGTGTTTCTGGATTCAGTAGTGCCCTCATACTGATATGCCTTACCCGCTGACCAGATTCTGAAAAGTATTCCAGTGCTTTCCCCGCTAGGTCGTCACTAGCCCATCTGGTCATGATAATGATGATCTTTCCACCTTCCTCCAGACGGGACAGCATCGTATCTGTGAACCATATCCAGTGTTTTTCTTTGGTCAGCTCATTGTTCGCTTCCTCCGCGTTTTTGATAAGATCATCGATGATTAGAAGAGAAGCGCCGAAACCCGTTGCTGTACCGGTGGGTGATGTAGCTAAATAGTTGTTATACCTGCCCTCCAGACTCCACAGGTTCATGGCACCGTCACCGTGCTTAATACGTACATTTGGAAAAATATCTGAGAACACGATCCGGTTCTCGTCTGCTTTCTCCTCCATGATATCGTTGCGGACGTTCTTTGAGAACATCGTGGAAAGTGTCTCGTTGTAGGAGCCTGTCATGATCTTTTGGCTCTGGTCATTTCCCAGCACCCACTCGACCAGGAGGCCGGCCGTACGGCTCTTGCCATGGCGCGGTGGCTCATTGACCACCATAACCTCATCATCAGACTGTACGAAGTCCTGGAAGGCATTACAGAGATCTATCAGGTACTTCCGGTCCTCTTTGTAGAAGTCCGGTGCCTTTAAATGGCAATAAAAAAAGAACTCCCTGCGGGCTAATTCGCATTGAGCTCCCCTGATTATGTCCGCTCTATCCACCATGGATCAGCTTCCTTAATTCCTCTGTGGTTAATCCTGCATATGGATTCCCTGTTTTAACTTCTCCAGACAGTTCCATATCATGCTTATCTCGCCACTGCATCGGTCTCCGGTTCTTCAGCCAGAATATCTGTGCTGTGGTGTCTGGAATAACCTCTTTCACTGTTTTGGTTACTCTCTTCACCGGAACGCCTTCTACCATGTATTCTTCCGTTTTGGTCTCTGTATACTCATATCCCAGGGCTCGCTTAAGGAGAGCGTTCTCGACCTCTATATCAACCACTTCTTTTCCCTTTTTTAGGGCCTCGGATATCTCGGGATATTTCTTTTTCCAATCATATAGCGTAGCCGGGTTAATGCCTATGTTCTCTGCTATCTGCTCGTCTATCAGGCCATCTCTCGCCCATGCCTCCAGTTTCAGCAAGCCATCAGGCGATAACCAGTATTCATATTTTCCTTTTGCCATCAGGCTCACTTCCTTTCTGCTTTATACAAAATAAGAGAGATGATCTTTTTCATCTCTCCACCTTGTGTCATCTTTCATTATAAATGCATATCTTGCTCGTATTGTTGCGTGAGCTTTTCAATTTCAATCCAATGTAAAATAAGATTTATCATAATTTTTAAATCTTTTATATCTTTATTTTCCCATTTTCTTACATAATGAGTTTCATCATTACCTAAATATACAGCACCTTTAGCCATAGATTTGATCTTCGGATAATCAATATACTCATCTATGCATTTTCCTAAAGGCTTTACTTTTATTTTTTCAGTTTCTTCTTGATGTGCTTTGATTGCATAGTCTTTAACCAAAAAACTCAACTGCCTTGCGATATCCCATACCTGCAATTTCATCTAACCCATACGTTTCTGCCATTAGTGCTTGATTATATACTTTACAAAATGTAGGAGATAGTTTTTTGAGATCATCATCAAATTCCCGCCCCGCTCTATTGACAGGATACACCTCCAAACATTCCGATTCCGTCTCCCTATCATCACTCTTACATTTTTGTATAATTATTTGATTACAATTCGGACATTGTAGTATAGTATAATAGATATTATTGTCTATTGATAACTGGCAAACCAGTTCAAAATGAACATTTAAATCGCATACAGGACATCTTAATAATTCTGTCAATTTTCTTTTTTTGCAGTAATCAGAGTAATCGATTTGTTGACAAGAGTTCATATTATTTGTAAAAACAGAATTAAAAACCATTATATTACCTCCACCATTTTTCTTCCATCATACACCAAAATATGTCAAAAGAAAACACCCATCTTGCGACAGGTGCTTTAAAAGGAGGACATGAATACTTGCGCGGGTAGGATTTGGACCTACGATCTCCGGGTTATGAGTCCGGCGAGCTGCCTGACTGCTCCACCGCGCTGTATACCGGATCGTCTCCGGTATTGCCCTTATTGATTTTGAAAGGTCTATTAAGGGAGAACTTTTAGACCTTGCCGTAAAAGCGTGTCAGGGTTGTGTTTTATTGATACACTTTTCTCATTTTAAATTATAACACAGGTACCCCGGACGCGAACGGACACTTTTATTTTTTATCCAATTCTCGATTAATTTTCTTCCTGCAAGCCTCCCCAGTAAATCCCTCGCCCATAGCTTCGGCCACTTCATTCCATGTTTTTTCCTCGATAAAGAAAAATCTCATCATACGCCGTGTCTCACTGTCTGGAATCTCGTTTATGTACTCCTCGACATCAAGGATCATATTTTCTATCCGGGCAAGACGTAATTCCTGCTTTGCTTTCCTTTCCCGCAGCCTGGCTCTCTTGCGATTAATCTGCGTATTATCTTCATTTCCGTGTATCGTGCAGATTCCGAGGGGCTTCTTCCCCCTTCTCCCCTTTGTTACCACGTCAGTAACTTCTTTGCAGATGGGGGCCATGGCCTGTATCTCTGTATCCATCTCCTGTATTCTTTTTTCTTCGTCCACATATTCCCGCTTCAGGCTTGCACACTGCCGTAATATACTTTTATCCATCATTACCTCCTATGCCGCGAATAACTCATGTACCTGTTTCATGGATTCGTCGTCGTCGATGATATAACACTCTGACGTCGTATTAATATTGCTATGGCCGAGAATCCGCTGGATATCCTTAATGGACGCTCCATGCCTGGACATATATGTCGCAAGGTATGCCCGGAACATATGCGGGTGCAGATTAAGCCCAGTCAGCCGCTTGTCAGACTCCACAATAGCGTTCAGCATATGCCGGATACTATCATCACTCAGCCGCGTATATATCCCGCCCTTACGTCGGAAATTAAGGAACAACGCCGGATCGCAATCCGTGATCTGCCTGCGCTCCGTCAGATACTCCTCCAGGTGTACCAGTGCCCGTGGTGTGAAGAACGCCGGCCGCTCCTTACGCCCCTTGCCGTATATGATGCATTTCCCGGCCCTGATATCAATATCATTAAGGTCAAGCCCTACAAGCTCACTCACACGCATTCCAGTCGCGATAAGGACCTCCACGACCGCCCTATCTCGTACCGTCTGGCAATCACACCGGATTATCTCCGCCTGCTCGTCTGTTAGTACTGTGCGCATCTTCTTTTCGGTTTTGACTTTGTTGATCTTGTCCATGGGGTTCTTTTTGGGCTTCCGCGCCAGGCTGCCGCCGTCCTCGATCAAATCCTCTGACATGATCCACCGGTAAAATGATTGCAAGGCGTGATACTTATTATTGATTGTCGTATCGCTGTTATGCTTAACGATCTGCCTCCAGGACAGGTACGCCCTTACGTCGTTGGTTGTGATATCAGCATAATGCTTTCTGCACCATTCAAAAAAGTTTCTGAGCTCTCCACGGTAATTTTCTATTGTCCCCGCAGTCCGTTTTTCTAACTGCATACACCGAAGCCACATTTCCACTACGCGCGGAGTATCGTCGACGTATTCTGTTGGAAGCTGGCGGCTATTGTAATCGTCCGCTAAGATCGTTTTATCCATCAGATTCATGTAGAGGGCTGCTTTTACTTGATTTAATCGTTCCTGCTCCGCCCACATGTCCATACTATTCATAAGTGTTTCCATAACTGTTAAAACAAAATTATCTGTATTAATCGCTGTCTGCATATTATAATCCTCCTCATGGTATGATTTTCTAGTTGATTTATCACGCCCGAGTCGGTTATAATATACTCAGGCAATAGCTAAGCGGTGGCGCATATCTTCCCGGATATCCACCGCTTTTTCTTTGTTTCGATCATATGTTCTCTTCTCAAGTTTTTTATTTCCGGGGATTGCTCCCCGGATTATTTCTCTTTCGTTGCCGCATCTGTAAGACAAGGTCCGGCCATAGCACGCTATCCAGTACACCACCCGGCAGCCGTACCAATGCAAAGTGCTTATAATGCTCCACAATCTTTCCGCGGTGCATTTCGCCGGTATGCCCCATGGAGTCGATCCCCTGGGCCTTGTACGTATGTACGGTTACGTTGCGGCCGACCTTGTAATACCGCTGTGCGGCCCGTATCTCCTTCTGACTTATGTACCCTGGCGGAATCTCTTGTCGTTTCACTCAACATACCTCCTAACCTCTTCTACTGCATCATGCCAGCCACGATTATACAGTATGTGGTATTCGTGCGGCAGCTCCATGCCGTTCACCCGCTCGCGTATCTCTGCCAGGCGCATCCGTAGATACTCGTTTTCGCTTCTCAGCGTCTCTAATTCTGTCATATTCTTCTCCTTCATTTCTCGATTTAGCCGCTTACCACGGGCTATATTCTACCGGCTTCTCACACCGTTCAAACTCGATAACCCATACCCACGGATTTGCCAGCCAGCTATAGCGGTCAAAGTCTGCCTTCTTAACGGTTGAGTTCCAGATATCAATAAATTCATCAACCTGGAACGGCGGGAATTCCAGCTTAATACCTTCTCGCGTCGCTTGCTCTGCCGTGATTTCTTGCAGGCGTTCCGTGTGGACACTCACTACTCTCAAAAATATCCTAGCGGCTTCCTTTGGCATATGTATAGACGGCTTCCACTTAGGTTCTGGAACAATATGTCCAATTGTCTCTTTGTGGTAATCTGCTTTGTATGCATGTCTATTGTATTTTAATCCTACAGCTATGCTTGTATCAAAATAATTCGGACAATAACTCTCTCTGACATACAGGATATCTCCCGCTTTGTATGGTTGCGGTCTTATAGGCTTTTCATAGTCATAGAAAATACCAGCGTCATATGCTCCAAAACACGCTATCCATTTTTCATGATCACGCTCAATCCTGTGCGTACCTTCTGGAATGTTTTTGATTATCCGCCGTGTAACCGTCTTCCGTCCGTCCAGGATCGCTTGTACCATCTCAGTGTTGAATAATATCGGTTTCACTCTTTCTCCTCTCCAGGTTTAACACATTCATTACATTTTCAATTTTATTTATTTCCGTTTCTATATCTATATTTTTTATGATATAATCAAACTATTAGTCTACATAGGAGGCCATTTTATGGGCAAACAACAAAAAAAATCAAAGAATATTTTTAGTAAAGAAAGTATGTTTATGCTAATAATTAGTACAATTTTAGCTTTTATTGTTGGAAAATTCCTCGACCCGTTATTTACATATTGTTATTCTTTATTAATTAACGCTGGAGGTGCAATTATAAAACAGCTATCAGACTCTACTTATAAGCAAATTTCAAACGGATACTCTGAGCAACCTTCTTTTTTTATGCTTTATATAGCTATACTTTTAGCAAGTGCTATGTTAGCTAATTTTATTTCAGCTATAAAACAATCCTATACGCTTGAAAAAGAAAAATACAATACTTATAAGAAAGCGCTAGATATTATAAATACTCCTCTTGATGAAGATTCACCTCAACTTGTTGTTGCTTCATCTGAGACAGCTCCAGCCTTACAAAAAGATGCGAAAACTCTTGAAAAAGAAGTAGTCGCGATTTTTAATAAAATTAGAATAGAGTTTTTCATAATTGTATTTATGATGTTTTTACTATATAGTTATATATTTTTTTCATACTCTCGAAACTTATATATCAACAGCAAAATTACATCTATTACCAACAATATTGAAATCGTATCTCCATATATTTCTGATATAGAATACAAACGCTTAAAATCACAGTTCCATACTATGGAAAATAGCGATGATTATGACTCTCTCAATTTCCTACTTTCGGAGATTGCACAAAAAAATTCAGTCAAATTAAAAAAATAACCATTTTCCAATCTCCCAACCAATAATCACAAATATACTGCGGCATATTAATTCAAATATGCCGCTATTATATTTCTTCATTCTTATCTCCTCTTTTTCATAAAATGATGGCATCCTTTGCCTCCGCCTCTGTCAGATAGAATTCGTCGTCCGAATAACCACTGGCACATGACTCGGAATCTGGATCATAGATCATATAGCATACCGATCCATCGTCCAAAACTTCCACCGACTGTACTTTTGTTTTGTAGTATCTGTCTCCCCAGATTGCAAAGACTTCTTTTCCCGGTAATGCCTTTATGTATATATACATTTCATGCCTCTCTTTCTCCTCTAAATGATCGTTTAGTGCACTATCGTGCACCTATCGTTAAGGATGCATTGAGAGCCTTCAGCACCTTATCAGCATTATCTAAACTGATATCTTTCTCCCCTTGTTCCCAGTAGATGAGGGAGCGCTTCGATACTCCGGCAGCCTTCGCCAGCTTCTCGTGTGATATTCCCTTCCCGATCCGCTGCTCTCTCAGATACTCACCTATATTCATCTTCGCGCCTCCTCACTGTTATATCTGTTCTACATCAAATGATCGTTTTGTCAAGCAAAACGTAGCTGTTCCTTGCTATCGTCTATACTCATATTCGGCATTCTCTCGCCGACTTTGAGATACGGACAATTTGCAGATACCAACGCCTGCGCCATTATCGGCACCACACTATTTCCGATCCGTGCCACCTGCTCCCCGACGGGATACGGCTTACCCTCTATGTCACGGTTAAGAATATAATCTTCCGGGAACCCTTGCATTCTCTTAAGCTCCTCTGGTTTCAGCATACGGAGGAAAATATCTTTCAGCACGTACTTTTCTCCATCTATGTCCGTGATCACATTTACGAGGCCGAACCGGTCCTTTGTCGTTATTGTTCCCAGGGGCCGTCCTGCCTCCTGCCCGCAGCCAGTACCATAGTACTTAATTAAAAATGCAGATATAAGCCCGAAATGCCCCGGTGATGTGGTAATCGTATGTAATGGCTCTTCGCACCCCTGCCCGGTCCCGGATTTATAAAACTTTGTGACGAATGCCGTAACCAGACCATACCGGTTACTGGTATCAATTGTCTTTATTGGTTCCGTCAGGAGTTGTCCGCGCGAATCACCTTCCCGCGTCTCCCCGTGGTATTGGATCATAAAAGCGACGGCACTTTGATTATGTACTACATAAGGCTGAGGATTGTTTACGACATATTTTACATACCCGTTTGCGATCCTTTTCATGGTGGCCTCCGCCAGCGGCTTCGGACGGTCAAATATGGATCTCCCCAAGTCTGACCAATCAATATAATCTCCGCATTCCAGCCACTTCAGCCGGCCATCTGCTCCGCTCTTGCTGTGTGTTGGCTCCGGCCATGTAATCGGCTTCCCGTCTCTCCGGAAGATTGCATACCAGCGCTTCCGCGTTGTCGGCGCTCCGTAATCTGCCGCTACCAGTTCCCGGCTGTCAAAATCATATCCCAGCTTTTTCATGGCCGCTATGAATCGTTTGTAATCCTCCCCGGCTCTTTCTTTTATTGGGTGTCCTGCCTCGTCCAGCGGCCCCCACTGCTGTATTTCCTCGACGTTTTCCATCAGGATCACGTCTGGAAGAATCGCTTTTGCGTGCTTGTACACCGCCCACGGCAGGATTCTAAGCCCCTTGTTCCGCGGCTGTCCTCCTTTTGCCTTGCTGTGACTGGTGCAATCCGGCGAGGCCCACATAAGCGCTACATGACGGCCAGCAACGTACTTTTTAAGATCGACCTTAAATATATCCTCGGTCAGATGCAACGTATCCGGATGATTGACTTTGTGCATCCGGATCGCCTGCGGATCATGATTGATAGCTATATCAACCGGACGCCCCAGCGCCATTTCTATTCCTACACTCGCCCCGCCTCCTCCGGCAAAGCAATCTATTAGCAAGTCTTTCTTTAACGGTCCTATTGTATCTACGATCTCGATCTGACCGTCGCATTCATAATTTTCAAATACTTCAAAACCCATCTTTTTTTAAAAGGAGCCGGGACATCCCGTTACGGTGCGCACCGCTCCGGCCTCCTTTCTCAGTCTATTTGATTTTCTTTGCCATTCCTTCGGGCACGTCCACATACTCCCCGCTGTCCAGTAGTATCCCGATCATACCCTCGCTGGTCCCGATCACTGTTCCGCACTGCCCGTCCTGAAGGCGTACACGGATCACCTGGCTTTCCTTTTTCAGCTTCATAATCGTTCTCCCTTCGTCGGTCAAATATCAGTTTTGTGGATTAAAGATACGCTGCATCTGGAGCAATCACGCCATCTTTTCCAATCACAAACGACTGATGATATTCCAGCTCCCGGATAACCGCCGTGATAGTTTCAAAAGCCG
>NZ_JACOPB010000033.1:0-27918 GCF_014288005.1 Hungatella hominis
AATCAATTCAAAACCTCCTGTGGAATTCGCATGCTAGCTGTAAAACTCCAAATTATATTTTGTTTGTTCCAAAAGTCCTCCACACAATCTAAGACTTCACTCGCAGGTAATATAGTCGCCAAATAATGCTTATCCAAAATTTCTTTTTAGACGTAAAAAACGCTCCATCCGATATATATCATATCAAAATGAAGCGAATTTTTCTTTGCGGATAATATATGATTTTTAACGCAATTTCTTACGATTATCCTGCGAGTTTTACTTTTAAGTCACCTCCGCAAAGTTGCCCCGATATAATAGTTTATTAGCGATTACAGCAATAGACTTTAATTGCTTCACCAAAAAATTCCGCAACATTCCATGTGGCAAATCTATTGATATACTCGACAAATCGTTCATCTGTTTGATAGAGTTCGCCCAGATACATCAGCATAGCATCCGAACAGGGATAGAAGTTTTCAGATATATACTCCTGCCACTCTGCAACAATGGATTGAATGGCAGGTAAAGCAGGTGTTTCCGCCTTATATTCCGCCAGTCGTTCAAAGACATTTTGTGAATATATAAAAAAATCATTCCACTTCCGATTTCTCTCTTTTTCGGCTCTGGCTGAAAAAAAGAAGAAAACTCTTGATACTCATGGGTGCTGCCCCAACGTTCGATAACTTCATTCCTATATTTTTCTTGTAGAGCAGAAACTTCTGCATTTGAGAATGCTGTAAAAGAGTAATCACTTTTTCCGGCCAAACTATCGTTGACTAAGCAAATAAGTTCCTCAATTTTCTTTTTTCTAAGATTGAGAAGTTCTAAATGTCTTTCTAACGCTTCTCGTGTATTATATACGGGCGCTGACAATAATGCCTTGATCTCTTTTAGAGAAAACCCCACTTCACGGTAAAATAGAATTTGTTGTAACTTCTCTAAATCATTTTCAGAATATAAACGATATTTTGTCTTATCTGCTTTGGTAGGTTCCAGCAGACCGATTTCATCATAGTAATGCAAAGCACGTATCGTAATGCCGGTCAGCTTTGCAACCTCGTGAATCATCATTTTTTTAGGATTCATCCCAAAATCCCTCCACTTCTTTCAGTATTTCATCAGCAGGTATCTTGGTAGCCTCAATGATAGATTTTCCTGTTTTTTTCAGATAGTATTTTATCATATGATAGCCACAAGCATATCCGGCACAATAGGGTAGACCAACAGGAAAATAATTTTGCATTTTTGCCATTTCATCACCATACAGATATGCTGTCAGGTTATCTAAACCCTGTACATCAAGACCTCCCCTAATGATAGGCTTGATATATCCATTCAAAGTTTCCAAATCTGTCTTACTTACCCACGACCCTACATTTTCCTCACCATATAGGTAAGTAGCAAAGTTTTCAGCAAGTCCCTCACTTATCATCATTTCAGCAAGAGTAATGTCATTGTACCATTTAATAAACTGGAAACGGACATTATGATTTGTTTCATGTGCCAACGCTACGGGAAGTCTGCTCTTAGTGTGTTCAGATGGAACAAGCCATGTAAAAATGTAGCC
Source organism: Hungatella hominis (assembly GCF_014288005.1). NCBI lineage: Bacteria > Bacillati > Bacillota > Clostridia > Lachnospirales > Lachnospiraceae > Hungatella > Hungatella hominis. The sequence continues at coordinate 1,550 of NZ_JACOPB010000033.1, forward strand.
AGGAATCCCTCCATCTCCACAGTAATTATCATTCATTATCATATAAGGTTTCTCTGGATCAGCCAGCAAAATGATATAGAGATATTCTTTTATCGGCAACTCAATTTCTGCATCAGTAAAACACTTTAAGGAGCGCTCGATAGACTTTTGACAGTTATCCCAAAATTGGTTATCGTCTAACAGTGTTATACTTTCGGACCATGTTTCATCAATTTTTTCCGGCAGAAGAAAGCCTAACATACCACTTGCCATAATAACATCATAGCCATTCGGTTGTGCAGCCTTCATTGGCACATTGTAGCAGGCCCATTTCTTTTCAAAAGGCTTCATCATTTCATAGCGATAAATATCATTCTTTTTAGAAACTGGCGCTTCCATGATTTTTCTGTAGATACCGTCAGAACGAACGGCCTGTACTTTTAGGTTACTCATATTTTATACTTCCTTTCGATATTTTGTAACTTCATTCTACGGTATGACGGAACGTCAAAGTCAATAGTTTTTGAATTATTTCTTTTCTACATCCGTTTGCCAGTTTATCCGCACCTTTCGGAATTAACCGTACCCGGCTAAGGTGAACCACACCATCGATCCAGCTCTTTACACATAGTTTCTGCACCCGGTGCTTGTATTACTCCCATTTCTTTGCAGTTTCTTACATTGTCATTGCGTTCCTTTACAAACAAAAAGCGCCACTGAAAATATGTGGCGCTTTTTCAAATACATTATCTCTTTTTCTTGTGTAACTTTAAGTCAATATTTTTCGTTGCCGCTGCATCCTGCAGTAATCCAGCAACAAAAGCGCTTTTTTCTTTGAGCGTCAGTGTTTCCATATCAGGTTTACGATCAATTTCTCTAAGTACCGTTTGCAGCTCTTGCAGTTCCAGCAGGTTTACGGCTACACAAAAGAGTGTCTTTTTGCGGCCATCATTATAATTGGATAATAAAACCTCCAGAATGTTGGCCTTCTCCGCCTGCTCTGCGTTATAAGCGTCTATTCCAAGGCGTTTGGCCTTTTCCATATCGAATTTTCGATTTCGATGTGTTATAAAGGAATCAAAATCGTCAATATGATCGTATTTTTCGCAAGGGTATTCGCTACATTGGAAACAGTATTGGGCGCCGTTGTGCTCCATGCTGCACCTTGCGATTTTGCAGGATTGATTTCCCTCACCGCCGCCACAGCCGGGACAGTTTTTATTCAGGAACATGGGGCAAAGCCCACAATTCAAACCGCAGAGGGAAAATAATTGATTTTGTCGGTTAAATCCTTTCATGGAGCCTCCTTAAACAGCCTACCTGCAAACGGTTAGGATAAGCTATAATAATACTTGACCTAACACAGTAGGAAATTTGAAAATCTAAAACTCATATCTTGTACCATGCGAGAGCAACAGGCCATCTGATAATTCCACTTGCAAAATGATGGTATTTTCATCGTTAAAATCAGTATGGCCGTTATCAATCCATTCAGCAAATACTTTTTTTAGCTTCTCTGCAATCACACAATTCTCTTTTTTCCCGAAATAACCCAGACTGACGCCATTCCCGTGTGCTGTAAACCACTCGCCGGCGATTGCAACAACAGGGTTATTTTTTATATGCTTCATTTTATTTGAGAGTGCATGGGTAATGACATAAAATGCCCCATTTTCGTAATAGGCATTGACGTATCGCACATAAGGCGTTGTATTTTCCGTTGTTGCTAATGATATAATTGTATCTTTCCCGAAACGCTCAATCATGACCTGTTCTGCTTCTTGACTAAATTCTTTCATTGAATTATTCTCCTTTTAAAATACACTTTTCAACTCTGATCAAATTCCAGATAAACCGGAAGCTATATTGTTATCGAAAATGTTTCAGTACCATTGCTGAGTAATTATCATATTGCTGAAACCCATATCGTTCATAAAACGCAATCATTTTAGGATCAGACGGCATAATTTTGACATAAAGGAGGTTTTCAAAGCAACTCATAATCTTTTTCATCAATTCATCGCCAATATGATGCCCCTGATATGCAGGGTCTACCAGAAGATAATGTAGAAATGCAACTGTTTCGCCATCATCAAGTGCCCGTACCAGTCCAATCAGTTTGTTATCATCCCATGCTGAAATTACATGTGAAGAATTTAGCATTGCCCCAACAAGTTTATCCGGGTAATTCCCGGACTCCCATCCCACGGACAAAAACAGTCTTTGCAGTTCTTTCTCTGTAAAAATATGGGTGTCTTTATACTCAATTTTCATACCACAATCTCTCAATATTTCTTATTTAATTTTCTGCTACTCCTTGACCAAGTTTGACTTAATGAAAGACTTTACTTGTTCAAATACATTATCAGTATCTTTGATGCCTAACATAGGAATATTCAAGTTTTCCGCCTTTATTCGATTGCTAAGTTCGCTCATAAAAATACCTTTACCGCTTATCTCTTTGTTAAAATCTGATGTGGTTTCAACACCGCAGTTCGGCGAGCGATTTGCACCAATAATCCCGATTATCTCAAAGCCGTAGGCATTGTATTCTGTTATTTGTTTCATCACATAGTCAACTTGAGCCATTAGCATTTTGTAAGATTTCGCTTTTTGCATTTCCTTACGAATGCGGGTATTTTCAATGACAACGGGAACATCTGCCCCATCGTTATTTCCTCTATTAAGCCCTAAACAGCAAAGTTCTGGACATGGCATTTGGACAATGCCAATATCAGCATCAAGAAGAATTTTTATTACATCCTTAAAAGCTGCTGGAAAAACGGCTGTCCCGTCAGATATTGAATTTTGATTTAATATACAATGCGCTATAAAAATAACTTTTTTGCTTCGACCGTCCTCAAACATAAATTTTCCTCTTTTTAAGCCCAAATTTGTTTTGTCGTGTTACTCAGCAAGCTGTGTTAATGTATCGCCTGCAATGCGATAGACTGTCCAATCAGACATGGCCTCTGCTCCAAGAGACAGATAAAAGTCAATGCTGGGTTTGTTCCAGTCAAGACACCACCATTCAAGCCGTCCGCAGCCACGTTCCACAGCGATAGATGCCAGTTTTTTCAGAATAGCTTTTCCGTAACCTTTCCCGCGGCATTCCGGCTTGACATACAGATCCTCCAAGTAAATACCGGCTCGTCCTAAGAACGTAGAAAAATTGTGGAAACCGGATTACCCGCTGCCCCCAGCTATGTTCGATCACTTCTCCCAGATATTCGATGTCCGGGTACTGTTTCAACTTGTTCAGGAAAGTGTCAAAGTCCTGTTCCTCAAAGACGATTTCCGTGTTGTTGGATTTTTTTAGTACCTTTTCTTTCGGCAGATTCATAAACCAGTCAAAATCCTGCTGCAATGCCAGGCCGCAGGTAAATGCGATGTTTCTTCCGTAGTCCCGAAATACCTCCAATCCGAACAAATCCTCATAAAATTTTCTTGCAGCATTAATGTTAGCCACCGATATAAGCATACACGTCTACTTCATAAAATTATTCCTTTCAGTTTTGCTTTTCTCAATCCTTTTATTGTTGTTCGGCTCTGGCAAATAATGATTACATTTTCTCATTGCTTTTTCTTATCGCTTATTCTTGTGCAGTTTCAGATCAATCCCTCTAAATCAGGTCTGCCCTCAATTTCCCTAAGTACGGCTCGCAGCTTTTGTAAATCCAAAATATTTACTGCTATACAAAAGAGTGTCTTTTTCCGTCCAGCATTATAGCCGGACAGGAGCATGTTCAGTATCCTGGCCTTTCCAAATCAGCCTCTTACTGGCGGTACCTAATAATGGTATCGAAGTCGTCAATATGATTGTATTTTTCAGAGGGGTATACACTGCACTAAAAGCAGTATTCTACTCCGCCATGCTCCATGCTGCTTCTTGCAATTTTGCAAGCCTGGTTTCCTTCACCGCCGCAGCCAGGACAGTTTTTATCCAAAAACATGGGACAAAGTCCACAATTTAATACACAGAGGGACAAGAGTTGATTCTGTCGTTTAAATCCTTTCATGATACCGCCTTCATTATTTTACCAGCATCCAATCCAGCTGAAGTGAATTAATACTTGCCCCAACAGACTTATTTCCTCTAACATTATATTGGGTCTGTAGGATAATTGTATTATTTAATGCTAAAGAATTTATTAATCATTTCCTAAGGTGCAGATAGTATGCGTTTTCCCGCTATCAGAGGACTCTTCGTCCGGAACCACATCCTCCGCAGGCCGCCAGACCTGTCCAAACTTCACATCACGGAACAGGGCCGCCAGGCCGGTAATCTGCCTAAGCCTCAAAATCTCATTCCGGTCCATACCCAGGTGTTTGGAAATCCATGCATCAGAACGTCCTAACTCGTACAGTTCCTTAATGATATTACTCATTAGGTCCACATCATGTGTTCCACGGGCGCGGTTATGACGGATGGTGCTGGCCATACGGCCGGACAGCGGCTTATCTATTATCGAAACCGGCATCATCCCCTTCTCACGCTCATAAATATCCGGGTAATCCCGCATCACCCGCCAGCGGTGAAAGCCATCTACAATCACATACTTATCATTGCTTTTTACATGATAACAGACAATCGGCATCGTATAACCGTCCTCCTTGATGCTGTCGTACAACAACCGCATTTCCGGCGGGGCCACGTTGTTCGGGTTATATGTATTGGGTACAATCTTTTCAAATGGTACTGCAATGATATTGTATACCGGGCTTCTGAATTCCTTATTTGCCATCTATCATCCCTCCGTACTTGCATCTGATAATATCCACGCGTTTTTGTTCCTGCCGCGTAAGCCCAAATCCCATAAACCGACAGGTATGGTCATTTTTTAAAATACAATAGCACATCCGTTTCCAGCTTGGTATATCTTTCGTGCTTTTGATATTATCGGTATGATCGGGAATCGGCCCAAGAAAAATAATACGAGGATTTTTATTGATTGTATAATTAGATATACCATTTCTCCGAATGTGATATCCCTTCTCCAAATGCTCACGTACCGTAAAGTAACAATAATATATTGACAGTATAAGCCTTGCTATCCGCAATTGTAAAAATTATTAAGTCCGTGTATAATATTTCTATGAAAAGGGGGTATCTTGATGTTTTCATATGATGAGATTCAAAAATATAATGAAACAGAAGTTATGATTTATAAATATGTAATTTCTAATATCGAAAAAATTCCCTACATGACAATCCGTGAACTAGCAAACGAGATGCATATATCAACATCAACACTATTACGCTTTTGTAGTAAAAATGGTTATGACGGATACTCTGAATTTAAAAAAGCTGTAAAAGCTGAAACATATGTTCTTAAAATGCAACCACCATTAGAGGATTTACAAGAACTGAGCCTTTTTTTTGAAAGAACAAATTCAAGTGCTTTTGAAAGAAAAATTTCATTTCCTGTTGAAACGATTAAAAATTCTGACTATTTGATTTTTATTGGAAATGGTTCGTCAGGAACTTTGGCAAAGTATGGTGCAAGACTTTTTTCTAATATGGGTAAATTTTCTGTTGGATTGGAGGATACCTTTTACCCTATAGCCACATACTCCTATAAAAATACTGTGGTTATTGCGCTATCTGAAAGTGGAGAAACTAAAGAATTGATTGATATGGTTCGACAATTCCAACAGAAAAAATGTGTGGTTTTAAGTATCACTAATGCGGCAACCAGTACATTAGCAAAAATATCCGATTGGAGTTTTACTTATAACATGAAAGAACACCGTGTTAATGGGAATTACAATGCAACCACACAAGTCCCAACCTTATTTGTTTTAGAAGCCCTTGCAAGAAGAATATAAAAAAACAGCCTGTTACTTTATTTGTAACAGGTTTTTTTATACTATCAGAGTAGGAGGTAAAAAATTAAAAAACATTTGGAAGTAACTATGTAAATCAAATTTTATAAGGAGGATTTAATAATGAAAGTAAATGCAGCATTCATTTTCATCGCACCGGAAGTAGACTATAAAAATCATAGAAGTGTTATTGATACTTCAACAGTCAAATTGACAGTTATTGGAGTAAAAAACTATTCTGAAGCTGAAACCGTTGCACAAGAACTCGTAGAACAAGGTGTAAAGGCCATAGAATTATGCGCTGGTTTCGGGAATGAAGGTATAGCACGCATTTGTAAAGCGACAAAAGGCATGGCAAGCGTCGGTGCAGTAAAATTTGACTATCACCCAGGCTTTGATTTCAAAAGTGGTGATGAATTATTTCAATAACAGTAAAATCTAAAAAAAGCAAACACAGACGAGTCAATCAATAACAAGTAAACGGCTTTTCAAGCCTTTACTGACAGACTCGTCCGGTTTTGCAGTTGGACAATCAAGGAGCAACAGCCTAAAGTACTGCCACCCACCAAAGTGGCACATCAAGCAGTAAGTCTTAAAAAGATTTGCTGCTTTTTTTGTTCTTTTGCGACTTGCACCGCTTGAACAGTTCCACACATGAAGCCTTATACGAAAAGCACAGAGCAGGACTTTAAGAAGGAGATATTACAATCAGAGGAAAGGCATGGTATTTTATCCGCGCCCCTGCCAGATGCGGGACAGCAGGAGCCGCCGCAACAACAATATGCGCCCCGCGCAGCAACCGCGCGGGACTTCCAGCCGCTGAACAACAGGTGGATTTCTTTATACACAGAACACCACAATAAACAACTATTTTGACAGCCGCAAAGCGGCGGAAAGTGAGGTGATATATGGAGTTTTTCAACAGCGCAGTAGACGTATTACAGACTTTTGGTTATCGCCCTTGGAGCAGGGCTTGGCATTTGGGGCGTTATCAATCTCATGGAGGGCTACGGCAACGACAACCCCGGCGCGAATGCTCATGTGCGGTAAAGAAGCACTAACAAAACAAGACAAGACAAGAACAGCCAGCCCCGCCACTATTCCGTACAGCCGAGGGAAGATAGCAGAACAGGCGACAGCCGTCAAGGGTAAAATGAACGGCGCATACTGCGCCGCCCTATGACAGCCGCCGCCCGCCCTGCTTTTGCGGCAATCAAGGGAGCGACAGACTAAAGTGCCGTCACTCCCGCCCATTATGTGGAAAGACGGTAGAAATATTCACATCTGTATGCTATAATAATTCTGATTGTAGGATTTGTGAGTGTTATATAAGGGCGAGGTAGAACAATGACGCAAAATAATGTAATTTCAATAGACTTATAGTCCCATCCAGATTTCCAAAAGCACTCTATTTATCAAAAGGAGGATTTTATCATGATTCGAGTTGGAATTGCCGGAATCGGCTTTATTGCGGAAGAATACATCAAATTTTTTTCTCAGGGGAAAATAAAGGGCGCCGTGATCAGCGCGCTCTCCAGCAGAAATGTTTCTCACATGGAGGACATCAAAGCTGCTTACGATTTAAAAGACACCGAGCTTTTTACAGACTATGAGGCCATGCTGGACAGCGGAAAAATCGACATGGTCATGATCTGCACGCCGCATTTTCAGCATCCTGATATGGCAATCCGTTCCATTGAGCGGGGAATCCACACCCTGGTTGAAAAACCGATTGGTGTATTCCCAGACGAAATTACATCTCTTATGAACTGCGTAAATTCCCACCCCGACACCCTTTCCGGGGTGCTCTATTGCCGAAGGGCAAACCCGACCTTTGCCAAAATGAAACAACTGCTGAATGAGGGCACTGTCGGCAATCTGAAGCGGGTCACATGGATCGTGACAGATATGTACCGCCCCCAGGCTTACTTTGACACAGCTCCCTGGAGAGGGACATTTCGGGGAGAAGGCGGCGGAATGATGATGACGCAGGTATCCCACCAGCTGAACATCCTCACATGGCTGTGCGGCCTGCCCGCGGCATTACAGGCATTTTGCTATGTGGGACAGGAACGCAGGATTGAAGTAGAAAACGAAATCACAATCATGATGGAATATCCAAACGGCGCAGCCGGGCAGTTTATCGCCTCCTCCCGGGAGTGCCCCGGCAGCAACAGGCTGGAACTCAGCGGGAGCAAGGGCCAGATTATCCTGGAAAATGAAAATCTGCTGACCCTTCGTTCGCTGCAGACTGACGAGAGCCATTTCGCCAAAACCTGTGAAGAGCCCTTTGGCCGTATTCCGTATACAGAACAGCAATTTTCCTTCGGCACAATAGAAAACACCGCGATACAGACAGATATCATCAACAATTTTATTTCCGCCCTCTCTGAAAATACGCCGATTTTGTGCTCCGTGCAGGACGCAGTCGATACACAGAGCCTGATTCAGGGAGCCTATCTGTCCGCATGGGAGCAAAAGAAGCTGAAACTTCCGGCTGACCCGGCTGCATTTACGGAAGAGTTAAAGAAGCGGATGGACTCTTAATTTCTTGTCTTAAAGGAAATTCCTTTGGAATCTCCTTTAAGACAAAACGCACTTCGTGCGATGATGCGCAGCTCGCGGGGATGAAATTATCGCTTTGCGGTCTACGCTCCGCTCCGGTCGTTGCTAACCAAGTGCCACTGGCACTTAGCAACGCTCGCGCGCGGCGGGGCTGTAAAAAAGTCTCCAAAAAAATCGCTGAAGTCGTGAAGTTTACAGTGATAAGGAAGTATTTTCAACAATTTATCACTAACGCTGACAGACAAGGTGCAAGCAGAGAGTTAATCACTTTTAGGAGTGGTCGGCTCTCTGCTTTTCTGTCTGTACCATGTTACGCAGTAGAACGCATTAACAACTGAATACCCACCGCCCCACCACAGCGGCACACCGAGCAGGAAATCACAAAACGGTTTCCTGCTTTTTTTGCGCCCACACGGTAGCTGAAATTTCATTTTCCGCATTTCCTATACGAGCCGGACAGGAAATTTCCCCGGACTGTTCGGCGTTTTGAAAAATTCTCTGTATTACAGGGCGAAAAGGGAGAAATGAGTTGGCAAAATCAAAAGGTTTCCGTGGAGGGGATTTGAAAAAGGCAACAAAATATTTGGCAAAAATGAGCTTTTTGGTGGTGTGGAGAACGAAAGGGAAAATGAAAAAGTTTTGAAAATCTCCGTCCATTTTGCTTTGTCAAGTGTTGAAGGGAGTGAGAAGGATTTTTTCAAAAATGCAGCCGCAGAGTTGGCAAAAAAATATTTTTCTCCGTCGAGGGGGAATAGCGGGTAGAAAAGCCCTTTGGAAATGTCTTGTTAGCGAAGGACGGCAGAAACCGCCGCCCCGCCCGATTTATCAGCGGAAGCCAAAACGCCCCGGAAAATTTGTAGTATGGATAGCTGCCAAAGTTGGCAGAAATCGCTTCTGCGGAACAGAGGGGATTGACGGAAGCCCAGACAGCGGGAAGCGGCAGTTTTTTAGAGCAAGTTTCTACCACAGTACCAAAATTCGCGTATTCGCTCATTTTACCCCTGCGGGAAACTTGTTGGGGAGTGCCTTCCCCAAACCCTGCTATGGCGGCTTGCGCCGCTAAAAACCACGCCCGCCGGAACGCTGTTTTTGTGCGGGAAAAAGAAAGGAGGTCAGCGACCATGCGAAAGAAATACAACACGCCCCACCGCAGCCGGGTAGTCAAAACCCGCATGACGGACGAGGAATACGCCGAGTTTGCCGGGCGGCTGGAACAGTACGACATGAGCCAAGCCGAGTTTATCCGGCAAGCCATACAGCGGGCGACCATTCGCCCCGTGATAACCGTTTCCCCTGTCAATGATGAATTGCTTGCCGCTCTGGGGAGACTTGCCGCCGAATACGGGCGGATCGGCGGCAACTTAAACCAGATAGCCCGCTGTCTGAATGAATACGGTACGCCATACGCCGCCCTGTCCGGCGAGGTGCGGGCAGCAGCCGCCGAGCTTGCCGCCCTCAAGTTTGAAGTCTTGCAGAAAGTAGGTGAAGCCATTGGCGATACTCAAACATATCAACTCTAAAAATGCCAACTACGGGGACGCTGAAAAGTACCTCTTATTCGAGCATGACGAGTTTACCATGAAGCCCACCCTTGACGCGGACGGGCATTTGATACCGAGGGCAGACTACCGCATTTCTTCTCTGAATTGCGAGGGGGAGGATTTTGCAATCGCCTGTATGCGGGCAAATCTCCGCTACGGAAAAAACCAGAAACGGGAGGACGTAAAGAGCCACCACTACATCATCAGCTTTGCCCCCCGTGACGGCCCCGAAAATGGATTGACCGTTGACCGGGCGCAGGAGCTGGGCGAGCAGTTTTGCAAAGAGCATTTCCCCGGACATCAGGCGTTGGTCTGCACCCACCCGGACGGGCATAACGGGAGCGGCAACATTCATGTGCATATCGTCATCAATTCCTTGCGGATTGCGGAAGTGCCGCTATTGCCCCACATGGACAGACCAGCGGACAGGCGGGCGGGCTGCAAGCACCGCTGCACCGACGCCTGCATGAATTATCTGAAAGCGGAAGTCATGGAGATGTGCCACCGTGAGGGGCTTTACCAGAAAGATTTGCTGAACGGGAGCAAGGAGCGAGTGAACGAGCGGGAATACTGGGCGCAGAAGAAAGGGCAGCTTGCCCTTGACAGCGAGAACGCCGCCAGAGCCGCCACCGGGCAGCCCGTGAAGCAGACGAAATTTGAAACGGACAAGGCGAAGCTGCGCCGGACTATCCGGGAAGCACTTTCACACGCCGCCAGCTTTGACGAGTTTTCTTCTCTGCTATTGCGGGAGGGTGTGAATGTCAAGGAGAGCCGGGGGCGATTGTCCTACCTCACGCCGGACAGGACGAAGCCTATCACAGCCCGCAAGCTGGGCGACGATTTTGAGCGGGCTTCCGTATTCGCTGTTTTGGAACAGAACGCCGCTAGAGCCGCCGAACAGCCCGCACCCATAGCGGAATACCCCGACACCATAAAAGAGCGCATACAGCGGGAAAAATCCCCGAAAATTGCCCCGAACAATGACGGAGTGCAGCGCATGGTTGATATAGCCGCCAAGAAAGCCGAGGGGAAAGGACGGGGCTATGAGAAGTGGGCGACCATGCACAACCTCAAACAAATGTCCGCTACCCTTGCCGCCTACCAGAATTACGGTTTTGCTTCCCCCGACGAGTTGGACGCTGCCCTTGCCGCAGCCCATGAGGAAATGCAGACGAGCCTTGCCGGACTGAAAGAACTGGAAAGCACCCTTGCCGGGAAAAAGGAATTGCAGCGCAGCCTTCTGAGCTATATCGGCACGAAGCCCGCCCGTGACGGTCTGAAAGCGCAGAAATCAGACAAGGCACGCCGGGCATATCGGGAGCAGCACGAAAGTGATTTTATCATAGCCGAAGCCGCAACCCGCTATTTCAAAGAGCATGGAATCTCCAAGCTGCCGAAGCGGAAGGAACTGCAAGAGGAAATCCAGCGGCTTACCGCAGAGAAGAACGCCGGGTACAACGACTACCGGGCGAAGCGTGAGCGTTTCCGGGAGCTTCAGACGGTAAAAAGCAATATCGACCAAATTTTGCACCGTGAGCCGAGCCGCCAGAGAAAGCACGAACAGGAGCGTTGAAAACCGCCCCGAAACGATACCGAAAATATACAAATCCTTTGGCTTTTGCTTCCCCTACCTGCAATCCCACCGATGGAGAAAACGCCGCTTACAGAGGGGAAAATGAGCCAAAATGACACCGAAAACATACACAAAACGCCGCCTATCCCATTACCCCGATAGAAGCGGCAGAAAGGAGCCGCCATGCCGAGAATGAGCAAGAAGCGGAAAGAGGAATGGGCGTTCTTCCTCAATGAGCGCAACCGTATCACTTACAACGACCTCTGCCGCAAATGCCGCCGGGACTGTAAACAGAGCTTCCGGGCACAGGTTATCGAGTGCCCGCCCTTTGTTTCCAAGCGGGCGAAGCCATGAAGCCGGAGGAAATGCGGGAAACGGTCTATGTGGGGCTTGATACGGAATTGCCGTCCTTTATGCCCTATCCCCGTTTCGTGCTGAAAATGGACATATCGCACACCGCAAAGCTGCTCTATGCGCTGCTGTTAGACCGCACCACCCTGTCACAGAAAAACCAGTGGCAGGACGACGAGGGGAGGGGTTTCATTGTCTACCCCTTAGCGGAGATGTCGGAAATGCTGGACAGGGGCAGCACCGCCATAAAGAGCGCATTAAACGAGCTGGACGCTGCCGGGCTGCTGGAACGGAAGCGGGCGGGCTTTTCCGCAGCCAACCGCCTTTATGTGAAAGTGCCGCCAGTGCCAGTGGTACAGTTTTCCGACCCTATGACGGTCGGAAAAGCGACCATCACAGAGCCGGAAAACCGACCAACTGACAGCCGGAAAACCGACTTTATGATGGTCGGAAAACCGTCCCCTAACCAACTTACTATAAACAAACTTACAGAGAGCCAAACAAAAGGAGCGAGTGGGGAGCAGCCGCCCGCCGCCTTTGGCAGATATGAGAATATTTTCCTGTCAGAAACAGAATACGCCGAGCTAAAGGCAGAGTACCCGGACAGGCTGGAACGGTTTATCGAGGAAATGAGCCGCTACATGGAAGCTACCGGGAAAACCTACCGCAGCCATGCCGCCGCTCTGCGTATCTGGGCGGACAGGGACAAAAAGGAGAAGCCGAAGAAAGGCATACCAGACTATTCGTTCAAGGAGGGCGAGAGCTTATGACTGATACTTTTACCGATACGATTTTGAACATGACCGACACCGCCGCCACGCCGGAGGACTACACCGGGGAGGACGGGCTTTTATACTGCGGGAAGTGCCGCCAGCCAAAAGAAGCATTCAACATAATATATACTCAAATTGGCTTAGAGTTTTTTCTTTATACGCATATGGGTTGCTTTGTGTATCTGTTAACGTGAAAAAGGGGATAGAAGAAAATTTGCTGTACGGAATGCCAATGCATAATGAAAAAATAATATTCTATAAAGAGATTCTAGTGAAGGATGCATCTATTTATGTTAAAATAACGGAGCAGCATCTGCTGCTCTGCAAAAAAATAAGAGTAGGAAATTCACATTCCCTATTCTTATTTTTACTCTTAATTGTACTAGTTATAATGGATATAGCTAATCAATCATATCTTTAGCCATTGCCACCATTTCATCTTTTGATACATTCTTATTAATGTCCATAAGGATGTAGCAAACATCCCCATTAATCCAAGACAGAGAATTAGCCTGAGCCATACCATAATACATATCTATTTCCCCATATTTTATAACAGTAGTATCTTTTGAATGAGATTGCCCTGATGCCGGTTCGGCAGATAAGGAAACCGATTTGGTGGTATTATTGTCCTTTTTTAAATATCGGAAGTCGATACCTTTATGTTTGTTGATTTGAGCGCCATTTGTATCCAAATCAAATAATTCTGTTATATGACCACTATTAAACTGATAACCGCCTGCTAGGGTTTCTGGGGCCTTAGGCTTGAATCCCACATCTTTTTGCAGAGTATCTGCATCCGGGAGCGTGGTATATTGAGCTTCTTCGGAATTGGAAACACTGACCATCGACGACTGGGATGCAAAACAGGGTACTGTATGCATCAGACAAATTCCTGTCATTAATAATATTGCAATCTTTCTTTTCACGACTCATAACTCCTTTCTTAAATGAGGTTATTTAATGTTTTACAAATACGATTATAGCAAATACTTCTCTAAAAAACATCTAAGGATATATTTGTAAATTTATATCAACCCATTACCAGCTGTTTTTATTAACACACTGCTGCAGCCTGTATTCCTGCGATTGCTCCATCAGCAACTGCTGTAGCTACTTGTCTTAGCTTTTTTACACAGATATCTCCCGCAGCAAAAACTCCGGGAATTTCTGTCTGCATCAATTCATCCACTGGAATATATCCGTTATCTAACTTCAATTCCGTATATATCTGAGTGTTCGGAACAATACCTGCATATACAAATACTCCGCACTCTGCATCCTTTATGATCTGTTTTTTCCCGGTTTTGTTGTCCGTAAATTCAAGCTCCTCAGCTCTTTCGTTACCATATACTGCTGTGAGACTTGAATGCGGCATAATTTCAATATTATGGTATGCAGCAACTTTATCTTTAAATTCTTGTATACATACAAGTTCATCTTCCACACATACAATTGTTACCTTTCCTGCAATTCCAGCCAGGTAAACGGCTTCCTTTACTGCGCCATCTGCTCCACCAATGATATAGATATTCTTACCCTTATAATCAAAACCATCTTTTGGTGCATTTAATCTGATACCTTTTAAACTTTCACCTGGAACTCCTAACATACGGCCAGAGCCACCATTCGCAAGAATTACTGTTTTACATTCATAACTTTCTTTATCTGTAACGATTTTCTTAATATTACCTATGAGTTTTGTCTCTGTCACATTTTCATAGCGAATCTCTACACCAGCACTAAGTGCTTGCTCTTTCATACGTTCAGCAAATGTCTTACCAGATTCTTCTTTCATGATTGCAGTATAATGCGTAACTGTTGAGACAGTTCCAATCAAACCGCCAACCTGATTCTTTTCCAACATCAGAATCCTTTTTCCTCTGCTTTTTCCATAAATAGCTGCACTGATACCGGCTGGTCCAGCTCCAATAATAATTATATCATACATTTGAATATCCTCCTGTTGCTTATACGAAAATATTACCTTATTTATATAGCTATCCCACTGATTCTACAATCTTATTTAAGTTTTATTCGTTTCAGAGATCCTTGATTGATAGCATATGCAATATACTATATTTTACCCTTTATGAACATTATATTCATAATATTTGTGACAGATATTTCTACAATCACCAGCAAAATAAAGAAAACTTTTAATGTAATAGTTACTCCAAATGTAATATGCGGTTATGCGGCAGGCAGGATTACAAAATACTTTTTAATGCTCTTGTCCCCATTACCATGGCATTGTCAAAATACCCCTGTTCAATTAATACACTCCCATTAATTGTTCCACAAAAACCGAGCAAATGCTGCCGATAACTATTACTGCCTCGAATAGTAGATGAAATGTAGGAAGTAGTACGATAAGAGCAAGTATTAATGGAGGAATGGATTTCAGCGCCAAAATAATCGGCTGCAGGCTTTTATTCATGATTGGGTGAAGCCCAATCAGTACACCAAGGACTATACCGCTTATCAAAGCTTAAAAATATCCTAGGATTAATAACTTCATGAAGCTGATAAAACAGCTTCTTTTCTTCTCATTGTAGATATATTACTTCCGTCTACCTTTTAATATTTCTTTTTTTATATACAATGATCTCCGCATTGGATCCATCCGCATCATATTCACTAACTATCAGAACGCTCTCATCCGCTGCTATCCCATAGTATCTGCTACTATCTTTTTTGCTAAGCTGGTTACCTAAATATATCTTGTCATCATCTAACAGTTTCACTGCCTGACCGCTCGAAAACGTATATGTAAGATTGATATATGATCCCTTGCACGCATTAAGCCCAGTAATTTCTTCCATATCTTCAATGCCAAGCATACAGTATTCTGCAATCATCTGTTCTTTAAGCCTGCATTTTTCATTGTGGCATTTCCCGCAATGCTCATATCCATTACTTAGACAGCATGCCGCCAGCACACACCCGCCATGAAAAGGATGTCCCTCTGTCACAGCACAACCATAGCATGTTTCTTTTAATTCACATTTCATACAATCAATCCCACAAATTGAATTTCTCATAGATTTCCTCCATAAAAAAATCTTTTTTGTTACGTTGTTAGCGCAAGTAATGGATGCAACTCCCCTTTTCGTTCCATCTTGATCAACTCTTCATCCGTCACCCATTTTACATCTACAACCTCTGTTTCCTAAAGTGTGATATCTGAAATATCGACATCGTTATAAAATACCCACACATCATACAAATCCCTCGTTTGTTCCCGACAAATCCGTGAAATCCTCTTCCCATCTTTCGGATTCAGAATAATCCCCAATTCTTCATTTACTTCCCGGAGAGCTCCACCCAGGCTAATAAAATCATGAACCGCTCCCACCAATGAGATACCATTATCTTTCAAATATTTTATTGAACAAGAATCCTCACTGTCACGTTCCACATAAATGTACTCATAACCAGGAATAATCCACTTTGCCCAGCCATCAGGAGCTTCTGCCTCATCATTACATTCAATCCCTTTTTGCGGACAGATTACCGTGTCCAACTAAAAATTCAGCACTTAAATTTTGTACCACCAGCCTGTATATTCCCGGCTCCAGCGTTCCATAAATATTAAGGTCATATGTTTCACTCGCACTTTTCCCATCTGGCAAGACACAGGCTAAATCCTCAAAACCTATATTATCTGCCTGAACTGGCATCGTGTACCACTGGCCGTCTATCTGCTTCTGGAGAGAGAAATATCTGCCGTAAGAAAATTCTTCACCGCTGTTATTTGTAATAGACACGGTAATCCTACTTGGTTGAATATCCTCCACAGACATAACCACCCCTTCCACTACTTCCCCATCCGGTTCCTCCGCTTTCATCATAAAGAACAGATGATAGGCGGTCAAAAGCCCTGCATTGGGAAAATTCAGCACCGTTAGGGAATTATCCTCATCCTCCCCCTCCATTTGTTCCCATAAAAGTGAAAGGTCTGTGTCCCCATAATAAATCGTACCGTCATTTTTAAGCCAGACACCTTTGGATAGTGCCACGGTAATATCATATCCCTCCTTATCACTAATCCGTATTCCATAAAAGGGAACTTCCATACCTGCAATTGCATCTTTGTCTGCAATCTCCATAGGTAGTGCATTAATCTTTTTTATCAATTCTTTTTCCATGGCGGGGTCGTACAGGGTTCTTAGTGTAACGGCTTTCCCATCAAAATAATAAAACTGGAAAGCACTTGTATCCGGACTTGCCCCAGCAAGGATATTTCCATCTTTGCTGCTGTTCTGTTTCCCATACAGAACTATTATCAGAAGAATACCCATTATAATAAGCAATATTAAGAGATAACACAGGTACACTTTTTTCACTTTCATCTTCGGAAATAACTTCACTATTACTCTCCTGATTTTTTTGCAAACATATTTGATTTTTCTATTTCGTCATCTTTCACTAGTCAAGTTTTTTTAATATTACTATTTTAGAAAAGAACTAGGTTATCCATTCTCTTATCACCCAAAGTATCCTAATTACTTTTTTCAGATATTTATACAACCATCACGATACAAATCCAGGTTGCTTTCAGTCCATTGCTGGACGGTGTTCCCCATACTTTCACCATATGACCTTCTGACAGAAAATCGGCAGTTGCTTCTGACATTTCATAACTGTCCCCTCCATTCTTAATAGTCTGTATTGCGACTATGGTATTCTCATCATATGTAACCGTGACTTTGTTAAATTCCGAATCATCACCATTTCCTGGGGATACCACGATATCGCCGCCATTGTCTGCTTTTTCTGTAATAGCCTCTACAACTGTGAACTGTCCTTCCTGGAGTTCCTTAATACTTCCTTCCAGATTCGGATTGCTGTCTTCCCATTTCTCGAAAGTGTTTTCTGTAAATGATTCTAGAGTGGAAGCCTTCTCTTCCGAAGGTGTTTCACCTGACTCCTCTGGTTGCTGTGTCGGAGCAGTTTCAACTGCATCTATCTGTTCGAGTTTTTTACCTCCACAGGCACACACCACAAGGCTCACGACACACAGAATACTTGCCATAAGAAACAGCTTTCTTACTCTCTTTTTCATTTGATTCTCCTCTCATTTGTAAAATCGCTGCAGATTATAGTTAAATTTTACCATATTTTCCTCTAAATATCCTCTAAGGCACCTTAAGTCAGAAACCTTTTCAGTAAACGGGACACTTCCACGATATCAATAGGTTTTGCTATATGAGCATTCATACCGAACTCCAAGCAACGTTGTATGTCATCAGAAAAAGCATCTGCACTCATCGCTATAATTGGAATCGACAGGGCATTAGGATGATTCAGTCCCCGAATCGCTTTTGTGGCTTCATATCCTGTCATATGCGGCATTCGTATGTCCATAAGAATGATATCGTAATAACCCTCCGATGATTTTTGGAACTTGTCCAGACATATCCGGCCATCCTCCGCCCAATCCAGTTCCACGCCCAAGTCTGTCAGAAGTTCTTTTGCAACCTCCCAGTTCAGCTCATTATCCTCGGCAAGCAGGATGCGACGTCCGGATAGATCAATATTTTGATTCAATGTCTGCTCATGCTCTGTTCCAACGTCCATATACTGACATAAAGCATGATACAGCGTAGATTTAAAAAGCGGCTTGGAAATAAAACCACTGATACCTGCTTCACGGGCCTCTGCTTCAAATTCACTCCAGTCATATGCAGAAATCAACAAAATCGGCACTTCATCTCCCAGATTACTCCGGATTTCTTTCGCAACCTGAATTCCATTCATACCCGGCAGTTTCCAATCCAGCAGAATAATTTGATAATCTTCTCTCTTTTTGTGGTGTTCATTTACCAATTCTATTGCCTTTTCTCCGCTTAATGTCCATTCTGCTCTTATTCCGATGGATTTCAGCGCGTCAATGGCTGTCTCGCATAATAATTCGTCATCATCAACCACCAGCATATTCCAGGCGGGAAGAACCATATCCATTTCCATTGCGGCGGCTTTTTCAAAATCAAACATGAGTAGAAATTCGGTACCTTTATCTGGCTCACTTTGTATATCGATGGTTCCTTCCATTGCATCCACAATATACTTTGTAATCGCCATGCCCAAACCGGCCCCCTCCGTTTTATGTATCCGGGCTCCATCCGCACGGCTATAGGATTCATATATTCTTTTCAGGAATTCGGGCGACATGCCAATTCCATTATCCTTAACTTTGATATAAATCCGTACATAGTTTTCCCCTTTCGGAGATTTTTCTTCAGAGAGGGATAACTGTATTGAGCCACCCTCCGGTGTATACTTCGTTGCATTCGATAAGAGATTAAGTAAAACCTGATTTAAGCGTATGCCGTCACACCACACATTTTCTGTTAATATATTTTCAACGTGTATGTCAAAGGTCTGCTTTTTAGTCTTAACCTGTGGCTGCATGATGTTAACAATGCCTTCAACGACTTCCTTTAATGAAATTTGTTCGGTTGTCAACGTTAATTTGCCACTTTCAATTTTAGACATATCTAAAACGTCATTGATTAGCCCTAAGAGATGTTTGCTTGATAATGTAATCTTTCTGAGGCAATTCTCTACTTGTTTCCTGTCATCCATGTGGGCTGTGGCAATCGCTGTCATGCCTACAATCGCGTTCATAGGTGTACGGATATCATGGCTCATGTTCGCTAAAAATTCACTTTTGGCTTTGTTCGCTTCAAGAGCCGTCTGCCGGGCCTTCTCCAATTCATTCAGCTGTGAACGTGTTATAGAGAAATACCGGAGGAAAATCAGTGTCAAAATAATTAGAACAGAAGCACATGACAACAATGTCATGAACATGCGCTGGCTGCTCAGATTATTTATGGCATCGTCTAATATGCTATACGGCATCACCGAAACTAAATACCACTCGGAATAAGGCAATGAAATACCATAGATTTGGCGTTCTTCACTATTTACTTCCAATGTTGCAGCATATTCTTCATGTTTTTTAAGAGCAGCGTTAAATTTTTCAACAGGACTTTCAGCTGATGATTCATTCACTGCAGAATCAGACTGTTTTTGCAGCTGTTCAAAGAAATTCCACAGCTCCGTGTTGGGATTTTGTATTACAAAACTACCATCCGGCCTGATAATATGATAATACATCAGCTGCCCTTCATCTTCTAAGGAAAGGAAATCGGTGATGTACTCCAGTGGAACGGCTGCTACCAGTCCAGTGCTCATACTGCCATTCTGCATAGGGTAAGCAGTAGCATCAACGCCAAACAATACCACTAGATTTCCAGCAGGATCACTACCTAAAGCGACTCTTTGTTCTCCTCGTACTAATGCTTCTACAAAGGGCTCCGGGTTCAGTGGCTGTATTGATTGTCCATAAAGAGTCTGAAAATTTCCCTCAGTAGAACAAAGTGCTAAATGCTCAAAGTTCCTGACCTGTGCCCTGTAAACAAGTTCCTCATATAACTTTTCTTTATTGTTATTATCTGCTGAGACAACAGATACAATGCCGCTGACCTGACCAAAACGCAACTTAATAACAGTTTCAAAGTGGTTGGACATTTGTTTATTCATTCCAGACATATAAATTTGACCAATTTCGTAAACGGTCTTTTCGCTCTTTCGACTCATGTAGATTCCGAGCAGACTGAAAATAATAATACTAAAGATTAAAAGTCCAATAAAACTGTATATCAGAAAACGTGTTGTAGAATCCTTGGTTTTACTATTTCTCATTGATGTTATTCCTCCCTGGAATTCTTAAAATCTTTAATAACATTGATGGTTTCATAGTAATCCTTTGATAATTTCGGCATCATATCGACAGCCTTATTCCAATCGTTTTCTTTTAATGCGTTTGTTACCAAACTACTACTTTCAAACAATCTGGTAAATGAAAGATTTTGACAGATTCCTTTAAGTGTATGAACGGCTCTTAGAGCATCTTCATAGTCCTTACTCCCTATAGACGATTCAAACAAGCTAAAGCTTTTATCGTCTAGGAATTTAAATGCAAATTTTTGAACGGTCTCTTCACGCCGCAATCTACCCAGTACCTCATCAAAATCACCGCCAAATTTTATATAGCAATCTTTCAGGTTCATAATCACTTTTCCTCCGTTTTATATATTGTCTGTGATGTCTTTATTCTCATCAAGAAAACATATGGTCACTTTGTTTTTCGTGTTTTTTGATTGATACATCATGCTGTCTGCAGCCTTGAAGAGTCCTTTTGCGGTTCCTGTTCCATATACCCCGCCTATACTTACTGTCATATGTAGTTCGGGATGGCCGTCAATGATCAGACTATCGACAGAATACCGAATCCTCTCCAGTTTTTTCTCAAATATATTGGCAGGAATACAAAAAAAGATAATTACAAATTCATCGCCGCCATATCGGATCACGGCATCTGTCTTTCGCACACAGGATAAGACCGTTTGTGCAATGTTCTGCAGCACAATATCGCCTACGTCATGGCCGTAATTATCATTGATATGCTTAAAGTTATCCACATCGATTACGACCATTGCCTGAATATTATCTGAGCCTTGAAAATGCTCGTCATAATAACGACGGTTATAGACACTGGTTAATGAATCAATATATAATAATTGCAGGTGCCGCTGTTTGCGGGACAGGAAGGTATATTTTTCATAGGAAAACAACCTGTCGTAATCTATTTTATTTCTTATATCCTGAATGTTTTTAGTCTCCTGTTCAGGAGAATTATCAGTTAGCTCACTTTCCAGCGTATCCGCAATCTCTTGCAGACACAGTAAAAGGGTCGGATTAAATGCTCCGCATTGTCCTTCCAAAATCATGTTCAAAGCTTCTTTATGTGAATAAGCTTTCTTATAACACCGCTCACTGGTCAGGGCATCATATACATCGGCCAGCGCGACCACCTGGGCGGCTATGGGAATTTCGTCTCCCTTAAGCCCGTCCGGATAACCATTTCCATCATACCGTTCGTGGTGCCACCGGCAAATCTCAGAAGCTACTTTGACAAGCGGAGCCTCCTGCTGCTCAAAGGGCAGGTCCGACAGCATTCTGGCTCCGACCATCGAATGGGTTTTCATCACTTCAAACTCCTCTGCCGTAAGACGTCCAGGTTTATTCAATATTGTATCGGAAATTGCGATTTTACCAATATCATGCAGCGCTGAAGCCGTACTGATTAAGGAAATATCAGCTTTGGACAAGGGATACTGCTCGGTACGCCGGACGAGCTGCTTTAGCAGATACTTAGTAATCGTATTGACATGCAGGATATGTAAGCCGCTCTCTCCATTCCGAAATTCCACAATATGAGACAGGATTGAAATCATCAGCTTATTATTTTTCTCCTGCTCATGGAATTGTTCTGCGATAATTTTCTCAAGACGCTGCTGCCTTGCATATAAAAACATCGTATTGGAAATCCGCCGCTTTACAATGGTCGAATCAAAAGGACGGCTGATATAGTCAAAAGCACCCAAGTCGTAAGCCCGCTTTATATTTGCCGGGGAATCATCGGCAGAAATCATAATAACGGCAAAGGTGTCATTCCAGTGGTATTTGTTTATGTAGGCTAATACTTCAAATCCATCCATCTCAGGCATCATAATGTCCAGAAGCAGAAGGGAAAAATCTGCTCTTTGCCTTGAGAGAAGAGAAATTGCTTCCACACCATTCTCAGCCTCCACCACATCATATTGCTCTTCCAGGATATCCGCCAAAAGAGAGCGGTTCATCTCCGAATCATCGACGATTAAGATTTTTTGTTTTTCCATAATACTGAAACTCTTTCCTAATAAATTTACGGTTTTATTATAAATGTTATCCTTACATTTTGGCAACATTCGTATTGGTTAGGTGTGCAAATAGGTCTCCCGCTTTCTTATTACTTACTGACAAAATTATTCCGTCATGATATAATTCAGATAGATAGGAGGCAAATTATGAACCCACAAGAAACAAAATTTACATTTGTATATAACGAAATTAAGCAGTGTATTTTAGAGGGTCAAATACTTCCTGGAAATGCCTTGCCATCTTCACGGCTGTATTGTGAACAATTTCATGTGAGCAGATATACGATTAACCGCGTTTTTAACGCATTGAGGAAGGAAGGGTTGGTTGATATTCAGCCTCGCCTTGCACCGATTGTTGTTTCAACTATAGATGCTTATGATTCATCAAATACTGTTTTCGAGATTTTAAAACAAAAGGAAGGTATTTTACAGGTATATCAGACTTTTGCTTTAATACTGCCTTCCCTTATGGTTTTTGCTTTGCAAGGCTGTGATGTGGAGGTACTACCTCACTATAAACAGGCTATGAAAGCATTGCGTTTAGGATATGCAGCTGGTGGATGGCGTCCTCCTTCTAAATTAGGATATGATATATTAAGAATAGGAGGTAATTCCCTATTCAGCGAACTCTATTCTACGTTTGGTCTCTATAATAAGTTTACATTTTTTGCAGAGGTGTGCCCCTATTTCTCTACACACTTTTTACAGGAATCTGTATCTGCAACCAATGTCATTATGGATATATTAAAGGGCGATGAACCACTCACAAGGTACAACCAGCTCTCAAATGTGTATCAAAGACTTACGGATACCATTCAAAATACGTTAAATTACCTGTCAGAGACCAATCCCAAATGTCCTGCTCAAACGGGTTTGAAGTTTTCGTGGAATCCCATGCGTGGTCAGGATTATTATTACTCAAAGATTATTGATGATCTGAATCTAAAAATTGGCCTTGGAGAGTATTCTGTTGGAATGTTTCTTCCATACGAAAAGCAACTGGCCAAACAGTACGATGTATCTATATCGACGGTCAGAAAGGCGTTATCAGAACTTGAACAAAGAGGTTTTGTAAAGACATTAAATGGTAAAGGCACTATTGTTATAAAACCGGATGATACGAAACTTCATCAGCTGGCTCTTAATTCCGGATATGTAGAAAAAGCACAACGTTACCTTCACGCTCTACAGCTAATGGTATTAATTATTCGTCCGGCAGCATTAGTTGCAGCTCCAAGGTTTTCTAGAGAAGAACTGGACGAGTTGGCAGATAAATTTACTTCTTCTGACTCTATTCATTTGGCAGATATTTTGGAATCTATAATGAAACATACCACTTTAGAACCCTTATATGTTATATTATCTAAGACCAATCATCTTCTTGAATGGGGACACCATTTTGCTTATTATCCGTCAAAGAAACATACTCTTTCACATCTCAACAAGCAAGTCATTCTAGCACTTGAGCAATTACGTGAAGGTAATGCTGACTCCTTTGCGGATGGTATAGCAGATTGCTACCGTTACAATTTGGTTCTTATGAAAAAACGTATGGTAGAAAAATATAAGTTTCATAATGTTGCTAATATCCGGGTTCCAGAAAAATACTAGTTACAAGCACTGAATGAAAAGTGGTAACCTTTTCTTCTTGTTAGAGAGTATAAGGCCTCGACCTCTCACTTATTACGATTATTTTACAAAAGGCGGGCCCGGTTTTTCGGTGCCCTCCATAATTTTTTTATCCATATTTTACCATATACCATCATATAACCTTCATCTAAGCCCGTTCTGTATGATTGATGTCTTTTATTTGCACAGGGATATACAGTTTTACTATGCTTTATGGGAAAGACAGACGATGTGTTACTATCATATTTTATTGCAACAGCAATATCATTAGTAAATCATATCAACAACCCCTTATTTGTACTTTTCTGCGGCCCGAATTGCTACTGTTCAGAATTGTAACAATACCATTCTGGGCATACCGAATATTTTCTGCCGGTTAGAATACTTTTCACTGCAATTTTCCTTGGAAGTTGGCTGAAGTTATGTATCACATCGCACTTATCAGCAACTACACGCTTCTACCCTATCATTTCTCCCGGATGGCCACAACAACCAAGCGGCTGTCCTTTTTCCAGTAACCACATGTAATTAGGAATAACAGTGGAGCACGATGATCTGGAAATATTCGATTTTCATGCATCCCTCTCTCAATTAGTACTTCAATCAATTCCTCTCTTTTCATGCTCCCCAAACCAGCATCAGCAAACAGCCCTCCCTCTTCACTCCATTCTGTTTCTTCTGCATAGAATACCGAAAATACCCGGTATTCCCGATGCTCATAGAGATTATCCACTTGAATGACCTGATGGGCCTCCCAAAATGGCTTCTTCTGGTACTTTAGCAAATCGGCAAACATTGTCCCATTTCTCATGTTATGTCCATATAAAAAGAGATCTCTTTTCTCCTGCAGGTTCCCCCTTCCCACAAAAGGAGTTCCGGCATAAGAGGCCTTGCCTTTAAAATCCCGGTGTAGATAATATTCCAGTTCTTTTGGAGTTTGCATGATTGGATAGTTAACCGCAGTATCATCAATAACAATCCATCCAGCAAAATCAGGATTTTTCAAGGCCAGTTCATGATATTCCGGTAGAATTTTCGCCTCTTTATCTTCTATTTTTCCCTTATTATCCACGGTTTTAACGTTTTCACTATTTGTGCCCTCATCCAATACATTCTTCTTTTTATCCTCAATGTAAGCCGCTAACTCTACAAACGCCTGCTGCTCAGAATCTAATCCCTGCCAATTATGAGCCAATAGAACGGTCAAAAATATAGTAAGAATAAAAAGTGTGGTCATAACAATCCCTTTCATCATTCCAGCCCCGTCCCCCGATTATCTTCCCACAAAATCCTAGAAAAATAAATAAAACGGCCGTTCCACCAACGACAGACTCGGTTCTCGGTGAGATAATCCTCAGTCCGAAGTTCTGGATTGTTTCTTTCCCATCCCGTAGCCTCAAAAAACTCGTCCGCATTTTCATAAACAAAAATCGCCCTCCGGGCTTTTGCATAATCTTCATCCTCAAATGAGTCTATATGTATGAAAAACTCCCGTTCCAAAAGAAATTTCAACTCTTTCTTTTCAAAAGTCAAGCTATCATTCATCTGTAAATAAATCCTCCACTTTCTCTATTATTCCCAGTTTCCGCTCTGTCGGTTCCTCCTGAATATTTTTTTCATTAGCCTTGCTTTTTCCAACTTCTTGGGATTCATCTTCCTTTTTCAATTCCTTCCCAGACCAGATTCCCTGTTCAAATCCGGATTCCTGCTCCCCGATATCCTCCTGGCGGACCTTACTATCCTGTTCAGCTCTCAGTTCCTCTTCCCGTCTCCATACCGGCACATGAGAATCCGTTTTTTCCTGGATAAGTTTTTTTGCATCTGGATGCATAGTATAATCCATCTTCCTTACACGCAGTATTTTCTGTCCTCGGATAATCACAAGTGCCTGATCAAGAGGGAAGCGCAGTACCTCATCCGGCAAAAGCAGCATCCTCTTTCCCACGGAACTGGATTCTGAATAGCCTGGCACATAGTTGCTCATTCTCACCGTACTTAAATTTTTTCGGACCGAGGACACACTCACGGTTACTTCACCGGAACGATTGCTAAAATAGGTGGCTGTAGTCATATCATTACAGCCTAAAAACAGGGACATATCACAGCCTCCTAATATCTCCTCCCATTGCCCGTCCGGATATCGATTCTGTAGCTGTGGAATATTTTGGTATATGATACTCATTCCAATATTACGACCTCTGGCTGTTGCCAACTTTTTTTTGAAATCAGGTACAATCCCAAATAGCGATAGGTAAGCCTCTGGTGTTTCCACCTCGGGCTTTTCCCCCGCTCCACACCGTGCGTGATAGTTTCCCATCACACGGCGTTCCACCGACTAAGATTACTTTTTAGTGCCTAT
>NZ_JACOPB010000034.1:0-27547 GCF_014288005.1 Hungatella hominis
GGCACCGTATTTAATGCCAGGACAAGATATATCATAATAATCAGATCCAGTACCAGTAATTGAGGTATGTACCGTCTTTGGCAGTGTGTTGATATCAGCCTTACCAGCTAAATCACTATTTGCCTTATCAACCTGTTGTTTTACACTATATAATAATGCAGATGTTGGAACCTTATTCTGATCATTTATATTCTGATTCGACATCATACCAATCGTAACAAGGCCATCTTTTAATGCTTTGAAATCAGAAAAAAACTTAATGATCTTTCCTAAGATCACTTTGTGAGTATCTCCAGCTACAGGCACCGGAAAAGCTTCTGTACTTGTTGTAGACGATGCTATTTTTGTGTTGGCCGTATCCCCTCCAGAAGCCGTAACTTTCATCGCCGTTTCCGTTCTGGCCGTGTTGTCCTTAATATTGTAGGTTACGCCATTTAAAGCAATTTGAGATATATCACTCATGTATTATGTTCCCCTTTCAAATTCTTAACGGTATAGTAAGTATCTCGCCTGTCACCGCAATATCTCCGCCTCCCGGGAGATTAAGTAGCTCCCCAGCTACAGTGATTGACGCATATTTTTCCAGGCTCTGTTTTACCTCGTCAATTTCATTCCACTTTGCCTTTTCAGTATCTGTAGAAAATCGGTGTGTAGCGTCCTGAGTAACCTGAGACGCTGCATGGTTATGTGTTGAGGGTGCAAAAGTACTCGGTTTCCCAGTTATCTCAGTCCACCCATAAGAAGGCTTCGACGCGGCTTTCGCCCATGCTGATACATCAGATGCAGGCATGGAGGTCGGTTTATTTTTGATGTATGCGTCAGACGCCGTATCCGTTGTACTCCAATCGGATTGGACATTCACTTCTGCACCCGCCGCAATCCCTGCCAGCTTATCAAGCATGGCCTGGGTAAGTTTATCAATGATGCTCTTATTTGCATGGGTGTGCTTTTTACTATTTGCGTCATTCCAGTTTGTTCTCTCTGTCGCTGTGATATGCTTCACGGCGTCACTGATGTGCGTGTAGGCTGATGTCCAATTATCCAGTAATGCTTGCGTGATTTTGTCAATTACCGTTTTATTGCTGTGGGTGTGTTTCTTTCCGTTTACATCTTCTATCGTTTGTTCCGCGTTCTTTCCGTCTGCCATAAAAACAATATCAGCAGTCGTATGGGGATAATGGATATTACCATTTTCGTCCTCAATTTGCACTTTATAAATTTCAGCCATCTGCTATCACCCCACTACTTTAAAGAATATTTTCCGCTGAGTTGCTGTAGCATATTCACTCCCCACACGTATTGTATCTCCGGGATCTCCCTTATCTCCCTTTGCACCAGTTGCTCCGGTTGCTCCTTTTGGCCCTTGAACACCTGTAGCTCCAGTATCGCCTTTGGGTCCCTGAGGGCCAGTAACTCCTGCATCGCCTTTATCGCCTTTGGGGCCCTGAGCACCCGTAGCTCCAGTGTCACCCTTTGGTCCTTTAAAGGATCCTTTATATACCCATTTCGCAACAGTAGCATCTCCCGCAACGGTGCACTGATACAAATTACCGGCAGAAGACCCAGAAGTGTTAAAATATATATCGTTTACCATAGCTGCAGCAACGCCTGAACCAGAGAATATAGTGGCTGTTGTGCTGGTTCCTGTAATACCAGATCCAGCATATGCTTGAGATCCCTTCTGACCCGCGGCTCCGGCATCTCCCTTGTCTCCCTTATCTCCCTTTGCACCAGTTGCTCCGGTTGCTCCTCTCGGAATCGCAAAATTAAATATCGCTGCATTAGCTGTTCCCGCATTTGTCACTGTAGCATTGGATCCGGTGGCACCTGTCGTAACGGTTCCAACCGCAATTGTTGCCGCAGCACCAGCAACGCCTGTATCTCCTTTATCTCCCTTTAGTTTCCCTGTATTTAATTTTTGCTGAAATGTTTCACCATCAGCAAATGTAACACAATCCGCTGAGGTCATTACGTCCACGTCACCGATCAAAACATCATTTCCGTCGTAAAGTTGTACTCTTACTTTCTGCAAATCCGCCATAATAACTCTCCTTATAAAATTTTAAGCCCCATGTTAGGGCTTACTTTAATTGTATCTGTTATATTTACTGTCTGATGATCTGTTACTCTAAGATAATAGGTTCGTTTCTTTCGATCATCAATAGGTATATCTTTAGTCATTAAAACGACATTTATTTTATTTAAATCGAGTTCGTTCAAATCTTCGGCAGAAGCTGCTGCCCCAGAACCGCTCATTATTGTTGCTGTTTCTGCGCTTACCGTCTTGACAAAAATATCAAGTGTCATTGTAGCCTTATCAAATTCATTTTCAGATGGTTGATAATCAAGTTTTCTATCAATACCTCGTATCACGCTGTAGAGTATTTCTCCCTCATCAGGATCTATTGCAAATAGGCCGATTTCCTTTATATAGTACCCGGAACTTATCCCGTTGTTATCTATCACTGTTCTGAGTCTCACGGTACTTGCCTCTGACACAGTAAGGCTGCTTATACCAAATCTCTGTTTTTCAGATACCAGCGCTTTAAGCTCTCGTAGATCCCCAGTATATTCTCCGTCACCCGTAGCAAGTTTTGTGAAAACAATCGTAGTCAAACCAAGCCGAACCTTTGCTTCCAACGCCT
Organism: Hungatella hominis; assembly: GCF_014288005.1. Classification (NCBI taxonomy): domain Bacteria; kingdom Bacillati; phylum Bacillota; class Clostridia; order Lachnospirales; family Lachnospiraceae; genus Hungatella; species Hungatella hominis. Next base: position 2,646 of record NZ_JACOPB010000034.1, read on the forward strand.
CACCGTATGCAGTTACAATTCCTTGTTTAAACATTGCCTTCACCTCCCACTCTGGCTATCATGATTCTTGCTGCATACCCTGCTACCACTGTAGGACACAGCAATTCTATTTTTCGTTTTATCTTAACATTGATGAGATGCGAACGGCTGTTTTTTACCTGTTCAATTACTCTTTGGAATTTATTTAATCCGTCCGGTGACAACTCTGAATCAGTTTCCACATAAAACGTTCCCGGTTCTCCCCCAAAATCAAACCATTCTATAACTTTTCCTTCTCCAAAAACAGTCTGTACCATTTCCTGAACCGCCGATACGGTTCCGCCTTTTGCATACCATGCTAGTGAGTTGCGGATAATATTTCTTTTAATCTCAATATTCATAGACTCATCATAATACTGACTGCGAAGTTCCAATGCCAACAGATCAAGAACGGTATCTGGAAGGTTATCAATGTTCCCATATAACTCCGAAAGCACGGAATAGCTAAGTAGTTTCTGTATTCCCATCTTATAGGCATAACTGATTGCCTGTATATCGACATCGCTTTTTATGTAATCAGGCAACACAGACGTTAGTTCAGCCTCACTAAGTCTAATCATCTTCAAGCCCTCCATAGGATATTGTTTCCGAATGCAATGAAGCAACGGATTCAGCTCCCACAACCATAAAGTCCGGTGAAGTGATTTCCGCTCTTTTTGCGCCCGCAACAAGAATTAGCCGGATTAACTCATTCGGATTAATATCTCTGCCCATCTTTGATCTTTGCCAGATTTCGTAGTTCCTTATTGCCTCCTCTACGCATGTTTTAATCGAGATAACTCGATTGCTGTCACTCTGGTTAATGAAATATTTAACTTTCAGATCATATGGTATCAGTTCCGGCGCCTTTACTACAACTTGATCTGTCAGCGGCCGAATAGATGGTTGTGACAAATATGCTTTCAAAGAACTAATTGATTCCTCGCCCGGAACCTCTCCCTCCTTAAGCAAGTACCTAATTTCAACAATACATGGAGCCGGTGATATAATTCTTACATCCGAAATCTCTGAATTAAACTCCCTGACAAAATATGCATATGCATCATTCGTCCCTGCTGTAGAATAGGCAGATGGGGCCATGTAAATTCTCTTCCGGAGTGATTCGTCATCTTCTATGTCAGTGCCATTTTCTGGCCTTGTAATATTTTCCGCTCCATCAATATATGGGACCGGATCCACAATCGTACTAATATCACCGATCTCATAATTATTCCCAGCACTTCCAGGAGTCATACAGACCGCTGTTATTTCAACCATCGTCTCTCCTATCCTGATTTCCCCGTATTCAAGCGTTGAAAAGTAGACCCCATCTCCTGCAGTAAGTCTTGTCCCTTTTGGAATTCCAGTTGTAGTCAGCCGCGGCTCTTTTAATGCAAAACGCATTGTCACCGTTGCACTTACAGCACAATTTCGAGAGATGTGCTTCAACGCTCCCAAATTCTCCAGGAATTCACCACGACTGTATTTTAACAGTCCCATTTTCCCGGCATCATCAGAAAACATATAGCCCTGATAGATAAAATAGGCTCCAGTTTGTAAAAGAATTCGACGATCGTCCGCGCTGGCGAGAACAGTATCCTCTCCAGTTAACTCCTTCCGTTTTTCCAGAAACCATATAAGCATATCATTCTCTAATTTCTGTATAGTATAATTGTCCATAAAACTAATGTCCGGATACTCTTCTATTGGCTTCAAGTCAGCCATATTCGCCCTCATCTCCTCTCTCGATGATAATGTTTGCAATCAAATCACCTTCGTCGTCATAATTAAATGTCACTTCGCTGACGGCCACACGCGGCTCGTACTGTTCTGCCTTTTCAATAATCTCAGTCGCCACATCATTTTCAATATCTGCTGGTAATTTAGACAGGTTTGCCCAACTAATACCAAGTCCTCGGGCAAGAGGGATCGTACCCGCAGGAATACTCAAAATGTTGGTTAAGCATCTGCAAATGTCTTGAATTTCCGAAACGTTACCCTGAGGTATAAATTTAAATTTCATCTTTTCCTCCATCAGTTATACTCAGTCATGGTGACATCAATGCTCATGGATAGTACCTCACCTTTTCTCAATACAATATTATATGCATCGCTTAATCCCGTAAGCATTGCCCTGCTACATACCTTTTTACCGCCAATAACAAGAGGGGCAACATATCCAACTTTTTTTATCAGCTTCTCTTCTACTTTTCTGGGACGGACGCCGAGCATAGCATTTAACTCAATCCGAAACGTAATGCTCTGGAGGTCAGGGCCTAAATATTCCAGTTTTGGACGCGCATTTATAACATTGTGTTTTGCTGTCCTGGCAGATACTTTTCGTTTGAAACTGTCAAAGGTTAATACCTTATCATCACTTGTCTGAAATTTTATATAGTTTCCCCAGTTTCCTATTTTTGCCATTGGCTCACCTCTCTATCCTCGACATTTTGCAATGATCTCTTTCAGTGTAATGGATCCGGATGAATCTTTTAAAATCAGGTTCCCATCTTTGACCGAGAGTCCTGCTGCCGGCACATCCCCATCAGATGAATAGGTTCCTATCACAATCCCGACCTCCTGCCCGTTGGACAGGTGCAGCACCAGAACTGTATCACCCTTCTGAAGCGTTTGGCGCAGACCGAAGGGTGAAAATATCGGAAGATTATCCGTTACTTCATGGCACCTGTCGGGATAGTAAACCACAGCCGTTCCGGTGCTTTCATCATATGTACTCACAAAACCGACACGGATTCCATCCATAATCCACCTCTTATAATCTGCTAAAAATACGATATCCGGAAACAGTCATAGAATACCCACTGCTTCCGGACAGTTTATGAGTTACCTTATTCACAAAATATTTTCCATCACAGCGCCCCATGCCATATATCTCTATATTACACGTTGCAACTATATCAGGGTCACCTATGGCAGAAAAAGAAATTGTTACTGCCTTCTCATTCTCCGCATTAATCCGTGCTTTCGCTATGCGCTGGGCCTCGCCTTCATTTTCAGCTTTTTCGTTGATGTGAAGCAGCCTCGGCCCCCCTCCAACCGTAACTTCAATAATTTGCTGCTTATCCCCTTTTTTGTATCCTTTCTTTGGCCGCGGAATCACATAAGATATTGTCGCACCGGTATAGGTTTCATACAGGGTGCTGTTCCATTCCCAGTTATCGTCGAAATCATTTTCTGTAAATCGTGCCGTGATTCCTCTAGGCTCATAAACGGCTTTATCAAAAATGACCAGCGCTTTTTTATATATTTTTAAGAACATTCCCTGTTTCTCACAGATGTCATACAAAAAGGCGCTGTCCGTCTGCGTGCTCTGTGTTACTGTATCAATTACCGGTTCCTCTCCCCAGTAAAACAGATCTGTCATTCCATACTTAATCTTCATTTCTTCTGCAATTTGTTTAAGTGTGACCTGTTTCCAAGTTTTCGATACCGGATCAACCTGGAAAGACGCCGCGGCTGGCACAGACACACCGCGGATCATACACTGCCGCGGAGAGCCGGAATATGTGATATCGTCCAAGGTAAAATTGCCACAGTGATAGCACAGCCGGTCTCCATCCCGCTTCCAGTTATTAAGCCAGAGTGTCACATCCAGATCATGTTCCTTCTCAGGAACAAAATCATTACGGAGCCAGTCCGCATCCCGATCACAGAAGGTAAGCACAATTTCGTCTGATACTCCAGAAGAATTATCTGTGTAATTCAATGCTTTAAGCCTGTTTGACAATCCAACTTCTTTCCCGTCATATAACACTTCACATTCTACATACCTTGCATTTGTCATAATTTTCTCCAAATAGAAAAGAGCGCCAACTTCAGCGCTCTAACTTTTTGCTATTTATCAAATTTTACAGTCCTTCCTGCATAAACATCGAATACCGATGTTTTACTAAATTCATTATTGTAAAAATCCACAACAACATTAATATATTCAAATGGCAAGATTCCACTACCTTCATTCACTTTAGTTTCTATGATCTTTTTTCCTGCCTCATATTTAAATCTTCTAATAGCGTGCTGTACTTTTTCTCCACTAGATGTCTCAAAATTTGAATCTAATTCATTAAATTTTGTGTCACTAGAGATTCCTGATTTTAAGTAAATTTCACTGTTATTTCCCCAATCCATATATACTAATTTATCATCGATATATCCCACACGTAAATTAATATCTTCGTAATTAACTAACCCTAAAATGTCTTGAGTTCCTTGACCATATATTAATTTTTCAGCACTATCTCGCATCATATAAATATATAACTCATCGCCGGATGGTAATACTGCGACAAGATCATCTGGTATATCATTAGGGGCTACTGCTTTCTTTTTTGTTCCCGAACATGCGTTCAGAATGAATATTACAAAAATTACCAATAAAAACAGCCTTTTTTTCATACTATGCCTCCTCTCATGATAATTATAGCAGATAGATGGAGATTATAAAAGAACTTATCTATTTAAAATTGCCCGCCATGAAGGATAGTCACTTAATACATTGGTTTTTGCAAGACTATCTTTATCCGGCAGTGTAAGCACAACCCCGTCAGGAAATACAAAAATGTCCAACTTATCCCTGTTTGCCTCCATCAGCCTGTCACAATATCGTTCTTCCCCGTAAAGTTCTAGCGCAATCTGATCCCAAGTCTGCCCACTCACTGTGGTATATGTCTTTTTCAAAAAAATCACCGTCCTTAATTAAATGCTAAACGCTTTCTTTTTTCGTGCTGTTCCATAAATTTTTCAAAACGCTCATAATCGTCGATCGTTGCCTTTCGTACAGTTTCTTCATCGGCTCCATATATCTGATATACAGGGGAATAGGTAATAGGTCTTTCAGTTTTTTCATCTGAATAGTTTGTAAAGCTTACGTCTCTCGACTGGTTATTCCCTCCAAGTACTCCCAATCTCTCCCCCGCCTGACGCCAAATTGAAATTGACTGTGGGGAATCATTCAAAGGAATAAAAGCTTCTGGCCCTTCTTCCGCAAATACACCATAGTGAGGGGTATCAAAAATACCGCCATCCGCATGTTTATTCACAACTACCCCATGAGGATTTGCAGTAGACGACTGCCGAGTTGTAACCTCACCAACTTTCATATTGAAATCCACATTACCATAAACCTGTATTTTTCCAAATCGGCTTTGCATATATGACTGAGCATAGTTGTACAAATCGTCTATGCCACTCTCAACAGCTGAAGCATTAAGCGACATGGCTTCGGAAAATGCCTCTGGGATATATACTCCATTTTCTTTCATCAATGAGATAACTTGTTGAAATTCCATACTATTTCCTGCGGTATCCCCTAATGCAGTGTATAGTGCTTCCACGCTTCCTGCAAGAATTCCTATCGAAGCCGCGTTATTAATTCCTTCGGAAATGTCCTTTGGGATCTCCTTTCCTGCGGCTTCATATTGCTTTTTCATCGCCAGCATATCCTGGAACTGAGGCTCCATGCTTTTCCATAAATCCTTAATAGCATCTTTGGTCGTTTTGTCAAGGCTGTCAAGGTTAAGCCACTGGGCTATCTGATCATAGTTCCAGCCACCAACAGCATTTCCTGACCAATCGATATAATTAAGAGTCTCTTTCATGGCATTTGAAAGATTCGTCCCCATCTGTGGAACTATGTTTTCCAATTCTCCTGAAAAGGCATCCGTAATAGACTGTGTCTGAAAACTAAGTCCTTTTAGTTCCAACTCCATTTGTTTTTCAGACAGACTGGCATCCAGTTCTCGTTTCAAGCTGTCATACATTTCTTGTGTAAGATAAGCAGAGTCACCAATCTCTATATCTCCAGACCGGCTTCTTTCAAGTCTTAGATTAAGGGCACCAAGATCATACTCATAAGACTGATTAGATGCTGTTACAGCTTCATCAAGCTGATCCTGTATCTCTTTTTGCAGATTCTGAAATGTGTCAGAATCCAACTCTTTTCCGGTATATTCTACCTTGATTCGCTCCAGCTTTGCATCTACCTGAGACTGTGCCACCTGGTTCGTTACCCTTGCAAGCTGAGACTGCAACTCCTGGATCAGTTTAGCCTCATCTGTATCAATGATTCCGTCCTCCATGGCGCTGTTATATGCATCACCCAGCTGGCGGCCTAATTCCGTTACTTCGCCGTTGATATCGCTGTACATGGCATCGAATCCGGCGATCAACTGCTGCCCCGTCTCGTCATTTTCTCCAAACAACGTATTGACATTGAGATGAGCAGTATACTGAGCCTGCTCTACCAGATCGATGCTGTTATCAATCATGCTGTTTATTGCATCTTCAAACTGCCCGGTATCCACTTCATCAACAGACAGTCCCATATTAACCTTCCATGTGATCTTACTAATGGCATCAGAGCTATTATTAATATCATCTGCAATATTGGATGCCTTTCCAAGTTCCTCCATGGCGGCGCTTAACTGCTTGAGATCCTCTTCCCCCAATATTTGTTTTGCTGCATCCTGAAGTTCTCCTAAGGATAAAGTAATATCGCCAAAACTGTTCGCAAGTTTCTGTTTTTTCAATTCCGCATTCGCCATCTTGATTTTTGCTGAAACACCAATTATGGCTCCACCGGCTAAAGCGGCCAGACCAATCGTAGCCGTTACTGGATTACTTGCCATTGCAAACGCAAGCTCCTTCATTGCTCCAGCCACTCCCGTTACAGTTTGGGCCAACTTTAAAGAAGCGATTGTAGTCCCGATTCCCGCCAGTGTTCCTGCTATCACATCCGGATTTTCAATCATCCAGTCTCCAATCTCAAAAAGAGGATGTGCAAAATCTATAAATGCATCTTTTGCATCATCAACCTGCCTGATCACTGTAGGGATGCTTTTTTTAAAATCCTTCGATAACTTTTCTATTTTTGAAGAATCAAACAGATCCGACTCTGTAAAGTCAAGTGCAACATCAAGACAGTCCGATAACGGGTCTCTGAAATCCTGATATAAGGTAATCCCCATATCTGTTACTCTGTTCTTCACCATGTCAAGGCGACTTTCAAAAGTCTGATATCTCTGATCCGCCTCTTTCGTCAGCGCTGTGTTTTCTTCAAAAGCATTGTTTGCCATATCGATCGCATCATTAAACAGACCACTGGCATTGGCTGCCCTTAAAAGGGTATCCCGGAGGCGTACCTCTTTAATATCCATAGAATCTAATGTTACAATTGCGGACTGTCCCAGACGATCGGTATCATTTAATCCCGAAACAAATGCACCTATGGCTTTGGCTGCATTATCTTTAAAAGCTGCCGCAAATTCCTCAGAAGTCATATTGGCGACATCTGCAAAATCCTGTAAACTTCCTGCTGCTTCCTGCGCCTCTTTTACAGATGCCTTCAACTGCTTAGCATTCCATCCCACTGCGGCTGCAAAATTCGTAAGTGCTTTACCTCCAGTTGCTACAGCGGACTCAGCCTGGGCTGTTGTATGGCCGGTTCTTGCCAGTGATTCTTCCAGCGGCCCCCATGCGTCAACCCCTGTCTCAACGGCGAGCTGCATATTAACCATCATTTTTGACATTGCAGATCCGCCGGCCTCTGCTTCAATCCCCACGCTGGATAAAGCCGACGCAAGTCCCATAATATCAGCCTCTGACATCCCCACCTGAGTTCCGGCTCCAGCTAACCGCATACCCATTTCAACAATATCAGCTTCCGTGGTTGCCATATGATTTCCCAGATCAACAATACTGCTGCCCAGATTTTCAAACTTATCCTGAGCCATTCCAGTAATATTTGCAAATTTCGCCAGTTGAGATGCACCCTCTTCCGTAGAAAGGTTCGTAGCCACGGATAGATCGGCCATTGTTTTCGTAAATTCTTCAATATTTTCTGTATGTATTCCTAACTGTCCTGCTGCTTCTGCAATCCCGGAAAGTTCCACCGCTGTCATAGGCATATTTTTAGCCATATCCCGCAGACCTTCTTCCAAATCGGCCAGCTGCTGATCCGTTGCATCTACAGTCTTTTTCACACCGGCAAAAGCTGATTCAAAATCCGAACCTACATTGATTACCAGGCCACCAACAACACCGGCCGCCGCTCCGGCCGCAAGAAGGGCTTCCGCTGTAGTTTTGACGGCTTGCGTGGCGCCGCCCCATAAACTGTCAATTCCGCTTCCGGCCCTATTCATTGCGTCGCCGAAGCTCACGCTTTCCTTACTTGAGGCAGCGGCTTCTTTGGCAACTGCCCGAAGTTGTTTTTTCGTTAGATTACATGCTTCATTGAGCGATTGCTCCACCATACCTGCAATTTTTATGGCAAGCTCGTACTCTTTATTTGCCACTTGAAATCCCTCCTTTTGCTACGGCGCTAAATATCAAGCGGAGTTCCGACCATGGAAGCCGAAATAAATAATCAAGGCCGGTATGTGTCACCATTGATAAGCGAACGCAATTTTCCCTTATTATTACCGAATCATCCGGGCTTAACCCCTCATGTAAAAAAAACCGGATACAACATTTTTAATCCGTACCGCATCCCTGGCTTTCATACGATTACACCACTCCCATGGCTTATCATTCAGCTTAGCTGTTGTCAGCAATGCATACTGCCTTGTAATTTCCGGGTTCTGACCAGAATATCCCAGTCTCCTCATTTGTTCATCAACTGCAAACATATCCTCAGCAGTCATATCATAGAGACCGCTTAAATCGATCTCCGTCACTTCCTGACCATCAAACAGGTATGAATCGTATAGTTTTACAATCAATGATGGTTTCTTTATAGCAGAAGAGGCCGCTTGCCCAGCAGCCTCCTGTAAAATTTCTTCTCTTTTTTCTATCATCACTCAAATCCCCCTTAACACAATTTCCGTACTTTTTCCATGAGGTCAACACCAGAAATACGGCAAATATTATTAAGCTTGTCGATCTCAATCAGCTTTTCTCCGTCAATCTCATACAGGATATATGTGGCTTCTATACTGATTTTTGCACTCATCACATCCCCCTGCTTCAGTGTACCCGGAGAAATTGTTTTACAGCGCCCTTTTACAACATAACGAAATCCCGCAAGATCGGATACTCCTGTGGATTTATCCGTTACCTGTATCGCCCCACGGATATTAAAGCCCACCTGTTTCATTGGATTTGCAAACTCAAAAAGCGGTTTATAAAGGATTCTAAACGGAATATCCTGTGTGATCGAATCATAATGGCCCAAAATTGGAACATCATATGATCCGGCAATACCTGCACCAGTGATTGTCGCTACCTTGCTAGCTAAATCAGTAAGGCTCATTTCGGCAGTAACGCCTACCTGAGCATTCCCATTGTTGTCATAAACATTAAACCCATTAATTACTTCAGGGATAATCAGATTGTTGAATTCCATGACTTATGCGCCTCCTAACGCGTTTTGAATAATCGTCGGATCAAACTCAATTTTGTTGAGAATATACTTTGCTGGTGTCCAGAATGCAATTTTCGTCTGAAATATAATAGTTCCATCAAGAATGGATTCAACTGGATTGTCTTCCTCATTAAAACTGATCACTCCACCGGCAATATCCCCCGTTGATGTCAAACTGTTCAAATACAAATTTTCTGAGTCTACCAGTGACTCGATCAGACGGGAATTTGCCGGATCATCAACCCGGTTCTTATATGTAAGGATAAAATGATTTCTGTACCAGCTCATCATTCTTCGGCAGCAGATCCACCTGTCTTTCGGATCCGTAGTTCCTGGATAGGCAGCTGTCTCATTTCCCCATGCTCTCCATCCCCCGTCATTGACTGCTGTTACAATTCCTTCGGAATTGACCACCTCAGCCATAGCTGTATCAATAATCACCTCAGTACCATCTTCCAGTACCGCAGCGCTTACCTTCAAAAGCTCATTTGAAGGACTTTTCACGGGAACGTCATTGTTCTGCGCGTCCGTATAGGCCGTCATGGCTGACCACACAGCAGAAAAAGCATAGGACTTTTCTCCAAGACGCAGTTTCGGCCACAATAAGATTGCATGAGGGCTTGTAATCGCAAGTTCCTCCTTTGCCTTTTTTATCCCAGTATATACCTTAGTAACTTCCGTATCCATATCAATGGCTGTCTCACAGGAGAAAACTCCATTAATATCCTCCGTTTTTGCACACATAACCGCTGCCACTGTCGGCTTCTGCGACCAGCCTGGAGCAAGGATCATTCCAGGAATAACTCCGAATTTTGGATAGACCTGCCGGATTACCTCCAGACCGGTTTCTTTTCCTGTCGCCGCGTCATATCCTCCGATAATATCGTTTTCCGTTATCATAGTAGGATCTAACTGATCTCCCGTTGCTTTCAGCACTGTAGCATTCGTGGTCTTCTCTGTGGTCAGAAGAGTAATATCAATTCCACCATCAGTATTAAATACTGCAACATAATCCGTATCCACAGTCAGAGTTTCGCCTTCTTTCGTTTCAATCTTCAACGTTTTCAGCAGAATTCCTGTATCTGTGATCGTCGCTTTCCTGGAAGCAATCAATATACTCTCTTTTGTATAATTTTTTTTGTGTTTCTGGGGATCCAGAACATTAATGAAAACCACAGGGGCAACCGCAAAAATCCGGAAACTTACATCCATAGACTGGCACAGGGAATAATTTTCAAAGTCATTACAGTATCCCAACTTCTTCTGTGCTTCAGCAAAGCTGTAAGCAACAATTGGTACATTCGTGACATTTTCTGGATTCTCGGCCATATTGATCGGTGCCACTCCTACCACCACCTGGAGACCTGCGGTTCCCTGCACTGGGATTGTAATCTGTGTATCAATCTCCTGAGTCTCGATACGATGCTTGTATGTCATATTCTTATTCTCCTCTCTTATAATCTTCCGCCATCTGGTATATCCTTCTCAGTGCAGAATCAGGCACAGAAAGCTCCCGGTTTGCTGCCGTCAAAGTGCCCAGAGGTACTACCAGTTCGGAAATAGCCGGTAATGCCTTAATTACCTCCGCCAACGCTGGTGTCAGATCCGCCTTATACACAGTCCCAGTTGTAACTCCTCTTAAGCTCGGCCCTATATAGATTCTGGGACCAGAATTCTTCGCAGATGATTTCACTGTATCTGGCTTATTTTCTTCCACTAATTCTGTGGCAGTTGTTTCTTCTTTTTTTATCATAGATATTTATTCTCCCTTCTGAATCCCTGAAATTTAAATCCTGTCAGAATTGCTCCAAAATAATAAGGATAAGTATCCTCATCCTGAACCGCCCACTCAAACTTTCCCGTGCAGGTGTACTGTCCATCTAAAAACGGATTGACAGAGAACCTTTCATATACCCGTTGGATCAGATTCATAATTTCCATATGCCCGTTATTATCCAAACTCTCATTAAAAATCCCGAAACATACAGCAAAGGTCACTTCCTGCATCTCATTGATCCCCGGTATACTTCCATTTTCAAGTTTCACCACACACCATGGGCACTTAAAAACCGCATCTTCTTCTATTTCTTCCTGATAATCAATTGTCTGGAATACGTCTTCCTCTGGAGGTGGGGCCTTACGTTTAGGAATTGGAAGCGCCTGCTCATAAACCGATAAAGGAACAGGCCTTTTCCCCGCCGGATCGCAGAACCGCATATCCTGCGTAATACCCTGCACTTCTTTTACCATGGCTTTAAGTGCAAGCAATGGTGTCCTTGCTCTTGTATTATCAGTCACCTTTGCCTCCTAAAATTTTTTCAAGTACTTTTTCTGCTTCATTATGCATAATGGCACCTATCGCGTCGCTAGATTCTCCGAATACCCGCTCACTTCCGATCATTACCTTGTAAGACGGTGACAGAAGCTTTCTAAGTTTCTCTTTTTTAGGATTGCTTTTCATATGGGTTCCCGGAATCCTGCTGACTACCGAAATATGTCCATTCTTGAACTGTACTACAAAAGCATTTTCCAGAACTTTTGACCTTCCACTTAGTACATTCCCTTTGATATTCTTTTTACCACGCTGTCCATTTTTTCTATAATAGGTCTTACTAATCTGTAGACTGGAAACGTGAAATTCTTTAATCTCGTGGACCGGTGATTTAAAGCGAATAGTTGCAGTTTGTGATCCCGTTGTTGCCTTTTGAACAGGAGAGGCAGCCAGTACTTTTGATTTCCTGGCTGCCTCTCCTGCATATACTTTTGATGCCTTTTGGACCAGTAGTTTCTGTGTCTGCTTTGCAGTATTGTTCACTACGGTTTTTATAACACTCTCAGGCTTTTTGATTCCGTCAAGTTTCTGTTCGATCCCTTTGATCAATTCGTCCGGAATCTGCATCTGAATCGTCACGCTCATGATTTAACCGCCCCCAGAGTAATTGAATACATTCCACCTTCGTCTACAGCGTCTGTTACCCGGTAATTATTTCGATCCAGCGTAAGTCTCCTTCCAATTGTCGGGAGAGGCCCAAATTCATTTCTGCTGACGTAAATAAGGATCTGTTTCTCATAAATACCGTCAATGCGTCCCTGCTCTACCTGCTTTTTACTCCGTTCCACAACTTCCATTCCGTCAATGATAACGGCCATTTGCTTTCCATCGACTACATGATGCTCTCCGAATTCTTCTGGATTTATGAATACATTCCGTATATCGCGCGCAGCCAATTCCTTAAACCCCATCATTTTTTTCGCCTCTTTTCTGTCTGTGGAACACGCCCGATTAAATTTTCATGGGAGTCAGAATTTACAGCATCACCAACAAGTCCTGATAATGCCGCTGCTGGTTCTGCTTTTACAGCAGCCGGCCTGCTGCTGTCTTTATTTTTCCATACAGCGCTTCCTGCCCTGATCCATGCGTCCACAAAGTCAGTATCATCTGGAAGTTTATCACCTGGAAGATACTGCTTTGATCTAAATAGAATTGGGCTTACAGCTACCAGAATCATCCTGGCAGTTTAACCAGAATCATATCGTCGTCCGAGGCCGCATCGGCTGACGCATATCCGGCAGGAACATAGGCATTATCTGCATTCCCGTCATTCTCATCGGTTGTAATTCCTTTTCCATCAAAATAAATGGCAGTTCCCATCGGGATATCTACTGCCTTCGTTTTTGCCATCTTAAACACACCGCATACATGGATTGATCCGATTTCTCCCGGAGCTATATCCGTACCAGCCACTCCGATCCTAGTCACGAGCGAGATAATGCTTCCCGCTTCAATCCTTGCGTCTGTACTGTTTTTATAATCCAGAGATTCCCCTCTCTGAAGATAGCTTGCTTTCGTCATTTTCTTTCTCCTTCCTTATGCAATGATTTCTCCCGGGTTTTTGGTAATGCCGCGGAAGTCTCTTACTGCAATACCCCAGTCAGTATAAACATCCCAGGTAAAGCCAAGTGTTCCTGCTGCTTCCATCCGCCTTACGATAGGTGTTTCCTGTCCGTTTAAGTAATCCACCTGGATATGCTTTACACTCATCGGATTCGCAACCATAAACCACGGGCAGGCTTTCTCTCCGGCCAACGCATTTAACACCGGTGTCTGCACAATCTGGAGCGGGTAATTATACAGAGGGTTTATATCATTATTCGCACTGCCTGTCACCTGTGTAGAATGCAGAATAACCGCCAGATCAAACTCATAACCAACCGGTACAATAATATACTGTGGTGTCACATAAATTGGTTCGCCGAACTGATCTTTCTGTTTTTGCATCTGCAAAATAATCTTCTGGATGGCTTCCTGAGAGGGTTTTCCTCCCTTTTCCATGACATTATTATGCTTAGTGTCAAAAAGATTTACCCCGTCAAAAATCTTGCCGTTGTTAAACAGAAGAGAGTATACCTGTTTATCAACTGTCATTTTGGCCTTAGTAGCATATAAACCTGGTATCTCTGTCAGGAATCCGATATCATCATTAATAAACGCCTGTCTGGACATACTGAACTGCTTTCCATAGGTCTCCAGTTTTCGGCTGGGTAAACGCTCTGTACGCGGCATATCAGCTTTGAGTTCCCCGTTTTCTGGGACTTTCTCAAAGTCTCCCATTCCGCCAATGACATATTCATGATCGGCAGTCTCTTTAAAATCGCTTAAGCTTCCTTTCGTAGTCCACGTCTGGAAGGTTGTAGGTACCTGCTCATACAGTTTAACGATACTTTTTTTTATCGTACTATCCAGAATAGCTGGAAATGCCGATGTCGGGTTATAGAACTGTCTGCACAGCGTTTCGTATAAATCATCCGTGGAGGCCCTCAAAAGATTTCTGGTATCCTCCCCAGAGCGAGCCAGACATTCCACTGCCAAATCTCTCAGTCTCATATTACGAAAATCAGAGCTACCAGGTGCCGGTTTGCTGACCATGACACCTGCCCGAATCATTAATGCATCAGATACACAGTCGCGAAACTTGTCTTCTTCATCGACTGTGACACGTGCCCCAACAGGTGCATTGTTCTCCTGAAGTTGTTTAAGCACTGCCGATCTAACCTCTTCCATACTTTTTCCAGACAAAATATAATCATTCGGATCAAGCTGAAATGTACGGCATAATTCTGTAATATCTGCCGAACGCTTTCTTTCTGCTTCAATTGCTCTCTTCGCTGCCTCTTCTGGTGATAATGGGTCCCCCATTCTACCTGTTGGATCGTCACCTGTACTGCCTGATAAACTTCTCTCTCCGTCTGTCCCCCCCGGTTCCCCACTGTCAGATAAAAAATCCAGCGCTCTCTGCAGGCCGTCAAATTCAGCCTGCTCTTCCACTGTCAGATCGCGGTTTTCCGCCTTTGCTTTGCTCACCAGTTCCTGCTGGCGTGCCATAATCTGTTTTCTTCCCATCAGATTATTTCCTCCTTAAAAAATTTATTTTTATTTATTTGAAGCTGTCGGCTGAAATAGTCCAGCGTTCTTCCTGTTTCATTTCGAAAAGTATCTCCGAGTTCTCTTCCTACACCTACTGTAGCATCGGCCGGAACTGATACTACAGATATTTCAAAAGGCATCCACCTTTTGGCAATATCACATGGCCCTGTAAAACGTTCATCTTCCGACTTTTTATTTGCGGCTACCTCTTCCCAATTGGTGACCTGGTATCCAGTCGATACCCCTTTTAAGGTGCCGTTTTGTACTTTTTTATAAATAATATCAGAAGCTTCATCTTCATCGAATTTGATTCTTGCATATCCACGTAGGTTTTCAACCCATGCCTTTTCAATTTTTGCAATAACCACATCTCGGTTGTGATTAAACAGGACACAGCCAATACTATTGAGCCGTTCCAGATCAATACAGCCTTCTGTGTGATCAAGAATCTCAACGCCCCACCACCGCTCGTAGGGCTCCTCTGACGAAAATGACAGTTCTATCGTGCGTTCCTCTCCGTCAACTGCACGCATGGAAACCATAGGGAACGCACGGCTCAGGCTCCCTTTGATTTCTTTATCCTTTCTCTGTTGCTGCGTTCTTGTCAGCCGCTGAAGTTCCATTTTTTCCAAATATTACACCTCCCATGTCAATTCCCTTGCTGCTGCCATACTCTAAGATTTCGGCCATTTCATCAATCTGTTCCTTCCAGTCCTTTCCATTTTCAGAAGCAAGATCTCCCCATGTTTTCTGACCTGTATTCAGGGCTGTCTTATTTGCATTTGCCTCTTTAAGCGGATCAATCCAACGTTTCGGTGCCTGGATCCAGGTATGTTCCATGTAGATTTCTTTTTTGCTCCAAAAGTCCAGTATCTCGACCTTACCGGCCAGGACCAGCGAAATCACAAAAGTTTCATAGATTTCATCCATGACCTCCATTAGCTGGTCCTTATCATCTACGTAGGTCAAATCATCCTCAATCATGCCTTGCCGCGCGGAGCTGTAATTACTTTCGGACATATCGCGGCTTGTTGTCTCATAACTCAGTCCCTGCCCAGCACCTACAAGCCGAATCTCCTGTTTTAAATATGCCGTGGCATCTGTTGCCTGACCGGAAGGTACAACTGCCTGAACCTTATCCCCCTGGTTTAAATACTGGATCATGCCAGGTGTTAAAGTTTTTCCCTGGTAATTATATTGTTCTCCTCCGGCCCCTGCTGCCGATATGCCACGGCCGGGACCACCTCCAGCCGGGGGCAATTCCCTTTCAATAAATACTGACAGGCAGGCGAGTATTCTTTCTTTTACCGATACAGCCCTCATAAATTCATTTGCATCCCGAATACGGCTTATTGTCTGTGACATATCGGACATTTCCCGGATCTGTGACGGGCGTGTTTTTGTGTAAAAGAAAATGACCTCCTTCGCTTCAATGTAGATCGGATTTTTTTCCGTGAATCCATCTATACTGTATTGCTTTATGTAGTATCCTACCGGACGGTTATAGGGATTGTACTCGATTCCCCCAACCACCTTATTTTCCTTTTTGTGCGTTGTCATGGCCGAAAGATCAAGTTCATCCACTTCAAGCGCCTGCAACTTAAATGGTATCAATCCTCCAGAGGTGTAGCGCTTCAGTAATATAATTCCTCCATCAATTTTCTTTCTTCTAATTGCCATCCGCATCATGGCATTGAAGCTTTGTGTTCCCGTGACATCGCAATTCTGTTTTTTGCACCAGATCTTCCATAGCCGTTCCAGTTCATGGTCCAGATTATCCTCTCCGCTGTTTGCCCTCAGTCGGTATCCGGCGCCAAACACATTTCGTTTATATGCTCCAGTGACTGAGTTCATAATGTCTGAGTTTCTTTCAAGGTCTCTGGCCCTGGCCCGTACCGTATCACGACTGTAACGGTCCGTCATCTCCCCGGATTCATTGAAGACTCTCCAGTTTGCATTGAGTCTGTCATGGCCTGCTGCATCGTAATTTCTTTCCACCTCCAGAGCTCTGCGGTATGCTTCTCGTTTGTATCCTGCTTCCGGAGATACCCAGCCTACTATCTGATCCAACCAGTTCATGGTGTCACCTTCCTTCAAACACGGCCACTACTGTGTCTCCAAATAATGGGCTTTCCTGATTCCCTGCCACTAGGGACTGTAGTTTCATCTGCATATCATATAATAGTGCCAGGTCAGCTCTTGTCAGCTGCCTGGTACCGATCTTATAAGACTGCCCTCCTTTTAAAATTGCATATATTGCTTCATTTACAACTTCTAACTGATCGGCAGCATTTCCGAACAGCTTAATATTATCTTCCATATAACTATCCTCCAGTTAACCAATCATCCTGCTTCTGAATCCAGTTCTCTTCCGGATTATAATTCCCTTCTTTTTTTGGTGCTATGTCATCTGTTCCGGAATCTCTCAGGTGCAGGCTCCTGACTCCTCGGATCTCGGCTGCAGCCATGGCATATACCTCACAATCAAGATAGTGGTTATCCGCATGAGAATGCTTTACGACCCACTTCATTTTCCGAGTGCCATTCGCAGATTTCTCCATGATTTTGTGTTCAGATGTAACCTGTTTGGCATATTCCGAATCACAACCATTGTATACCATCCAACTGCCAGTACCATTCTCACGTTTCATTCGTGAGGCAATAGAATCTTTGTATTGATCTCCATCGATAATAACCAATTGCATCCCATAAGCCTTTGAGTCCGTTTTATCTACTTTGCTGATTTTATATCGATCTCTCATAGGATTGCTTGCACCTTTACATGGCGCTGCCCATTCTGAATTGTCAATACAAAAATCATACGTGGCATCAGGCTGATATCCGGAATCAATTAATGCCAGGTTTACTATTAATTTCCTACCATCCTCCGTATCCCATTCAGAATTCATTACCTGCTCAATTTCCGAAAAGGAAAGCACTTGACCATGTGTTATATTCTGGCTTGTCGTAAATTTTCCAAATGCCCGAATCGTGTAGTACAAACTGGTCTCCTGTACATCAACTCCAGCGGTAAGCAACTCCGCCCAGGCCGGTATGACAAATTCCGGGAGTGTCGTCTGTCGTTCCAGTACAGTATCCTCTGTCGTTTTTAGCTTTGTGTCCTCCCATGCTTCACCCAGCCATGAGTTAACAAAGTTCTGAAGCTTATCCGGATCGTCTTTGGACTTTAGAAATTCCTCCACTATATCCGACCATTTCAGGAAAATACTGTAAAGCGAGCTGATCCAGTATCCAACTGTTTTTGCTTTTCCGACTCCCCGTTTTTTGATCACCTTCCACCGTCCCTCACGTAACAGGCGTGGTTTTTCACCGTCTGTAATCTCACAGCCACATTTTTGGCAGACATAAACTGCTGTTGCCGCCCGCTCTGCCACACTCATCCTATGATCTTCGTCTTTATCAAAAAAAATCTGCTTAAAGACCAACTCTATTTCTTCCCCGCAGTGTGGACATACAATGAAATAGTGTTTTACTTCATCTGCATTTTCGTGCAGATCCCAGATATAATTTGTTTTAAGAGTCGGCGTTGAACACGCAAAAACCTTTTCCTGTGGCTTATAGGTCTTTGTCCTTTCAAGAGCCAAATTATAAGGCGATGCCTCTTTTTTAGATGCACCGCCCATTTTATCAATCTCATCAAAGAACAAATATTTAATTGGTTTTGATGCCAGTTTGGAAGGTGATCCAGCACCACGCAAGTATAAAACCATGGTCTTAAATTTAAGTCGTAATTCCTTCGAGCTGTTTTCCATAAATATCTTTCGAATTTCCGGTACCATCCGAAATACCGGTTTTAAGCTATCATTAGAAATATCTTTTGCCAAATCATCTGATGGATAAACAATCATTGTCGGTGCTGGGCTCTCAGCAATAATATAGCAGAGCATATTGATTAGCGCAGAAGTGCCTCCAATCTGAGACGCTTTGCAAAAAAACGTCA
Organism: Hungatella hominis; assembly: GCF_014288005.1. Taxonomy (NCBI): domain Bacteria; kingdom Bacillati; phylum Bacillota; class Clostridia; order Lachnospirales; family Lachnospiraceae; genus Hungatella; species Hungatella hominis. The sequence goes on from NZ_JACOPB010000034.1 coordinate 21,429, forward strand.
TTCGGATGTCTGAATCATTGATGCTATCCATAATCTCAACCAGATACGGAGTAATTGCATTCGACCAGTGCCCCTTGATATTACTGTTATCATCCAGTATCCGGTACTTTTCCGCCCACTGGCTTACAGTAAGCGTTTCCGGTTTTTGCAGTATTTTTTTGATAATCCGCTGAAATAGCCGTTTGGTTTTTATTCTCGATCGGCTTCTTTGGCTCATATCTCATCATCCTCGTCTTCATCATCCTCATCCTCGTACATTTCGTCATAGGTTCCTGCTTCCTGTCCATCAATATCATCCGGATCATATTCTGATAGTTCGTCGAGTGCTTCATAAATATCTTTTGTCAAAGTATCAATGATTTGGTTTACATCAGTTTCTCCGGCAATTTCCATAGCCATTTTGGTTGGCAGGGACAGAAGCCGGTTTTTAAACTGGATCAGCATATCTGACAGAAATGCCTCCACATCCGCCGCTTCATGCAACTCTCGTCTCAGCTTTCTCAATTTTAAAACTGATATCTGTCGTTTCACTTCCTCATGTTCCGCCTGGATTTTTTCTTTCGAGATTGATGCACTGCGTCCCAGTTCCGCATTTATTTTAAAATCTATGTATTCCTGTACACATTTTTCGATAGAGTAACCACGGGTTCCTGCGGCCTGCTGAAACATGCCATCCTGCCTTAGATTCCTGACTTGCCTGGTCGATATCCCCAAGCACTGTGCCAGTTCTTTTTGATTTACAATCATAACCTTGCCTCCTCAGTTTCCACACTCCTGTCAGCGGAAGGAAGTCACCTTAATTTTTTCACTTTATAGCCAAAAACACTGCGCCTTCCACGCCCCGCACCCCCGGCACCCCCCTCAGAAGTACCTTTAGTTTGAATTGTTTATCCTTTTCGAACATTTACGATATCTCGTACAATGAGCATAAGAAAAGGCCTCCGTCTCCGGAAGCCCTACTTTCATGCTACTATTATAACATATTGACTTGTCCTGTGAGTCCCAAATTTATTCTTTTTTCTTATCCATTAGCCAGTAAAACTTTTTTCTTCTTTCATAGTAAGTATTCTTACTGCAAGAGATATTCATGATCATCGACAGATATCTATATGTTATTCCCTCCTCTGTTACAGCTTTCATGATATATGGATATAACTCTACTCCACCTGCTGCCATGGCTGTCTCTTCAACCAGCTTACACTTCTTTTCTAACTCCATTCTCCTCAAAGCAAGTTCTTGTGTAGGGTTACCAGCCTCTCCTTCTCCCTTTGGCAATTCGCTGATTTCAATTGACTTAACTGTATCTGTTTTATATTTCAGTTCGTCCTTCCACTCCTTATACTGCAAACAAAAATTATATAGTTCTGAAAACCTGTGCTTTGTTATATTATACTTTGTTCTGTTTAATGGTCTTACATCTGGCAATACAATCCCTCCTGCTGCCTCAGTTTACTATTTTTTTTACCGCTTTCACTGTGTCATTATATGCATGGCAATACACCGGTGGAAATCCTTCCGGCGGCTCCATCTGATCTATGCTTTCCCGTACCTCCGCCTGCCACATATGCAGATATTCATTCTCAAGCCTTAGATTCAATATTTCGTTAGCTTGCTCCATTCGTTCTCGTTCTGCATCACCATCATTTGCCGCCATGCATAAACTTATCGTTAGTACAGCAATCGCCCCGCCGACAAACAAAGCTATAACTATACCACATAAAACGCCCATACTATTCTCCTTTCAAAATCTCGATTTAGTTGTGTAACGTTACGTATCGTTACACATAAAAAACATTTCCAGCGCCTTGCGGATCACCCAGGAGATGGAGCGGTCCTCACGCTGGCAATAGGCCATAAGCCGCCTAAACTGTCCCGGCTCTATGCTTATATCCTGCCGTATGTATTTTTCTCCTTCTGCTTTTCTCGGTCTTGCCATGCCGGCCGCTCCTTTCCCTGTGTATTACTCCGTAATATTTTCTTTATCTCGATTTAGTCATTTATCGGCCGCGGACAAGAAGAAGATAACAATACACATTTCTTGCTTTGTCCGCACCGATGGCTTGTGTCTTTGACACAGACTTTGTATTTTCTCAAATTATTCTGTTCCCTTTTCCACCTATTCATTTCCTGTATTTTCTCCTTTTTTTGATAGCGCTCTCTCCGCTTCTTCTCTGCTTAAAAACCACTTCTCCCCAAAAAGGAAATCAAAGAAGGAATAGTTTTGATGGTTTTCTCTGTCCATGCATATCATGTATAGCCCACCACCAGTGTATTTCCAGCCAATGCAGAAGCACTCAGATACTCTTCCTGCAAATGTGCCGTAAACTATATCTCCAACTTTACAAGGGAGTTTTACGATTAACTCGTCATCTTGCATATTGCTTATGACCTCGATAGCTCGCTGAACGCCGTTAGCCTCCATCTGGTCATGCTCTACACGCTGTATCTGATCGTAAAGCTCTTCCAGCTTTTCTATTATCATTTCTTTTTTCACTGCTCTACCTCCTGAATTTCCGGTTATGCCAGGCGGTTATTTCGTCAAGTTCAAATGTTTCCCCACACTTCGGGCAATAGGGAATCATTCCGGCTCTGGTTTCACGTTCCAGATTCCTTATGACTATCAGATGGGGCTTATATGCTGCTATCTCACGCCTCTGCTCAAGCAATGCCTCTACCTGATCGCTTAACGTCTCATAATGTTTCGCCACATTATATAGGGCTTCAAAGGGTTCCACAATGGCGCCGCAATCCTCACACTGGACAATTTTATTTACATAATCAATCTCGTAGTGTGGATTACTGCATTCACATAGTTTTCTTTTCCCGTACTCTACCTTCAACACATCAATGCGCTTTATTTTTTCTGGTAGATTCTCCATCTTTTTTGGCCTCCATTCGATCTCTGTCCGGACACCAGTATGGTGCATCACAACGCCCCACTTCATCGTTCCACTGTGAACAATATTTGCACATTTCTTCCATCTTGCTCCTCCTTTAAATGATCGTTTTCCCGTTCAATCAGAATCTCATTTTCCAGATTCCCGCCAGCAGTAAGAATATCTATCACAGTGACTAAAGCAATCGGCCTATATTTCTTTTTAGGATACTTTTGAAAAGTTCCTCCATCTGAGTTAATACCATATTGCTTGTAGTACTTTCTTGCCAATCTTTCATCCATAGGAAGCTTACTATTCGTAAGTTTTACAGTACCTCCCGCTGGATATTTAAAAATTATCTTCCACATAGATTTACCTCCAAAGCTTAATCTCCCAAGTTAGCCCGCTCTGCCTCTTCACGTGTCAAAAAAATACTTTTCCCTAACCTTGAAACCGGAGACGATCCGGATATTCCACACATTTCATATTCCATGTACAATTCATCTGGCTTACGCTCTTCTTCAAATTCTTCCTCGTCTTCTCCCATCATTCGTCCTATCCGGTAACCGATCACACGCTGCGGATGCCGCGGACAATCTGCTTCATACACAAACGCACCTATTTCTACTGGTAATTCTATTGTCTTTTTCATCTTATTCCCTTTCTCCGCTCCTGCGAAAAATACTAATTCTCCTCATTATGTGATGTGCAGTATTCGCACCGCTTGCACACCTCTATTGGCTCATCATTATTTGCGTGTCCAAATCCCATACACTTGCCATTACTATCACATCCAGGCTCCCCATAATGTTTAATATACTTACAATTATCTGGAGTTCTCTTTGACATCTTGCACCTCCATATGCTAATCTAACTCATCTTGTCGTCACCTTCCGAATCCAGCCACATTTCTTGCACAAATACGTCGTTACTGTCTTGTCTGGATACTCATTTTGTTTTACTATTTCAAAATCATGTATACAAAGACAATGTCGAATCCAATTAAACATGTATCACTTTCCTCCACTCCTCCGGAATTTTCAATCATGATTCCCCAAAATCAGGCAATTTCAAGCAATCACACATCTCTATAGTAACATCAGTTTTAAAAAATTCTTTTGAAATAACATAACTCTGAATTTCGTAAATCGTTCCCATAAAAAAGACCTTGTCTTTAAAATCCAGAGGAATCACCCCATATTTTTTTAGAATCCTATGTGCCAGTTTTAATAATAATTTCCGCAATCTCATCATCCTTTCCGGGTATCTTGAAAATGTTAATTTAAAACACTTCTATCATCTATAATCTGAAATTTTTTCGGAACACAAGAGTTACGCAAAATCGAACATTCAACTATATCTCTCAATGTTGTATTAAAAGCATAATCAAATATCACCTGGTCAGCTCTGACCCCCATCAAATATCGTGGGTCTGGGCGGATCACCTCATACAATGTTCCTCCGTGAGTTATAATCCTCTTTCGTGCCTTGTCATATTTCGTAATGGATTCTGTTTCCACCTTGCATATAGCATCAAGGATTCTATCTCCTCTTTGCATATTTTCTGGTATGATTAATATTTTTAACACCTCACACCTACTTCCTAAAATACTAATATTTAGTTTTCAATGTGCTCATAATATCGGATATGCAAATATCGTTTACCGGATCAACCTTCTGGCATCACACCCGGAATATCTGCAATACTCATCTGTCCCTGCGCCTCCCATGTGGTCCACGGTATCCCCACATAGTCCAGTACAGCCGCCATTCCCAAACCACCCTCGCACACTGGCTTCATGCAATAATCATATTGTTTAGGATACTCTGTCGCCATACGCTGGAATCTGTTAGGCTCCGGCTCCAAGTGCGCACCGAACGCGCAAAACATGCAGCCGGTCCGCTGCTCTCCGGTAAGATAATACTCTCCGCATGGGGTCTGTTTGATATCACCGTACACTGAGCATATTTCCAGATCGTTTTCCACGACATACCGCAGCACATCCTGTTTTGTCCAGAATCCCATAGGCTGGCTTTTAATGGTCTTGCCGTCGTAAACATTACAACCGGTATGCGCATATTGGTGCGCCCTTTTAAATCCTTCGTCCTGGGTGATCCCAATGTATGGATAACGTCCAGTTTCCCTTACAAACTTATCAAATGGCTTCTTTTTCATCATTTCACAACACTTGTCCGTGGTCTCAAACGGTGCATTAATCAGAAATTGCCACTTGTCCGCCAACTTTCCAAAACTTCCTCTTTCATCTCCATTCAAGAGATAATTTCTGTGCCTGTCCGACAAATTACCATGTCGTAGCTTATACACCTTTCTGGCTGTTTCCTTGCTTATGAGCGGATATCCATATGTAGTAATAACCTTACGGAATGTGATCCGCTTACCGTCTTTATCGACCGGATAAATTTCCCGAAATTCCCCACTGGCCTGCCGCGCAAACTTTACAATTTCAGGGAATTCTAATCCTGTGTTGGAAAATACCGCCGGCACATCGTTTCCGACGGTCTCCCGAATCAGATGTAACAGGACCCGGCTATCCAGTCCTCCAGAATAACTCAGGTATACCATTCCTCCCCAGTTATCATACCATTCACGGATTCGTGTTTTGGTAAGCTGAAGCTTTATTTCCCATGGTAGGTATTTCCTCTGGCCGAACTGCCAGTCATTAAGTTTTAAATCGTCCTCTTTAATAAACATTTTCTGCGAAAGGAACCCGGCGCGCCTGTTTTCCGGAAAGGTTCCGGCTCCTTTCTCTTAATCAGTTTTTAGTGTATAAGTTTTTTCCGGTCGGGACCTCTGCGGATCAAAGTATATTTCATCAACAAGCCCGCGCTGCCGCTTTCCGTCATAATACACTAACCTACGGCGTCCACTATCCCCCTCTACAATCTTTTCTACCTGAACAACTTTGTACCAATTGTGACTTTCTGTGCTCATATCCATCACAATCAATTTTCCCACCATATCCGTAATCTCGTTGAATGTTAATTCTCTTCCAAGGCAACATTCCTCGATCCAGTCCCCCGGCTGGAATTCCTTTGCCATGAAATCAAACAGGCTTATTTGTCCTTCCATATTTCCCACCCCCTTGTCCCTTCATACGGAAAATATCAGTTTTGTGGATTAAAGATACGCTGCATCTGGAGCAATCACGCCATCTTTTCCAATCACAAACGACTGATGATATTCCAGCTCCCGGATAACCGCCGTGATAGTTTCAAAAGCCG
>NZ_JACOPB010000035.1:0-22941 GCF_014288005.1 Hungatella hominis
CGGCTTTTGAAACTATCACGGCGGTTATCCGGGAGCTGGAATATCATCAGTCGTTTGTGATTGGAAAAGATGGCGTGATTGCTCCAGATGCAGCGTATCTTTAATCCACAAAACTGATATTTGAACGATAACGAAAGGAGCCGGAACCTTTCCGGAAAACAGGCGCGCCGGGTTCCTTTTGAGAAGATGGGTTTAGAAGTATTTGATAATTATGAGTGTGATGGTCAGATTGAGATTGCAGATACAATAGGACCGTTAAAAAAAGACTTAATTATAGACTGTTTTGCGGGCGGCGGCGGGGCAAGCGTAGGAATAGAAATGGCGCTGGGGCGTCCGGTTGATATAGCCATCAATCATGATCCGCAGGCGATCCGGATGCACAAAGTCAATCATCCGGATACGTTGCATCTGACCGAGGATATATTTAAGGTCGATCTTAAAAAGTATGTTGCTGGCCGCCATGTAGCACTTATGTGGGCCTCTCCAGATTGCACCAGTCACAGTAAGGCAAAAGGAGGACAGCCGCGTAATAAGGGGCTTAGAATCCTGCCATGGGCGGTGTACAAGCACGCTAAAGCAATTCTTCCTGATGTTATCTTAATGGAAAATGTCGAGGAGATACAACAATGGGGACCCCTGGACGAGGCAGGGCACCCAATAAAAGAAAGGGCTGGGGAGGATTACAAACGATTCATAGCGGCCATGAAGAAGCTGGGATATGATTTTGACAGCCGGGAACTGGTAGCAGCGGATTACGGAGCGCCGACAACGCGGAAGCGCTGGTATGCAATCTTCCGGAGAGACGGGAAGCCGATTACATGGCCGGAGCCAACACACAGCAAGAGCGGAGCAGATGGCCGGCTGAAGTGGCTGGAATGCGGAGATTATATTGATTGGTCAGACTTGGGGAGATCCATATTTGACCGTCCGAAGCCGCTGGCGGAGGCCACCATGAAAAGGATCGCAAACGGGTATGTAAAATATGTCGTAAACAATCCTCAGCCTTATGTAGTACAAAATCAAGGTGCCGTCGCTTTTATGATCCAATACCACGGGGAGACGCGGGAAGGTGATTCGCGCGGACAACTCCTGACGGAACCAATAAAGACAATTGATACCAGTAACCGGTATGGTCTGGTTACGGCATTCGTCACAAAGTTTTATAAATCCGGGACCGGGCAGGGCTGTGAAGAGCCATTGCACACAATTACCACATCACCGGGGCATTTCGGGCTTATATCTGCCTTCCTGATTAAGTATTATGGCACGGGTTGCGGACAAGAAGCAGGAAAACCGCTTGGGACCATTACAACAAAGGATCGGTTCGGCCTCGTAAACGTGGTAACTGATATTGATGGAGAACAGTATATCTTGAAAGATATTTTCCTCCGTATGCTGAAACCAGAGGAGCTTAAGAGAATGCAGGGATTCCCGGAGGATTACATACTTAATCGCGACATAGAGGGGAAGCCGTATCCCGTCGGGGAGCAAGTAGCGAGGATCGGAAATAGTGTGGTACCGATAATGGCGCAGGCGTTGGTATCTGCAAATTGTCCGTATCTCAAAGTTGGCGAGAGAATGCCGAATATGAGTATAGATGATAGCCGGGAACAGCTGTGGTTTGCTTAACAAAACGATCATTTAACGTATTAGGAGGAGATATGTATAAGCAAATGGATGTATTTGATTTTATCGAAAAGCCTCAGGAACCAGAAATAGTAGAGACGAAGCCATTGTTTGAACGACTTTTCATAAAGATAAATGATCCTATGATACAATGTGCAAATTGTCTATGTGAGCATTGTGTAAATAATGTGGAAAATCTGTGGAATAAAGTTAAGCCAGAAGAGGTAAAAAAATCATGTTTTAATTGCGACGAATGCTATCACTATGATGAAAGCCTTAAACATAAATCACGACAAATGGAAAACTGTGAGAAGTTTGAAATTTCAGAATACGCTGCTATGAAAAGAAGAAGGAAAATGAGGTTAATTTAAAGGAGAAAGACATGAGCGATATATTTTGGGCAATCTTACTGTTGTTTGCAGGAAGCGTGTTAGGTGTTATAACAATTTGCCTGTGTATGGCTGGGAGAGATGAAGACTCTGAAAGTGAGATCATGGTTATGGATCAGGCAAGAGAAATATTAAATTTACGGTTGGAAAATGAATATCTACACATGTGGCAGGCAGAGGTACGGGAGAGCATAGACCAGATGAAGCCGCCGGAAGGATTTCCACCGGTGTATTGTCATGCATATAATGACACAGTGGAAGCGGTAAAAAAAATAGTAAACTGAGGCAGCAGGAGGGATTGTATTGCCAAATGTAAGACCATTAAACAGAACAAAGTATAATATAACAAAGCACAGGTTTTCAGAACTATATAATTTTTGTTTGCAGTATAAGGAGTGGAAGGACGAACTGAAATATAAAACAGATACAGTTAAGTCAATTGAAATTAGCGAATTGCCAAAGGGAGAAGGAGAGGCTGGTAACCCTACTCAAGAACTTGCTTTGAGGAGAATGGAGTTAGAAAAGAAGTGTAAGCTGGTTGAGGAGACCGCCATGGCAGCAGGTGGAGTAGAGTTATATCCATATATCATGAAAGCTGTAACAGAGGAGGGAATAACATATAGATATTTGTCGATGATCATGAATATCTCTTGTAGTAAGAATACTTACTATGAAAGAAGAAAAAAGTTTTACTGGCTAATGGATAAGAAAAAAGAATAAATTTGGGACTCACAGGACAAGTCAATATGTTATAATCATAGCATGAGATTATGGCTTCCGGGGACGGGAGCCTTTTTCATTTTCATAATTCACCTACTGCATGAAACTCAGGGCAGCAGGCATCTAGAGTTTGGATTAAAGCCATTATAGAAATGAGAGGCGGTGAATGCACTGGACATTGATCACACAACAAAAGCTGGCCGGGCATTGTTTTATGGCTCCCAGGAGTGGAGAGAGAAGCGCGCGGAGATATTAGCGAGAGACAACTATGAATGCCAGTGGTGTAAGGAGGCCGGGCGCGTCACGGTATCGGACGAGTCAGTGCTGGAGGTTGATCACATTCAGGAACTTGCCGAACATCCGGAGCTGGCCCTTGATGATGACAATCTAAGGACGCTATGTAAGGACTGCCATAACAAGCGTCATGGCCGCATGAACTACAGGCATCTGAATAAAAGAACAAACAAGTGGCAGGATGAGCGCTGGGAGTAAGGAAGGAGGATATGATATGGCACAAATCACATGTGACAAATGCGGACATTCACAGGACTTCCGTCCGCACACCAGTAAGTTGCCTGACGGAGTGGAACGGGTCTATATTAAGTGTGCTAAGTGCGGGGAGCAGTACACCGCCTTTTACACGGATAAACCAATCCGAGAGATTCAGGCAAGGCAGCGAAGGATAACCAAGATGATCGCGGGGCGCCGCGGAGCTGAATACCAAAAGCTGTGGGACGAATTCGAGGACAACAAGCAAAAGCTGACCATACAGATGTTCGAACTGAGGCGGAGGCAGGAAGCAGGAGACCCCCGGGGTTAAAGGGACAGGTGAAAAAGGGAGAGGCGGGAACCGGTGGAGGGGGTCGATTTTTCAAATGTGGCATACTTTTTACCCCCTCCCCCCCATCCCGGATACCGATACGTCAGGAAGGAGGGATAATTCTGGACGGTAAGGATATTGGATCACGAATGAAAGAGAAAAGAACAGCCATGGCGCTGACACAGCAGGAGTTTTCCAGGCGGTGCGGGATCTCGTCCAGTTATTATTCCAGCATCGAAAACGGAAGGAACTCCCCCAGCCTGGAGTTATTGACCACCATTGCAAAACAGTTAGGCGTATCGTTAGTCTACCTGTTGGATGACAAGGTAGAGGAAACCGAGAAGCGCGTATCAAAAGAGATTGAGAGGCTGAATGGGCTGTTTAAAGATTTGCCAAGGGCACAGATACAGCTGGCAGAAGGATTAATCATACAGGCGGCGCGCCTTCGAATTCTTTTGGATGACAACTGGAAGGATATTCTTGAAAACGGGGAATACGAAAAATTTTCCCAAAGTGAAAACCAGATTCCCTACGACCGCAAGCGTCCCATCGTGGAGAACTATGATAACCGGGATAAGACGTATCAGTCAATTATTCATCAGTTAAACGGAATGCTTCCAGGAGGCAGCGTACGGGATAAGAAGTCCAGACTGTTGGGGCGGTGAGTATGCTAAAAAATAAATATGCAGATACCTACATAGACAGATGGAAAAAGGGAGAAATCCTTTTAAACAAAAAAAGAATCCAGCTCATCGAACGGATTGAAACGGATATCCTTCCATATGATGACCGGTATTACTATGACGAAGAAAAAATCGAAGACTATATTACCTTTAGTGAAACCTGGTATTTTGAATTGGATGAATGGGAAAAGTTTATTGCCCCATTCATTTTTTTGTTTCACATAGAAAGTGATGAACCGGTCTTTGATGAGTTTGTAATCAACATGGGCCGCGGCGGGGGAAAGAACGGTTTTATCTCCACCCTGGCCAATTATTTTATCAGTCCCCTGCATGGCATTGATTACTATGACGTGTCCGTAGTTGCTAACTCCGAGAAGCAGGCCAAGCGAAGTTTTCAGGAATGCTACCGGGTGATCCAGAAAAAAGGAAATGAGGATCTGAGGGAAGAATTCGAGGCATACAAAAGCAGCATCACGGGACTGGAAACTCAATCTGTTTTTGAATATAAAACAAGCAATGCCAGTTCCCAGGATGGTGGCAGGGAAGGGGCCGTCATTTATGATGAGTACCATGAGATGGAGAATACAGAGATTGTGGATGTGTTTTCCGGAGGCCTTGGCAAGGTGGACTGCGGACGGCAGTTTTTTATCGGCACCAAGGGGTTTGTCCGTGAGGGATATTTTGATATCAAGTACCGGGAGTGTGAGGACGTTCTAAACGGCGCCGTTGATTTTGCGGGGAGCGGAATCTTCCCCTACATCTGCGAACTGGACGAAATCGGACAGATGGATGATCCGGACCTTTGGGCTCTTGCCAACCCTGCTTTACAAAAACCGTTGAACAAGCGGGGAGAACGGCTGTTTACCAAGGTCATGAAGCAGTATAAGAAGCTGGCGACGGAGCCGTCCGGTCGGTCGGCGTTTGTGACAAAACGAATGAACTTTCTGGAGGAAAGCATGGAAAACTCCGTTGCTTCCTGGGAGGAAATTAAGGCCACGGACCGGCCGTTTTTTGAACTGGATACGGTCCCGGTCGGAGCCTTTGACTATGGCAGCGTCCGGGACTTTGCGGCCTGCGGCCTGCTGTTTAAGAAAGGAGACGAGTATGCATTTAAAACATTTTCCTTTGCAGTCAAGTATTTTTGTGATGTTCACTACGGATATTCTATCACCGGGCAATCTGCCGGTACAGAGAAAAAGGCCCCCATAAAAGAGTGGGAACGGAAAGGGCTTATGAAGGTAGTAGACGAGCCCTCCCTTAACCCGCAGCACATCGTGGACTGGTTTGTGGAGATGCGGGAGAAATACGGGGTGCGTAAGATTATCGCAGATAACTACAAGCTTGATATCTTACGGCCGATGCTGGAAGCGGAGGGCTTTGAGGTAGAGTGCATCAAGCGGCCACGAAGTATCCACCCGTTAATGGCCTCCCGGGTGGAGGACGGGTTTGCAAATAAGAAGTTTATCTTCGGGGATAACCCGCTGATGCGCTGGTACACCAACAATATCTATGTCAAGGAGACTCCGGACGGAAAGCAGTTTTTAAAGAAAGAGGAAGTCAAACGAAAAACGGACGGCTTCCAGGCCTTTGTTTATGCCCTGTACCGGGCCGGTGAATTAGATGATCAGGTACAAATAGACGACATTCTGGACATGATGGATGAGATTCATTTTTAATGAAGAAAAGGGGGTGATGAGAAAAATGGGAATCATTGCAGACTGGTGGCATTCCATACGTGGGAGTAGCCCGGATGACTGGCTGGAGGAACTGGAGCTGATTGAGACTGAATCGAAACGGCTGTACCTAAAGAAGATTGCCATCGATACGGTTTTAAATTTTGTTGCCAGAATTATGTCCACAGCCACCTTCCGGCTGACGGGACCCGATTCCAATAACCGCGAATGGGATTATATTTTAAATGTCAGACCGAACCTGGACATGTCTGCGGCATTTTTCTGGCAGCAGGTTTTTTACCGGCTGCTGTTTGACAATGAGGTATTGGTGATCTTTACCGAGGACAATCAGCTGCTGATTGCAGACGGATTTGTGCGGCGGGAATATGCCCTATATGAAGATGTCTTTGAAGGCGTCCGGGTAAAGGATTACTGTTTCCAAAAATCGTTTCGCATGTCGGATGTCATTTATCTGGAATACAACAACTGCGGCCTGGAGGAAATAACAAAAGGACTGTTCAAAGATTACAACGAGCTGTTCGGGCGGATGATGGAAGTCGCCATGCGAAACAATCAGATCCGTGCTTCGGTTACCGTGGATGTAACGGGTACCACGAATGAGAAAGGGGACGCCGAAGGAAAGACAAGAAGCCAGAGACTACAGGGCTTTATTGATAAGATTTATGAATCCTTCCGGACAAATTCCGTCGCCATTGTACCGAAGATGAAGGGCTTTGAGTACGAGGAATATACGAACAAGACCCAGGTATCCAACCAGTCCGTGGAAGAATTAACGAACCTGAAAAAGTCGTTGATTGATGATGTATCACGCATCATCGGCGCCCCCAGCGCTCTGATACACGGGGAGCTGTCGGAGCTGGAGCACAACATAAAGGCCTTGCGCCGCATCTGCATGGAACCGCTGGTCAAGAAGCTGGAAGACGAATTAAACGCAAAGCTGTTTCAGAAAACACAGGTTGTTTCCGGCAACCGGCTGGAGGTATGGGGCGTGTTGCCCTACGATCTGGCGGAAATGGCCGCCCAGATCGACAAGCTGGTTTCCAGCGGCGCTTTTTATGTTGATGAAATCAGAAACGAACTGGAATACGACGAACTTCCAAATGGGGAAGGAAAGAAAATCATACGCACGAAAAATTATGAGGAAACCGAGGGAGGTGAGAAGAAATGAACCGAGAAAAAATACCGTTCCAGTTTTTAAACGAGGCAAAGGACGGAAAGAGAATCGTTACCTTAAGCGGTGTGATCCGGAAACGCTATTGGGAGGACGATGACTGCATTGATGCAAAGCTGTTAAGGAACACCCTGGACGGAGTTGAGGACGATGTGACGATCCGACTCAATTCGCCGGGCGGGGATGTGTTTGAGGGAGTGGAGATGTACAACTATCTAAAAGACCATAAAAGTCACATCACCGTGGAGGTGACGGGGCAGGCGGCCAGTGCAGCGAGTTTAATTCTGGCCGGCGCGGATACCGCAATCATGGACATGGGTTCGGTTGTTATGATCCATGAGGCGTCCTGTTTCTGCTGGGGAAATAAAAATGACATGAAAAAGAGTCTGGAAGCGCTAGAAGCTATAGACCAGTCCATTCTTGATATCTATACCAACCGAACCGGGCAGAGCGCCGAGCAGATCACCCAATGGATGGCAGAGGAAAAGAATTTTACCGCAGATGAAGCGGTAACCTATGGTTTTGCCGATGAAGTCAAAGGAAAGGCGGAGTCAAAACCGGGTGTTTCTGGTACCGATCTTGCCGGCATCATTAAGCAGGCAGTAGCGCAGGAGATGGCGCAGTATCAGGCTCAGTTTAAAAAGCCGGAAGCACCGGGAGCAAAACAAAAATCACTGTTAAATAAATTGAGAAAAGGAGATTGAAAAAATGGCATTAACCATCACCAACAAAACGAGAGATGCGCGGGAGGACTTTAAGAGGATTTCCGCCGCCGAGAATGCAACACCGGAACAGGTAAACGCGGCTTTGGAAGCCTATGTGACCGCCATTGCAGAAGATGCAGGAAATCAGGTCCGGGGTGAGTATGAGGAATTAAAAAACGTTCATGACAACAGTATTCTCCAGGCCAGGGGAATTCCAGTCCTGACCGCAGAGGAAACTAAGTTTTACAATGAAGTCATCAAGAAAAGCGGTTTTGATGAGGACTTAGTATGGCCGGAAACGATCCTGGAGCGCGTCTTTGACGATATTCAGAAGGATCACCCGATCCTGCGGCTGGTGAAGTTCTCCCCGACGGTCGGACGCGTCAAGGTGATTAAATCAAGGCGTAAGGGGGTAGCGGTCTTTGGCCCGTTACATAAAGACATTGAGGGGCAGCTTGATGCTGAGTTTGGAGCAATGGAGTATACACAGCTTGCCCTGACTGCATTCTTCTTGATTTCCAAGGACACGTTGGAACTGGGGCCGCGGTGGATTAACCGTTATGTTCTGCTTTGCCTGCGCGAGGCAGTACGGGATATCTGGGCGACGAAAATTATTGCGGGAACCGGAAACGATGAACCGATTGGCTTACTGAAGGATTTAGACGGTGCAGTGACAAACGGATCGTACCCAGATAAGGCTGCTGCTGGGACCCTGACCTTTGCGGACTCCAAGACGATGATCACCGAACTGGCGGGAGTTATGAAAAAGCTGTCTGTTTATACAAGAAAAATCAGCAAGACCGACGCCGGCACCGAGGAACATCGGGTCGTAGACGGAAAGATTTACCTGATTGTAAACCCCAGCGACTACTACGACATTGTCCCGCGTGCCACGGTGCAGACGCAGGCCGGAACCTTTGTCACCAATCTGCCGTTTATCCCGGCGGACCACATCATTCAGTCCATTGATGTACCGGCTAAAAAGCTGATTGCCTATGTGGATGGGGAGTATGACGCCACCCAGTCCCAGGCCGAAAAGGTCTATGAATATACGGAAACCTTTGCCATGAAACGCGCCGTGCTGTACGCTGTGGATATGCTGGGGAATGGTCAGCCGGCTAACAATGACGCAGCAGCCATCTATACACTTGCGATTCCGGGCGCTGCGCCGGAAGCCAGTGCTGCAAGCGCGAAGAAAGCATAAATCCTAAACGTGTTTAGTAGAAGCGTAACGGGGCGGAGGTGAACCATGGATCAAATTCTGGTAGAATTTAAACAGAGAATGAAGATCTATCACGCAAGCGAAGATGAAACCTTAAGGGATATCCTGAAGACTTCTTATGAAGATATCAGGCACCTGATAGGGGACTTTGATATCAGACAGTATCAGGCAGGAAAGGAATTGGTGTTTGAGCGGAGCCGGTATGTATATAACGACTCCCTGGAATATTTCTATGCCAATTTTCAGCAGCGGATTCTGGATCTGTCCCTGGAATTGATGGGAGGCGGCAATTATGCATCCAAACTATAAAAAACCAAAAACCGACACAGGAGACTTAAGGACGCCTGTGTCTTTTTATATCATGGTGCCGGGGAGTGGTCCAGAGCCGGGAGAAAGTAAAAAACAGGTACTTCATAAGTGTATGTGCGAAGCCTACAACCCGTCCATGAAGGATTTATCGATTCTGGACACTACGGGGACGAAGGAAGCGGTCACGATCCGAATCCGGGACACCGCCGGCGAGTACCTACCGACCAACAAACACTCCGCAGAGCTTTTAGACTACCGCTATTCCGGCAAGGTGTTTTCCGTGCTGGATGTGCGGCCGGACCTGACTGAAAACCGATTTATAACCATCCTACTGGGGGTGACATCATGAGTGTGGAGATAAGAGGGCTTGAAGACTTGCAGAAAGCTATTGCAAACGCCTATTCCGGAGCCCAGGCAAAAAGGATTCGAAAGCAGGCGTTGAACGCCGGCGGCGATGTGGTAGTCGAGCAGATGAAAAAGAATTTTGAATCCTTTCAAGGCGCCGGGTATTCCAAAGAAGAGATTATGCGAACGGACGCCAGAACAAAGAACGATGTTGAGGAATTAAAAATCGGCTGGAACGGAGAACATGACCGCTGGAGAATCGTTCATCTGAATGAATTTGGCTATACCAAAAAGGGGAAACAGTACACACCAAGAGGGTTTGGCGTGATTGCAAAAACCGTAGAGCAGTCAAAAGAAGAATATTTACATACAGTTGCCGATGAAATGAGGAGAAGTCTATGAAAGATATGTTGAATACTATTTACGGTGCAATGATGGGAAATGAGGTAATAATCGGAAACTGTGCCGACCGGATTAAGTATTATCTGTATCCAGAGACAGGAGACACCGGACTTCCTTTTATCACGATCCGGCCCATGCAGCCACCGCAGGATGCTGTCTATGGATCGGATAAAGCACTGGCGTGTGAATTCCTTTACCAGATTGATGTACAGTCGCAGGACCGAAAAAAATGCAAGGAAATCCAGCAGGCTGTGAAGTCCGTCATGCAGGACCTGGGATTTTCCCAACAGCCCGGCGGTCTGGATGAATATTTTGAAGAAACCAAAAGATATGTGGATGCAAGGCGATACCTTGCCACCACAAAACCATATGACACAGACTATTAAAGGAGGTCAGTTATGTTAATCGGATTTAAAAGATTAAAAGTACAGGTATTTGATGAGGAGGGTGCACCGTCCGGCGAACCGATTGTGATCGAAGGAAAGCAGGACAAAGGTGCGACGCAGGAGGCAACAATCAGCGGCTTATCAGCGGAGCCTACCAAAATTTACGGATCAAATGTGGCGTACTATGTATCACAGAGAGGGACTGGAGAAGTGAAAGTAGCCTTTACCCTGTTCGATGTACCAGACGATGCCGAGGGGAAAATGCTGGGCTATACCGTCGATGAGGCATTAAAGGCACAGTTTATCGGAGAGAGTACGGAACCGCCCTACTGTGCAATTCTGCTGGAGTCGGAGGACGCAAAGGGAAACACGGCAGCATTCGGTTTCTTTAAGGGAAAATTCAGCGCTGGAGATGTTGCGTTAAAGACCAAAGAGGGAGGAGGCTATACGCCAAACAGCCAGTCCTACACCTTCTCCCCCGTGACCAGTGACTGGGCGGATAAAAGCAAGGGCAGCACGATGGTCAAATTTTTAGGAAGCGAGTCGGAACGGGCGGCCATTGAGGCCCTGGTATTCCATAAACCAACAGGAGGTGGAGTGAATGTCGCGAGCGTATCTAAGGCTTGAAAACGAGGACGGAAGTTTCCGGGAGTATAAAAAGGATCGAATCAAAGCGCGCTGGGTCAAAGAAGGCATGAAGCACTCGAAAAAAATTGCGGACCTGGAACGGAAAAATGATATGGTGGGCCTGTTGGAGGAACGACTTCGGTTTACCTGTGACTTTTTCGGCGATAAGGATTTGACGCCGGATTCCATTTTGGACGGGCTTGACAGTGAGGAACTGACCCCTACGCTGGATAAGATATTTTCCGCTGTAATGGGGAAAAGCGAGGAAGATGATCACGCCGTGGGAAAGCAGTAACGCCTGATGAGGCGCTGGACGGCTATTTTAAGCTGTGCAAGGGCCTTGTCAAGGCGGGATGGACTCTAAACGACGTGGAAGACGCGGATTTTGAAACACTGATGGAAGTGGTTATGGACGGGAAGCGCCAGAAGAAGATTGATTTGATGGATTATATGAGACAGGAAAAGGGACAGGCTTAGGCTTGTTCCTTTTTTGTTGGAAAGGAGAACGAATGAGTGCGCAGCCTTTAGGGCAGATGATCATCGAACTTGGATTAGACAGCAGCAATTATTCCCGTGGCATGAAGGGGATCAGCCAGCAGGTAAAAACCTCCATGACGGAAATGAAAGCTCAGTTAAATGTCATGGGGAAAAGCGGAAAGGAACTGGACCAGCTGAAGGTCAAGCAGACGGGTTTAACCAGTGTAATTGCCGCCCAGAATCAAAAGGTTGCGCTGGCGAAAGAAAAATACGAACAATGCAAGGCCGCCGTGGAGGGAAATGCCGAAGCCACACAGAAACAGCGGGATGCATTGATAAAAGCCCAGAATGAATATGTCAAGGCCATTGGTGAACTGGGAACTTATGAAAATCAGCTGCAACAGGTGAGCATCAGGCTTGCCACATTGGAATCGGATCTATATCAGGCAGGGGAAGCCGTAGAGAAGTTCGGGCGGAATATGACCAGAGCAGGGGACATTGCGGAGAAGACCGGGGCTGCGCTGACAGCCGGTGTTACCACGCCGATACTGGCACTTGGAACCTATGCAGTAAAAACAACGGCGGAGTTTGACGCCGCAATGAGCCAGGTATCCGCCGTTTCCGGTGCGACGGGGACGGACTTTGACCGGCTGCGGGAGAAAGCCCGGGAGATGGGCGAGAAAACAAAGTTTTCCGCAAAGGAAGCCGCGGAGGCCATGAATTACATGGCAATGGCAGGCTGGAAGACCAATGATATGCTTGACGGCATTGAAGGAATCATGAGTCTTGCTGCCGCCAGTGGTGAGAGTCTGGCAACGACTTCGGATATTGTGACGGACGCTTTGACTGGATTTGGCAAGAGTGCGGCGGATTCCGGGAGGCTGGCGGATATCATGGCGGCGGCCTCAAGCAATGCAAACACCAATGTCGCCTTAATGGGTGAGACCTTCAAGTACTGCACGCCAATTGCCGGAGCACTGGGATTTACCATGGAGGATACCGCGGAAGCAATCGGGCTGATGGCAAACAGCGGCATTAAGGGGTCCATGGCAGGAACTGCCATGAGAAGCATGATGAACAATCTGGCCGGTGAGGTTAAGCTTGCGGGGGCGGCCTTTGGGGAGATGACCATCCAAACCCAGAATCAGGACGGATCCATGCGAGGGCTTAATGACATCTTATCGGAATGCCGCAGCGCCTTTTCACGGATGACAGCAGCGGAGCAGGTCGCCAATGCAGAGGCGCTAGTAGGGAAAAACGCCATGTCCGGCTTTCTGGCTGTTATGAACGCTGCGCCTGGAGATGTGGAGAAATTAAACGCAGCCATTGCGAACAGTGAGGGTGCAGCGGCGGCAATGGCGGAAACTATGCAGGACAATCTTGCGGGGCAGCTGACCATTTTAAAGAGTCAGACGGATGAGCTTGCGATCTCCTTTGGCAGTATCTTAATGCCGAAGATCCGGGAACTGGTGTCGGGAGTACAGGGTGCTGTTGACCAGTTTAATCAGATGGATGACGGCACCAAGAATATGATTGTCAATTCCGCCCTTCTGGCGGCCACGATTGGCCCGTCGGTGCTGATCATTGGGAAACTGACAAGCGGCATTGGAAAACTGACCACGGGGATCGGCGCAGGCATGGAACGGTTTGCCGCGTTTGACGCGAAGCTGAAAGTGACAACCGGATTAACAGTCGCCCAGACCGCGGCGTCCAAAGCTCATGCGGCCGCTGAGGGTACGAAAAATCTGGTGATTGTTGCCGGAAACGGAACCCTTGCGGCGCAGGCAGCCGCGTTAAATGCCTCTGTTGCTGCCAAAATAAAAACGACGGCTGCGACGGTGGCGCATACGATTGCTGAAAAAGCGAGAACATCGGTACTTGGTCTATCGACAGCAGGGCTTTCCGCGCAAACGGCAGCCACAACGATGCAGACCATAGCGACAGGAGCCTTATCCGTAGCCACAGGAGTGCTGAAAACCGCCATAACGCTTCTGCTTGGTCCGATTGGCTGGATCATTGCAGGACTCGGCTTGTTGGTTGCTGGCGTGATTGCAGCGGTGAAGTGGTTTACCAGGGAGAGCGAAGCGGCGAAGGAAACCAAAAAAGAAGTGGAGGCGCTGGCGGAAACCAACGACACCTTAGCGGACTCTCTGAAAAACAGCCAGCAAGGTTATGAGGAAAATGAACAGTCAATTAAGGAGAATGCGGGGGCAGCGAAGAAACTGGCTGATAAGGTCAAGGAGCTGTCCAATGTGGAAAATAAATCTGCCGCCCAGAAGAAAGAACTGCAAACTTATGTAGAAATGCTAAACGATTCCACGGAAGGGCTGAATCTGCAATACGACGAACAGGCCGATGCGCTGAACATGACCACAGATGCGATCTATTCTCAGATTTCAGCAATGGAAGAGCAGGCAAAGGCCCAGGCGGCAAAGGAGCGGTTGACAGAGATCCTCAAGGAACAGATGAGTGTCAACGAGCAGCTTGCGCAGGTACAGAACAAGATTGCGGAGACAACCGAAAACACCGGTTTAAAAGAGCGGGAGCGCAGGGACATCATCAAGGATTTAACGGACCAGGAAGAGTCCTTAAACGAACAGCTTACGTCCCTGGGGGACTCTTACAACTTTGTAACGGATATCATCGTGACATCTGCATCTGCGGAAGCAGAGGCGGTTACGGAGAGTACACAGACGATCCTGGAAGCCTACGGTTCTGTGGGGAACGCTTATGAGGATCTGGGAGAAAAGCAGCAACAGGCCATTGACGGGATCCTGGGCGCATTTGAGACCATGAGCGGAAGTCTGAGCGATTTAACTGAGAAAATTAAATTAGACAGTAAAACCACCTGGGACGAAATACAGAAAAATCAGCAGGATACGATTGAGAAGACGCAGGAGTTTTCCGCCCTGTATGCTCAGCTGATCAAAGAGGGTGTCAGTGACAGCTATCTAAATGCGATCGGTGTAACCGGACCAGAATCGATCCCTCTGCTAAAGGAGATGATCGCACAGGGCACCAGTACGATTCTGGACTCTCAGGACGAATGGCAGAAAGCATACGGCGTGATCGGGGATACTCTTACGGATTCGCTGCAGCTGGATGACACGGTAAGCAGTTCCTTAAAGGATTACGTGCTGGGAAAATCGGGTATCTATGAAACCTTGCAGGGAGCTATCGCATCCGCGGATTTGAATGCACTTGGAAAAAGCCTTACAGATGGCATACGCAAAGGAATTGTTGATAATACCGATGAGGTCTCTCAGTCGACAACGGACATGGCCGAGTCTGCTACGGGCGCGGCCGCCGATGCATGGGGAATCCATTCCCCGTCAAAAGTATTCACCGAAATGGGGCAGTTCCTGATGCAGGGACTTGTCAACGGATTAACCGCCGGCGAGGGCGCCGTCTATGCGAAGGCCGCCCAGATCGCGGACAAGGTGACAAAGACGGTCAAGGATGCGCTGGAAATCCACTCCCCGTCAAGGGTGATGCGGGATGAAGTAGGGAAAAATATTGCTCTTGGTATTGCGGAGGGGATTACCCAAAACAAGGATTATGCCAAGAAAAGCGCCGAGGAAATAGCGGACGCGATCGTTGAAGCCGCCAGGAAGAAGTTAGATAATACAAAGGTTTATCAGACCCTGACCCTTGCGGATGAAGCCGCTTATTGGGACCGTGTGAGAAAGCAGGTCAAGGAAGGAACACAGGCCCGCATCGATGCGGATAAGCAGTATTTTCAGGCGAAACAGTCCCTTGACAATAAGATGCTTGATGCGGAAAAAACTTACACTTCTAAAACGAAAAAGCTCTATGAAGACTTAAATAAGGATATCCAGTCGCTTGAGGACTCCTATACGGAGAAGCTTGCATCAAAGGCAAAAAGCATTGCATCCTCTATGAGCCTGTTTGATCAGTTTTCTGTCAAAACGGACTTAACAACAAAGGACCTGCTTCAGAATCTGCAAAGTCAGGTTACCGGATTGCAGGACTGGGCGGACAACCTAAAGGCACTGGAGAGGCGCGGCGTATCGAAGGGACTGATGGAGGAGCTTCGGGGCATGGGAACCAGCGCTGCGGGAGAAATCGCTCTGTTAAATCAGATGACCGACGAGGAGCTGGACGAATACGTGTCTATGTGGAAACAGAAGCAGCGCCTTGCCAAAAAGGAGGCAAAGAAAGAGCTTGCCCCTATGCTGGAGGAAACGCAGGCACAGATTTCCCAGATGCGTATGGCGGCCTCTGAGGAACTGGAAGGATATAAGAACGACTTCTTACAGGCCATGAACGAAATCGGCGTGGAAATACAAAAGCCCCTTGACCAGGTGAAGGATTCCATGGTCCAGGTGATTTCCCAGGCTGTGAAAACCGTGGCCGGCACCGTGTCCACGGAAGCGGACAGTCAGGCAAACGTCAGCCAGTTCTCGCAGATTGCAGTAAGTCTTAAACAGACCCTGTCAAACCTTCCGACCGATTTTGTGGAAATTGGACAGAACACCATAGGAGGATTGATCCAGGGACTGCAAAATAAAAGCGGTGAGCTGTATCAGACCATGAGTGAGATTATAAAAAGCGCGGTGCAGGCGGCGAAAGATGCAGCACAGATTCATTCTCCCTCCAGGGTGATGCGGTCGCTTGGCGGCTATATGCTCCAGGGGTTCGGCTTAGGCATGGAGGACAATCAAGCATATGTGGAGAGGATCGCCGGGAGATCGGCTGATCTTGTCACTAAATCCTTCCAGGGCAGCCTTGGAACGCTTTCCGTTACAGCGACCGGATTGTCGAACCGCATGGGGGTTCTGGCAGCCATAGAAGCCGCGCTTGCTGTGCTGACAGGGCAAAGGACAGAAACGATCGGGCAGAGCCAGCCGTCGGAAAGCAAGGCTTTGCTGGAACAATTAGTCGCCTCTAATGAGCGTATGACGAAGCTGTTGCAGACGATTGCGGACAAGAATCCTGTTCTTGATAAAGAGGCGATCACCGGCGTCCTTAATTCTGGCTTAGGACAAAAACAAGGTGCGAAAGTGAGGATTGCATAATGTACCCATCAGTTACAATCAACGGAATTGACATGTTTCAAACCTACCATGCGCCGTTAAGAGAACTGCACAGCGTGCAGCCCCCGGAGGTAAAAAGCTTTTTCCAGGAGGTTCCGGGGGGAGACGGGTCCATCGACTTAAGCGAGACAAACTCTGGGCGGCCTACCTACAAGCGGCGGGAGATTACCATGAAATTCCAGTGTGAGATGCCAATGAACCAGTGGTCAGCCACGGTGTCAAACATTTTGAGAGAATTCCATGGAAAAGAAGGAAAGGTCATCTTCGAGGACGACCCGGATTATTACTATATCGGAAGAATGGCAGTGTCGGATTATGAAAGAGTGGTAAGGGCCGGAACATTTACCATTACAGTAAACGCAGAGCCATACAAGTACGAATTGGTATCTTCCTTAGAACCGTGGCTGTGGGATCCTTTCAATTTTAGAACCGGGCTTATCCGGTCCTATGGGGATTTGCAGGTGGAGGGAACCAGGGAATTGGTGATCCCCGGAACGGAGCGGTGGATTATCCCGGTAATGGAAGTGGCCGGAAGCTTAAGCCTTACGTTTGAGGGGGTTACCTACCCGCTGAAGGCAGGGAGAAATAAACTCTATGATGTGGTAATTAAAGATGGAGATAACCTCCTTATTTTTACTGGAAACGGAACAGTATCCGTCGATTACCGGGGAGGTATTTTATAAATGTATAAAATCTATTTGAGAAATCAGGGAGAAGACTACCCGCTGTATGAACCACTTGACGACGAACTGCGGGTATTTTCTCCGGTCCTGACACAGGAAATGGGGCGGTCCGGCCAGCTGGAGTTTTACATGATGGCCAATCATCCCAATGCGGATAAGCTGGGCCTTTTAAAAACGGAAATCTTTGTTTATGACGATGGAAGGGAAATTTACCGTGGGCGGATTCTGAAGCCGAATTACACCATGGAAAACCTGATCGCGGTTACGTGTGAAGGGGATTATACCTATCTGATAGACAGCCAGCAAAAGCCGTTCGAGATGGAATGCGATATTCCGACCTTTCTCACCCGGATGCTGGAGACACATAACAACCAGGTGGATGACTATAAAAAGATGTATCTCGGAACGGTCACCGTAACAGGAAACAGCAGCTCCCCGATCACCTGGAAAAGCACAAAGTATACAACTACCCTTGACATCCTGAATGCACAGATCGCTAAAGTGTATGGAGGGTACTTCCGGACACGGAATGTAAATGGAAAGAAGTACCTTGATTATCTATGGGACTATGGAGGCATCAATGAGCAGGTGGTGCGGTACGGGATCAATCTCCTGGAATTAGATGCGCGTATGGACGCATCGTCCATTGTCACCTGCTTAATCCCGCTGGGAGCCGATGTGGAGTATCAGGACGATTTGGGGGAGATGCAGGTTAAAACCGTTGACATCTCCTCAGTCAACCAGGGAGTCAACTATATTCAGGATGACGCCGCCGTAGCTAGATTTGGCAAGGTGTGGGGCAGTTACAAGTGGAGCGATATAAAGGAGCCTGCGGACCTGCTGGCAAAGGCGAAGAAGTATTTACAGGAGGTATCCGCCCTGCCAGTATCGATCGAGGCTAATGTAATGGACTTATCCTTTGTCGACAGTGACGAGACCCGGTTAGAACTTGGCTACTGGACGCAGGTGATCAGCAGGCCGCACGGTATTGACCAGAAACTTCTGCTGACCAAACGGGTGATAAACCTGTTAGACCCGACAGCCGGCAGCATCACGCTTGGAAAGCCGCCGGAAACCTTTGTAGATAAAGCGGTAAACTCCCAGCAGGCTGCATCAGAGGCGGTCGATAAGGTGGCTGAAAGCACGTCAGCAGAGATCAAGCGGAAGGTGGAGAACGCCACAAACTTAATCACCGGAGGTTTAGGCGGCTATGTGGTGCTTGATAACGTGGATCCGAATACGGGGGAAAAGATTCATCCGTGGCGTATCCTGATCATGAATACACCAGATAAGGAAACGGCTAAGAATGTGATCCAGTTTAATCAGAACGGGATTGGATTTTCTACAACGGGAATCAATGGGCCTTATGCCAACGCCTGGACCATAGACGGGAATCTGGTGGCGGATTTCATTACATCGGGCACCATGCTGGCAGATCGGATCCGCGGAGGAATCCTAGAAGTAGGCGGCGCCGGCTTGGCGAGAGACGGCAGCATTACCGTAAAGAATACAGATGGCACTGTGATCGGAACCTGGGATAAGACTGGGCTGCATGTGCTATTAGGCATCATAGAAGGCAGTACGATCAAAGGATCGAACATCATAGGTGGCAGGATTAATATCGGGAATGGCACGTTTGAGGTGGACAGTGACGGGGCGGTGGAAATAAATTCCGGGGAGATTCACATTGGAAATGTGGATATTACGGAACAATATGCATGGTTATACGGTTTTGGCGTTTCGGGTAGTATATTGTATAGTCGTGATAATGGTAACAGTATACAGATTTCTAATAGTGAAGCATATGATCTACCCTCAAGTATTGTTATACAGAACAATGGTAAAAGGACTAACTATACGGCAAGTGGTATAAATACGGATGGCGATATTTGGTTTAGTGACCCGTGGACAGAGTATATGAGTGCGTTAGATATGTTCAAAGATTTATATGAAAGAATAAGTATCCTTAGAGATAGGATAAGTGATTTGGAGGGTTGAAGTTAAAGGGGCATAATGATATAATAAAAACTATAAGGAGGTTACTATCATGAAGAAAAAAAGCCTATTAACTTTAGTTGTTTTATTTGCATTATGCTTTACTTTTAATACATTTGCTATGGAAGACTTAATAAACGGAGAATTTGTT
Organism: Hungatella hominis; assembly: GCF_014288005.1. Lineage (NCBI taxonomy): Bacteria > Bacillati > Bacillota > Clostridia > Lachnospirales > Lachnospiraceae > Hungatella > Hungatella hominis. The sequence continues at coordinate 19,462 of NZ_JACOPB010000035.1, forward strand.
CCGGACAATCCGGGAAATGAAGTTAGATATGAAGATAAAACACTTGGTAGCAGGTGGACATGGTTAAATGATGATATTTGCGTTCAGTTTTCTGGTAGTTATAATACAAAAAAGGCTGGAATACAAAGATTATACGATAATGGCCTTATTCGGAGATGGGGAGAGCCTGATGGAAATGGCGGACGCAAGAGTAAGAGTCGTGAGACCTATGCAGGTAAATGGAGTCAGTCTGAAGACGGAATATGGTCATTTGAATTTGATGATAAAACTATTCCATTAGGAGTAACGAAGATTGATGATGTATTATATGCTTTCAACGGTTATGGAGAACTGATGGAGGGTTACGAATATTACGACGGCCTGACAACTGGAGCCGATGGAGGAGTCAACTCAGACGATCCTGAGTTTCTGTCTTGGCTGGAGACACAGTACGTACCAGAGTGCACAAGTTACGAATAAAATAAGATATCGAATAGAGAGCGAGGATAACTACCCCGCTCTTTTTGTATGCCTAAAAGCGAGGTGATTACATGGCAGATATTAGCAAGGAAATACGGGATTTCCGGGAGGCAGAACGCGGAGAAGAAGTCCGCGGGTCAATGATATCTCTGGCGGAGAAAGTCAATAAGGATGGAGAAGATGCCATTGCAGACGTTGCAGCTCAGGTTACTAAAATTAATAATGCAATTACCACAGCAAATAAAGCCGTAACCGATGCGAACGCGGCGACAGCAAGAGCAAATGAAACATTAAACCATGCGGATGAGATTCTCGATAATGCCACGGTGCAGGCGGCAAACTCCGCCGGAAGCGCTACGACAGCTAAAAGCTGGGCGGTTGGAGGAACCGATAGCAGAGCAGGAGAGGATACAGACAACAGCGAATATTACAGCAGACAGGCCAAAACATCAGCAGGCAGTGCAAAAAATGAGGCGGATCGGGCGGCTCAGTATTCCCAGATTATAGCCCCTGGATTCTATTTTGATCCGGCTGAATCTGCACTTTATATAAAAGCGGGTGTTGGTGTTGATTTTGTTGTAGTAGATTCGGTGCTTTATTGGAAAATCACAGTGTAAGAAGGGAGGCACATATATGATTGTAGCAAAATTTTCAGGCTACTGTACAACCTCTGCACACGGGCTTACACAGTGGGATTATGGTCAGGAACTTGCGATTGAATGCGCTGAACTTGAGATTCCTGACGACACAGAAATCAATTACTATCAGGGGAAGCTGTCCAGTATTGCATATCTGAAAAGCAATCATGCAATGATTCCCGATATTATGCTCCAGAATCCGGAGGAGATTATCGCGTATGTATATGTGAGGTCGGCGGCAAGCGGTGAGACAATCCTGTCTATTAAAATGACTGTAGATAGCAGACCGCAGCCGGACAACTATGTATTACCAGAGTATAAGGATTACAGCCGGTTACTTCCAAAGGGAGGGGAATCCGGTCAGACCTTAGTGAAAGCAAGTGAAAACGATTATGATACGGAGTGGGCCACAATGGAATCTAATCTTGAGCCATTAACCGACGAAGAGATCGATAATATTTGTGTATGAGAGGAGTATAAAAATGGGAAAACGTGTAACCGCTGAAAATATAGCAAGACTCTGGATCAATATGAAAAACCATGTAAAAGATGGTTATGTTGCTAAGGTATCTGGAAAAGGATTATCTACAGAGGATTATACAACTGCGGAGAAACAAAAACTGAATGAACTGCATAACACGACTGTAGACAGCGCATTATCCAGTTCATCCACAAATCCGGTACAAAATAAGGTTGTTAATACAGCTTTAAGCGGAAAGGTACCGACGACGCGCAAGGTTAATAATAAGGCACTGTCAGCAGATATAACGCTTGCGGCTGGAGACGTTGGTGCAATTCCATCGGCACAGAAGGGAGTAGCTGGAGGCGTGGCAGAATTAGACGATTCCGGCCATGTTCCGGCGGCTCAGTTGCCATCTTATGTGGATGATGTAATCGATTCATATATTGTAACTGGAGCTACAGCGTTTTCATCAGGGTGGTTGTCACTTACTTCAGAAGGTGCGGCGCTGGCTCCGGAAAGCGGAAAGATTTATATTGTGCTGACCACTGGAAATTACAACATGAGAGAATACCGGTGGAGTGGTACAGCGTATGCGCAAGTCAATGAGGGGATCGCGTTAGGTGAGACGGCCAGTACTGCTTTCCGTGGAGATCGTGGGAAAACTGCATATGACCACAGCCAGACAGCTCACGCTCCAGCAAATGCAGAACAGAATGTACAGTCTGACTGGAATGTGACGGATACTGCATCCGACGCATTTGTTAAAAATAAACCTACGTCGATGCCCGCAAACGGTGGTAATGCGGCAACGGTTGGAGGGCATACAGTTGAGAAAGATGTGCCAGCAAATGCAGTATTTACAGATACGAAACCCATTGCCATGAAGGGCGCGACGGCCTCAGCCGCTGGTGCCGCTGGCTATGTTCCTGCTCCGCCAGCAGGATCACAGACAAAGTTTTTGAGGGCTGACGGAACATATCAAACACCCGATAATACAACTTATTCCGCATTTAAAGGCGCTACAGCCTCCGCGGATGGTGGAACTGGATTAGTCCCGGCTCCTGCATCTGGAAAGCAAGATGCGGTATTATGTGCGGACGGAACGTGGGCGGACCCGATGACTGATGCAGAGATAGACGCAATATGCGTATAATGGGGGTGCCCCTATGCAAAAGCCTTTAACAGCGCGGGGAGTATCCCGGCTATGGGAAAATATTAAAACGTATATTACAGAAAATACGTATCCACGAGGTGATCCGCCGGACCTGTATTTTGATCCAGAAACATCAACATTATATATAGGAAAGCCGAATGTGTTGTACGATTTTGTAGTTTCGGATGGAAGATTATATTACAAAGACAGAGGAGGTAATACTTAAATGGCAGCACCAGCAGGATATACAGAGTTAGGGCGCATAGGTTTCGTAGATCGCGGTACGTATGCGTCAGGTACCACATATCGAATCGGTGATGTGGTATACTACAACGGGAGTACATGGAGTGCTCTTAAAGATAATTTACAAGGCGTAACACCAGCCGCAGGCGCGAACTGGAAATATATGGCGAGAGGATTCGCCGCTGAGGCGCTTTCCGCGATTACTGCAAATGATACGAGCGGAGTACTGGGGACAGCAGGAGCAAATGTGACATCACAGGCCTTAGTTGACGCTATTGCTGATAAGGTTATGACTAAACTCATTGAAAAAAGCAAGATCGTAAATAATCTTCTTGCGACGGACGCCACAACCGTATTAAGTGGTCCGATGGGAAAGTCCCTCGATGAAAAGATTGGTAAAGTAAATAGTGATTTAGCGAACAAACTTGATAGTAGCGCTATAATTGCTCAATACAATAAACTCCAGATTGGGAATGTAAAAATACAATACGGAAAAATGGAGTGTATAGTAAATTTTAACGGGC
>NZ_JACOPB010000036.1:0-22271 GCF_014288005.1 Hungatella hominis
GGAAGTATATGTTTTGGTATATATAACATCGTATTCTGCGTACCCTTTTGCCGGTACGTCTTGAAATTGGTAATATCCTGTCTCAATGGTATGCATTGTGTTAGCTAAATTACTATTGAGCACACTACTGTGTTTGAAAAAAAATACCCTCTGCTTTATGATTGAAACATCAAATTAAAGAAGGGGGTATTATTTTGGATGAAGTTAGATTAAAGGATGAGTTAATGGCCAGACTTGCAAATGAGTTAGATCGGCCAGCTCTGCAGGTGATCGATGGTGCATTATCGGCGGTACTTCGTAATTATGAGGTGGAAAAAAGAGAGACAGGACTAAGCACAGATGTAATAAGTTTTCCGGAATTAGAAATATTTATAGGGAAAATGCGTTTTGATAATTATTCTTCGAGCACAATTAACCAATATCAACGGTTTCTAACGGACTTGTTGATTTATGTGGGAAAGCCGGTGCAGGATATTACAGGTGAAGACGTGGTGGAATGCTTAAACTATTATGAGCAGGTGCGACAGATAAGTGCATCAACTAAGGACCATAAGCGTCGGATTGCCAGTTCATTCTTTGCCTTCCTGCATGATCGAGGGTATATACGCAAAAACCCAATGGCTACAGTGGATCCGATTAAGTACGTGGCTGAAGTGCGAGAAGCATTATCACCGCGGGAAATGGAGAAGATGCGGATTGCCTGCGGTGAGAATATTAGAGATAATGCGGTACTGGAATTGTTCCTTGCCACGGGCTGCCGAGTCAGCGAGGTGGTTAATATGCGTCTGGAAAATTTGGATTTGCAGGCCGGCTATGTTAAGGTCATCGGTAAAGGCCAAAAGGAGAGGATCGTATTCTTTTCTGACCGGGCGCTGGAATATCTGGAGCAGTATCTGGGTGATCGTAGAGCAGGTGCTGTAATACTATCCAGCAGAGCTCCGCATCAGGGATTAAAGAAGAATGCGCTGGAGAACATTATAAGGCGGATCGCGATACGGGCAGGGATTAGTAAAAGAGTTTTTCCACATCTTCTTCGTCACACATTTGCGACACGGGCACTAAATAAAGGAATGCCGCTACCTACATTAAGTGATCTTATGGGGCATTCCAGCGTTGAGACAACACGTATATATGCTAAAAATGGCGCTGGCAAAATGAAATATGAGTACGATATGTATGCAGCTGGATAATTAGTAAAAAAGTAAAAGAGTATTTTAAGCCTGCTGAGAGGGAGGCTTATTTGGTTTATGCGTTTATTCTATATTGAGCACAATAAAAATTGAATTAAATAGTTATACATACCTCATTCTGAACAATCAATGCGTTATAGTAATTTAGCGCGTTTTAAAACTACTGATTTTGTCATATCTAAAGATGTCGCTATAATGGCTCTACAGGTTAATGGTGATACCTACACCAAAATAATGAAAAATGCGGTTAATGGGAAGGCCGATTATGGTACTTGCATTATTGACTATACTAATGGGTCAAAAACAGAAATCAAAATCCAAAATGGAAAGATGTGGATTGATGGTAAAGAAGTAGCCACAAAATGATCAGATGGCTGCTTAACTTATATCCCACATTTTTGTAAAAGTGTTCCCTTCAACTTTGTATAACGTTACCTTTGTAGTGGCATTTGCTTTTATAAAGATTCTTAGTTGGAAGGTTGCCCAGTTCACAATTTTAAATGATATGTATACGAACTCATATCCAGCTGTACTACCATCATATCCAAAACTTATATACTCAAGTGTCGGTGTAAACGCAATATTACGTACTTGCCATGCTTTCCAGGTACCGTCATTCTGGCCTCTTCTCGTCGCCCACACAGCCTTTTCAGCACTGATTAAGGTCTGACACACAGCTTCGCTGTTTGTACCGTCGTATGGACTTGATGTCAAGCATAATAACCACTGATTATGCAACTCTTTAGGAAGCGCCGACTGTATATTTGCATCCCAACCATTGATGGTTCGCATGTCACTGGTCTTAATCGTACCCGGATCGACGCTTTGTGACTGTTTTTTCTTTACCATATTACTATTGAACACAGTATGAAAAATGCATAAATGTAAATTTTGTCTGAATTTTTATACTGATGTGCGCAATAGTAATTTTTAGGAGTGTTTAAAAATACTTTCAATACGACTCTAGTGGATATCACTCCCTATAAAATATCAAGTATTGTGGGTACAACGTCAATTTGTTATCTGCAAAAATATGGGCGTCTGGGAATAATTACCGTAGGCAGTGCATTATTAAAATACCAAAAAGAGGGAAGCAATATAATTTTTACGATTCCTGGGTATGCTCCGCTATTAAAAACCGCGATAACAGTCCGGGGACACAATGGCAATATTTACAGCGGTTTTGTATTTGGGGATAGCGATATGACTATACAATTAGATAACCTGCCTACAGGCGATCTATATGTGTGCGGTCAATTTACTGTGTTGCTAAAGTGATCATTTACATAAATGTAATCCATCGTATATCGCCAGATACGGCCGCATCGGACGGATTATATACCTGTAATTTATGCCCTATTTGAGTACGCTTACCAGCGATGGCAATCAATCTGCAGCCGATAGAGCTATTAAATGCAATCACATAAGGCGTGGAAGTATATGTTTTGGTATATATAACATCGTATTCTGCGTACCCTTTTGCCGGTACGTCTTGAAATTGGTAATATCCTGTCTCAATGGTATGCATTGTGTTAGCTAAATTACTATTGAACACAAGAAAATGGAAAATTCAGGCCCACATTGGGCCTTTTATTATACATAAAAATTCAGAAAGGAAGTAAAAAGTCATGGAAAAAATTAAAATTGGAACTCAGGAGGCACTTTTTGAGATCGAGTCGATCCGCCCGGTATCGGAAAATGTCATGCAGCTTGTATTTCCAGATACCATGCCATCTGTATGGGGGGATATCACCATCTACACGGACGATGGCACGGAAGCAACTACTCTGACAGGTTATGAAACAGTGTATCGTGATGAGGGGCAGACTGTGTACTTGTCTAACGATGGAAGCGTCTACACAGCCCCGGAGACTCCAGAGGGACAGGGAGAACCGCCGGAGCCATATGTTCCGACACTGGAGGAGCTGCAGGCCGCAAAACGCCGGGAAATATCCGAAGCTTGTCAACAGATTATCTATCAGGGCGTTAATGTCCCGTTATCAGACGGCACAAGCGATCATTTCGCGTTGACGATCGAGGACCAGCTGAATCTCTTCGGCAAACAGATCCAGGTAACCTCTGGTGCTGCTCAAATTGAGTATCATGCAGACGGCCAGCCGTGCCGTTTTTACAGCGCGGAAGATATGCAGGCTATCATTACGGCAGCCATGTGGCACGTAAGCTACCACACGACCTACTGTAACGCGATTAATATGTGGATTGCAGGTTGCGAGACTGCAGAGGAGATACAGGTGATTTTTTACGGTGCAGATGTCCCGCCGGCATACCAGTCAGAGGTGCTGCAGTCATACTTGACGCAGATCGCTGCAATGGCGGGAGGTGCCGAAGATGGTAAGGATCATACGTAAGTATTTTGCATTAATGTGCACCGGCGGTCTGTTGTATGTAGTTCTGGAGATGGTCTGGCGCGGCCGGAGCCACTGGACCATGTTTTTACTGGGCGGGACTTGCTTTATCTGCCTGGGGCTGATCAATGAGATACTGCCGTGGCGCATGGCAGTGTGGAAGCAGATACTGATCGGCGCGGCCATCATAACCGTTCTGGAGTTCCTGACCGGCTGCATAGTCAACCTGTGGTTGGGCTGGAATATCTGGGATTACAGCGGGCTGCCTGGTAATATACTCGGCCAGATCTGCTCGCAGTATTGCCTTCTGTGGCTGCCGGTAAGCTTGGCTGGAATCGTCCTGGACGACTGGCTGCGGTACTGGTGGTGGGGTGAGGAGAGGCCGCGATATAGAATATTTTGAAAGGACGGTGCCATATGTGATTGAAACGGAGTTCATTGAGCGTTTGACAAAAGTCGAAGAGCGATCAAAGAGTAATACTCACCAGATAGATGATCTGAAGCCGGTTATCAATGAGATCCATACAATGTCTAAGACTATGGTGGAGTTGATTGGTGAAGTGAAATATACAAATGAGAATGTATCAGAGCTAAAGGACAAAGTAGAGATTTTGGAAAAAGAACCGGCAAAGCAATGGTCGAATACTAAAAAAACATTTTTTACATCAATTACCAGCTCCATCGGAACAGCGGTGGCGGCTGGTATTTTGTATTTATTAAGTAGAGGAGGATTTTGATATGAGTGAGAAAACAAAGAGATGGATTAAGGCCGCAGGGATAAGGGCAGTCAAGACCATGGCGCAGACTGCAGTCGCCACGATCGGCACAGCTGCCGTGCTGGGCGATGTCAACGGAACAATGGTAATTAGCGCATCGGTGCTGTCCGGAGTACTATCTATCCTTACCAGCGTGGCCGGGCTGCCGGAATTGGATAAGACTGCCTGAAAGGAGGTGGTCCGTATATCTCCCGGCCGGCGGGGTGAGTGCCGGAGCTGTTGCGAGATCGCAAAAAGTTGTAATATCACAACTTGTGACGTCACAAGATTTTGGGGCCTGGGTGATCCTGGGCCTCTTTTTGATTGGAGGTTATTTATGAGTAAGACAAGAAACGGATTAATTGAACACTGTAAAAGCAAGTTGGGAACCCCGTATGTCTTCGGGGCTAAGGGAGAAATCCTTACTCAGGCTATCCTGGACAGGCTGGCCCGGGAGAATCCGGGTACATATACTTTGGCCTACAAGGCTAAGGCTGCTAAATACATAGGCCAGCGCTGCACCGACTGCTCCGGCCTTATCAGCTGGTACGCGGGACGGATCCGTGGCAGCTACAACTACCACGACACGGCGGTGGAGCGGGTAAGCATCGACCATCTGAATGAGTCCATGGTTGGTTGGGCGCTGTGGAAGCCGGGGCACATCGGTGTGTATATCGGTGATGGGTGGTGTATCGAAGCGAAGGGGATTAACTACGGGACGATCAAGTCAAGAGTGGCAGCCACTGCCTGGCAGAAGGTGTTGAAACTCTGTGATATCGACTACACAGCAGATCAGGCGCCGGTGACGTACCGAGAAGGCTTTATGCCAGCGGCAGACGGCCAGAGATGGTGGTATCAGTATTCTGACGGTTCTTATGCCTGCAACGGCTGGTACTGGCTTAGAGAGGCCACAGACGGCACGTGTGGGTGGTACCTGTTTGACAGCGAAGGCTACATGCTCACCGGCTACCAGGTGGACCCGGTGGGGGAGGCGTTCCTGCTCTGTCCAGTCAGGGGATCCGACGAGGGCAAGTGTATGATCACTGACGCCAGGGGAGTGCTGCGGATCGCGGAGGAGTATGACTTTGATCGACGCAGATATAAGTTTGAGTGGTAATAAAGAGGGCGGTCCGCTATGGGCCGCCTAATTGTCTTTGAAAAAATCCGATATATCAATTTTTAAGTATTCCGCCATAGCCACCAGTTCCGAAGCGTAGACGTTTGCAAGATCATGCTCCAGCTTATAATACCTCTGCTTATTTATATTGAGACCTCGTAATTGCAGATGCCGAATAAGGTCAGAAGCCTGCACACCCTTTTCTTCTCGTATCCTTTTAAGGTTCGCACCTACATGGATATGATTGTCTGATCGTATCTTAATTTCTTCCATTTGCTAAAACTCCTTGCATTTTATAACGCCATCGTATACTATCATTTTATAAACGCGGTATCCGTATAGCTTACTATGCGCAAATTTTAGCAAGATTATGAAATTTAAAGGGGGATCAGATTATGAATGAGTTTAAGAAAATACTGGATAAGATGAGAGAACAGAGGATCACGCCTCGGATCCACTATGAGCTGATGGCGATCCGGGTGCTGAAGGTGGCGGCTGCGGTGCTGATCGGCGCGGGGATTGTGTGGTTGATGGCGAAATAATGGGGCAGAACCGTAGCTGGATCCGCCCTATTGCCATTGTTATATTTGTCTGCTATACTGTTTACAGATGGGGGAGCGGTGGCAAGCCCGCCCTCCCTTGTCTTTCGCTTAAGCCTGTTCGGGCAAAATCCCAAAAACAAAATTCAATTACCAATTTACACACCCCATGTGCATGGGATTTGGCTGCAATGCCGCCGGAATTATCGGATGCCGTATTATCGATTCTCCGAGGGAGCGGCTGATCGCCATGATCACCAATAACTTTGTGCCCTGTAACGGACGTTTTCCGACGATGATCGCCATTATTACCATGTTTTTCGTAGGAAGCGCTGCCGGGGCATTCTCCTCAGTCCTGTCTGCAGCAATTCTGGCGGGAGTCATCGTTCTGGGAGTGCTCATGACACTTCTGATCTCGAAGGTTCTGTCCGCCACGGTATTAAAAGGCGTTCCCTCTTCCTTCACGCTGGAGCTGCCGCCATACCGGAAGCCGCAGATCGGAAAAGTCATCGTACGCTCGATTTTTGACAGAACCCTGTTCGTCCTGGGCCGTGCCATCGTAGTCGCAGCACCGGCGGGACTCATCATCTGGCTGATGGCCAATATTTCCGTGGGCGATGCGACACTCCTTGCACACTGCTCCGGATTTCTGGATCCGTTCGCCCAGATCATCGGAATGGACGGCGTCATACTGCTGGCCTTTATCCTCGGATTCCCGGCAAATGAGATCGTAGTGCCGATCATCATCATGGCCTATATGGCAGAGGGAAGTCTGCTGGATATCAGCGATCTGTCAGTACTAAGAGATCTTCTGGTGAGCCACGGCTGGACCTGGATCAACGCTGTCAGCACCATGCTGTTCTCCCTGATGCACTGGCCCTGCTCCACCACCTGCCTTACAATAAAAAAAGAGACCCAGAGTGTGAAGTGGACGGTTGCTTCCTTCCTGGTTCCTACGGTCACGGGGATTGTCGTTTGCTTTTTATTTACGACGGTGGCGAGGGCGTTTTTATAGGATTTAATTTTATATTTTTGTTATTAGAAACCGGACTGCCGCAGATATAATATCTGATGGCAATCCGGTTTTTGAACGATGAAGGGTATAATTTCAGAAATCGTAAAATATTACAGGTTAAATCGTAATATTTTACATGTTTTTTTTGAATAAATGTAATTGATAATAAAAACATGTAATTTTTCACAATAAAAATAGAAATGGAATAATTAATTACATTCAAATGTCCTAATAAAGTTGTTAAAATAAGTTAATCTTTACGAAAAGGAGGGGGTATGTGAATAAAATTTACAGGAAAAGAGCTTATTGTCTCAGCACAATTAGCAAAAATCTGGTGGCACAGACACTTTCCTGTATGCAGAAGGCAATAAGCTTATTACATATTATATCAGATACCAACATGTTATAAAAGCATTTGTTGCTGAATGATGTGTTATATCAGTAAAAGCTATGTTTTAAGCTGAGCTTCGTAACCGAATGATGAAATTTAGGGAGGCAAGGAATATGAAGATGAAGCATTTGGCTAAACAATCGCTTTGTTTTCTGCTCAGCGCCGGTATGGTTCTGAACAATGGAATGGTGTTCAGTCCTCCGGTATATGCTGCAACAGAGACGAATGTTCAAGAGATCACTGTGGATGGGGATATGATTGATCCGGTCAATACCTTTAAAGGGTTTGGAGCAGTTACGTGCAATAATACATCCAGACTGCTTATGGATTATAAGGAAGAGCATCCGGACAAGTATTGGGAGATGATGGAACTTCTGTTTAATCCGGAAAAGGGAGCCGGACTAAACCACATTAAAGTAGAAATGGGAGGAGATATTAATTCTTCTTCTGGTACGGAACCGGCTACCATGCGTTCCCCCGGGGAGGAAGCAAATGTCCTGCGCGGGGCAGGATGGCATTTTGCAGCAGATGCAAAGACCATTAATTCGGATATAACAGTAGAGATTCTCCGCTGGGGTGAACCAAAATGGACCCAGGAGGGGATCGGGTATGAAGCTTTTGAAAACCCAAAGTATGAAGCGAGATATCAATGGTATAAAAAGACGATTGATGCGGTATACGATGAATACGGTTATGAGATTAACTACGTAAGTCCCGGACAGAACGAGCGGCGCAGGGACTACGCTGACAACACGGAGTGGATTAAGTACTGTGCAAACCGGTTGAAAGAAGATTCGGCGAAAGAGGACGCACGGTACGACTATGATCAGATTCAGATTGTGGCGGCAGATACTCACTCAAACAGCAATGATATAGCCGGTCGTATGTTAAATGACTCTGAACTGATGGATCTTGTCGATGTGGTCTCAGATCACTATACCTTATACGGCAACGCCAACTTAACAAAAGTAAATCAGGAATATGGGAAGGAAGTCTGGTATAGTGAAGCAATTGCTCCAATGATTAACGCAAAGTACCGAATTAATGTAGATCCTGAGCGCGGCGGAGTTGGCGGCAAGGTGGGAATGGCAGATCTGGCAACCCGCTTTATCAACAGCTACAGCTACGAGGACGCGGGGGAGAACCAGCCGCGCATGACCCGGTTTGAATTTCAGCCGGCAATCGGTGCCTTCTATGAGGGAAGCGCTTACAGCCCGAAGCAACTGATCGGTGCATTTGATCCATGGTCCGGTTATTACGATGCGGACGGTGGTCTTCAGATGGTGGGACATTTCATGGAATTTGCTGATCTGGGCTGGAATTACCTTCCGGATGCCTGCTACGGGGATGGTTCCTACAGCGACGGCGGTGTTCTGGCTGATACTGGAACCAGCAATTATCTAACCTTAAAGGATCCCGAGACAGATGATTATTCTATGGTTTTTGCGAACAATACGTCTCAGACCAGAAAGTATAAAGTAACGGTTAAAAATATGAAGAAGGCTTCCAGTCCGCTAAATGTCTGGGAAACGAGAGGACCCGACGGAGATGAGGAGTATGATGCCAATTGGATGCAGATGGTGGATTCTTTTACTCCTAATAAGGAAGGCTACGGTATCTACAGCTTTAACCTGACCGTTAAGCCATACTCCATTGCGACAGTCACCAGTTTACTGGACAGAGGCCGGGAATATGAGCCGGGGCAGAATGATTCCGAAGCTGAGCGGGAGGTGCTGGCTCTTCCGTATACAGATGATTTTGAGTATGCGCAGTATGAGGCCGATGAGAAAGGAAGAACGTATCTGGAACGCAGAGGCGGAACTCCGAGATATACCACGGATTTAAATGGTGCATTCGAGGTGCAGGAGGGAAGCTTCGGCAATCACGTTCTGACACAGGTGATCAATGATAATAACCGTCCGTATGACTGGAATGTATGGGGAAACGGAACGGATGAAAACAGCCAGACCAGCGGCAGGCCAAGAACCGTTTTGGGAGATCACCGGTGGACTAATTATGTTGCGGGCATCGATTTCAAACTGGATTTAACAAGCCCGGAATGCTTTGAAAATTACGCGGGTATCGGCGTCAGGGAAGTGGTTCATGAAGGAACGGGTGCCAACGATGTATCCACCTATACTTTTCAGGTATTTAAAGACGGCACCTATAAACTGAGTTGCCGTTCTGGACAGACCAGTAAGGGAACGCTGGAGAATTTCGACAGCGCAGTCTGGCACAATATGCAGCTGGCTGCAGATGAGAACGTCCTGACCGCTTATGTGGATGGTCAAAAGGTGGCGGTGCTGGTGGATGACAACCATACCTCAATGAGCGGCCGTGTGACGCTGACCAGCGGTTTTTACAATACTCAGTTTGATAACCTGGAAATCATGCCTGTCGAAGGAAAGGCAGCGGCAGCTGATCAGAAGCTCGATGATACCAGCGAACTGATTACATGGAATGGAAACTGGAATCACGTACTGAACGAGGGATATAGCCATTACAACCGTACAAGAACGTACGGCGGAGCTATCGAAAAGGGCGTTTATGCCCATAACAGCGGCCAGATCCGTTATTACAAAGGAGGCAACCCACTGGCATGGGGATCCAATGACAGCAATGCCTGGGGAAGCGCAGGCGATGAGGCCCATTACGAATTCGATTTCTATGGAACGGGAATTGAAATTTTCGGAGAGGCCAATGGCAGCAACGGCACCGGCAATGTTTACATTGATGGAGAACTGGTGGGAACAGTAAACTACAATTCCACAAACGGCGGAAACGGCAGCGATGTATTTGATCTCGATCTGGATCCGGCCCGGCTCCATACCTTAAAGGTGGTAGCTACCAGCTCCTTTATCAGCCTCAAAAAACTGAAGGTTATCGGAGAGCCGGATGACGGCGGTGAGTCGAGAGATAATTCCTTCAGCCTTACCTTTGACGGAACAGGAATCAATGTATTCGGAAATTCCGGCGCAGCAGTAATAAAGGCAGAGGTGGATGGAGAGGTCATGGAGACAGCCTATGAGACTCCTGAGGCCGGAAACCGACAGACTACATATTCCCTGCAGAATCTGCCGGAAGGAACGCATACAGTAAAGATTACTGTGGAAGGTGGTACTTATTACGTAGATGGTATTGATGTAATCGGTACGGCAGCTGAAGGCGTTACCGTGAGTACAGCCAAGCTCCAGGCTCTCATCGATGCAGCAAAGAAGCTGACCAATGAGGATGAGACTTATCTTAAAGAGGATTGGGAGGACTTCCAGAATGCTGTCATTTCCGCAGAAGCTGCGCTTGCAGACGGAAGTCAGGAAACTTTAAACCAGGCGTATTTAGCGCTTCGCAATGCCATGGAGAAGCTTGGTAAGACGGGAACGATTACAGAAGTCACAGGGCTCGATCAGATCTATGTGACCGTGAAAGGCGGTGTACCAAAGCTGCCTGAAAAGGTTTCCATAATCCGTCTCGACGGAAAAGCGGCCGAAGCGGAAGTTGTGTGGGAAGTATCTGAGGATCAGTTTGATATTGCCTATGAGACGGTGACGGTGACCGGCTCGGCGGGAGAAGACAAGTATCCGGTGGAAGCTAAGGTTATGGTGGTTCCTCAGGATCTGCAGTACTATATCGACTGTGCGGCCGATGTGCCGGTAAATCCAAACGGAGGCGGCACTTTATCAATTACTTCAGCGGTTTACAGGGCAGTCGCGAAATATTTCCAGACTAATAATAAGCCACTGCTTAATGAGACGGCGGACCAGAGGTACGGGGCGGCAGAGGATGAGTGGGGCTTTGAGATAACAGACTCCAAAAATCCGTTAAAGCCGAGTCCGGACGGCGCTGCCGGTGAGTACAATGACTCCTATACCGCAGGCTGGAGAACGAACGGCACAGAGATTGTATACCGTCTGACTCTGGAAGCGGGTACCTATAAAATTACCAACGGATTCCATGACTGGTACGGAACACGCTCGCGTGATATGAAGCCGGAGCTCACCTATCTGGATACGGACGGCAGGACACAGGTAATTGTCTTTGATACGATCCTGTCCCGCGGAAAGGATATGAAGGTAACCAACAAATTTACGATTCCGGTAAGCGGTGAGGTGACCTATAAGCTTGTGAATGCAGCCAATGAAAAGCCGATTATCAGCTGGCTGGCAGTGGAGAAATCCGCTAATTTAAAGAGCATTGAAGTCACTCAGATGCCGGACAAGATCATGTATTCCATCGGTGAAAAGCTGGATACTACGGGAATGACAGTAACAGGTCATTACGATAATGACAGCAGCAGAGTGCTGAAGGAAAACGAGTATACAGTAACAGGCTTTGATTCTTCCGTGCCGGGAGAGAAAACCGTGACGATCACTTCCAAAGAAGACAGTGCAGAGGCCTCGATTAGGGTTATGGTCGGTGGTGACTCGGTGGAAGAGATACCAGAGCTTCCAATCATCGCTGCCAAAGATAAGCTGCCGGAGACGCTCAGCTTAAAGGTAAATGGTGAGGTGAAGGACGTAGCGGTCACCTGGAAATTAAAAGAAGGAGACTGGAACTTACAGGGAAGCATGGTTAAGCTGGAAGGAGTCCTGGAAAATCTGGATGCAGGAACACTCAGCTGGTCGCCGGTTGTCTTCAGCAGTTCACAGGTATACTTTATCGACTGCGGTATCGGTGTAGGCAAGGACAATAAAGACAAGACTTCGGAAATTTACGAGGCGGTGAAGGCTGCATCGGAGAGTCTGAAGAATGAAACGGCAGATCAGGAAGGAAGGGATAACGCCTGGGGAATCGGTTCAGACTATGACGGAATGAAGGGATATGCAGAGGGTCATGGCCTGCATGCGACCGGCTATTACGGAAAGAATACGATCGGAGATTCCTTTACCTATAAGGTTACCCTGGATGCGGGAGAATACAACATCACCACAGGCCATACCGAGTGGTGGGCAGGGAACAGCCGGTCTACAAAAGTTACGGCTTCCTATGAAAAGGAAGACGGCACCGTTGTAAAGACCGAATTCGGCAATTCGGGATCTACCGGAGGAACCCAGTGGAAAGAACTGTACGTACAGGGCCATTTGTCCGTACCGGCAGATGGCACAGAGGTGACTCTGACATTTACGGCCACGGAGGCAAAGGGAGCGGCTGTTTCCTATATTGCCATTGCAAAAGGGGAGGCGCCTGTTACAGAGCTGGCGGTCAACAAAATCAAAGTGGACATGATGCCTAATAAGACCGTTTATGAACTGGGCGGAGAGTTTGAACCGACCGGCATGGTGGTGAATGGATACCATGGAAGTGAGCTTGTCCGGGAACTGACAGAGGACGAGTACACCATAGAAAGACCGAATATGGACGAAGCAGGAAGGTCCAAAGTGATTGTTTCTTACGAAAACGAGGATGGAAAAGTGTATTCTGCTTTCTTCCGAATCACGGTTTACGATCCGGAGGATATGAGGGCGGACAGCATTAAAGTAGTGAAGGAACCTGAAAAAACAATCTATCTGCCGGGTGAGAACTTTGATGCGGATGGTATGGAGGTACGTCTTCTGATGAAGGCAACGGCCAGCGATGCTATTCCGGCCAGGGCGGTTGAACTTGCAGATGGAGAGTATGACGTCATCAGTGACCTGTCTGAACCGGGAAGAGGTGAAGTAGAGATCTGCTACACCTACCTGACTGACAACGGGGAAGAAAAGGAATTGAAAGATACCATCAAGGTGACGGTATTAGATGAGAACGACGAGTTCTATCAGAAGGGCATTTATATCGCAAAACAGCCGAAGAGAACAGTATATGACGTGGATGAACCATTTGATCCGACAGGCATGGAGGTGGAGGCCGTAATGAAGGCCAGTACCAGCAACGCCTCCTATGCGGAACCGGCTGCAGATTACGAGATTGGCGAATACGACTTCTCAGAAGCAGGCAGTAAGAACGTTAAGATTTTACATACCGGCATTGGAAGAGATGGAGAAGAAAAGGTATTTACCGCGGAAGCGGCGGTAACAGTAACTGAAAACAAAGCGCAGGTAATGGAAGATAAGCTGGATACTGTTATCCGAGATGCGGCGGGGGTTCTGGATAATAATACGACGCCTTACCGCACTACAGAAGAGAAGCAGACAGCAGCACTGGATCTGCGAAAAGCGCTTGCCGCCAGCTTGGAAGGATATGAAGGCGAGCTGACGAATACCATGATCAAACAGATCGCGGAAATGGAAGCGTATTTCCGGATGGCATACCCGAATATAACGGTTAGAATCAAGGGTGACGCAGAACTGGCAGAAGGTGCAGCCGTTACCGGTGCGGTATTCAGCACAGATGTGGAGCAGGAGAATCAGGTAGTAACACTGATTATTGAAGATATGGATGTGCCGGAAGAACTGCCGGAAGTTAAGACGGCGAAGGCCATGAATATTCGTCTGACGGCAGCTGATGAAGAGGTTCAGCCGACAGTGCCGCTTTTCCTGACCATGCGCGTGCCGGAAGGCATCAGGGAAAGGAATCTGGTAATCTACTATATAACAGAAAACGGTGATATCAAGACGATCGTTCCGGAGACGGCGGATGGCTGGATGCGATTTGTAGTATCCGAACCCGGCGTGTTTGCAGCAGCTAACCCGGGAACTCTGGAGGTGACCGGTATCCGGATTACATCAAAGCCGTATAAGACAGTTTACGAGATCGGAGAGGACTTCGAAACCGATGGAATGGCAGTGACGGCAACCTATGAAAACGGAACAGAAGCGGTTATAAAGGATTATGAAATAACCGGCTTTGATTCTTCTGCCGCAGGTGTAAAGCATGTCACCGTCTCCTATGAAGGACATAAGGCGATTCTGGCCGTGACAGTAAAGGCAAAAGCAGTTGATCCGGATGATAATAATCATTCCGGCAGCGGAAGCAGCCAGCGAGGCCCGAAAGTCAATACGACCTCCACTGTAACAGGAACCTGGATGCAGGATGCCGCGGGCTGGTGGTTTGCAAAGACAAACGGCGGTTACGTAAAGGCCGAATGGGCGCAGATCAATGGCCGCTGGTATTATTTCGGTGAAGATGGCTATATGCAGACCGGATGGACCCTGTATCACAATCAGTGGTATTTCTTAAATCCTGATGGAGCCATGGTGGATAACAACTGGATCTGCTATAAAGACTGCTGGTACTTCCTCCAGCCAGGAGGAGCGATGGCTTTAAACGGCTGGATCACCTGGAACGGCCGCAGCTACTATCTGAATGGGGATGGAATCATGGCTGCAGGAGCAACCACGCCGGATGGCCATGTGGTGGGCGCCGACGGCGCGCGCATCGATAAGCAGGACTAAAAGCAGAAAAAATGACAACAGAGGAATGACAGAAGTGGGCATGGTATCTTATTTTCAGATGCTGTGCCCGCTTCAGTACAGGTTGAAAATTATTTGATGGGGGTAAATTATGAAGAAGAAACCATTTAAACGCCTAGCAGCCGTCGCGCTGTCCCTGGCCATGGTTTTACCGGGAGCCGCTCCGGCCTATGCAGCGCCCGAGAGAGAAAACAGAGGTTTCCGGTCCATGCCCGGATATGAGGAGCTGATAGCCGCTGACTATACCCTGTATCTGGTGAAATGCGGGGCTTCCAATCCTTTGGCGATACCAAACGGATATAAGATGGGAGTGCTTCAGTCCGGAACGGACCAGAAGGAGGCACCGGACAGTACCGGGTATACCTGGGGATACGTGGAGAACGGGTCGTCCATTATGTATGGAAAACGCGATACGTCAGAAAATTCTTTAGAATCAGGCCTGCGCTATCTGAGCGACGCCATTACATATGACAGTGATGTGAGCGGAATTACATACCGTTTCGAGATGCCGGAAGGCGAGCGGACGTACCAGGTGACCCTGGGGTGCAAAAATCCCTGGGATTCCAGACCGGTGGATGTCACGCTCGAGGGCGAGACTGTGAAAAGTGGATGGACCTTCGCCAAGGACAGTCTGGCGGAAGAGACTTTTTCCGTGACGGTGAGCGACGGCGTGCTGGACGTGTGGGTTCATAATCAGAGCCGGCAGTCTTCCAGCCAGGATGCCATGCTCAGCTACATCATCATCAAGGCACCCTATGACCAGGAATACTTACAGAAAGCGATGGAGCAGTATATTCTGGCTGATACGGACAGAGATTTGTATTCGAAACAATCACTCGCAAAGTATGACGAGGCCTACAAGTATGCAAAACTGGCAGCAGAATCGGAAAAACCGGTATCTGCTGAAAAGATATCCTCGAACTTAAAGAAACTGATCGCCAGGTATAACGGTCTTCAGCCGAGGCAGGATGCGATAAATTACACCAGCTTTTCCGGGACAGACGGCGATGTGTGGCTGGATACGGAAGGCACGCCAATCCAGGCACATGGCGGTCAGGTGCAGAAGTTTACATATCAGGGAGAGACGAAATGGTACTGGTACGGCGAAGACAAAACAGATGGCTACCGCACCGTGGACGGCGGTGTCCGCGTCTACTCTTCTGAAGACCTCTATAACTGGAAGGAGGAAGGCGTCGCTCTCCGCAACCTGACGGATGAGTACGATTTTGAAGAGGATTATTTTAAGGAACTGTACAAGGATTATACGGAGGAACAGAAGGCGAAGGTCCTGCTGGCCATCAATGATACCACCTCCGTTCTGGAACGACCAAAGGTAATCTACAACGAGAAGAATGATAACTACGTCATGTGGTTTCACGCAGACGGCCCGACGGAGACCAGCAATTCCAACTATGCGGCCGCCAGCGCAGGAGTTGCCGTGAGCGACAGTCCCACAGGCCCCTTCCGTTTTATCGACCGTTACCGCTTAAACTATGTGGATGGAAAGCACGATCAGAGCAAGGGCATGGCCCGTGACATGAATCTCTTTGTAGATGACGACAAGACAGCGTATATCATCTATTCCAGTGAGGAAAATGCAACCCTGTTCATTTCAAAGCTCAATGAAGATTACACCTATTTATCCGCCAGCCCGGAAGCTGCGGTCCCGGGGGAAGACTTTTTAAGAAGCGAGACGTTTGCTGGACAGAAGCGGGAAGCGCCGGCGATGTTTAAATACGATGGGAAATATTACCTCATGACCTCCGGCTGCACCGGCTGGGGGGCTAACCAGGCCAGCTTCGCGGTTTCGGAAAACGGTGTCATGGGTGATTGGAAGATCATCGGTGACCCATGTGTGACAGATACTTCCATCTGCCAATACACGAATGCGCTGACCTTTGGAACCCAGTCCACCAACATCATCCCCATTGATGCGGAAAATGGAAAGTTCATCTATATGGGAGACCGGTGGAATAATAAGAATCCGGGAGAAAATGAACTGACAGACCCTCAGTACGTATGGCTTCCTGTGGAATTTGACGGAGAGGGCAGCATGATTCTGCGCCCTTATGTTGACTGGAAACTGGATATGCTGGATTATATGGCGCCGATCATCGTGAATACAGAGCTTCCGAAGAGCATTAAGAAGGGAACGGCACTCAGCGATCTGCCGCAGAAGATCAATATCACCATTAACAATGAGACGAAAGATACTCCTGTCGAGTGGACTCTGGTTTCCGGAGATTTAAACAGCACGGGACCGGTGACACTCAACGGTACAATGACGGAAAACGGCGGACGCAAGGTGACGCTCAATGGATTTGTCTATTCGGATGGATTAAAATATCTGGTGGACTGCGGTGTGATGGATGCCAGCGGGAGCCCGAAGGTATCCGATATCTATGAAGATGTAAAAAAACATGGGAAGCTGGTGAACGAGGCGGCCGACCAGAAGGCGGCCGGTACAAACACCTGGGGATACGGCGGGGGCTGTTCCGCGCTTGCCTGGCGGGCCGGTTCCGGCCTTCACAGTACTGGCTGGTACGGCAGCGCTAATAAAGCCGGAAATGCTTTTTCCTATGAATTTGTTCTGGATAAAGGGACATATAAAATCACCACGGGCCATACGGAGTGGTGGAGCGCGGGACGCGCGACGAAGGTGACAGCCGCCTTTGAAGGCAGCAGTATGCCCGTGGAGCTGGGTACTGCCTCATGGTCCGGCGGAAACGGCGGAGTGATGCAGACTGTGTCGGGAAGCATTACCGTGCCGGAGGATCAGACAAAGGTGATACTCACCTTTACGGCCGATGTTGACCAGGCGCCGGTTGTATCGTATATTGCCATTGAAAAGAGCAGTATCACAAAGGTATTTGATGATAATCTGTCCCTGTCCGTAACCACCGGAGGGAAGCCGGATTTACCGGAAACCGTGGATGTGGAGACGGCAGACGGAGAGCGGACGGCCAAAAAAGTAACCTGGACTCTGCCTGCAGATGGCTTTAACGAAGCCTGGAAGACGGTGGAAGTGACAGGAATGCTGGAGGGTGCCGAAGTCGTAGTGAACGCAAGAGTGGAGGTGATTCCGGAGAACCTGGTATACTTCATAGACAGCGGTTTCACAGAAGAACGGGTATCGCCCGCTTGGCAGGGAGTAAACGGAATTATGAATCTCAGCAACGCGGTTTCAGACCAGAGGTTTGACGGAACCTGGGGCTACGTGGAAGACGGCGTTAAGCTGTACAACTCCGAATCGGATGACAAGTACGAAAACGGTCTTTATGCGGAAGCAGATCAGGAAATTGTATACAAACTGACCCTGGAGCAGGGAACCTACCGGTTTGCCAGCGGTTATCGGGAATGGTGGTCTAAATGGAACAGCGGCCGTTCGATAGCAGTAGATGTGGCCTGGCAGAATGCGGAAGGAGAACACCGGGTCGAGGAGTTGGGAACCCTGACATTAGGCAATGATACAGAAGGCCATGTTCTGGAGAGCGATAACGATTTTGAACTTCCGGCTGACGGCGTGGTAGAATTCCATGTGAAGAAAAACGCCAAGTTGGATGGAGTCTTAAGCTGGCTGGCAGTCCAAAAGGTGAAAAAGCTTTCGTCTTCTGAAGCGGTGGATCTCGACTATGAAGCATTGAACATTTCAAACATTGACGATGTGAAAGGTAATTTGACGCTTCCGGAGACAGGAGCCAACAAAACAACCATAACATGGGAGTCTTCAGACGAATCCATCATCGCCGTAACGGGACTAGATGAGAATACTCCGATTGGCGTGGTCACCAGACCGGATGCGAATACGGAGGTCACTCTGACCGCAACCATAACCTTCAGGGGGGTCAGCAGGAAAAAGGTATTTACCGCCCATGTGGCCGCGAAGCCGGAAGAAAAGACCATGGATTCCTATGTCTTTGCCTACTTCAAGGGCGAGGACTTAAGCAGCGGAGAACAGATTTACATGGCATCCAGCAGGGATGGCATGAACTGGGAAGATTTAAATGCATCAAAACCGGTGATAACTTCTGGTATGGGAGAAAAAGGACTGCGCGACCCATTTATCATGCGGTCGGCAGAAGGCGACAGGTTTTATTTAATTGCTACCGATTTAAAGATCAACGGCAACGGAAACTGGTCGGCGGCACAGACAAGCGGCAGCCAGTCCATTATGATCTGGGAGTCCGAAGACCTGGTGAACTGGTCTGACCAGCGGATGGTGAAAGTGGCTGCAGAGGGGGCCGGCTGTACGTGGGCTCCGGAGGCGTTTTACGATGAGACGACGGGAGAGTACGTCGTATTCTGGTCCTCTAAGATTCCGAAGGATCAGAATGTGACCAACAATGACTACACCCACCGCGTCTATTATGCGAAGACGAGAGACTTCTATCACTTTACCGAACCCGAGGTCTGGATAGAACTGCACAGTGAGAGCGGCGAGGTTCTAAGCGTGATCGACGCCACTGTAATTAAGGTGGATGATACGTACTACCGGTTTACCAAGAACGAGGCGACGAAGGCGCACCGGGAAGGCCTGCCGGAAGGCGGTAAATATACGATACTCGAGAAAAGCGATTCCCTGCTGGGTCAGTGGACCGAGATTGAATCCGTCATCAACTACATAAACGGAATGGAAGGCGCAACCGCATTTCAGTTGAACGGACAAGACAAGTGGTGCCTGCTTCTCGACAATTTTGGTGGCGGAGGATATTTCCCGCTGATTACGGAGGACATCGGTTCCGGTGAGTTTACGCGCCTCGACACCACGGAGTACTCCTTCCCGGGAACGATGCGTCACGGAAGCGTTCTGCCAGTGACGTCTAAGGAGTATGATGCAATCATGGAAGAGTATGGACCGGCATCCATAAACAGCCCGGACCTTAAAGGGACGGAACTGATGGAAAAGGTGATCGGAACGGCAGCCCCGGTTTACGAGGATACCTTTGATGACTATGATATTGAAGACAGCGCCGAAAAGGGAGAAACTCTCGAAAGCAGGGATGGAACAAAACAGTATTCCATGAATAACGATTCCTTCGTTGTAAAGGAAGATGTGAAGGGCAACCGGTATTTACAGGCAGTGGCTGTCACGAATGGACCGAAGCTGGGACAGGCCGATATTTCAGCGGAAGCGGTATCAGATCTAAAGGATGCCCTGATTATGATGGATGTTATGATACCAGGACCCGAAGAAAACACTGCCAGGTCTTATGGCCAGATTGGTGTGCAGGGAGACCGCTCCTATGTGAAATTTGATTTAAAGGAATCAGGCGTTAATATCCGTGAGAATTATAAGGACGATAAAGCAGCCTATCCCTTTGAAGCGGGTAAGACGTACAACGTGGCGGTATTGTATCAGAACGGCACAGCCAGTGTCTATGTGAACGGAAAGCTGATTCATAAGAAAGAGTCCAGCGCTTACGGTAATGCTGTAAAAATGGGCACAATTGCCGTAGCGACAGGCGGTAAGATTGATGATGTGCGCATTTACGACGCTTCGGCTGACCGCACGGAATACGAAGAAATTCTTGAAATTATGAAGAATGTGGATCAGGAAGAGTATGCAGAGGAAGGTTGGGAGGAATTCCAGGTGGCGCTTAGAAAGGCAGAAGCGCTGATGAAATCCCAGGTGGCTTCCGAACCGGATTTAGAAGAGACTTTCCTGAAACTGACGGAAGCGTATGATAAGCTGACCGCCGTTAAAGATTTCTATACGGATCATATCAGCATAACGGCAAAACCGTACCAGACGGAGTACGAGTTATACGATGACTTCAATCTGGAGGGCATGGAAGTAACGGAGTACCGGAAGGCCAGCGGAAGCAATGCAGAGAGGATAAAGGTTCTGGCAGAAGACGCCTATGAGCTGGAGTACGATTTCTCTGAAGTCGGCGAAACTGAGGTTACTGTATCATATTCGGCTGTGGGAGAGAGCGGCGGGGAAGAGATATTTACCGATTCCCTTACCGTAAAGGTACTGGAAGAGATTGAGGAGGCGGAATATTATACGTCCAGAATCTCCATTACGAGGAAACCAAACAAAACGGACTACGTGGTTGATGAGGAATTCGACCCGACTGGAATGGTAGTTACGGAATACTTAAAAGCCAGCGCCAGCAACGCTGCTCCGAGAAAACGAGTGCTTGGGGAAAATGAATTTGAGACGGTTTACGATTTCTCAGGCGAGGGCAGACGAAAGGTAACGGCTGTTTACTACGGCACGGATAAGGCTGGAGAAGAAAAGAAGTTCACAGACTATGTGGTGGTGAACGTAGCGGCAGATCCCGGCCGGAATACGGAATATACTTCAGGTATTAAAGTGACGGCAATGCCGTTTAAGACGGAGTACAAGACAGACGATGAGTTGGATACGAGTGGAATGATTATAAAGCGGATTGTCATGATGCCCAATGGGGAGAAGGCCGAAGAGATATTAAGTGAAGGAGAGTATCAGATATCCTATGATTTCTCGAAGCCGGGAACGAGAACTGTTGCCATCTCCTATGTGGCGGCAGGAAAAGATGGAACGGATGAAGTTTTTGAGACAGAGTTCAAGGTGACGGTGAAGAAGTCCGATTCCAGCGGCGGCTCCGGTTCAGGTTCGTCAGGTAGCAGCTTCGGTTCCGGCTCGTCAGGAAGCAGCAAGGCTTCACAGAAAAAAGAAGCGTACTATTCGGCAGGCAGCTGGAACGAAACGGCTTCAGGCTGGCAGTTTAAGAAGGCCGATGGGACCGTCCCGAAGAATGAATGGATTTATACCGGCTGGGGCCAGTCCGACGACTGGTATTTCTTCGATGCGGACGGCAATATGGTGACGGGCTGGTATCTGGCAGATGGAAAGTGGTTCTACTTAAATCCGGTTTCAGACGGAACGAGAGGACGCATGGTGACCGGCTGGCAGCTGATTGACAATGTCTGGTACTATTTCAATCCGGCATCTGACGGCAGTAAAGGCGTATTGGCGGTTAATGAAATAACACCGGATGGTTACAGGGTAGATGAAAATGGAGTCCGGCAGCAGTAAACGCAGATAAAGGGTGGAGCAGGATACCAGGAAGAGAGTAGCAAACACTTCCGGGTATCCGCTCCGCCCTGTTTGATTATGGCTGCCCCCTACGGATTGGTGAGGCGGTGGAGGCAGCTTTAATACGTTACAGTTCATTCCCCACCAGTGGCACCGCAGTCCGGTTCGGTCGGGCAGGCTTCCTCAGCTTTTCCTGTGACTTTGCAGGGTATTAGAAGTTCTTAACGCGCAAAATTTTTCGTTCAGGTGAAATTCCCACTTGTCTGAGCGCAGCGAGTTTGGGAATTTCACCTGGTTTTTAGAAAAATTCTGCACGTTTAGAACTTCTTATGCCCGAAACCGGAACTGGAAAGGCTGAGGAAGCCTGCCCGACCGAACCGGACTGCGGTGCCACTGGTGAGGAGTGAACCAATGTCATTTAGTTACCTATCCAGGTTGAATTCTAACATAGGGTCTAACTCAATTTTTTAATATATTTTCCCAAAAAAGGTTGACACAGCGGCAAAAATGTGCGGCCGCTCTCGCTGC
>NZ_JACOPB010000037.1:0-19376 GCF_014288005.1 Hungatella hominis
ATTGGTAAGGAGGATTACGAGATGAGATTATACGAATTATCAGAGCAGTACGAGATTTTGGAGCAGATGCTTTATGATGGCGAAACGGATGAGCAGACAATCCGAGATACCATGGAAGCCATATTTGGTGAGATTGAGGACAAGGCGGAATCTTATGCAATCATCATTACTGACATGAAAGCCGATATTGAGGCATTGAAAGCGGAAGAATCCCGTCTGAATGCCAGGCGGACAAGCTTGGAGAACCGCCAGAAAGCGCTGAAGACGACTCTTATGGAGAACATGAAGGCTATCGGGAAGAGTAAGATTAAGACAACCCTCTTTACGATCAGTGTAGCGAAGAATGGCGGGCAGGAACCGCTTGTCATTGATGGGGCCATTGATGATATCCCGGGCCGCTTCCTGATTCCGCAGCCACCGAAGGTAAACGGAGATGCGGTCCGCGCCTTATTATCCGAGCGCCAGGTGGACTGGGCGCATCTGGAACCGCGTGGAGAGCATCTGGGAATCCGCTGATGGGCGGCGGGGATATGACTCCGTTCCGTATGCAGGTATTGATGGACGTTGCCGCACGGGTTGTAAAACTCATGGTTACGGGCGTGTGGCATCTGTCCTTCGAAGAGATGGACATGGTTCTTGCACTGGTGCAGCACGGAATAGACGAGAGCAGAGATAGAAACAGGGAAGGGGATTGTAAAGATGTTTTTAAAAACAGGAGAACTGAAAAAGATCATGAAGGCCAGCCTGAAGAAACATGGCCTGATCGTAGGGAACGTGAATGACCATTATCTGGTGTATTCCGATAACTGGGGACTTTATATTGAAATACCTTACGCATCAAATAAATTTAAGGCGGCGATCATGGAGCTGATCGGAGACCTGCCAGAAGCATATGAATGTTACTTATACAAAACGACTCCGGACGGGGAAGCCGAACCGGAAACAGTGCCGGATTATCCGGATCCTTATGAGCAGTGGAAAGCCGCGAAGGATTTTGCAGTAGTAGCGCCGGTAATGCTGTTTGCCTGGCCCCATGAGTACATCGTATGCCAGAAGCATAGTGACTTGAAATTTGTAGTTGCGGACAGGTCCCTGTCGGACCGGGTAATATCGCGGAGTGAACTGGATACGACTGTGGAGGCGATGCCGGCCAGGCCGAGTTTCCTTTCTGGTGTGCTTTACTGGAAGAATGAAACGACAATCTACTGGGTGCATACGGAATCACCAGGGAATAAGGCACTGGAAGTGTTGTTTCCACGTCTGAACGGTATCAGCTTTTTTGAGGATGACTGGATTGCGGATAATGTGGGGCAGGAAGATGAGGAACCAGCAGACGGGAGAGAGGAAGCTGCGGAAGATCCGCTGCCTTATTAAGGAGGAGATCATGGGATTACCAGTATTGATTTATGGAAAATCAGGGAGCGGGAAAAGCCGGAGTCTGAAATTCTTTGATGAAGATGAGATTGTACTGCTGAATACAGAGAAAAAGGAGTTGCCATTTCGCAAACGTTTTAAGAAAACTGGAAGCAGTGATGACATCGGAAAGATCATCACGACAATCAACCAAAACCCTGAAAAGGTGTTTGTGATTGACGATGCCGGATATATTATGACACATCTTTTTATGGCCAACCATCGGAATAAAAAAGGGAATGCTTCATTTGAAATGTATGATGATATTGCGGACGCTATGTATGGCCTGGTAAAAATGGTCAAGAACGAGGTGAAGGATCCGGAAAAAATTGTGTATATCATTTTCCATGAGGACACGGATGATTTTGGAGTTTCGCGTCTCAGAACGATCGGAAAACAGCTGGATCGAAAAGTGTGCCTGGAAGGGATGGTCACGATCTGCATTCGGTGTATGAGCGAAAACGGGAATCATTTCTTTCGGACAGTTACTGACGGATCGGATATTACCAAAACCCCGGAAGAGATGTTCGAGGAACCGGAGATAGAAAATAATTTGAAACTTGTTGATGATACCATTCGTGATTTCTACGGTTGGAAGAAATATAAGAGCATGGAGGAAAAGAAGAATGATTAAGAAACCACAGGGATACGATGAGGCGGCAGCTTATACGGGCGAATTTCAGGCTCTTCCAAAAGGAAAATATGTATGCAAGATTCGCCAGGTTTCCGAAGTAACGGATACGGATAAGAGCGGACATGAGTGGAGAAAGTTTGTAATTCTGTACGATATTGCAGAAGGAGAGTATGCAGACTTTTATGATAAGCAGTTTAAAGCAGAAAAAGAAACGAATCCAAAAGCCAAATGGAGAGGCGTCTTTAAACAGAACATGGATGATAAGGGGACGCCATGGCTTAAGGGTGTTGTTACTGCCATTGAAAGATCCAACAATTTCACTTTCCAGTGGGATAAGGAAGGCAATGAGAAAACGCTAGTCAATAAAAAATTCGGTGGTATTTTCCGCCGCCGTCAGTACGAAAAGGATAATGGAGAGCGCGCGATGACAACGGAACTGTGGCGGATCCGCAGTGTGGCCGGCCTGGCAGAAGCGGAAGTGCCGGAAGATGAGCTGTTGCCAATGACAGGAGCCGGAGGCGGCAGACCAAATCCGGCAGATGCCGCGGCGCCCCCTTCTTTTATGGACAGTGACGGTTTTGTGAATATCCCGGAAGGATCCGGAGATGAAGGGATCCCTTTCATGTAAGGCCAGAAGTTCCGTTATTAATCCCAGGGTATCGTTCAGGACTCATCCGGAGAGGGTTTCCGGATCCGGATGAGTTTGATATGCGTCTGATTGATAATTCCGACATAGGAAGCCTGCAGGGCGGAATCCATTGTGCTGATGATATAGGACAGAACGGCTGGATGTTTGCAATGGAGGGACTTCTCGGTCATACGAGGTTTGAAGATTAATGATAATGAAAGGTTATAATCCGGATCTGTTCCGGAAGGTAAAGAAAGCGGTCTCCATGCAGCAAGTGGCGGAGTATTATGGCCTGCAGCTTAATCGGAAGGGGCTGTGTCAGTGCCCCTTCCATCAGGATAAGAATCCGAGCCTTAAAATATATCCGGACGGAAAGGGATTTTACTGCTTTACGTGTGGAACTGGTGGTGACCAAATCAAGTTTGTAGCGTTGTACCATGATACGAGTAACTATGAAGCCGCAAAAGAACTGGCTGCCGCTTTTGATATTCCCCTGGCTGAGCCGATGACATACAGGGAGAAGCGGGAAGCGGAGCTGGTGCGCCGGCACAGAGTGGCGGTTGCTGCATTTAAAAAGCGGTCAACATTATACGTCAAAATGTACTGGATCCTGCTGTGTGAGGCAATCCATGAGCGAAATGAGCATTTTACGGAAGCGCTGCAGAACATCACGTATATTGAATATTTGTTAGAAAATATAGAAGAATGTCCGGAAGAGGTCTACGAAGACAAGAAGGCGGTGAGAAGGATTGGGGACATCAAAAGACGAATTACTGACTGGTATATCCGTATTGAAGCCGACGGAACCATTTCCAGATGAAATTTTTTATGAAATTTTTGAGATAGAGGACAATATCGAGCGGACCCAGTATATTGAATCCCTTCGCAATACCGCGCGGCAGCTTAAACGGGTAACGGAGTTTAACAACCTGTACAAGTCATTCGTGCTTGATTATGCGCAGCGTCAGAAGCAGACCGGGAATAAAACAAAATTTACTGACCAGCCGCTGGAGTTAGTATGCGGCGAGTGGACTGCAAATGATTTCGGAGTGAGGACGATCCGATATGACAAGAATGCCATGCCGGTACCGTACCAGGCGTGCAGTCATCCGGTTCTGCCGGTGGAGATATTAAAGAATGTAGATACGGCAGAGGAGCGGATCACGCTGGCGTATTTTAAATCGGCCGCCTGGCAGACCATTACGGTAGACCGGAGCGTTTGTGCAAATACCAATAAGATTGTAGATGCACTGAGCCAGTTTGGTATTGAGGTTACATCGGACAATGCCAAAAATATGGTCCGTTACATATCGGACTGTGTAGGGCTTAATCCGGCTACGCTAAATCCCAAAAAATCAATCAACCGTTTGGGCTGGGCTGGTGGTGAATTCATGCCGTATGCGTCAGACATCGTTTATGATGGTGAGAATGATTACAGCTCCCTGTTTCGAAACGTGCATGAAGCAGGAGATTATGAGGCATGGAAGAGATATTGCAGTGGTCTGCGGAAAAACAAAATTGTCCGTATGGCCTTTGGAGCAAGTCTGGGAAGCGTACTGATTGAACCGTTGAATATACTCTCTTTTATTCTCCATCTATGGGGAGGGGAATCAGGAACCGGGAAAACTGTGGCGATTATGGCCGGAATGTCGATTTGGGGTAATCCCAAAATAGGAGCGCTGGTAAAAACACTGGACGGAACCAAAGTCGGAATCATACGCAATGCTGCTTTTTTGTATTCCCTGCCATTTGCAGGAGATGAACTTCAGACCCTGCAGAAGGAATATAAGGGAAATTTTGACCAGCTCATATACCGCATAACAGAAGGAATTGACCGTATGCGCGGGAAAGCAGCCGGAGGCGTGGAAGAGACAAAGACGTGGCGTAACAGCTTTCTGTTCAGCGGTGAGGAGCCTGTCACAAAGTCAAACAGCCGGGCCGGATCGAAAAACCGTGTCATCGAGATTGAGGTAGAGAATAAAATCATAGAGAACGGAAACCAGGCAGTTACATTTCTGACATCGAATTTCGGACATGCAGGAAAGCGATTGATTGACTATCTGCAGAGTGCGGACATGCAGAAGCTAAAAGAAGAATATGAACAGTACTTTGCAGCCATGTGTCAGACGGATACGACAGAAAAACAAGCGATGGCAATGGCGTGCATATTGGTAGCGGACAGAATTCTCGTGGAGCAGATATTTACGAACGAAACTCCTTTGGCGGTAGAAGATGTGCAAGAATATCTAAAAAGTGTTTTTGAAGTAGACGTTGCTGAACGAGCTTATCAGACGGTCCTGAACTGGATTGCCAGAAACCCAGTGAGATTTCTTGACCCCAAAGCAGAAAACGCATTGAATAAAGGAGAGGTTTGGGGAAAAATACTCACGGATGAGACACATCCGGAAAGGCCGCCTGTGGCTATTGTGAACAAAGATGTGCTTTGCGGCTTTCTGGAGCAGGAAGGATATGATTATACTGCTCTCTGTAAAAGGTGGGCGTCAAAGGAACGGATTAAGAGAAATTCTCAGGGAAAGTACATCCACAACACGAAGGTGTATGGCGTCAAAGCAAATTATATAAAGATAAATATGGCTCAGGATGGAGATGCTGACGGGTTCATGAATGTTGATGAAGAAGAGGACGATGGACAAATGAGCCTTCCATTTGAATAAAAAGTCTAACCTTACAAAAAAAGGTTAGACCCAAGGTTAGACCCTGAAACCCGCATAGAATAAGGCTTTTTTATATATAGTCTAACCGTCTACCCAGTCTAACCTAAAAGTATATACACTACGCGTAGGAAAAAAACATTGTTAAGAATTCTACTATATAAATATTGCATTAAAAAGTATGTATATGCTGTGGAATTTTAGGGTAGATAGTTAGACCCCTATGATTTTACAAGGGTTTCGGGCATTTTTGAGGTTAGATTCAGGGAAGACATTTTTAAAAAAAGGTTAGACCAGAAGAGAAAGGGCGATAATTTTGATCAAAAAGTTGGAAATACTGGGCTTCCTCCTGGAAGATGCCAGCAATGAGGCAAAGAAGATAAGCGATTTTAGAGATGCGCTGGAATCCGGAAATGAAAAGCGATTATGGAACATGGAGAGGCCGAATCGCCAGAGGATAAAAGACGATTTAAAGATGATGCGCCGGCTGTCCATAGAAGTAGAGAAGGAGGCAGAAAAGCTATGGTAAGTAATAAAACGGCAGGATCCAGGTTCGAAAAGGAGTTTGCAGGTATCCTGGCGGATCACTGGTTCTGGGTTCATCTCTTCCAGGATAACAAAAACGGCCAGCCATGTGACGTGATTGCGGCTAAAGACGGCCATGCGTACCTGTTTGACTGCAAGAATTGTGAAACGGATTGTTTCCAGTTAAGCCGGGCGGAGGAAAATCAGATCAATGCAATGATACTTTTTAGCATGATGGGAAATGCGGTGGGAATGTTTGCGATCCGGTTTCCAGATGGGCAGGTATATCTTCTGCCGTATACAAAACTACAGGAACTTCAGGGGGCAGGATTTAAACGGATTAACGCGACTGTATGCAGAACACAGGGCATACCCCTGGAGCAATGGCTGGATTGGAGTGATAGAGATGCAGGTGATAATCGGAAGTGAGATCCGCATTAAGGATGCCCCAAAGATCTTGCAGAACTGGTGTGGTGAGAATCTGGTGATTTCAAATCCGGAATACGCAAACCGGGCACGCCGGGGGCTATGGACAGGTAACACTCCACAGCACTTATGGCTCTACCGGATAGACGGTGAAGACCTTATTTTGCCAGTAGGAACTGGCAAAGAGATCAGGCAGTGCCTTCCTGTTAGTTGTATCTATACGCTGGATTTGGCTGATAACGGACTTTTGAAGTATCAAGGGGCAATCCCTTTGTATGACTATCAGGAGCCGGCTGTGAAGGCAATGGAAGCTGTCAGCAGTGGTATTTTGCAGAGTCCTTGTGGATCCGGAAAGACTCAGATGGGAATCGCTCTGGCGGCAGACCTTTCACGTAAGACCCTGTGGATTACACATACACAGGATTTGCTGAAACAATCCCATGACCGGGCCGCCCAGTACTTCTCGCGGGAGACTCTGGGGACCATAACGGCTGGCAAGGTCAACATAGGAAGCCATATGACCTTTGCGACGGTACAGACGCTCTGTAAGCTGGATCTGGCACAGTATAGGTACATGTGGGACGTTATAATCGTAGATGAGTGTCACCGTCTGGCTGGGACACCAACGCAGATGTCAATGTTTTATAAGGTTATGAACAGTCTGGCAGCGCGGCATAAGTATGGACTGTCAGCTACGGTACACCGGTCTGACGGTCTGATCCGCAGCACATTTGCGGTACTGGGGCCGATTATCTATCGGGTGCCGGATGAGGCTGTGGCCGATAAAACTATGAAGGTAAGGATTTTACAAAGGGATACAGGGATTACGACCTGCCGCGAATGCCTGGATACGGACGGAACACTGGAGTACAGTAAGCTGATCGAATATCTCACAGGAAATTATCAGCGTAACCAGCTGATCGCGGAAGACCTTAAAAAGAATGTGGACCATTACAACCTGATCTTATCGGACAGGCTGGATCACCTGCGGGAACTGAAAGACCTTCTTCCGCTGGAAGTCCAGGGGCTGGCGGTGATGATTGATGGCAGCATGACAAGTAAGAGGGCCAGAGCGGAGCGGATACAGGCTATTGAGGATATGCGGACCGGCCGGAAACACTACCTGTTTGCATCGTACAGTCTCGCCAAAGAGGGGCTGGATATCCCGCGGCTTGACCGGCTATACATGACGACACCGAAAAAGGATTACGCAGTGGTGACGCAGAGCATCGGACGGATTGCCCGGGTGGCCGACATGAAGAAAGATGCAGTTTGTTATGACTATGTTGACGATATCCAATTCTGCGAGAACCAGTGGAAGCGGCGCCGGGCGCATTACAGGAAGGCAGGGTGTGAATTATGAGCAGGCGAGATGAAGAAAGTGCAGCTATGGTTAAGGGAGTCTTCTGCGATGCGTATAGATTTTACCTAAAGTACCACGGAAGGCCAAGGGAGCCGGGAATGTGGCAGGAAGCTACGGACGACTTCGCCGAAATCATGAAAAGGTATGGAGCTACATCTATCTGTGGCCGGATTATGCTTGCGACGTTCTCTCAATTGGAAGAAGAGAAGAGATAGGAGACGATTCACAAAAATTAGTATTGTTCTGGGAAGGGCCGCTGATAGATTGGAAAAGGAAGGACGGGTAATTCCAGAAAACTGATACTTTCCGAACGAAGGGAGGAGATTCGATGATCAAACAAATGGACGAGATGGTGTCCGGCCTGGCAGCTGCACGACGTAGGACCAGGCGGATCATGAGATATTGGAGTAGAACTATAGAAATGGTCATTGTAGCGATTACGATGCCGATCTGGGTGATTCCGTATTCGATATACAGAAGGAGACGCCATGGATAGAAAAGAAGAACATGCAATAGCCCTTCAGTCGGCACAGGCCAGAGCGGCAAAGCAGGAATACATACTGAAAGGCCCCAGGCCAGAGACGCATAGTGCGACGATGCCGGCCTACTGTTATACCGCGATGTGTCCGGATCCGGAGCTGCGGGAGCCGATCTGGAGGAGGCACACACGTCAACCGAGTATCAGGGCCGCGAAGGTGGAAAGGATCTGCCTGATCTGCCGGAAGCGATGGCCGGCGGAGTGCGGCCGGAAAAATTGTGATTGTGAGAGGCAGGGGCATTTGTATGCGATTGGAGGTTATAATCATCCGAGCTGCAGGAGGCACAAACATGGCATTTAACAAAAAGTATGAAGTATATGATCGTGGTGTCCTGCTGGGTCAGTACTATGCTGATGAGGTATCACAGCTTATCGGGATCCCGCTGAGAAGAGTTTCGGCCTACGCGGCCAGCGGGGCCAGATTCTTAAGACGGTATACGATTGAGGCAGTGGACGATACTAAACCAGGGTGGGCCGAGGAGTGGGATCGGGTAAGGATCGAGAAACTGGCATGGTTAAGAGGAGGTGGAGCCGTTGGACAAAGAGGTACTGGAGCAGTACAGTAGCCTTAAGGCAGAGTACCTGGATTTGCAGGACGAGATCAGGAAACTGGAAAAGCAGATCCGAAAGATGGAAACGAGCCGGTGCCAGGTGTCGGACTCCGTCAAGGGAACAAGGACTGACGGAACATATGGAAGTATCCGGATTACTGGTTTTCCAGTTCCGGACTATTATCGGCGTAAGAAGCTGCTGGAGGATCGCAAGAGGAAGTTAGATGAGTTTGAGTTGCAACTCCTCGAGCTGACCAACGAGGTTGACGACTACATAAATAGTCTGGCTGACTCCAGAATGCGGCGCATGATAAGGTATAAATTTTTCGATGAGCTGTCATGGGTTCAGATGGCACATCGTATGGGAGGGAAATGTACGGCGGACGGATGTCGGAAGCAAATTGAAAGATTTTTGGAAGAAAAATAAGTTTGTCCGTTTTGTCCGCTTCAAGTGTGGTACACTTTAAACTGGAAGATCTGAAAAACGGATTTCCTCCCCCAATTGACGGCCGCTGATCTCATCGATTAGTGGCCGTTTTTAAAACAAGAAAGTGAGGATCATAAATGAGTGAGAAAAGTTGTATTACGATTAATTGCGGGTGCTGCGGAGGCGGATCGGGTAATAAAGAAGATGGAGCACCTGTTGGAACCGTAATCTCCTATATGGGTACTAAAGCGCCAGAACATTACCTGGTTTGTGATGGCGCTGTTATTAACATCGCAGATTATCCATACCTGGCTGAACAGATCAAGGATGAATTCGGAGCAGTAGATTACTTTGGCGGTGATGGTACGAGTACATTTGCAGTGCCGGATCTTCGGAATAAGTTTCTACGTGGTTATCATGGGGAGGCTGAGAAGCAATTATCAGGTGAAATTGGCGAACAGCAGAAATCAACTGATCATATATTATTCGACAAGAGAGGAGAGACTGATGAAAATGGAGTCCTCCAAATAGGAGTATTAAAGGAACAGGTTTTACCACAGAATATTGATGATATGGTATTAAAAACAACAGATTCTGACGGAATCTATATATCTCAGTTTTCACCCTCCGTTTCGCAAATTAGTTCAAAAGATAAACTGGTTGGCTGTTTTTACAATTCTAGGCCAACTAATGTAGCAGTGCTCTACTGTATCAAATATGAGTAGGTGCGGTTCTATGAAATAACAGCGGCCTCCGGCTTTTACCGGTCGGTGGCTGATTTATCCTTCATAATTCATGTTTCTCCTTTGACTGAGTTCTTACAAATATGTAAGGGCTCTTTTTGAATAATACGTATAATATGTATTAAAACTATTGACAATACGTACTACACGTGCTATAATTATAGCATAAGGAGGACGAAGATGAGGTTCAGAGAAGTCGAGAAAATGATTTTACAAGATGGCTGGTATGAAGTAAAACAAGTTGGTTCTCATCATCAATATAAACACCCAACTAAGAGCGGAAAAGTTACAATACCAGAGCATAAAGGCAAAAACATTAATATGACAGTTGTAAAATCAATACTTAAGCAGGCGGGGCTGTAAAGCCCCAAATGCCTGTGCTAAAAAGGAGGAAAATCATGAAATTAGTTTATCCGGCAATATTTACACCTTATGAAGATGGAAGCGGAGGATATGCAGTTGAATTCCCAGATCTACCAGGTTGTGTAACCGGAGGCGATGATATGGCGGAAGCGATCTTCATGGCGGAAGACGCTGCCAGCGGCTGGGTACTCACAGAGTTGGAGGAAGGAAAGAAGGCTCCCAAAGCGTCAGAGTTTGGCAGCATTAATACAGAGCCTGGCCAGTTTGTGAATCTGGTTGCTTTGGATATGGACGCTTATGCTGAAAAGTATGGTAGTAAGGCTGTAAAGAAGACCCTTACAATACCTGCGTGGCTGAATACCTATGTGGAAGAAAACAATATCAGTTGTTCGGCTGTTTTACAGGAGACATTAAGTAAAATGGCACAGTCATCAATGCAATAAATTATAGAACCTCATTTTGAGCACTCGGTTATATCGGGTGCTCTTTCCTATATTATTTTGGCATTTTACAAATAAGAACATATGTTCTATGCTGAATAAACAAAAGCCATTGTCGTATTTTGGAATATTTTCCCAGCAGACTTATGATATAATAAAGAAAAATGTCGTTTGGGAGGGCATGATTTATGGCTAAATTTGTTAGTATTGAATATCAATATTATGAACTCTGCTGTATGGAGGATGAAGAGACTACAGAACAAATATATGATTTAAGACCATGGATAGCTAGGATGCAAGGCGTGACTCTTGATGGTAGATTAGCAGAAATCAATGGTATAAAAGGTAGATTAGAGAATATAGATTTAGTGCATGATGATGAGTTTTATGCTTTAAACTTTATGAGGCTTGATGAAATGAGCAATACATATATTGTAAGAGAAGGAGAACAAGCGCAACATATAGATTTGGAAGACGATGAATATATAGGTAAAAACACAGTTTTGCTATATGACCCGAGGCTAAATGTAGCTATGGTGCAATGCAATAGGGGGAGTTATGGTACTGTAGGAATTCAAAGCTATATTAACTACTTTAATGCTCCTAATGATATATGCTACTTAAGACCAATATATAATGAATTGTCAGTTGATAATCTTAATGGTTCCTTTTTAAAGTTAGATGTTAGATTTTCTAATATAAGAAGGTTTGTGGCATATAATTCTAGAGCATTTGAGAGAGTGGTTGAGACATGCA
Source organism: Hungatella hominis (assembly GCF_014288005.1). Lineage (NCBI taxonomy): Bacteria > Bacillati > Bacillota > Clostridia > Lachnospirales > Lachnospiraceae > Hungatella > Hungatella hominis. Next base: position 11,480 of record NZ_JACOPB010000037.1, read on the forward strand.
ATGAAGTGGAGTGTTTAACAGCACATATAGAGTTAGGGTTGGGATATACAAGAGGCAGTGAACTAAATGCGGAGACAATTCATTCAGCTATCATGGACTTAAGGGATCCAAGAAATAGGGAAAGTGTAAGTTCTGCTAAAGTTAAATTTAGTGATGATCAAAAGTCCTCCATCTTTGATTTATTTGATAATATAGATCATGATATAATTCGTTATACTATACCTGTTAGAGGGGAACTTGGTTTTGGATTTATGGCTGATAAGATGGCTGAAAAGTATAATGATGTAGCTAGAGCAAGAATCCTAAGCGTTTTAAATAGGGGGAACTAATTTGAAAAGCATTAGCTTGAAAGAAAAGTATATTGACATATGGAGAAGTATTTATGCATATGCAATTCCAACAATTGTTTGTATAATATATATCATTATATATATGCTGACTTTAAAGGAAGTGCTAAATTACGCTTTTATCACGGATAGTAAGTATTTTACATCCATGCTTGAGTCTATAATAACATTCGTTTCACTTATACTTGGAGTATTTGGTTTTTTACTACCAATTCTTATTACTTCTAAGGATAGTGATGCCATGATAAAATGTTTTATTAATAGTATTGACAAGCGAGCATTTTCTTTTAATTTAAAAATGGTAATTGTTAGTGGATTCACAACAGTATTTCTTTCATGCATGCTATTCTTTTTTGACGTATATGATGAGTGGTTTAAGACAGGTATGATACTAATTTGGATTTGGTTTTTGTTTTATTTTATGTCTAACGCATACCGTTTTATAAGCCTTTTAATCAGTTTGTTTTTAAAAGAAAAGAAACGATTAGGGAAAGAAACAAAAAATAGGATGAGCGAAGAAGAAGAGAAGGAACTAAAAGAACAAATTAAACGAAATAATAAACATTGACATAAAAATAAATTGTTAATGCCCCTTTCCCACCCCAAAACAAACAAAGAGAAAAGGCCGCCTATTCGGCCGCCTCATCTCTGCAAAGTTCGTCCAGGGTAACGCCCAGAGCATCGGCCAGCAAAATGGCTGTATCAACTTTGCAATTATTATTCTTTTCAATATCCTGTATGGTTCGACGAGGAACGCCGGATAATTCAACGAGTTGGGGAACAGACAGTCCCTTTTGGGTACGAATTTCTTTTAAATGCATTTTTTTCTCCTTTTTATGCAGATAATGTAGGTGATGAAGCAAAAAAACCATGCACCCCATTTAAGCCAGTCAAAAGTGGTAGGAGTGGCAAATTCACCGTTAAATCCTTCGTAAAGGAACAGAACAGTAAGTGCAATTAGAATTAAGCGATAAAGTTTCATGTTTATTTCAGCAAATGAATGTGGTATACTATAGGTGAAGAAGGGAGGGGCCGAAGCCCCTGACCTTACTTCCGTTTTTTCTTTGGCCTTTTGGATTTACTATCTTTTCTCGTCTTAACTATCAGGCAGATGGCGGTGACGATTGCAAGTAGTGCTTCCGAAAGGTCTTTGATTATTTCGCTTATCGATTCATTCATTTGCTTTTCCCTCCTTTCTATGATTTAATTATAGCACGTTTCAACGTGCTAGTCAAGCATAAAATGTATTTTTTACAAGTATTTCGCATCTATCACAAGTGGTAGGTGCTTTTATTTTACCCGAAAGGAAGTGAGTCTGATGGCATTAACACCCAAACAGAAAATATTTGCCGACGAATATCTAATTGACTTTAATGCCACCAGAGCCTATAAGGTGGCATATCCGAAGGTAAAGAAGGATGAGGCAGCAAGGGCAAATGGAAGCAGGTTGCTAACAAATGCTAACGTTGCATCTTATATTGACAAGCGTATGAAGGACCGGGAGAAACGCACAGAGATCACGCAAGATCGCGTGCTGCAGGAACTGGCAAAGATCGGCTTTGCTGATGTCACCGATTTCGTTACCATAGAAGGCCATTCCGTCAAAGTAAAAACAACGGATCAGATGCCCCGTGATAAACTGGGTGCCATTGCAGGAATCAAAGAAGGAGCGAATGGTATTGAGATTAAGCTCAACGATAAAGAGAAGGCCCTGGAGCTGATCGGCCGGCATTTAGGTATGTGGAATGATAAGGTGGAACTGTCAGGTGAAGTAAAGACGAACAATCCATATGAAGGATTGACGACAGAAGAATTGAAGAAGCTGATCCATGGTGGATAGAGCGGACATAATCAGGGGAGCTCAATGCGAATTAGCCCGCAGGGAGTTCTTTTTTTATTGCCATTTGAAGGCGCCGGACTTTTACAAAGAGGAACGGAAGTACCTGATAGATCTCTGTAATGCCTTCCAGGACTTCGTACAGTCTGATGATGAGGTTATGGTGGTCAATGAGCCGCCGCGCCATGGCAAGAGCCGTACGGCCGGCCTTCTGGTCGAATGGGTACTGGGAAACGACCAGAGTCAAAAGATCATGACCGGTTCCTACAACGAGACGCTTTCCACGATGTTCTCGAAAAATGTCCGCAACGATATCATGGAGGAAAAAGCAGATCAGATCCGGATCGTGTTCTCGGATATCTTCCCAAATGTTCGGATCAAGCGCGGTGACGGTGCCATGAACCTGTGGAGTCTGGAGGGCGGCTATAACAACTACCTGGCTACCTCTCCAACCGGTACGGCTACAGGTTTCGGCGCTTCCTTACTGATTATCGACGACCTTATCAAAAACGCCGAGGAGGCGAACAACGAACTGACCAAAGAGAAGCACTGGAGCTGGTTCACGGACACGATGCTTTCCCGTCTGGAAGAAGGCGGTAAGATCATTATTATCATGACCAGATGGGCCAGTGACGACCTTGCAGGTCGGGCCCTGGATCACTTTAAGGAATCGGGGGCAAGAATCCGCCACATCAGCATGAAAGCTCTTCAGGACGATGGAACCATGCTTTGTGATGAGGTGCTGTCCCGAAAGTCCTATGAGGCCAAAATCATAGCTATGGGCGCGGACATCGCGTCAGCTAACTATCAGCAGGAGCCGATCGACTTGAAGGGCAGGCTGTACACCAGCTTTAAAACATACAGTGGAGAACTGCCGCAGTTTAAAGAGATCCGGAACTATACAGATACCGCTGATACCGGAGACGATTACCTGTGCAGCATCAACTACGGCGTTACCTTTTCCAACGAGGCGTATATCCTGGATGTCCTGTACACTAAGGCACCTATGGAGGTCACAGAGTCAGCCACTGCCAGAATGCTGCTTAACGGCAAGGTCAACCTGGCTCGGATCGAGTCCAATAATGGCGGACGCGGGTTCGCGCGGAATGTACGTCGGATCATGGAGCAGGAGCTGGGAAGCAACTACACTACAATTAAGTGGTTTACGCAGACACATAACAAGCAGGCCCGGATATACTCAAATTCATCGTGGGTGATGGAGCATATCTATTACCCGGAGGACTGGCGCAACCGCTGGCCGGAATACTACGACTCCATGATTAAATATCAGCGTGAGGGTAAGAACAAGCACGACGACGCACAGGACGCAACGACAGGAGTCGCAGAGAACTGCGCAAAGACTACAGGAATGAAGATCCTGAAATAGAGGTGAGATATGGAACTAGAGGTAATAAAAAATCTGATTAAGAAGTACACGGCAGGACACGGGGACTTCCTGCAAAAGGCGACTACAGCGGACCAGTATTACCGGAATAAGACGGATATCATCCGGCAGCTGCCGAAGAAACGGGATGAGGTGGAAGAGGGACAGAACCCGTTGAGGAATGCAGACAACCGGATCCCGTTCAACTTCCACGGCCTCCTGGTTAACCAGAAAGCGTCTTATATGTTCGCGGCGCCGCCACTATTTGATTTGGGGGATAAGGCCGCCAATAAGAAGCTCACAGCATTTCTGGGCGATAAGTACGCTAAGACCTGCAAGGATCTCTGCGTGGAGGCTTCTAACGCTTCTGTGGCCTGGCTGCATCTATGGCGAGATAAGGCGACACAGCAGTACAAGTACGCTATCGTGCCTTCAGGACAGGTGATACCCGTGTGGAGCAATAACTTAGAGAAGGAACTTAAGGGCGTGCTCCGCTGCTATCATGACATTACGGACGATGGGAAGGATTTAGACGTCTACGAATACTGGAATGATACAGCCTGCCAGGCGTATGCAATTGAGGCAGGAAGCACGGTTGACACGGGGCTGATGCCTTACAATTCGTTCACGCTGATTGATACTTCCGGAAATAGTAACCTGGTCAACGAATTCAAGCACGAGATCGGAGAGGTTCCTTTCTTCCCGTTCTTCAATAACAACATTGATACAGGGGATCTTGAAAATATCAAGCCGCTGATTGATGTGTATTGCAAGGTGTTCAGCGGGTTTGTGAACGATCTGGAAGACATACAGGAGGTCATTTTCGTACTGACCAATTATGGCGGAGCTGACCTTAAACAGTTTCTTCAGGAGCTTAAGGACTATAAGGCTATTCAGGTAGAGGGGGAAGGCGGAGAAGATAAGTCAGGCGTATCCACTCTGACGATCGAGTTGCCAGTGGAGGCCCGCAAGGAACTGCTGACAACTACCCGGAAATGCATCTTTGAGCAGGGACAGGGCATAGATCCGGATCCGCAGAACTTTGGGAATAGCTCAGGCGTGGCCCTGGGTTTTCTTTATTCTCTGCTGGAGCTTAAGTCCGGGTTGATGGAGACAGAGTTTAAACTGGGCTTTGGCCAATTTATTCGCTGCGTGTGCCGGCTGTTGGATATCAAGATTAAGGATAATACGATTGTGCAGACCTGGACCCGTACAAGCGTTAAAAATGATGCGGAAATTGCAAGTATTTGCAGTCAAAGTAAGGGTGTTATATCCGATGAAACCATTGTGGCACACCATCCGTATGTTGAGGACGCAGAAAAGGAGATGGAGATACTTAACAAACAGAAGGAAGAAGAGGCAGAAGCCCAGCGGGAAATCTCCGACATGTTCCCGAAGCAGGAAGAGGATCTGAAGGAAGGTGAGGGCGATGAGTAATGGTTATTGGGAGAAGCGTCAAGAAGCCATGTATAAGGCCGGAGAGATGCAGGTAAACCAGTACTACGAAAAGTTGGAAAAGGCTTTTAACCAGACCAGACGCGAGCTTCAGAAGACGATAGAAGCCTTTTACTTTGAGTATGCCGAGGAAAACGGTTTGTCTTATGCGGCGGCCCAACGGCAGTTGTCAAAGGCCGAGATCGGCAACCTACGGGACTTTATCGATCTGGCTATGGAGAATATCGGAAAGCACAATCAAACCGTCAACAACATGTCTATCAAGGCCAGAATCACCCGGTATCAGGCACTGGAGGCACAGGTGGACGCGATGCTCCGACAGTTGTATGCGGTTGACTACCAGGCTGCGGCAGAGCAGACCATGAAGGAGGTCTATAAGGATACCTATTACCGAACATGGTATAGCATCGATCAGTACCATGGCTTTCACGCTGCATTCGCCCAGGTAGATCCACACGCGGTGGAGAAGCTGCTGGAGTACCCTTTCAACGGCGCCAGTTTTTCCAGCCGGCTCTGGAAACAGAAGGATCATCTTCAGACCCAACTCATGGAATCGCTCACAACCATGATGGTCCAGGGGAAGAGTCCGCAGGCCTTGACGAATGATTTTGCGAAAAAGATGAATGCTAAAAAGTTCGATGCTTACCGGCTGCTTCATACAGAGAGCTCCTTCCTGATGAGCGAGGCCACCCATGCGGGGTATAAAGAGGACGGTGTGGAGAAATATCAGATTCTGGCCACGTTGGACAGTAAGACCTGCGAGATCTGCGGGGAAAAAGACGGTGAGGTCTACGAGGTGGGGAAAGAGATTACTGGCGAGAACATACCGCCGTTCCACTGTTTCTGCCGCTGTACCGATGTGCCCTATTATGATGATGATGATCTGTCCGGTGAGACACGGGTGGCACGGGATCCAGTGACCGGGGAAACAGTAGAGGTACCGGCTGATATGACCTATAAAGAATGGAAAGAGAAATATATATTTGCTAAAAGGGAAGCAGATGAAAAAATTAGTAAATTGAGAAGGAATAAGGAACAACTGGAACAGGCAGTTAATCACATCAAAGATGAATTAGAAAACTATACAACACATAGAAGTAGGTGGAGTGGCAAATTGATTGTGGACAATGCACGCGCACAAAGGGAAGAATTTAAAGGGCTAAAATCCTGGTCGTGTAATATTATAGTATCAGATTCTGTGACAGATGATACTTTATTTCATGAAATGTTACATTCTACTTCATGTAGTTACTTCTCTATTAAGGATTATGTTGAAAATAAAAAAATTGAGGAAGGTACAGTAGAATTTCTCACAAAAATATATGCAAATAAGAAGGGAATAGTATATGATCCTGCTTATATAACCGAAGTTACTGTGCTTGAAACCCTCAATAATGGATTATTATTATTTGATGATGATATCAGCTTTGGAAAGGCTTTGTTAGACATCCCTATGACATCGAGATATGATTGGTTGAAGAAAGAGGTGGAGAATGGTATAATCAAACAAAAGCTGTCAGGTAAACAGGCAAGCGAAGTACGAGAGGTGCTTAAATATTTGCAGCCGGGAGGGAAAAAATGATGGAAGGAAGGGAACTGCTAAATAGAATTCGTAATGGCTCTATGGAAGACGATTGGTTTAAACTTCAGTATGAATTAATGCAATATATCAAGTGTCCAGATTCGTCGCCAGAGATAGTGCAGGAGCTTAAAGGATATACAGAAATGGTAGCTATGATATGCGATGGACTAAAAGAAACAGTGCCAGGGTTATAGACACCCTGGTATTTTTATTCACAAAAAGGAGCGCTTATGTGTATCACGCACGAGAAAAGCCTTAAGAAATTAGAAATTTACATGGCTGGAGGTTTTGTTGTACCGGTTGCTGATTCATTTGAGGAGACTATGGCTATCCTGGACGGAAGGGCGGTTGCCCCGGAGGAGTATATTGTTCTGCGTTTACAGGAGGGAGGCCGGACGGCCTGCAGAAAAAAGGATATTATTGGAATCGCTGAATATGAAGAGTAAAGAAGCACGCAGGAATAGTCCTGGGTGTTATTTTTATACTTAAAATCCGCCTTCCTGGTATCCCAGGCGCAAAAGAGGGAGACATCACCGGCCACGACCGGGATAACAAGTGAAGATGAATCGAAAGGAGCAAGGGATCATGAAGAAAGAAGAGTTAGTAGCAAAGGGATTATCAGAGGAGCACGCACAGATCGCGGTAGACGCATGGAACGAATCTGTAAAAGGTTTTGTACCGAAGGAACGTTTCGACGAGATCAACGGGAAGCTGAAGGAAGCAAATACAACGATCGAGACGCTGAAAAAAGACAACTCGGATAACGAGGAGCTTCAGAAGCAGGTCAAGGAGTACAAGGAGAAGGTGACAGCCTTGGAGGTCGCTTCGGCCAACACGGTAAAAGAATACGCCCTGAAGGATAAGTTGAAAGAGGCAGGTGTAGTTGATGCCGATTATATTATCTATAAGCAGGGAGGGCTCGACAAGTTTACCTTCGACAAGGACGGGAAGCCGGTCGGGATTGATGATGTCGTGAAGCCCCTGAAGGAGTCCTCTCCCCATCTGTTTAAGACGGAGCCGGGGGCAGACTATAGACCGGCCGGCGGGGGGACTCCTCCGGCTAAGAATCCATTTGCAAAAGACAGCTTTAACCTGACAGAGCAGGGGAAGCTGTTGAAAGAGAATCCGACACAGGCCCAGGCCCTGGCGGCCGCGGCCGGAGTAACCATCAATGTATAAGAAAGGGAATAGGTGATTAAATGCCAGTAACAAAATTATCCGATGTCATTGTACCGGAACTGTTCACACCTTATGTCGTGAACCGGACCATGGAGTTATCCGCACTCTTCCAG
>NZ_JACOPB010000038.1:0-8852 GCF_014288005.1 Hungatella hominis
ATTGGTAAGGAGGATTACGAGATGAGATTATACGAATTATCAGAGCAGTACGAGATTTTGGAGCAGATGCTTTATGATGGCGAAACGGATGAGCAGACAATCCGAGATACCATGGAAGCTATTTTCGGGGAGTTCGAGGACAAGGCAGAATCTTATGCGATCATTATTACTGATATGAAAGCCGATATTGAGACATTGAAGGCGGAAGAATCCCGCCTGAATGCCCGGAGGACAAGCTTGGAGAACCGCCAGAAGGCTTTGAAGACAACGCTCATGGAGAACATGAAGGCTATAGGAAAGACGAAGATTAAGACACCCCTCTTTACGATCAGCGTGGCAAAGAACGGCGGTCAGGAACCACTGGTCATTGACGGAGCCATTGACGATATCCCGGGCCGCTTCCTGATTCCGCAGCCACCGAAGGTAAACGGAGATGCGGTCCGCGCCTTATTATCCGAGCGCCAGGTAGACTGGGCGCATCTGGAACCGCGTGGGGAGCATCTGGGGATCCGCTGATGGGCGGCGGGGATATGACTCCGTTCCGTATGCAGGTATTGATGGATGTTGCAGCACGGGTTGTAAAACTCATGGTTACAGGCGTGTGGCATCTGTCTTTCGAGGAAATGGATATGGTACTTGCATTGGTACGTCACGGAATAGATGAGAGCAATGAGAGAAACAGGAAAGGGGATTGTGAAGATGTTCTTAAAAACAGGAGAATTGAAGAAGATCATGAAGGCCAGTTTGAAGAAGCACGGCCTGATCGTAGGGAATGTGAATGACCATTATCTGGTTTATTCCGATAACTGGGGGCTGTATATTGAAATACCGTACGCATCGAATAAGTTCAAGGCTGCAATCATGGAGCTGATCGGAGATCTGCCGGAAGCAGGAGAATGCTATCTTTTTAAGATTAATCCAGATGGAGATACGGAACCGGAGACTGTATTCGATTATCCGGATCCGTATGAGCAGTGGAAAGCAGCAAAAGATTTTGCCGTAGTGGCGCCGGTAATGCTGTTTGCCTGGCCTCATGAGTATATTGTGTGTCAGAAGCACAGCGATTTGAGATTCGTGGTTGCGGATCGGTCCCTGTCAGACCAGGTGATATCGCGGAGCGAACTGGATACAACCGTGGAGGTGATGCCAACCAGGCCGAGTTTTCTTGCCGGCGTGCTCTATTGGAAGAATGAAACGACAATCTATTGGGTACATACGGAATCACCAGGGAATAAGGCACTGGAAGTGTTGTTTCCACGTCTGAACGGCATCAGCTTTTTTGAGGATGACTGGATTGCGGATAATGCAGGTCAGGAAGATGAGGAACCGGCAGACGGGAGAGAGGAAGCAGCGGAAGATTCGCTGCCATATTAAGGAGGAAGCCATGGCAGTGCCAGTATTAATTATAGGCCGGAGCGGGGCCGGTAAAAGTGCAAGTATGAGAAATTGCGTGGGTAAGGATTTTGCCCTAATCAATGTCCTGAAAAAGCCGCTCCCATTTAAGGGGAAGATCCCGACAGTCCAATCCGATGACTACAATAAGATTATGACAGCGCTTAAAGGCTGTCAGCAGAAATCAGTGGTAATTGACGATGCCGGATATCTTATTACGAATCAGTTCATGCGGGGCCACAGTAACGCTGGAAAAGGGAATGGCGTATTCTCCCTTTACAATGATCTGGGAGACCGGTTCTGGAGTCTGATTCAGTTCGTGGTAACTATGCGGGAAGACCAGATCGTGTACTTTATGATGCACGAAGATAAGGACGACAGCGGCGATGTTAAACCGAAGACCATCGGGAAACTGCTGGATGAGAAAGTATGTGTGGAAGGAATGTTTACGATTGTGCTGCGGTGTGTGTTAGATGGCGAGGATCACCGGTTTATTACCCAGTCGGCAAATGGCGCGGTCAGTAAGTCTCCAATGGGGATGTTCCAGGCGCTTGAGATTGATAACGATCTTTTAATGGTAGACAACACAATCAGAGAATATTACGGGATTCAGAACCCGAAGAACTTAGAGGAGGATAAGAAAAATGATTAAGAAACCACAGGGATATGATGAGGCGGCAGCTTATACGGGCGAATTTCAGGCCCTTCCAAAAGGAAAATATGTTTGTAAAATTCGTCAGGTTGCCGAAGTGACGGATACAGATAAGAGCGGGCATGAGTGGAGAAAGTTTGTAATTCTGTACGATATTGCGGAAGGAGAGTATGCAGACTTTTATGATAAGCAGTTTAAAGCAGAAAAAGAAACGAATCCAAAAGCCAAATGGAGAGGTGTCTTTAAACAGAACATGGATGATAAGGGAACGCCATGGCTCAAGGGTGTTGTTACTGCCATTGAGAGGTCTAACAATTTCACTTTCCAGTGGGATAAGGAAGACAATGAGAAAACGCTTGTCAATAAAAAATTCGGTGGTATTTTCCGCCGCCGGCAGTACGAAAAGGATAATGGAGAGCGCGCAATGACGACGGAGCTGTGGCGGATCCGCAGCGTTGCCGGCCTGGCAGAAGCGGAAGTGCCGGAAGATGAGCTGCTGCCAGTGACAGGAGCCGGAGGCGGTAGACCAAATCCGGCAGATGCCGCGGCGCCCCCTTCTTTTATGGACAGTGACGGTTTTGTGAATATCCCGGAAGGAACCGGAGAGGAAGGGATCCCTTTTATGTAAGGCCGGAAGTTCCGTTATTAATCCCAGGGTATCGTTCAGGACTCATCCGGAGAGGATTTCCGGATCCGGATGAGTTTGATATGCGTCTGATTGATAATTCCGACATAGGAAGTCTGCAGGGCGGAATCCATTGTGCTGATGATATTGGGCAGAATGGCTGGATGTTTGCCATGGAGGGACTTCTTGGTCATACGAGGTTTGGAGATTGATGGTAATGAAAGGTTATGATCCGGAGCTGTTCCGGAAGATAAAGGAAGCGGTATCCATGCAGCAAGTGGCTGAATATTACGGCCTGCAGATTAACCGGAAGGGGCTGTGTTTATGCCCTTTCCATCAGGATAAAGATCCCAGCCTTAAGATATATCCGAACGGAAAAGGGTTTTACTGCTTTTCCTGCGGGGCCGGCGGTGATCAGATTAAGTTCGTGTCAATGTATCTTGACACGAGCAACTATGAAGCCGCGAAAGAACTGGCTGCCGCTTTTGATATTCCTCTGGCGGAGCCGGTGACATACCGGGAGAAGCGGGAAGCGGAGCTGGCACGCCGGAGGAGAGCGGCTGTGGCTGTATTTAAGAAGCGGGCCATAATGTATGTGAAAATGTACTGGATCCTGCTGTGTGAGGCGATCCATGAGCGAAATGAGCATTTTACAGAGGCACTGCAGAACATTACGTATATTGAGTATCTGCTGCAGAACCTGGAGGAGTGTCCGGAAGAGGTTTATGAAGACAAGAAGGCGGTGAGAAGGATTGGAGAAATCGAAGGACGAATTGCTGACTGGTATATCCGCATTGAAGCCGACGGAACCATTTCCAGATGAAATTTTTTACGAAATATTTGAGATTGAGGATAATATCGAGCGGACCCAGTACATAGAGTCTCTTCGTAATACGGCCAGACAGTTGAAAAGGGTGACCGAGTTTAACAACCTGTATAAATCCTTCGTTCTTGACTATGCACAGCGCCAGAAACAGACTGGAAACAAGACCCAGTTTACGGATCAGCCACTGGAGCTGATATGCGGTGAGTGGACTGCAAATGATCTAGGAGTCAGGACGATCCGGTATGATAAAAATGCCATGCCGGTTCCATTCCAGGCGTGCAGCCATCCGATCCTGCCCGTCGAGATTCTTAAGAATGTTGATACAGCGGAGGAGCGGATCACGCTGGCATACTTTAAATCAGCTGCCTGGCAGACCATTACTGTAGATCGAAGTGTCTGCGCAAATACGAATAAGATTGTGGATGCGCTAAGTCAGTTTGGTATTGAGGTTACATCGGATAATGCAAAGAATATGGTCCGATATATTTCAGACTGCGTGGGGCTGAATCCATTAACACTGAATCCTAAAAAATCCATTAATCGTCTGGGCTGGGTGGGGAATTCCTTCACCCCGTATGCAGATGATATCCGGTATGAGGGCGATATGGATTACGAGGCGATTTTCAGGAACGTAAAAGAGGCTGGCAGTTTTGAGACCTGGCTGAATCTTTGTGCCGGCCTTCGGAAAAATGTTCCTCTTCGTATGATGATGGCGGCCAGCTTTGCTTCTGTGCTTCTGGAACCGCTGAAGGTATTGCCATTTGTTCTGCATGTCTGGGGGACGACCGGGACCTGCAAGACTGTGGCTCTTATGGTATCCATGAGCATCTGGGGGAACCCGAAGATGGGCGGCTTGGTTAAAACCATGAACATGACCCGTAATGCTATTATGCGGAATGCAGCATTTTTGTGCAGCATTCCATTCGCCGGTGATGAGCTGCAGACGATCAAAGATAAATGGCAGGGGAACTTTGACCAGCTGATCTATCAGATAACGGAGGGGGTGGATCGGGGACGGGCGCGGGCCTATGGAGGAGTAGAAGAAACCAGGACCTGGAAGAACAGTTTTCTGTTTACCGGAGAGGAGCCAGTTACAAAAGCAAACTCCGGAGGCGGAAGCAAGAACCGCGTTATAGAGATCGCGATTGACGGACCGCTGGTGGAAGACGGTCACTATGTCAGCAGCATTGTTCAGGAAAACTATGGATTTGCCGGCCGGAAACTGGTTGAATACATTCAGGAAGCGGAAGAGGGGGCACTTACAGAGAGATACCGGGAGCTGTTTGAACAACTATGCCATCTGGATACGACTGACAAGCAGGCGATGGCAATGGCCTGTATTCTACTGGCTGATGAACTGGCGGCAGAGTTGTTCTTCCCAAAGGAGCAGCCGTTGGGGATCTGGCAGGTAAGCCAATACCTGCAGAGCGCACTGGAGGTTGATGTCGCTGAACGCGCTTACCAGTCCGTGCTCAACTGGGCAGCAAAGAATCCGGTACGGTTTGAAGATCCAAAAGCAGACAATTCCCCTAATAAAGGGGAAGTATGGGGGAAGATTGATGGAGAAATTCTGATTTTAAACCGGGATGTGCTGCTTGGTTATCTGGAACAGAATGGATTTGATTATACTGCAGTCAGCAGGAAGTGGAATGATAAGGGGTATTTGAAAAAGACGCCTCAAAGTAAGTTTATACACAATACAAAAGTTTATGGGATTAAGTCCAGTTATATCAAACTTATCCTGCCACAGGATGATGATAATACAGATCAGGATGGATTTATGGTGTTTGATGGACAGGAAATACTGCCGTTTGATTAATGGGGAGGGGTCCAACCATAAAATTTAAGGTTGGACCATAGGTTGGACCACGAAACCCGCATAGAATAAGGCTTTTTAATATAGAGTCCAACCAGTCCAACTAGTCCAACCAGTTTTATATATCTCGTGACGCGAGAAAAAAGTTTGTAGAAAATTTAACATATATATTTTGCTCTAAAAATATATAGATATGCAACCGGATTTTAGGTTGGACGGTTGGACCATACGTAAAATCAAGGGATTGCGGATACTTGTCGGAACAAAACCTGGTTGGACGGACCAGAAAAATGGTTGGACTGGGGAGAATAAGGAGGATAATTTTGATCAAAAAATTGGAAATGCTGGGCTTCCTTCTGGAAGATGCCGGCAATGAGGCGAAGAAGATAAACGAATTCAAAGATGCGTTGGAATCCGGAGATGAAAAGCGATTGTGGAACGCGGAGAGGCCGAACCGCCAGAGGATAAAAGACGATTTAAAGATGATGCGCCGGCTGTCCATAGAGGTAGAGAAGGAGGCAGGAAAGTTATGGTAAGTAATAAAACGGCAGGATCCAGGTTCGAAAAGGAGTTTGCGGGGATCCTGGCGGATCACTGGTTTTGGGTTCATCTCTTCCAGGATAACAAAAATGGTCAGCCCTGTGATGTGATTGCGGTGAAGAATGGCCGGGCCTATCTAATCGACTGTAAGGATTGCCAGTCAGAAATATTTCCTCTTAGCCGGATCGAGGAAAACCAGATCAACGCAATGATCCTGTTCAGCATGATGGGGAATGTTCCCGGAATGTTCGCAATCCGGTTCCCTGATCGCCAGATATATCTCCTGTTGTACACGAAGTTGCAGGAACTGCAGGAGGCTGGTTTTAAACGGATCAATGAATCAGTATGCAAAACCCAGGGAATGCCCTTGGAGCAATGGCTGGAATGGAGCGACAGAGATGCAGGTGATTATCGGAAGTGAAATCAGGATTAAGGACGCCACAAAGATCTTACAGAACTGGTGCGATGAGAATCTGGTGATCCCGAACCCGGAATACGCAAACCGGGCTCGGAGGGGATTATGGACAGGCAATACACCGCAGAATCTATGGCTGTATTGGGTTGATGGCAGCGATCTGATGTTACCAGTTGGAGTTGGAAAAGAGATAAGAACTCTGCTCCCATCTGACTGCGAATATATCACCGACCTGGCAGATAATGGAAAGCTGCAGTATACAGGGAATATCCCTCTGTATGATTACCAGACGCCGGCGGTGGAGGCAATGTGGCGGATCAGCTGTGGAATCCTGCAGAGCCCGTGTGGTTCCGGAAAGACACAGATGGGAATTGCCCTGGCTGCTTCTTTGGAACGCAAAACACTCTGGATTACGCACACACAGGATCTGCTGAATCAATCACTTGACCGTGCAGCCCAGTACTTTCCCCGGGAAACACTGGGGACCATTACGGCCGGCAAGGTCAGCATAGGAAGCCATATGACCTTTGCGACGGTCCAGACGCTCTGCAAGCTGGATCTGGCGCAGTACCGGTACTCATGGGACGCGATAATTGTAGATGAGTGCCATCGGCTGGCTGGAACACCAACACAGATGACGATGTTCTACAAGGTTATGAACAGCCTGGCAGCGCGGTATAAGTATGGACTGTCAGCTACGGTACACCGGTCTGACGGCCTGATCCGCAGCACGTTCGCAGTGTTGGGACCAGTAATCTACCGGGTTCCGGACGAAGCGGTAGCAGATAAGACCATGCAGGTCAGGATCCTGAAGAGAGATACCGGCGTCGTTACCGCGCGGGAGTGCTTGGATACGGATGGAACGTTGGAATACAGCAAGCTGATGCAGTATCTGACCGGGAGCAGGCAACGCTGCCAGCTGATCGTGGAGGATCTGGTATATAACCAGCAGCATTACAACCTGGTATTGTCGGACCGGCTGGATCATCTCCGGACATTAATGCAGATGCTGCCGGAGGAATGCCGGAAAGCTGCGGTGATGATTGATGGCAGCATGACAAGTAAGAAGGCGCGGTGTGCCAGGGAACGGGCAATTGAAGATATGAGAGAAGGAAAGAAGCATTATCTGTTTGCCAGCTACAGCCTGGCGAAGGAAGGGCTTGATATTCCACGGCTGGATCGGCTGTATATGACAACACCAAAGAAGGATTATGCTGTGGTGACACAGAGCGTTGGCCGGATTGCCAGGGTAGCGGCCGGGAAGGAAGAGGCAGTCTGTTACGATTATGCAGATAATATAGCATTCTGCGAGAACCAGTGGAAGCGGCGCCGGGCACATTACAGGAAGGCAGGGTGCAGGTTATGAGCAAGCGAGATGAAGAAAATGCAGCGATGGTAAAAGGCGTCTTCTGCGATGCATATAAGTTTTATCTAAAATACCATAGCCGGCCAATGGAGCCGGGAATGTGGCAGGAGGCTACAGACGATTTCGCCGCAATAATGAAGCGGTATGGCGCAGCATCTATATGCGGCCGGATCATGCTTGCGACATTTTCGCAGTTAGAAGAGGAGAAGAGGTAAGCATTCTGGAAAGGAGAAAGACGATGGAGCGGAGAATCAGAGGAGAGTTAACTCTGCGGGAAGCGTTGCAGGAATTGGACAAAGGTAATGATGTTATAGTTCTGCAGCCCAGAACATTGGATATGGTCGAGAATGATTTTATTATTTCAGAACTGGGGGAATGGCTGAAAGGCTGCCATCTTCTGGTTATGGAAAAGAAGGCGGCTGATGCTGGAACAAAGGAGAGGACGGTAAAGCAGGAGACTAAGAAGCCACGGACTGCTCCAAAGAAGGTAGATGTCGGAAAGATCGTGGCATTGCATAAGGCTGGTTGGACGGGTACGGCGATTGCCGATGAACTGAAGGTCAGCGAGGCAACTGTATCGACATATCTGAAAAAGCTGCAGGAGGGCAAGAATGAGAAAGTGGCTGATTGATACCGCCCAGGCCGCTGTCATGTTCGTGCTGATCGGCATCTGTATCGACGGCGGAGTGGCCCTGAGGTTTGCTGCGGTGCTGGCAGCTGTATTGTAGATCAGGAAGGAAAAGAACATGGACGAAAAGGGAAAGAATTTTAGAAATCAGATATTGAATGAAGCTGATATGCTCGAAGGCTGTAGAAATCGAATGTGCATTACGGACGATGAACAGGAGCTTGAACGTTTGTATTGCGGATTGGGACTGCGTGCAGCGAATTTGTACCATATGAATCTGAGGCGAATCCGGGAGATGGAAAGCAATGGTGAAGATAATTAAGTATGGCCAGAAGCGCCGGCTAATCTGTGAGATATGCGGAACGCTGCTGGAATATGAAGAATGCGACGTGAAAACTGTCCAGACCGGCATGAATGAGTATGAGCAGCAGATTGAGTGTCCGGCCTGCGGTGAAACTGTAGTGGTAAATTAATATTTACCGAACTAAGACTTGACAAATAAGGAGGTTTTGTCATGGCAGATTTAAAGAGTGTGGCTGGGCTGTTTGGTATGACTGTATCGGAGCTGGAGCAGTTTACCGGATATAGCCGC
>NZ_JACOPB010000039.1:0-7587 GCF_014288005.1 Hungatella hominis
GATAATCCCTTTGCTACTAACTCTTCTTTCTTCATGATCCCTTGCTCCTTTCGATTCATCTTCACTTGTTATCCCGGTCGTGGCCGGTGATGTCTCCCTCTTTTGCGCCTGGGATACCAAAAAAGGCGAAAAAATAACACCCAGGAGATTCCTGTGTGTTTATATCTCAGTAATGGTACTTATCTCGCTGACTCTCAGAATAATGGGCTTATCGTTTTGTTGTGTTGCGCATATAAACTCTATATAATTTTGGCAACAATCACCTATCCAATCAGCCAATGCGACTGCATCCCGTTCGCTTTTTATAATAATTTTTTCTCCATCTGACAATTTGATTTCAAACATGTTTACCATTGTTCCTCCCTTCAGACATAAAAATACCAGGGTATCTATAACCCTGGCACTCTTTACTCAACGGCCTATGATTTTCTTTTTCCCTGGCTGTGGCTGCGTCTTATAGAGTTCTTCCTTCCCTACATAACACTTTGGAAAAATCTTGGAAAGATGGTTCTTTACATCTTCATCCATCTTTAATCCGCGAAATTCTTCTCTGCGTCGGTCAAACTCCTCATATGTGGTGATTTTTAACAATTCTTCTTTCAGATTCATTTCACCGCCTCCTCAATTAAATCATAGAGCTCTGGACATTTGCTTTTAACCATTTCTGGATTTGCAATATATTCCCGGAACGGCTCTGACACAAACTCCATCATCAATTCATCACGAAAGTTACCCTCGCTATCAAATGCGTCCCATACCGTTTCGGCATATATCCTCCCTTGATACGGAGATACAAGCCCATCTTTTTCCAATAGAAATATATCGACTGGATTTCCCTCATTATCATAATAGGTCTCCGTTTTTATATCCCAAATATCAACTTCGCCTATTATCTTTTTCCTGATCTGAGATATTTTCTCGAAGTTCATCATCTTATTCTCTACCAAATGCCCTATTTCATGAACAACATCTTCTGTTTCCGCTCCTTTTGCCACATACAGTATATCACGAGTATAGTCATACTGGCTAGAGCCAATCTGGCCGACATCAATAACCGTGCCTGAGTGGATCTGCTTCTGTACCTTTGGTGGAACTGATGCAATCGCCTCATTGGCTGTCAATCTTTCCCTTGTTGTATTTCCAGCCGCTTTGTTATTTCTGACCAGATACTCTGTTTTTTCCTGTTTTCCTACTGTTTTGTCTTCTGCATACTTCTGTTTCCATTCTCTATACGTCATATCAGCCGGAACCTCCACAGTCTTCCCCGTCTCGGGATCCCTGGCCACCCGTAACTCACCGGACAGATCATCATCGTCATAATAAGGCACGTCAGTACAACGGCAGAAGCAGTGGAACGGCGGCATGTTTTCGCCAGTAATCTCTTTTCCCACCTCATAAATCTTACCGTCCTTATCGCCGCAGATATCACAGGTCTTACTGTCCAGCGTAGCCAGAATCTGGTATTTCTCTACGCCGTCCTCCTTGTACCCGGCATGGGTGGCCTCGCTCATCAGGAACGAACTCTCTGTATGGAGCAGCCGGTAAGCATCGAACTTTTTAGCATTCATCTTTTTGGCAAAGTCATTGGTCAGGGCCTGCGGACTCTTCCCCTGGACCATCATGGTTGTGAGCGATTCCATGAGTTGGGTCTTAAGATGATCCTTCTGTTTCCAGAGCCGGCTGGAAAAACTGGCGCCGTTGAAAGGGTACTCCAGCAGCTTCTCCACCGCGTGTGGATCTACCTGGGCGAATGCAGCGTGAAAGCCATGGTACTGATCGATGCTATACCATGTTCGGTAATAGGTATCCTTATAGACCTCCTTCATGGTCTGCTCTGCCGCAGCCTGGTAATCAACCGCATACAACTGACGGAGCATAGCGTCCACCTGTGTTTCAAGCGCCTGATACCGTGTGATTCTGGCCTTGATAGACATGTTGTTGACAGTCTGATTATACTTCCCGATGTTTTCCATGGCCAAATCAATAAAGTCCCGCAGATTACCTATCTCTGCCATAGATAACTGGCGTTGTGCCGCTGCATAAGAAAGGCCATTCTCTTCCGCGTATTCGAAGTAGAAAGCTTCTATGGTCTTCTGCAGTTCGCGGCGCGTCTGATTAAAGGCTTTCTCCAGTTTTGCATAGTATTGGTTTACCTGCATCTCTCCCGCTTTGTATATGGCTTCTTGTCGTGTCTGCCAATAGCCCATTACTCATCACCGCCCTTGCCACCTGGGGCCTTTTCGTCCGGATCCGCAGAAGGGAACATCTCGGAGATCTCCCGGTGGGCCTCTGTTTCTACTTCCTTCTGCTTATTGAGGATATCCATTTCTTTTTCCGGATCCTCGACCCACGGGTGTTTTGATACGATAGTCTCATCAGAGATCACTCCCCTTGACTGCTGGGCAATTTGGGAGAGCTCCAGATCATTCTTGACACTGGTACGTGTCCATGTCTGAACGATTGTGTCGTCTTTGATCTTGATATTCAGTAACCGGCAGACGCACCGGATAAACCGGCCAAAGCCCAGTTTAAATTCTGTCTCCATCAGGCCTGATTTAAGCTCCAGGAGGGAATATAAAAAGCCCAGGGCCACGCCTGAGCTGTTACCAAAATTCTGCGGGTCCGGATCAATACCCTGCCCCTGTTCAAAAATACATTTCCGGGTCGTAGCCAGCAGCTCCTTGCGGGCCTCCACCGGCAGCTCAATCGTTAGGGTGGAAACTCCCGACTTGTCCTCCCCGCCTTCATTCTCGATCTGAATTGCTTTGTAGTCCTTCAGTTCCCGGAGGAACTGGCCCAGATCGTCGCCACCATAGTTGGTAAGCACAAAAATAACTTCCTGAATATCTTCTAGGTCATTGACGAAACCGCTGAACACCTTGCAGTACACGTCGATCAGTGGCTTGATGTTGTCCAGATCGCCCGTGTCAATGTTGTTGTTGAAGAATGGGAAGAAAGGAACCTCACCGACATCATGCTTAAACTCGTTAACCAGGTTGCTGTTTCCTGCCGTGTCGATCAGTGTAAACGAATTGTACGGCATCAGCCCGGTGTCAATTACGCCCCCAGCTTCAATTGCGTACGCCTGACAGATCGTATCATTCCAGTATTCGTAGACGTCCAGTTCTTGTCCGTCGTCTGTGATATCGTGATAGCAGCGTAATGCTCCTTTAAGCTCTCTCTCCAGATTATTACTCCACACTGGAATCACCTGTCCTGATGGCACTATGGCATACTTATACTGCCCGCTCGCTTTGTCCTTCCATAGGTGTAGCCATGCCACAGAAGCGTTGGAAGCCTCTACACAGAGATCCTTGCAAGTCTTAGCATACTTATCCCCCAGAAATGCCGTCAATGCTTTATTAGATGCTTTATCACCCAGATCGAACAAAGGTGGTGCCGTAAACATATAGGACGCCTTCTGATTGACCAGGAGACCGTGGAAGTTGAGGGGGATCCTGTTATCTGCATTCCGCAGCGGGTTCTCCCCTTGCTCTGCTTCTCTTTTCTTAAGCGGCTCCAGCAAGATATCCGTCTGATTCCGGTAATACCGATCCGCAGTATCGGCCTCGGCAAGAAAAGCACCATGCCCCGCCGTATACTTCTTAATCAATTTTTTTACAACTTCCATTTCCATTTTTCTCACCTCTATTTCATAATTCGTATCCCTGTTCGATTCTTAATTATGCTCATGCAGAAATACCGCAGAGCATCTAATGCATGGTCGTGTTCCTTTACTGGTTTATCCTCTCCGCGCTCCCCGGCTTTCGCATCCCAGATGTAGGAAGCAAATTCCTTAATCAGGTTGTCACAGGAGGAATCAATAAAAATGGAACCCTGAAGCAGCAGCGTGGCCACGAACCGGATTCCGTCCAAAACATCATTTTTTGCTTTTTTTACTTTATAACCGTCCTTCTCCAGCTGAGCCTTAAAGCTGGCAGCTGCCGGATCCAGAATAACTGCCTTAATTGCAATACCGTCAAGCCAGGCTGTCAGGTCATCGGAGAACTCCTTATCCGTCTTCTGCCTCCCCTTGTCGCGGCCTGAGTAGTAATATTCCCGCCGGCAGTACCATTTCTTATCGGCAGCCTTATTCCACAACAAGAAGGCCGTAGGGTTCTGGGTTCCGTAATCGCAGCTGACGTACCGCTCATCTGTCCAGAAATCATGTCCTGTCTTTGCCTTATAGGACACCGCCAGCGCTTCTGCGTCCGTTGCATTTCGGGCAGGGTCGAACATATCATAGATAATGCCCTCGGCCATTGCCCACAGGCCCATGATATACCGCTTGAAGAATACCCCGGTATACATACTGCGGTATCTGGCCTTAATCTCCTCCGATAAACTCAGATTGTCATCCATCGTAAAATGGACATACAGCAGTTTCTTGAGCGCCGGATCAGCCCCTGTCTTAGCTGCGTCTTCCCGGATTTTTGCCACTTTTTCCTTACCAAGATAACCGATGGCCTTATCAATCCAGTTGACCTTGAACCAGTGATATGGGCCGTCCGGATTGCAGTTAAACCAGTACTTCGAACCAGTAACCGAGCACCGGCCGGTTGCCTGGTTGACAAAGGACTCCGGCATCAGGGCCACCTCATCGCAGAAGAGGCCGGCCAGTGTGATACCCTGAATCAGGTCCTGGCTGCGCTCATCCTTGCCACCAAAGATATAAAAGTAGTTCGTTATCTGGCCGCGGCTGATTTCCACCAGATTATCAGCCCGATGATCTGATACCCGATATCCACGACTTTTTAGCATCAGTTTCAGCCAAAAGAGAACGTTACGCCGGAAGGAGCCAATGGTCTTGCCGCACATGGCAAAGTTCTGACCGTTATATGTGCTCATCGCCCAGAATATAAAGGACAGGGACAT
Organism: Hungatella hominis; assembly: GCF_014288005.1. NCBI lineage: Bacteria > Bacillati > Bacillota > Clostridia > Lachnospirales > Lachnospiraceae > Hungatella > Hungatella hominis. The sequence goes on from NZ_JACOPB010000039.1 coordinate 4,876, forward strand.
GCAGACGGTTTTACCCGACCGGATAGCGCCATCGGCGATAATACCGTCATAATCCTTCACCGGGCTGTCAGGCAGCCACCAGGTAAGAATCTGTTTCTGTCTCTGTGAAAATGGCTGGAACTTGAAAGTCTGTACTTTTGTGAGAATTCCCCGCTTTTCTTTCAGCCGAGCCAGTTTCTCCTTCATACTGGCAATATGCTCTTTAATTGTCATCGGCTCCTGCCTCCCAAAGACTTTCGGCTTCTGTATTCAGTGCTGCCAGGAACCCATCATCTTCCTGCCCTGCTTCCTGGCCTCCAATTTTCAGAGTTGCCAGCTCCACCTTCATAAGTTCAATTTCCAGGCGTGCATCATCAAAACCGAATTTATGCAGGGACTCAATTGCTCGTTGCTTTCGGCCCTGAACACGGGTCAATGCATCTTCAATGGACTGGATCTGCCCCAGGACTGCCTGATCCTCTTTTAAATCTGTCCATTTATCTTTTTCTGTTCCCTTTTTCTTTTTAACTGTCGTGAAATCGCAATCCCGTAAATCTTCAATTCGTTTCAGCATCCGGCGCTCCCGGACTGTCAGGAGCTGGATCTCTTGAAGAAGCAGTTTCTCTTTATCTGGCTGGATCATGCCGATCAGCAGCCTCTCGTCGTCTTCCAAGGTATCAAAAAAGAGAGTTTCAAACTCTCCCGTAGTGACTGCATTCTTGTTTCCCGGCGGTCCGGTGCCGCCGTGGCCGACAGCATTCTTATTCCCCGGCTGCCCGCCTTTACGATTGGTAACGTTACTTTTCGCATTAGGTAACGTTACTTTAGCCCACTTATCCTGATTCTTCCATTTGCGGATCTGTTCCTCTGATACTTTCAGCTCCGCCGCTATATCTTTCAGTGGACGTTTCTTTCCACTTTTCAGCCATAATTCACAGGCTTTGTCCCTGTTCGGGCTTCTCGGCCTTGCCATCACCACCACCTCTCATTCGTTTCGTTTTTGGGTATAAGAAAAGAGACAGCCGGGGCCATCTCTTTAGGGTTATTAAATAATTGTCAGTTTTCTAGTAGTTTTATCTTTTGAAATAAAACTAAATTTGTTGTAAAAGGCTTCTAATTGTTCTTGATTCATACATTTTGCTAACTTAGCTACTTCCACACTTCGATATGTATCCGGCTTTATCTGTATACTTTCAATGCCATTTCTTTCCGCCCAAAACAATACTTGTGCTATTAAATATTTACCTATCCCATTTCTTCGATTGTTTTCACTAACACCAATTTCAGCAATCTTTATTACATCTTTATCAATCATACGTATATCTATATGTGCAATTTCATTTTCTCCATTATAAACTTTAATGCCTTTATTTATATCGCATTCTAAATTACTTACAACATTATAACCGTTGACACATTCTGAATTAATATCATTCCCATGATAGAACATAATCAGTACTCCTTTTTTTCTCCATCATACACCAAAATATGTCAAAAGAAAACACCCATCTTGCGACAGGTGCTTCTTAGGAGGAAACATGAATTATGAAGGATAAATCAGCCACCGACCGATGAAAGCCGGCGGCCGTCAATTGGGGGAGGGGCCGTTGGGTTATCGCCCTTTGGCCTAATTGTATTATCTCACGGATTGTGCGGATAGTACGGATAACTTTATTTAATTTTACACTTATCTAAATATGTATCCCTTATCATTTTTCTCGGATAGTCTGGGCTCTTGCTGTATCCAGTCTTTGCAGCTATCTTCTCCCACTTCATTCCATCGGTATAATACATTTTAAATACACACCGCGTCTGTCCGTCTTCAATTACGCTGATCCATTTCTCGACCGCTTGCACCTTAGCCTTTTTGACTGCCAGCGCCTTCTCCCGGTGTTCGTAAAGATCCCAATCGAATCCCACAACACTCTGCGGCCTCGGATAACCATCCCGATAATCAAATACTGTACTATTCCCAAATCCATTGTCACCCTGCTTCATTTCCTCAAGTTCCAATTCGAGAAGTGGAATTATCCGCTTTCTTTTTATTTCCCGGTATTCGTCCAGCAATTTTCTGGTTATTTTTATGTCCACCGGCTCCACCTCCTATCCTCGGATGATTATAAGCTCCAATCGCATACAAATGCCCCTGCCCCTCACAATCACAGTTCTTCCGCCTGCACCCCGCCGGCCAACGCTTCCGGCAGATCAGGCAGATCTTCTCAACCTTTGCAGCTCGGATACTCGACTGACGTCTGTACCGCTTCCAGATCGGCTCCCTCAACTTCGGATCCGAACACGCTGCCGTGTAACAGTATGCCGGCATCGTCGCGCTGTGTGTCTCTGGTCTGGGTCCTTTCAGTATGTATTCCTGCTTAGCCGCCCTGGCCCGCGCCGCCTGAAGGGCCATTGCATGTTCTTCTTTTCTATCCATGGCGTTTCCTCCATATCAGATACGGAATCAGCCATATCGGCAGTGTGACCGCGATCACAATCTTCACCATGCCCTTACCCCAGTACTTTGCAATCCGGCCGGCCCTGCGCCGCGTGGCTTTTAGGCCGGATACCATCTCGTCCATTTGTTTTATCATCGGATCTCCTCCCTTCGTTCGGAAATTATCAGTTTTGTGGATTAAAGATACGCTGCATCTGGAGCAATCACGCCATCTTTTCCAATCACAAACGACTGATGATATTCCAGCTCCCGGATAACCGCCGTGATAGTTTCAAAAGCCG
>NZ_JACOPB010000040.1:0-6302 GCF_014288005.1 Hungatella hominis
TTTTGTGTGCTTCCATCCAATTTGTAATGAAGCTCTCCCTTGTCCCCGGCTGAAAAGCGGCGCGCTGAATCTTTATCCAGTTTTCCTTCAAAAACAAATCCTCTGTCAGCAGAGGAAAGTATGACTGCATCTTCCTCCTTCTTTGTTTTATCCCCACGTTCCAGCGTCCTCACCACGGTTCCAGGGGCCGGAGCCAAAAGGCATCCCCCATTATCCAAAATTTCCTGCAATGCAGCACGCGATTTCTCTTTATCTGACCGCTCAGATTCACAGGTAATTCTGCCAATCTCACCTTCTTTCTGCAATACATCAGCCTGTCTCCGGGCATCTTCCAATGCTGCCTGCGCGGTCTCAACTGCCCTTCCCGCAGCATAAAGTTCTTCCTCCTCAGAATACTGGTTATCCTCCGACTCACGCCGGGCACGGTTTAACGCTTCTCTTGCAGTATCAATGGCAGCCTGGGCCTCACTGACTGCAGACTCAGTTGAAAAATCTTTTCCTTCCCTGACTGCTTCCAGCACTGTTTCTGCTTTATAAAGAGCATCTTTGGCTTTATCAATTTTACGTTTCCAGCGTCTCTTGATGGAATCCAGGTTATCGTCTGCCCTGTCATAGGACGATGAGGTATAGTCTGCTTTTGAAAGTTCCTTTTTTGCCTGGTTAAATACCTTTTGTGCAGTGGAAAGTTCTTCTTCCGCAGCCTTCAGCTCCTCCGTATAATCCGTGGCATCGTCCGGCTGCTTCCCTGCAATCGCTTCCTTTATTTCGCTGACTCTCTGATTTGCCATATTAAGTTCCTCTTTCGCTTGCTCATACGTTTCTAATGCCTGCTGATAACCATCCTCTGAATCATCAAGATTTACTGATTCCTCATCCAGCGCCTGTTCTGCGGCACGGATGGCGTCCTCCGCGTCCTCCCTTACATTTTGCAGGTTTTCCCTCGCTTCCTTCACAAGCGCTTCTGCCTTATTAATAAGATTCTTTTCCGCATCTGCCAGTGTTTCTTCAAGCTTTGTATAATCTTCTTTCAGCCGCATCTCTGTCCTGTCATACTTCGCAGCAATGCGCTCATACGCCTTCTGGGCATCTGCAAGCTTACGCTGTGCCTCAATCACATCATTGCCGCCATTGTCTGCTGAAAGATCGATTCTCAGGTTAAGGATATGGATTTCTTCTTCCAGCTTCTTAATCTGTTCTTCTACGGAAGGTATATCAAATTCTATCAGTATTTCACCTCTGTCTACCGGTTTGCCCTCCCCTGCATTGACGGACACGACCTTAAGGCCATCCGGAAGGCTAATCCCCTTTTCTGCAGCCGCATGGATAATCCCTTCCATTTCAGCCCTGTTCATTAACGTTTTGCTTGTCATGGAAGACACTGCAACATGGGCAGTTGTAAAAGAATGGGATGCACGGGAAATAATTGTGCATACAAACATAAATGCAAAAAATCCAATCATAAGATATACAGCCATGCGCTGTACACGTTCTTCTATAAGGGGCCTGTATTTCTTTCCGGAAATAAGCATGGCCTTTTGCTGTTTGATTTTTTCCCCAATATGTAAACGCATAGCAGTATCATCTCCTATCAGGTTAATTGAATACAATCTTAATGATTCTGTCTGCCAGGTAAGAGCCGTCTGCCTGCTGCTTTCCAAAACACAGTACAAAATCGTTATCTCCTATCCCGTCTTTTTCACTGCCCTCCAAAGAATAGCTGCTGCCATCTGATTTCACGGTTCCCTTTTGAAATACTGTGTTTTCTGAATAAGTAACCGTTATACTGCCTCCATCTCCGGAAGATGACGTGCCATCCGCAAAGGGTGATGTATTAATCACGCACCCGGTATCCGAGCATTCTCCGGCTGTGCCGCTCAAATCAGCTGACTTCATCATGTCGTTCGCATCTGCAAACGTATCCATTGTATCTGAGTCCCCGTTCCCGACATCATCCTGAATTTGCAGAAGCGAATCATTTTGGACCGCTTCCTCCTGCTTTTCGGGGACTTCCACCTTCTCCTCCTTACTGACAGTATTTACAGGATTACTTTCCTGTCTCTCTGTCGCTTCAATTCTTTCTGTTTCCGTTTTTGCATTTGGCTCCGTACCTGCACATCCGGTAGCCAAAAGCATCCCCGCGCAGATAGCTGCATATATCCCCATCATTCCTCTTTTCATAAACTGTCTTTTCTTAAGCTGTCTTTTCATAATTTTGAATCCTTTCCATTGCATATAAAAATTTTACATTTGCTCGTTGATATAAAGACTGGCCCGGCTCTGAATTCTTTCAGCCGTTTCCCGGGCGCTCCTTGCCCCTGAAAAATATTCCCCGGCCTCTTCCAATATCAGGGCTTCCAGTGTCTGATTGTCATTCTCCACATAGGCTGCACTGTTTAAAAGCTGCTTTGTCAGCTCCGCATCTTCTTTTGTTGCCTTACCATCTTCGTAAATCCATGTCCAGATAGATTTTCCTTCCACCGCCGCCTGCGTGACTTTATCAAATGCCTTCCGATGAATCGGAAGCATCATACAGGACATCTGGTGGTCCTCTGTCAATAGTGTTCTGACGAATTCCCATGCCCCTTCCTTCCGAGGGCTGGACGAGGAGATTCCAACCTTCACTTCAGGTTTAATTGCATGGTATTCACCGCCGTCTCCGGGAAGTCCAAGAAACTTCAGGTTCCCGTTGTAGTAATTTCTGTACTTGGTGATGTGATAAACGCTCAGCACTGCTTCATAGGCTGCTGCATAGGAATCACTCATCTCCGTTCCTCCAAAGCCGTTCTGGCTGCTTCCCTGTATTTTACCGGCAAATTCCAGCATTTTTACAAATTCAGGTGAATCAAAAGAGCACTTGCCCAGGTTCCAGTCAATAAAACTGCCATCTGTCTGAAGCATGATTTTCAGGAAGGAAGCACCAGACAGATTGTTTATGGAATTGGCTCCGTAAGTATCAAGGACCTTTTCCAGATCCTGAATGGTCCAGCCATTGTTTCCCTCCACAACATCCGCGCCAGCCAGCATAGTGGATATGGCTGCTCCGTCTGTAAGATAAGGTAACTTTCCATCCAGGCTGATAGCTTCAAAGACATTTTCAAAATAATCCTCTGTCCGGATTTCCGGATCATTTTCCATATATCGATAAAGGTCTTCCAGGAGCCCCTTGCTTTGATAAATCTGTACAGACAAATTACTCATATCCAGGATATCCGGCATATCACCAGAGATGATCCGCGTATTAAGATTCAAAATGGCATTATCCCATTCCTCGTTGGAAACATTTTGTGCGTACGGAAAATACTCTGTCAGCTCAACCTTATACCTGTCGTTTGTTTTGTTAAAATCGGATACGGCCTGTACAAGGCCAGGAGTCGCAGTCAGGCTCACCATACTCAAAAGTTCTCTCTCATCCACCCCCTTGGTTAGCACCGTCATTTCATATGACAGTACCTCAGTCTGATTGGATGAGGCTGCCAGGACCACAAAACGCCCATCCGTGCATTCTCCAAGATGAACTTCTGATGTGCCAAGTCCCATATCCGACCAGTTAAGGACAGGGATGCCCTCCTGTGCGCCAGCAGCATACCCATACAAAACGGAAGAATCAAACCGATAGAAATCTTTGTTCACGCCTCCATACAGTCCTGTTGTTGCTCCCAGATAGATTTTATCTTTACTCCACTCCTGCCTCTCCATGTCCACTGTCAGCAGGTCATAGTTCATACGGTCTGACGAAGTCGCACAAATACCAATCTGTCCTCCGGCAGTCGTTGTGGTTGTCATAAGATTACCGTCATAATCAAGAGAAAATAAGAAACGGCCGTTATTGTCGAATAGATAGACCAACGTATTTCCACCTTTTGCAGCCACACAGATATTCCCCTCTATATCAATGCTAAGGTTTAAATCTCTTCCAACTGCCGATATGACCGGGGTGTCCATCACACCTGCCAGGTCAACCGATTGGACCTGTGAACCACTGTTGTCAAATTTCCTCAAACTATAACCGCCTGCCTTCTCCAGGCAAACCGCCCAGATACTGTTATCCGGGGCAAAGCCAAAATCCAGAAGCGAGACAGAAGCATCCACATCCAGATCCTGTTTCAAAAACTTGCCGTCATCAATGTCCATTGCTGCCAAATAGGACGAACCATCCTCCTCCAGGCAGCACATATAGGCCATATCATCTTTGAGCAGAAGTCTTTCGATTCCTGTCACGGTGTCTGGAATATCAAAAAAGTCTGCAACATAGGAAGCAGCAGGCTGCATAGTATCCATGCGGTTCCCACAGGCTGTTACGGTAAAAATCATTGCTGCTGTTCCCAGAATTGTAATAATCCGTCTTATCTTCTTTCTCATAGCCACCTCCATACTCTAAAATTACCTCCTTTCATATAAATATTGCCTGTTCTATCAGGCAGTTTAAGCATACCATTGATGAACAGGCAGTTTTTTAATTTGAGATAATTGATTTTCTATGGAATAATAAATGAATGATTAAGACATTCCTAAGGCGCTGTGACAGGGATATTGAAACCAACCAGTTGCTATCACTCTGAAGTATCAATTCAGACAAAAGTCAGCGGAGCCGCCAAAAAGCCGCTCCGCTCATTTGAATATTATTTATTTAACTCTTCTTTCTAAGATTTATCAGTTCAAAAACATTATCCATAATCTCCTTATCCCGTACTTCTAACATCAGCCATTTCTGTCCATTACCAGTTTTTGCATCTCTGAATACTGTCTGCACATAGTCAGAGAATAACGGCATTAATAACCCTGCCTCTGTAAGTTCACTGCTTCCTATAACCACAAGAGCGATAAAATAACCTTGCATTGGATAACAGGTACAAAGAGATTTCCCACTCTTCTTGTATTTAATATTCCAGCCTGGCTGCATGGAACAGCGGCTGTGATCCATGTAAGGCTCAATCCGGTAAGTGGACCGGATACGGCTGTCAAACTCTGCCCATAACGGATTGTCAATATACTCTGCTATTTGCCTCAGAGATGGAGCATGGCCGTTTGTATAAAGCATATTCCAATCCATCCCAATATCCTCCTATCTTTTATTTTCCAACTGTAAGGGCTTGACCCAAATTTCCATACAAGCCATATCTTTTAAGTCACGATAATACTTTTCTGCTGAGAAAGGCTCCGTTGTTAAGTTGTGATGCGGCAGCCATGTACCGAAAAGGTATTTTCCGCCCTGATTCAAGGCATCCGTTACCAAATCCTCAAAATTTTCTGCTTCGATTCTGCAAACGATGTATTCTCCTGCCGGGAGTTTTCTGCTTACAAAGTCCTCCTGCTGATTACACGGGATATTTTGAACAAGACCACCTGCAAAATACGTAAAAAAGCCTTGATTCGTATCTTCCGTATGGGACATCCCCATTTCTACATTTGTATCGAAATCTGCTGCGATTGACGCCTTCTCCATATGATAGCGTTTCCAAAGCTGTCCCGGCACGTCCACACCTGTGCTTTCACCAACCGGAATTTGTTCAGAAATACAAACTTCCGTTTCCAAGCCGAGATAAATTTCTGGTTCCGCCAACGTTTTTCTCTGGATTTCCAAGACGATATTTCCTACCACCAACGGAATCCCTTCGTCTACTAAGACATAATTCATGGAAACTTCCGGCTTGTCAAATGTGTTAAGCATTGGTAAATCCCTTCTGTACTCTTCAGGTGTGATTCCATACGTCTCCTTGAAGGCCCGCGTAAAATTCGCATGGCTTGTAAAGCCATAGTTAAGGGCAGTGTCAAGTATTCTCTGTTCGGTATTACCCAGATTTTCAATCACCTTTGCCAGGCGGCGGAGTTTCACATATTCCTGAACCGGTTTATTTACCAGCCGCTTGAACAAACGCTGAAAGTAGAAAGGGGACAGGCCCACGATATTGGCCAGATCTTCCGTATAAATATCTTCTGTTAAGTGTTCCTCGATAAAAGTCAAGGATTGTTCGATTGCTTCCCATGCGTACATTGTTGTACCTCCTATATTTGATGTTCACATTATAACATCTTATTATTTGCCGGGCTTTTCACACAATGCGCTTTTCATCAGGAAATCTCTAAGATGCTGTGACTGAGATTTTAGATGAAGCTGATGGGATTTCAATGATGAAAGCAGTGTGACCATTACTGCTTTCAGCCTTTATCTGTCCGCCATGCATCACAATAATATTTTTTGCAATAGCAAGTCCGAGGCCGGAGCCTCCAGTTTCACTTAATCTCGCATTGCTTAAACGGCAGAATTTATCAAAAATCACATTGAGCTTATCCTCCGGAATTTC
>NZ_JACOPB010000041.1:0-6150 GCF_014288005.1 Hungatella hominis
ATTATTAAGAATGCAATGTTTACGGCTGCTGACGATATTAATGACAAATTTGCAGAAATGCCAATGACTTTTGCCGATGTCGGGCAGCTTATGGCAAATAACGCATTGGAGGCTTTCGGTCCCACAATGGAAAAGCTAAATACCCTGCTGAATAGCAGTGGAGCGCAGACACTTCTGGCTGCATTGAATGAAGGTATTGCAGCAATTGCGGAGGGAGCCAACTGGCTGATTGATGCATTTATTCGAGGTGATCCCATTGTAAGAACTTTTTTTGCGGTTGCTATTATTATGGCAGGCTTATGGGCCGGTCAGATGCTTGTAGCAGCTGGAGCTACTCTTGCTGCAAACTGGCCGTTAATTTTAATTATAGCAACATTAGGGGCAATTGTTTTAGCTTTAATTTCCACAGGGGCTACATTTGCTGATATATTTGGTTTTATTGGTGGTCTGCTTGGGGCTTTTTATGCGACAGGGTACAATATTGTAGCGAATTTATGGAACATTTTTGTTTCATTCGCAGAGTTCCTGGCGAATGTATTTAACGACCCGTTAGCCGCAGTTGTTAACCTCTTTGTTAATATGGCAACCAGTGTATTATCAATTATCCAGAGTATTGCAAAAGCCATAGACGATGTATTCGGTTCAAATCTTGCTGGAGCAGTTGGGGGATTTATGGATAAAATACAGGCTTGGGGAGACAGTTTTAAGTCTGATGATTATATATCTTTGGACGATCTTCGCATGGATACAAAAGATATTGTGTCGACCGCGGATAATTGGAGTGAAAAAGGAAAGGGTGTTGGGGATTTCATTGACAAATGGGATTTTGGAAGCGCCTTAGCAATCGATCCAAATGCTGGAGGAATTGATTACAGCCAGTTTGCTACAGACGGAAGTCCTGCAACTGTGAAGGGTAAAGGAAAGAATGGTGCAGTAAAGGTTGAAAACGAAGAGGATATCGAGTGGATGCGAAAGCTTGCAGAGCGCGATTATATTGCCCGCATCTCCCAAAATACGCTTGCGCCAAATATCAAGGTGGAATTCAGCGGTCCGATCACCAAAGAGGCAGATACCGATAACATTATGAGTCATGTATCTGAACAGCTCAAAGAAATGATTGCAACTGCTCCAGAGGGGGTGCCGGCCTAATGTCATACTCAGTATATTTCAAATATGGCAGCAAGAAATATAAGCTTCCGGTCAATCCGGAGGAGATTAAGAGATCAAGAGAACTTAATATCGAGACGTATCAGGTGCTGGAGGAAGGACAGGTTTCCATCCCTTCTTACTGTTCACTTGAAGAATATAGCTTTGAGGCAGAGTTTCCCAGTCAGGACGTCAATTATATGGAGCCGGGCGCAGAGGCTGATGCAGATTATTATGAGAAGATGTTCCGGAAGGCTCAGAAGAATAAGAAGCCGATCCGGTTCATTGCATCGAATGATATTTCAGATGATATCAGCGTCAAGGTACTGGTAAAGAGTGTAGAGGTAGTGGAAAAAGCAGGAGAAGAAGGGGATAAGTACATATCGTTGACACTCACAGAGTATAAAGGGGCCGGAAAAAGGTATGTAGCTATCCAGACTCCTGATGCTACGGTAAAACAGGAAGAAACGCCTCTTGCTGAGAACCCAGCTGTAACTGCAAATAAAACACATACAGTACAGTCAGGAGATACGCTGTGGGGGATAGCTAAGAAGTATTATGGGAATGGCAGCCAGTATCAAAAAATTGTGTCAGCAAATCCCAGCATCAAGAATCCAAACCTGATCTATCCGGGCCAGGTATTCACTATCCCATCATAGGAGGTGTATATGGAAGTATTAGTCGAAACAGGAGGATATATATACGACATATCAGGCATGTGTACGGAAATATCCTGGTCGGATATTCTTAATGATGGATCCAGCAGCATGGATATCTCGTATATCAATGATGATCTTATATTGCAAAACGGAGATGTTGTTCGCCTGACTGATAACGATCAGGCTGATGGCATCTTTTTTGGAACTGTTTTTAAGGTATCCGGCGACGAATCCGGAATTATTAAGGTTAAAGTCTATGACCAGCTACGGTATGCGAAAGCAAAGGAGATTATTGTGCTGGAAAATGGGACACTGAAGAACCTGGTACAGAATATGTGCACCTTTTTGTCTCTGAACCCCGGTACGCTGGAGGAACCGGGATATGTATTACCGACCGTTGCAGATTCGGATAAAACATGGCTTGATGAAGTGACGCAGGCCATCTCTGATACGCTGATTGCGACACAGGAGATGTATTGCGTCCGTGATGAGTATGGATCTGTATGTCTCTGGAATATGCGAAATTTGCAGCTTCCGCTTGTATTGGGAGACCGGAGCTTGTGCACCGGTTACAGCTGGGAGAAATCCATTGATGATGATTTTTACAACCGGATCAAGGTAGGCTGGAAAGATGAAAATAGCAAGAAAATGGACGTGGGTGCCGCTGCTGATCAGGAATCCATAAACCGGTATGGCCTTCTCCAATATTTCGAAACATCAGCTTCCGGGATTGATAATGCGGCAAAAGCACAGGAGCGGGCGAACAATCTTCTTAAACTGTATAACCATGAGAAAGAAACATTGAAACTGGAATGCCTGGGAGATCTCCGGGTGCGTGCCGGAAACAGCATCTACGGAAGCATAAATGAGATTGGACTGGGCCACAGGCTGATCGTGAAAAAGGTTACACACGATTTCCTGCCGGTTCACACTATGAAAGTTGAGGTGATGGCTGGTGAGTGACAGGAATGGAGCGAACGAGCTGTTTAATGTCATAAAAACGATAGTAAACAATTACCTGAATAACCGGAAGGTGACTGCGGTAGTGATCGGGGAGTACAAAGGGGGTGCTGTTATGGTCGGAGATCTTCCAGTTCCTATGAGCATGGTAACAGGGAACATGAAAACCAGACTGGCCAGTGGCGACAAGGTGCGGCTGCTCCGTAACGATGGCGGCCGGGAGTACTATATTCTGGAAATCATTGGGAAACCATATCAGATAGGAGGATAACATGGAACTTACAACCGGTATGGTGCTCCGGGAACAGACCTTTGAAGGGAAGACTTATAAAGTATTGCCCTGTAAGATAGAAGGGTACGTAGACGATCTGGAAGCATTAAAGCAGGCTATTTATAAGGTACTTGATACCGAACAGTATGAGTACCCCGTATACAGTTTCAGTTATGGAATTGCATGGAAAGAACTGATCGGAGAGGAGCAGCCCTATGTACGGGCAGAAATGAAGAGAATGATACAGGAAGCATTGTTGCGTGACGACAGGATACGGGAAGTTGATGGATTCAGCTTTTCTTTTACTGGGGACACGTGCCAATGCTCTTTTAATGTCTTCAGTATTTATGGAGATATTGAAATAGAAACGGAGGTGCCTGTATGACGTATGAAGAATTGCTGCAGGCCATGCTGAATAAAGTACCCGGCAGCGTGGATAAGCGGGAAGGAAGCGTTATTTATGATGCGCTGGCACCGTGTGCGTACTTTCTGGCACAGCAGAATTTCCAATTGGAAAACTATCTGGATCTGGTCTTTCCGGATACCGCAGTCGGCGAGTATCTTGACAGGGCAGTAGCTGCATTCGGTGTAACGAGGAAAACGGCCAGCGCTGCAGTGCGAAAAATGATAACAACAGGAGCAGTTCCGATCGGCAGCCGCTGGGGGCTAAACTCCCTGGTCTATACTGTCACAAGGGAACTGGCGTCTGGTACGGAGTACGAGGCTGAGTGCGAAACTCCGGGTGACATTGGAAACCAGTATTCAGGATCCGTGCAGCCGATATCAAATATAACGGGAGTGACCGCGGAACTGACTGACATCATATCAGCAGGAGCTGACGAGGAGACGGACGGAGCCCTGCGGGAGAGATTCCTGCAAAAAGTGCAGTTGCCAGCCACATCAGGAAATGCATACCACTATAAGTTATGGGCTTTAGATGTGCCAGGTGTCGGAGATGCCAGGGTGTTTCCACTGGACAATGGTCCTGGTACCGTGACAGTCCTAATTGTGGACAACGATAAAAATATAGACACATCTCTGGAAAGCGCAGTGTCGGCTTATATGGAAACGGTCCGCCCCATCGGAGCTGATGTTACGATCGACAGCCCGTCTCCCATGGCTGTCAACGTCGTGGCTGATGTTACCCTGGACGGCAGCAAAGCCAAAGATGATGTGCTGCGGGCATTTAAGGCAGCCCTGGAAATATACCTGAAAGGTCTGGTATTTACAGACTATCGTGTCAGTTATGCAAGGATCGGGAGCCTGCTCCTGGCCACGGAGGGGGTGCAGGACTATGATAACTTAAAATTGAATGGGGCCATGGCAAATGTAATTATTGCTGATAAGGCCATTCCGGTTATGGGAACCGTAGACTTCTCGGGGGTGAGGACTTATGGAGTTAATTAAACTGCTTCCGGACTACTATTCCGAAAATGAAACTATGAAGACGCTGCAAAGTATTTTGTCAGATCAGGTGGACAGTCTGAATACAGGAATGTATAAGACTATCGACAACTGTTTTGTAGGATCTGCCTCGGATACGCTTACGAGGTTTGAACAGTTGCTGGAGCTGATTCCAGACTCCTCTAAATCAGACCGATACCGCCGGGAAAGAATTAAGGCGAAGATATCCGGAGCTGGAACAACCACAGCTTCGCTGATCCAGAACATAGCAGAAAGCTTCACAAGCGCAGCTGTTGATATCGTGGAGAATTTTCCTTCGTATACAATTACTGTCCGTTTCACGGGTACATCGGGCATACCCGGGAATATGTCAGATATCAAACAGACGATAGAAGAGGCAGTGCCGGCTCATTTGAAGGTACTGTACGAATATATTTTTAATACCTATGGAGCAGTTGGAACTTTTAGTCATGCAGAGTTGGCGGCATATACCCACGAAAGGATTCGTGGCGGTCATCTTAAAAATAGAATCCAGGAACTGCAAGCCTATCAGCATGCCGAGCTGGCACAGCTGACACACAATGAATTATCGAAAGGAGAGTTACCAAATGGCAACTAATACGGCAAACTATAATTTCAAAAAACCGGATGAAAGTGATTTCTACTCGGTTCAGGATCAGAATAACAACTGGGATAAGGCTGATACCGCACTCAAAAATTTAGATACTCCCACTTTTGAGGATTACTCTGGCAGTACCACGGTCCCAGATGCTGCGACAGCAATCAATAACATTAAAAGTAAAGGGAAATTGTCCACAATATTAAGTAACATGAAAGCAGCTTTTAAAGGGGTATGCCTGATCGGCCAGATTGTCAACAACTGCGTAACTAATAACTCGAAATTGCCTCTCTCGGCCGCTCAGGGCAAGGAGCTGATGGACTTATATACTGTGCTCAATAGTAATTTAGATAACATAACAAGTGCTAACACACTACTATATACGTTTAAGTACTTACCTCCATCTTTTCTGGATAATCCCAATAATCATTTTAAAGTATCCGGTTGGACTGCAGTGCCATATTTAAGCCTATCAAATATTGCAAATGGAGCGGGCTGGGGGGTAATACTAGGTATTTATGATAATAATAATGGCACTCCATTAGGCAGGCAGTTTGTTATTGGTACATCTAAAGTTGCAACCAGACGATATGTAGGAGGTTCATGGACAGTATGGGAGTAAATGATCATTTAATGATTATTTATTAAGCAATCTGGTATGATACTACAAGCCGTGCGATTTTTCGTTTCGTGAAGTTACTATCACCGATTGCTATTTCTCCCAGAGTGTTAACGTAAGCGTACCCCACAGATTCCATTTTGTAGATATCCGAGCCTATATAACATCCCGCTGCAAAGGCTAAAGATGGTGCATATTCAACTGGTATCGAAGCAACTACATCACCTGCTCCAAAACCTACGTCTGAATACACACCGAGATTTAGCGTAACTGTTTTTCCTGAAATTGTAATATACCCACGGTTACCTTCGGCGGAGTATCCAGCTTTAAATGTAGGTGATATATGTTTTATTGCTAAATTACTATAACGCATTGATTGTTCAGAATGAGGTATGTATAACTATTTAATTCAATTTTTATTGTGCTCAATATAGAATAAACGCATAAACCAAATAAGCCTCCCTCTCAGCAG
>NZ_JACOPB010000042.1:0-5517 GCF_014288005.1 Hungatella hominis
ATTATTAAGAATGCAATGTTTACGGCTGCTGACGATATTAATGACAAATTTGCAGAAATGCCAATGACTTTTGCCGATGTCGGGCAGCTTATGGCAAATAACGCATTGGAGGCTTTCGGCCCCACAATGGAAAAGCTAAATACCCTGCTGAATAGCAGTGGAGCGCAGACACTTCTGGCTGCATTGAATGAAGGTATTGCGGCGATTGCAGAGGGAGCCAACTGGCTGATTGATGCATTTATTCGAGGTGATCCCATTGTAAGAACTTTTTTTGCGGTTGCTATTATTATGGCAGGCTTATGGGCTGGGCAGATGCTTGTAGCAGCTGGAGCTACTCTTGCGGCACACTGGCCGTTGATTTTGATTATCGCTACTCTGGGGGCTATTGTTTTAGCCCTGACGTCTACTGGAGTAACCTTTGCGGATATATTTAGCTTTATCGGTGGATTACTTGGAGCATTTTACGGAACAGGGTATAACATTATATCCAGCCTGTGGAATTTATTCATATCATTTGCTGAATTTTTGGCAAATGTATTTCACCATCCTATACAGGCAATCGTTAATTTATTTATCGGAATGGCTACTAGCGTTCTTACCATTATCAAGGATATTGCAACGGCAATCGACGGAGTATTCGGTTCTAATTTGGCGGGAGCAGTCGGAGGATTTTCAACTAAACTAAAGTCATGGGGAGACAGCTTTAAAGCTGATGATTACGTATCTTTGGACGATATGCGGATGGATACGAAAGATATCGCCGCCACAGCAGAAGCATGGGGAGAAAAAGGAAAGGGTGTTGGGGATTTCATTGACAAATGGGATTTTGGAAGTGCTTTGGAAATTGACCCTAATGCAGGTGGTATCGACTACAGCCAGTTTGCCACTACTGGTAATCCGGCAACTGTGAAAGGAACCGGAAAAGGTGGCGCGGTGAAGGTCGAGAATGAAGAGGATATCGAATGGATGCGCAGGCTTGCAGAACGTGATTATATTGCCCGCATCTCCCAAAATACGCTTGCACCAAATATCAAGGTGGAATTCAACGGTCCGATCACCAAAGAGGCAGATACCGACAACATCATGAGTCATGTATCTGAACAGCTCAAAGAAATGATTGCAACTGCTCCAGAGGGGGTGCCGGCTTAATGTCATACTCAGTATATTTCAAATATGGCAGCAAGAAGTATAAGCTTCCGGTCAATCCGGAGGAGATTAAGAGATCAAGAGAACTTAATATCGAAACGTATCAGGTGTTGGAGGAAGGGCAGGTTTCTATCCCTTCCTACTGTGCGTTGGAGGAGTTCAGCTTTGAGGCTGAATTTCCCAGTCAGGACGTTAATTACATGGAGCCGGGCACAGAGGCTGAAGCAGACTATTACGAGAAGATGTTCCGGAAGGCTCAGAAGAATAAGAAGCCGATCCGGTTCATTGCATCGAATGATATTTCAGATGATATCAGCGTCAAGGTGCTGGTAAAGAGTGTAGAGGTAGTGGAAAAAGCAGGAGAAGAAGGGGATAAGTACACATCATTGACACTCATGGAGTATAAAGGGGCCGGAAAAAGGTATGTAGCTATCCAGACTCCTGATGCTACGGTAAAACAGGAGGAAACGCCGCTTGCTGAGAATCCTGCGGTAACTGCAAATAAAACACACACAGTACAGTCGGGAGATACATTGTGGGGGATAGCTAAGAAGTATTATGGCAATGGCTCCCAATATCTGAAGATTATGTCAGCTAATCCAGATATTAAAAATGCGAACCTGATCTATCCCGGGCAGGTATTTACAATTCCGGCATAGGAGGTGTATATGGAAGTATTAGTCGAAACAGGAGGATATATTTACGATATATCGGGCATGTGTACAGAGATATCGTGGTCCGATGCGCTGAATGATGGATCCAGCAGCATGGATATCTCGTATATCAATGATGATCTTATATTGCAAAACGGAGATGTTGTTCGCCTGACTGATAACGATCAGGCTGATGGCATCTTTTTTGGATCTGTTTTTAAGGTATCCGGCGACGAATCTGGAATTATTAAGGTTAAAGCCTATGACCAGCTGCGGTATGCAAAAGCAAAGGAGATCATTGTGTTGGAAAATGGGACGCTGAAGAACCTGGTACAGAATATGTGCACCTTTTTGTCTCTGAAACCCGGTACACTGGAGGAACCGGGATATGTGTTACCGACCATTGCAGATTCGGATAAAACATGGCTTGATGAAGTGACGCAGGCCATCTCTGATACGCTGATTGCGACACAGGAGATGTATTGCGTTCGTGATGAGTATGGATCCATATGTCTCTGGAATATGCGAAATTTGCAGCTTCCGCTTGTATTGGGAGACCGGAGCCTGTGTACCGGCTACAGCTGGGAGAAGTCTATTGATGATGATTTTTATAACCGGATCAAGGTAGGCTGGAAAGATGAGGAAAGCAAGAAAATGGATGTAGGTGCCGCAGCCGATCAGGAATCCATAAACCGGTACGGGCTGCTCCAGTATTTCGAAACATCGGCTTCTGGAATTGATAATGCGGCAAAAGCACAGGAACGGGCGAACAGTCTTCTGAAGCTGTACAACCACGAGAAGGAAACGCTGAAGCTGGAATGTCTGGGAGATCTCCGGGTGCGTGCCGGAAACAGCATCTATGGAAGCATAGATGAGATTGGACTGGGCCACAGGCTGATCGTGAAAAAGGTTACCCACGATTTCCTGCCGGTTCACACGATGAAAGTTGAGGTGATGGCCGGTGAATGACAGGAATGGAGCGAACGAACTATTTAATGTCATAAAAACGATAGTAAACAATTATCTGAACAACCGGAAGGTGGCTGCGGTAGTAATCGGGGAGTACAAAGGGAACGCCGTTATGGTCGGGAACCTTCCGATCCCCATGAGCATGATAACCGGGAATATGGTATCGAAGATAGCTGCCGGTGATAAAGTCAGACTTCTTCGCAACGACGGTGGCCGGGAGTATTATATTCTGGAGATCATCGGGAAGCCATATCAGACAGGAGGTTAACATGAAACTTACAACCGGCATAGTACTCCAGGAACGGACTTTTGAAGGAAAGACTTATAAAGTATCGACCTGTAAGATAGAAGGGTATGTAGACGATCTGGAAGCATTAAAACAGGCTATTTATAAGGTAATTGATACCGAACAGTATGAGTACCCCATATACAGTTTCAGTTATGGAATTGCATGGAAAGAGCTGATCGGAGAGGAGCAGCCCTATGTACGGGCAGAAATGAAGAGAATGATACAGGAAGCACTGTTGCGTGACGACAGGATACAGGAGGTTGATGGGTTCAGCTTTTCTTTTACTGGTGACACGTGCCAGTGCTCTTTTAATGTCTTCAGTATTTATGGGAATATCGAAATAGAAATGGAGGTACCTGTATGACATATGAGGAGCTGTTACAGGCCATGCTGGACAGAGTACCGAGTAACGTGGATAAGAGGGAGGGAAGTATCATATATGACGCTCTGGCACCTTGTGCGTACTTTCTGGCACAGCAGAATTTCCAATTGGAAAACTATCTGGATCTGGTCTTTCCGGATACCGCAGTCGGCGAGTATCTTGACAGGGCAGTAGCTGCATATGGTGTGACGAGGAAACCGGCCAGCGCTGCAGTGCGAAAAATGATAACAACAGGAGCAGTTTCGATTGGCAGCCGCTGGGGGCTAAACTCCCTGGTCTATACTGTCACAAGGGAACTGGCGTCTGGTACGGAGTACGAGGCTCAGTGTGAAACTCCGGGTGACATTGGAAACCAGTATTCGGGATCCGTGCAGCCGATATCAAATATAACGGGAGTGACCGCAGAACTGACTGACCTCATAACAGCAGGAGCTGACGAGGAGACGGATGGGGCTCTGCGGGAGAGATTCCTGCAAAAAGTGCAGCTGCCAGCCACATCAGGAAATGCATACCACTATAAGTTATGGGCTTTAGATGTGCCGGGTGTCGGAGATGCCAGGGTGTTTCCACTGGACAATGGTCCCGGTACCGTGACAGTCCTGATTGTGGACAATGATAAAAATATAGACACATCTCTGGAAAGCGCAGTATCGGCTTATATGGAAACGGTCCGCCCCATCGGAGCGAATGTCACGATCGACAGCCCGTCTTCCATAGCTGTCAACGTCGTGGCTGATGTTACCCTGGACGGCAGCAAAGTCAAAGATGATGTGCTGCGGGCATTTAAGGCAGCCCTGGAAATATACCTGAAAGGTCTGGTATTTACAGACTATCGTGTCAGTTATGCAAGGATCGGGAGCCTGCTCCTGGCCACGGAGGGGGTACAGGACTATGATAACTTAAAATTGAATGGGGCCATGGCAAATGTAATTATTGCTGATAAGGCCATTCCGGTTATAGGAACCGTAGATTTTTCGGAGGTGAGGATGTATGGAGCTAATTAAGCTGCTTCCGGATTACTATTCCGAAAATGAAACTATGAAGATGCTGCAAAGTATTCTGGCAGAACAGACAGATGGCCTTGATACGAAAATGTATAAGACTATCGATAACTGTTTTGCGGGATCTGCCTTGGATGCACTCACACGGTATGAACACTTACTTGGCTTGATCCCTGATGCCGCTAAATCTGATCGGTATCGCCGGGAACGCATTAAGGCGAAGATATCCGGGGCCGGAACTACCACGACTTCCCTGATCCAGAATATTGCGGAAAGCTTTACAAACGCGGCTGTTGATATCGTGGAGAATTTTCCTTCGTATACAATTACTGTCCGTTTCACGGGTACATCGGGCATACCTGGGAATATGTCAGATATCAAACAGACGATAGAAGAGGCCGTGCCGGCTCATTTGAAGGTACTGTACGAGTATATTTTTAATACCTATGGAGCAGTTGGAACTTTTAGTCATGCAGAGTTGGCGGCATATACCCACGAAAGGATTCGTGGCGGTCATCTTAAAAATAGAATTCAGGAACTGCAAGCCTATCAGCACACTGAGCTGGCACAGCTGACACACAATGAATTATCGAAAGGAGAGTTACCAAATGGCAACTAATACGACAAATTATAATTTCAAGAAACCAGATGAGAGCGATTTCTACTCAGTTCAGGATCAGAACAACAACTGGGATAAGGCTGATACCGCACTCAAAAATTTAGATACTCCCACTTTTGAGGATTACTCTGGCAGTACGACGGCCCCAGATGCTGCGACAGCAATCAATAACATTAAAAGTAAAGGGAAATTGTCCACAATATTAAGTAACATGAAAGCAGCGTTTAAGGGCGCATGTCTGATCGGCCAGATCGTAAACAACTGCGTGACCAATAATGCGAAATTGCCGCTCTCGGCTGCTCAGGGAAAGGCGCTGATGGATCTGTATACTCAGTTAAATAGTGATTTAGCGAACAAACTTGATAGTAGCGCTATAATTGCTCAATACAATAAACTCCAGATTGGGAATGTAAAAATACAATACGGAAAAATGGAGTGTATAGTAAATTTTAACGGGC
>NZ_JACOPB010000044.1:0-3179 GCF_014288005.1 Hungatella hominis
GCGCAGCATGTACCTTGAAAACCACATATTGAATATATCTAGATAGATTCTTTTAAGGGATTTCGATCCCGAGAAAGAGTAAATCAAGACATCCGAGGTGTTATATCGTAACAGATATAACCGAAAAAATTATAAACTCGTTATTACTGTAACGTACAGTGATAACAAACCTAAGACCAGAGATTCAACGCTATGAATCTTAGACGAGTAGCCCGCACCCTTAACAGGGTAAGCCCCCTCCTTAACAGTCAGGGGATGGTGCGAAAATCGAACTGGTTAAGCTATAAAGAGCGCAGGGTGGATGCCTTGGCACTAAGAGCCGATGAAAGACGTGATAAGCTGCGAAAAGCTTCGGGGAGGAGCAAATATCCTTTGATCCGGAGATATCTGAATGGGGAAACCTGGCTGAGCAAACCTCAGTCGGCGTATGGTGAATCCATAGCCATACGTTGGGAACCCGCTGAACTGAAACATCTAAGTAGGCGGAGGAAAAGAAAGAAAACTCGATTTCCAAAGTAGCGGCGAGCGAAATGGAAGGAGCCTAAACCGGCGTGCGTGCATGCCGGGGTTATGGACTGCAATAAGTGACTCGTATGGTAACAGAACGGCCCTGGAAAGACCGGCCACAGAGGGTGAAAGCCCCGTATGTGAAACCAGAAGAGAGCGAGCAGATTCCAAAGTACCACGAGACACGAGAAACCTTGTGGGAATTCGGGGGGACCACCCCCCAAGGCTAAATACTCCTTAGTGACCGATAGCGCATAGTACTGTGAAGGAAAGGTGAAAAGGACCCCGGGAGGGGAGTGAAAAAGAACCTGAAACCCTGTGTTTACAAGCTGTGGAACCACATTTTAGGTGGAACCGCGTACTTTTTGTAGAACGGTCCGGCGAGTTGCCGGGACTGGCAAGGTTAAGCACTGAAGGTGTGGAGCCGAAGGGAAACCAAGTCTTAATAGGGCGAATAAGTCAGTTCAGGCAGACCCGAAACCGGGTGATCTACCCATGTCCAGGTTGAAGTTTCCGTAAAAGGAAATGGAGGACCGAACGCACATCCGTTGAAAAGGGTGGCGATGAGGTGTGGGTAGGGGAGAAATTCCAATCGAACCCGGAGATAGCTGGTTCTCCTCGAAATAGCTTTAGGGCTAGCCTCGTATTAGTTTAGCGGAGGTAGAGCACTGAATTCTTAAGGGGGCGTCAAAGCTTACCAAGAGATATCAAACTCCGAATGCCGCATAAATGATGTACGGGAGTCAGACTGCACGAGATAAGTTGGGTAGTCAAAAGGGAAAGAGCCCAGACCTACAGCTAAGGTCCCAAAGTGTGTGTTAAGTGGAAAAGGATGTGGGATTTCAAAGACAACTAGGATGTTGGCTCAGAAGCAGCCACACATTCAAAGAGTGCGTAATAGCTCACTAGTCGAGAGGTCCTGCGCCGAAAATGTCCGGGGCTGAAACACAACACCGAAGCTTAGGAATTGACGTAAGTCAATTGGTAGAGGAGCATTCTTAACTGCGAAGAAGCGTTATCGTAAGGAGGCGTGGAGTGTTAAGAAGAGAGAATGCCGGAATGAGTAGCGAGATGGAGGTGGGAATCCTCCAGGCCGAATATCTAAGGTTTCCAGAGTAAAGCTGATCTGCTCTGGGTAAGTCGGGGCCTAAGGCGAGGTCGAAAGACGTAGTCGATGGACAACAGGTTGAAATTCCTGTACCGCGTATTATCAGAACTGTGGGGACACAGAACCGAAGCCAAACCCGGGAATGAAAAGACCGGGGCAAGCGCCGGACTGGTTAGACTGGAAAATCCGTTTAACAACAGGAAAGCGTTAAGCGTACCGAACAAAAGTAGGGAAGTTGGTATAGGGGCTGTCAAGAAAAGCCGCTATTGTGTAATACGTGCCCGTACCGTAAACCGACACAGGTGGATGAGGAGAGAATCCTAAGGCCGGCGGGAGAAGCATTGTTAAGGAACTCGGCAAAATGACCCCGTAACTTCGGGATAAGGGGTGCCCACGAGAGTGGGCCGCAGAGAATAGGCTCAAGCAACTGTTTAGCAAAAACACAGGTCTATGCAAAACCGAAAGGTGAGGTATATGGGCTGACGCCTGCCCGGTGCTGGAAGGTTAAGAGGAGAGGTTAGGAGCAATCCGAAGCTTTGAATTTAAGCCCCAGTAAACGGCGGCCGTAACTATAACGGTCCTAAGGTAGCGAAATTCCTTGTCGGGTAAGTTCCGACCCGCACGAAAGGCGTAATGATTTGAGCGCTGTCTCGACAATGCACCCGGTGAAATTGAAGTACCAGTGAAGATGCTGGTTACCTGCGCCAGGACGGAAAGACCCCATGGAGCTTTACTCCAGCTTGATACTGGGATTCGGTGTCGCATGTACAGGATAGGTGGGAGGCAGTGAAGGCAGGACGCCAGTCTTACCGGAGCCATTGTTGGGATACCACCCTTGCGATATTGGGTTTCTAACCTGCGGCCATGACCTGGCCGGGGGACAATGTCAGGTGGGGAGTTTGACTGGGGCGGTCGCCTCCGAAAGAGTATCGGAGGCGCTCAAAGGTTCCCTCAGAATGGACGGAAACCATTCGAAGAGTGCAAAGGCATAAGGGAGCTTGACTGCGAGACTGACGGGTCGAGCAGGTACGAAAGTAGGACTTAGTGATCCGGTGGTATAAAGTGGGATTGCCATCGCTCAACGGATAAAAGCTACCCTGGGGATAACAGGCTTATCACTCCCAAGAGTTCACATCGACGGAGTGGTTTGGCACCTCGATGTCGGCTCATCGCATCCTGGGGCTGAAGTAGGTCCCAAGGGTTGGGCTGTTCGCCCATTAAAGCGGTACGCGAGCTGGGTTCAGAACGTCGTGAGACAGTTCGGTCCCTATCCGGCGTGGGCGTAGGATATTTGAGAGGAGCTGTCCTTAGTACGAGAGGACCGGGATGGACTGACCTCTGGTGTACCGGTTGGGTATCAAACCCATGGCCGGGTAGCCAAGTCGGGAAGGGATAAACGCTGAAGGCATCTAAGCGTGAAGCCCCCCTCAAGATGAGATATCCCATCGCAAGAGTAAGACCCCTTGAAGACGACGAGGTAGATAGGGCAGAGGTGGAAGCATGGCAACATGTGCAGCTGACTGTCACTAATAGGTCGAGGGCTTAACCAAGTTGGTTTAGGTTG
>NZ_JACOPB010000045.1:0-3735 GCF_014288005.1 Hungatella hominis
TATGCCGGATTGACAATGAACATTAAGACGTATGAATGCCGGCTTAATGGAGAGGCGCTGTCACTGACTCCAACGGAATTTTCCATATTAAGGATTCTTTTAGAGCGCAGGTGCAGTGTTGTCAGTGCCGAAGAATTATTCCATGAAGTCTGGCAGGAAGAATATTATACCAAGAGTAACAATACAATTACCGTACACATCCGCCATCTACGTGAGAAGATGAAGGATACCGGGGAAAATCCCAGATATATAAAAACGGTTTGGGGGGTAGGATATAAAATTGGTGAAATTTAAAAAAGCAAAGTACAATTATTCAAAACTCGGCCGTATTACGTTTATCCGAGGATTATGGATTACAGTGGGAGCAGTTGCTGCAGTCTTTGGACTGCGGATGCTGACACGTGGACACTTGGCAGATGCGATTGTTAGGTGGTTTGCACGTAGTCTTTCAATCAGTGAGATGGAAGCTGATTTGTTATATTTCAAGCTAGTGACTGTCAATATGCAGTTTATTCTTGCGTTAGTCATAATCATATTTGTTTTTTTGTTGTTCCACATGCTGTTGGACACATATAAAAGATATTTCGATGAGGTAGTAACAGGGATTGACAAGCTTATGGAGGAAAGGGCAGCGATTTCCCTGTCTCCGGAACTGGAGAGTGTGGAGCATAAACTGGCCGATGTAAAGCGGACACTTGCAGAACGGGCGGATAAGGCTAAGAGGGCGGAGCAGCAGAAGAATGATCTGGTGGTATATCTGGCTCATGATATCAAGACCCCACTGACATCTGTGATAGGATATCTCAGCCTTTTAGATGAAACACCGGATATGCCCGATGAGGAGAAAGCAAAATATATCCATACTGCATGGGAAAAGGCGAACCGGCTCAGGACCCTGGTGAATGAGTTTTTTGAGATTACCCGCAGCCATTCCGAATCTCTTCCGCTTCATAAGGCAAAGGTTGATCTTTTCTATATGATTGCTCAGATTTCAGATGAGTTGTATCCGCAGTTGAATGCATGCGGAAAAATCATAGAGAATCATGTGGATGAGGACATATCTGTATATGGAGACTCTGATAAGCTGGCCAGAGTGTTTAATAATATCCTGAAAAATGCCATTTCTTATAGTGCGGAAAACAGCGTTATCAAAGTCTCAGCCATAGAGCTTTCAGCATGGACTGTGATTCGATTTGAAAATGATGGGGAAATTCCGGAGGATAAGCTCAATGTGATTTTTGATAAATTCTGCCGTTTAAGCAATGCGAGATTAAGCGAAACAGGAGGCTCCGGCCTGGGGCTCGCTATTGCAAAAAATATTATTGTACTGCATGGCGGACAGATAAGGGCTGAAAGCAGTAATGGACGCACTGCTTTCATTATTGAAATCCCATCAGCATCATCCAAAATCTCTGTCACAGCATCTTAGCGATTTTAATACATCTATCATTTCAATCGACCTGATAGAACAGGCGGGGAATCAGACGATTATATAATACATTAAAAAGGTGGTGAGCATTTTGAAAATTCGCAGTGAATTTACATGTCCGTTTGAATTGGTTCACGATATGGTAAATGGATGTATGAAATTTGCTGGCTATCTCTACATACAGCCCTTTCGATATGTAGGTTAGTAATTCTGGATCATGAATGTCTAGACCGACTCCGTAGGATGTATAGCGGAATCCCTTATAGGAATTATTGCTCCCAAGGCATCGAAGCAGATTACTGGTTTCTCTTTCGTATTTCCTACTAATCCCTCCTGAAATATTATCGCAATAGTAACCTTATATGGCAAAAAATGGAGGTCCAAGAGAAAACAAGGCGAAAAAAACGATACATTATGACGAAAAAGGTCGAATTAAGATTGCTTATAATATAAATGATATTAAGAAGTAACACCTTGTCTATTCGTCCCATATAGTATAGTACAAACCTATATTAAAAGGAGGAGTAAAGAATGTGTTGCTGTAGATGTTGTTGTAGATGTTGTTGCAGATGCTGTTGCAGATGCTGTGGTAATAGTAATAGTAATAGTAATATCTGCGGTTGCGGTTGCTGTTGCTGCTGTCCATGGTGGTGCAGTACTGGTGGAGGAAACAATTGGGGCGGTAATTGGGGCGACAATTGGGATCCTTGTGCGAATGAAAGACGCTGGGCATACAGAGAGGGTTTTAACGATGGGTATACGGTAGGATTTGAAGACGGAAGATGGAATAGACGTCCATGTCCACGGTCAAATTAAAATAGAACAAGGCGGGTACCGGACATTGACCGGGCCCGCCTGTTTTAGATGATATTCAGACGTTAAAATTGATAAATAAAATCCAAAGTCGAGGAAGCGTATGTTTTCCAGCCTATCCACATAGACGTCTGCGTAAGACAGCGGTTGAATGCAATGACTGATTTAATTAAAAAAGGGCACTATGGGAAAAGCTGCACATAAAGCAATGTGTTATGATGCGCATATAAATTATGGCCTGATTCTGTCCCGATTACAGCAAGAAACTGCCTATTCGCGGTATTCGGAGAAACTGAAGCAGGCAGAATTGCTAACAATTAACCGCCTTCTGGAGACTGTGTTGCCCCAGGTTGCAAACAGCATAGACATGGAGGATTATTAGGAGCTGGGAAAGAATGCCGGGAGCTATAGTATTGCGGCTTCCGAGGGCTTTTCTGCTGTACATAAGACGGTCACTCTTGAAAATCTGGGAAGTGGGGGTGTGTGATCCCTAAAACAATGGAGGCCAACGTCACGGCGCTTCATAAGGTTTTATATGGGAATCAGGATTATGAAACTCGAACCGGGTGAAAGAGATTGGCGGGGAAATTATCAAACAGGCATTGAAAAAGTGATATCATGTTTAGTATAGCACAGTGTGATTTCCTGGAAAAGCGTATTGAGAAATTTATACGGAAGAACTGGCAAATATCGCCGGCCTGTCCCCTTTCTATTTTCAACGTTTATTCAAGCGGCTGGTAAAGAAACCGGTTCAGGAATATGTGAAGCTCCGCCGCCTGGCAAAGGTGATTGAAAATCTGGGTAATACCGAACAGAGAATACTTGACGTTGCCCTGGACTATGACATTACAAGCCACGCGAATTTTACACGGGCTTTCAAAGAAACGTATGGAATACACCCTAAGAGTACAGGAGGGATATAACAATGTTTAACACATTTGACAAGCCGGAAGTTTACCTCGGCTTGGAACCGGAGGTCCGTTTCTCTGGACAGATTCCGGCTGGTGAAAGCACAGGTGTAGACGTACCGGGGCAGCTCTGGAAACGCTATCATATGGAGAAGTTAAACTGCCTGATAGAGCAGGCAATTTTTATATGAAAGGAGGTAATTTTAGAGTATGGAGGTGGCTGTGAGAAAGAAGTTAAGACGGATTTTTACAATACTGGGAACAACTGATTTTTACCATAACAGCCTGTGGGAACCGCATGGATGCCATGCAGCCGGATTCTTCCTATGTTGCAGACTTTTTTGATATTCCGGACTCAGTGACAGGAATTGAAAGACTTCTGCTCAAAGATGATATGGCCTATATGTGCTGTCTGGAGGAAGATGGCACGTCCTATCTGGCAGCAATGAACATTGATGACGGTAAGTTTTTGAAACAGAATCTGGAGCTGGACGCCTCGGTTTCGCTTCTGGATTTTGGCTTTGCCCCGGACAACAGTATCTGGGCGGTTTGCCTGGAACAGGCCGGCGTCTATAGTTTAAGGAA
>NZ_JACOPB010000046.1:0-3629 GCF_014288005.1 Hungatella hominis
TTTTGTGTGCTTCCATCCAATTTGTAATGAAGCTCTCCCTTGTCCCCGGCTGAAAAGCGGCGCGCTGAATCTTTATCCAGTTTTCCTTCAAAAACAAATCCTCTGTCAGCAGAGGAAAGAATGACTGCATCTTCCCCCTCCTTTGTTTTATCCCCGCGTTCCAGCGTCCTCACCACCGTTCCAGGGGCCGGAGCCAAAAGACGTCCCCCATTATCCAGAATTTCCTGTAATGCAGCACGCGATTTCTCTTTATCTGACCGCTCAGATTCACAGGTAATTCTGTCAATCTCACCTTCCTTCTGCAATACCTCAGCCTGTCTCCGGGCATCTTCCAATGCTGCCTGCGCGGTCTCAACTGCCCTTCCCGCAGCATAAAGTTCTTCCTCCTCAGAATATTGGTTATCCTCTGACTCACGCCGGGCACGGTTTAACGCTTCTCTTGCAGTATCAATGGCAGCCTGGGCCTCACTGACTGCAGACTCAGTTGAAAAATCTTTTCCTTCCCTGACTGCTTCCAGCACTGTTTCTGCTTTATAAAGAGCATCTTTGGCTTTATCAATTTTACGTTTCCAGCGTCGCTTGATGGAATCCAGGTTATCGTCTGCCCTGTCATAGGACGATGAGTTATAGTCTGCTTTTGAAAGTTCCTTTTTGGCCTGGTTAAATGCCTTTTGCGCAATGGAAAGTTCCTCCTTCAGCTCCTCCGTATAATCCGTGGCATCATCCGGCTGCTTCCCTGCAATCGCTTCCTTTATTTCGCTGACTCTCTGATTTGCCATATTAAGTTCATCTTTCGCCTGCTCATACGCTTCTAATGCCTGCTGATAACTATCCTCTGAATCATCAAGATTTTCTGATTCCTCATCCAGCGCCTGTTCTGCGGCGCGGATGGCGTCCTCCGCGTCCTCCCTTACATTTTGCAGGTTTTCCCTCGCTTCCTTCACAAGCGCTTCTGCCTTATTAATAAGATTCTTTTCCGCATCCGCCAGTGTTTCTTCAAGCTTTGTATAATCTTCTTTCAGCCGCATCTCTGCCCTGGCATACTTCGCAGCAATCCGCTCATACGCCTTTTTGGCATCCTCCAGCGTACGCTGTGCCTCAATCACATCATTGCCGCCATTGTTTGATGAAATATCCAATTTAAGATTAAGGATACGGATTTCTTCTTCCAGTTTCTTAATCCGTTCTTCTGCGGCAGGAACATCAAATTCTATCAACGCCTCGCCTTTTTCTACTGATTTGCCCTTCCCGGCATTGACGGAAACGGCCTTAAGGCCATCCGGAAGACTAATCCCTTTCTCCGCTGACGCATGGATAATCCCCTCCAATTCAGCCCTGTTCATCAGCGTTTTGCCTGCCATAGAAGCTACCGAAACATGGGCGGTAGTAAAGGAATACGATACACGGGAAATAATTGTGCATACTAACATGAATGCAAAAAATCCAATCATAAGATATACAGCCATGCGCTGTACACGGTCTTCTATGAGGGGCCTGTATTTCTTTCCGGAAATAAGCATGGCCTTTTGTTCTCTTATTTTTTCCCCAATATGTAAACGCATAGCTGTATCATCTCCTATCAGGTTAATTGAACACAATCATAATGATTCTGTCTGCCAGGTAAGAACCGTCCGCCTGCTGTTTCCCGAAACACAGTACAAAATCACTGCCCCCTATCCTGTCTTTTTCACTGTCCTCCAAAAAGTAGCTGCTGCCATCCGATTTCACGGTTCCCTTTTGAAATACCGTGTCTTCTGTATAAGTAACCGTCATGCTGCCCCCATCTCCTGAAGATGAAGTGCCGTCCGCAAAGGGCGATGTATTAATCACGCACCCGGTATCCGAGCATTCGCCGGCTGTACCGCTCAAATCAGCAGACTTCATCATGTCATTCGCATCTGCAAACGTATCCATTGTATCTGAGTCCCCATTCCCGGCATCATCCTGAATTTGCAGAGACGAATCATTTTGGACCGCTTCCTCCTGCTTTTCAGGGACCTCCGCCTTCTCCTCCTTACTGGCAGTAATTACAGGATTACTTTCCTGTCTCTCTGTCGCTTCAATTCTTTCTGTTTCCGTTTTTGTATTTGTCTCTATACCTGCACAGCCGGTAACCAAAAGCATCCCCGCGCAGATAACTGCATATATCCCCATCATTCCTCTTTTCATAAGCTGTCTTTTCATAGTTTTGGCTCCTTTCCTTTGCATAAAAATTTTCACATTTGCTCATTGATATAAAGACTGGCCCGGCTCTGAATTCTTTCAGCCGCTTCCAGGGCGCTCCTGGCCCCTGAAAAATATTCCCGGGCCTCCTCTAATATCAGTGATTCCAGTGTCTGATTGTCATTCTCCACATAGGCTGCGCTGTTTAAAAGCTGCTTTGTCAGCTCCACATCTTCTTTTGTTGCCTTGCCGTCTTCGTAAATCCATGTCCAGACAGATTTTCCATCCACCGCCGCCTGCGTGATCTTATCAAACGCCCTCTTATGAATCGGAAGCATCATACATGACATCTGATGCTCCTCTGTCAATAGTGTTCTGACAAATTCCCATGCCCCTTCCTTCCGGGAGCTGGACGAGGAGATTCCAACCTTCACTTCCGGTTTGATTACGTGGTACTCACCGCCGCCTCCGGGAAGTCCAAGAAATCTCAGATTCCCGTTGTAATAATTTCTGTACCGGGTGATGTGGTAAACGCTCAGCACAGTCTCATAGGCTGCTGCATAGCTTTCGCTCATCTCCGTTCCTCCAAAGCTGTTCTGGCTGCTTTCCTGTATTTTGCCGGCAAATTCCAGCATTTTTACAAATTCAGGTGAATCAAAAGAGCATTTGCCCAAATTCCAGTCAATAAAACTGCCATCTGTCTGAAGCATGATTTTCAGGAAGGAAGCACCAGACAGATTGTTTATGGAATTGGCTCCGTAAGTATCAAGGACCTTTTCCAGCTCCTGAATGGTCCAGCCATCGTTTCCAGCCACAATATCTTCACCGGCCAGCATAGTGGATATGGCTGCTCCGTCCGTAAGATAGGGCAGCTTTCCATCCAGGCTGATAGCTTCAAAGACATTTTCAAAGTAATCCTCTTTCCTGATTTCCGGATCATGTTCCATATATGGATAGAGATCTTCTAAAAGCCCTTTGCTTTGATAAATCTGTACAGACAAATGACTCATATCCAGGATATCCGGCATATCGCCGGAGATGATACGTGTATTAAGATTTATAATGGCATTATCCCATTCCTCGTCAGTCACATTCTGCGCATACGGAAAATACTCTGTCAGCTCAACCTTATACCTGTCGTTTGTTTTGTTAAAATCAGATACGGCCTGGACAAGGCCGGGGGTCGCGCTCAGGCTCACCATACTCAAAATCTCCCTCTCATCCGCCCCCTTGGTCAGAACCGCCATTTCATACGATAATACCTCAGTCTGATTAGATGAGGCTGCCAGGACCACAAAACGCCCGTCCGTGCATTCTCCAAGATGAACCTCTGATGTGCCAAGTCCCATATCCGACCAGTTAAAGACCGGGCTGCCCTCCTGCGCGCCCGCTGCATAACCATATAAAACCGAAGAATCAAACCGATAGAAATCTTTGTTCACACCTCCGTACAGCCCTGCTGTTGC
>NZ_JACOPB010000047.1:0-3526 GCF_014288005.1 Hungatella hominis
AGGAGATCAGCTGCTGATCACACTCAGAACCGGAAAGAACATCGAGGCTGATTTGGGAGAGTGCCACCCGTATTCCTATCAGTGGCAGTGTGAAATAAAGAGAGATGATAATGTATGAGTAGTAGTAATTATCGCAGGAATAAGGCAGCTATTGATCAGTTTCATAAGGAGCTGATGGCGATGGTGGACGATATCCAGCAGATTGATAAAAAGGTACTTAATAAGGCCGTAAACAACGGTGTTGCCTATGCGAAACGACACACGCCTATGGGAAAGCATCTGAATCCGGTGACCTTTACCGTCAAGAACGGGCCCGATGCAGGGACCGTTGTTAGCTTTAAGGTATCAGATCCGGGTGTTGGGGGGAAATTAAAAGCCGCATGGGAAGCACTTCCTGCTAAGAAATCAAAGGCAGGAGTTGAAAAAGAAATGATAAATTTAATGGACTATGCATCTTACTTGAATTACGGCCATCGCATCGTAACGAAAAAAGGCGGTCCGACAAAAGGTTTTGTAAAAGGTACGTTCGTGCTGGAAAAAACCAGGGGATACATCGAGAAGCAGCTGGTGAAGGAGTTCGAGAAAGAAGTAAAGGCGGTGCAGAGCAAGCATGATTGAAAAACTATATAAGAATATCACGGCTGGATTGAAGGCAGTCAGGCCGTGCAAAGTGTACGTTGAAGATGTGCCGCAGAACTTTGCACAGCCGTCTTTCCTGGTTACCTTCTATGAGCAGGAGCCTTCCAGAGGTATTAATGGCCGACTTAAGAATTTAGTCAGGGTAGACGTATCATACTTTCCGGCGACTGACAGAGAACCTTATGAGGAATGTTGGCTTGTTAGTCAGGATTTGAGCCGGGAATTTATAGTGGCAGATTTCAAAATCAGAAATAGAAACTTAAAGATTGTGGATAGTGTCCTGCATTTCCTTTTCGATGTTGACTACCGGGAATATCAGGAAAACAACAGCACAGCAATGCAGACAATATCACAAAACACAGACATAAAGGAGGAGTAAGCCATGGCAGGAACATGGGAATCCCAGAATAAGGTACTGCCCGGAGCCTATATCAATATCCGGACGAATGAACCGCTGTCTATTACACCGGGGGACCGCGGAACCGTTGTTATCCTGCAGGAAATGAGTGTGGGTACTGACGGCGCTATGTATACAATTACAGCAACGGAGGCGGCATGGCCAGACGGAGCTACGGCCTCGGATAAGAAGCTGGCTGCGGAAGCACTGAAGAAGGCAAAAACCGTATTGGTATATAAACTCAAAGCAAGTCACAAAGCGGCTGACGTCACTGCGGCCCTTGCAGCCCTTAAAACCGTGCAGTTCAATACTCTCTGCTATCCCTATGATGGGGAAGGAGAGGAAGCCAATAAAACGGCCATCGCTACATGGATCAAAGCTATGAGAGATGATGAGGGGGTTAAGTGCCAGGCGGTGCTCGCGAATCATGTGGCAGACAGTGAGGGGATCATAAATGTTGTTCAGGGCATCATCATGCAAGGGAATCAGGAACTGACGGCTGCAGAGGTAACTGCATGGGTGGCAGGAGCTACAGCCGGTGCCAGTATCACTACATCTAATACAGGAATGGTATATGCGGGGGCCATTGATGTTAAACCCAGAATGACAAAATCAGAAATGGAGACAGCCGTTACTGCAGGGAAGTTTATTTTTAAAGTAGACACTGCCCAGAATGTATCTGTAGTATATGATATCAACTCCCTTACAACGGTTACGGTGGACAAAGGAAAGATGTTCACGAAGAACAGAGTGATTCGGACCGTTGACAATATCGCCAACGATATCACGAAGATCTTTGAAGCGAATTATGTCGGGAAAGTCAATAATAATGATGAAGGCAGATCTCTTCTGAAGGCGTCTCTGGTGGACTATTTTGCTACACTTCAGACGATGGGGGCAATTCAGAATTTTGTGACTGACGACATTACGGTCACGAAGGGAAATGATTCGGATGCTGTTGTGATCGAAGCAGCGGTACAGCCGGTTGACAGCGTGGAGAAGATATACATCACAGTTAATCTGTCGTAAGGAGGACATGACATGGGAAATTATACAAAACTCACAGATCTGGTGACAGGAAGTGAAGGAAGCGCCTTTATCACGATTGATGGCCAGAACCGGTACTTTTTCGAGATCTCAAAAGTAGATGCCAGCATCGAGTTCAAGGTGATTGCAAAGCGGCTCCTGGGGCATCGTATGACACAGCATAAGGTTGTAGGAGCGGAGGGAAAAGGTACACTGACAATGTACAACGTAAGCCCAGCCGCACTTGCGGTCTATCAGCAGTATATCAAAGAGGGCAAGGTTCCGCAGATCAGTATTCAGACCACGAATGAGGATCCTGCATCGACTGTGGGACGCCGGGTGGTGGTTATGAGAAACTGTATTCTGGCAAAGGCGCCGGTGGCCTATTTGGACGATTCCAGCGAAGATCTGAATACCGTAGATACTGATTTCACGTTTGATGATGTGGATGAATTGGAGAGTTATGCCTTTCCGGAGAATATGAGATAAGTCATTTACACTTGCCTCGGGAACTATTATAATTGATGGTAAGAAGGGGGGGTGGTGAAATGGGATTATTTGATTTTTTGAAGCATAAGGATCTGGCGGTAGTCGTTGATAGTGACGAGTCTTGCTATCAGGAGGCCATGAAGGCGTTAAGGCGCAAGGACTTTAAAGGAGCATATAGGATCATTTGCAAATGGAATGTTGAGAGTGGAAAGCCCAGTTTAGGATTTGATTGGGAAGAGGAGCTTGAACAAGGGCTGAGCGAAGAAACAGAATCCACCATACAGTATTTTTATACGATGAAGGCGGATCCTGAAATGTTGCATAATGCTGTCTACTGCGCTTTAACAGGAGCGCACCCTCACAAAGTATCAAAATGGGCCTGTCCAGATAAAGAAAAACAAAAAGAGGTGTATTTGGAAATTGACTATCTTGAGTCTAGATACATGACTTTGTGCGATATTCAAGGTTTGGTAAGAGACGGATTCGATAAAGTAGCGTTTCTTGCCACATTAGATAATAAAACATGCTCCGTTTGTGGAAACATGGACGGAAAGGTCATTAAAATTAAGGGAAGTGTGATAGGCAAGAATTTGCCTCCGCTGCACCGCGGGTGCCGCTGTACGACAGTTCCGTATTTTGACGATGATGACAAGGAAGGTGAAATAAGGGTCGCCAGAGATCCAAAAACAGGTAAAAATATAGAAGTTCCAGCAAGCATGACTTGGAAAAAATGGAAAAAGTTAAACAGTTGAGAGACGCAAAGCTAGCGTCTCTTTTTGATTGAGAGGAGAGCTAAACATGGGAAGCTTAAATGCGTTTTTACATCCGGAGCAAGCGGAAAATAAAGAGGTGATTATATCTGAACGATTCAAAGAAAATGGAAAACCGGTTCCATTCGTGATCCGCCCAATCACTCAGCAGGAAAATGATGGACTGCTCCGGAAATATACAAAAAAAGATAAAAAAGGGAATGAG
>NZ_JACOPB010000048.1:0-3524 GCF_014288005.1 Hungatella hominis
AGGAGATCAGCTGCTGATCACACTCAGAACCGGAAAGAACATCGAGGCTGATTTGGGAGAGTGCCACCCGTATTCCTATCAGTGGCAGTGTGAAATAAAGAGAGATGATAATGTATGAGCAGTAGTAATTATCGCAGGAATAAGGAAGCTATTGATCAGTTTCATAAGGAGCTGATGGCGATGGTGGACGATATCCAGCAGATTGATAAAAAGGTACTTAATAAGGCCGTAAACAATGGTGTTGCCTATGCGAAACGACACTCGCCTGTGGGAAAACATCCGAATCCGGTGACCTTTACCGTCAAGAACGGGCCCGATGCAGGGACCGTTGTTAGCTTCAAAGTATCAAATCCGGGAGTAGGCGGATTCCTGCGAAAAAGCTGGCACAAATTGCCTACAAAGAAATCAAAGGCCGGAGTAGAGACTGAACTGGTAAATACCGCGGAATACTCCACCTATTGGAATTACGGCCATCGCATCGTAACGAAAAAAGGAGGCCCAACAAAAGGGTTTGTCAAAGGTACGTTCGTGCTGGAAAAAACCAGGGGATACATCGAGAAGCAGCTGGTGAAGGAGTTCGAGAAAGAAGTAAAGGCGGTGCAGAGCAAGCATGATTGAAAAACTATATAAGAATATTACGGCTGGATTGAAGGCAGTCAGGCCGTGCAAGGTGTACGTTGAAGATGTGCCGCAGAACTTTGCACAGCCGTCTTTCCTGGTTACCTTCTATGAGCAGGAGCCTTCCAGAGGTATTAATGGACGACTTAAGAATTCAGTCAGGGTAGACGTATCATACTTTCCGGCGACTGACAGAGAACCTTGTGAGGAATGTTGGCTTGTTGGTCAGGATTTGAGCCGGAAATTTATGGTGGCAGATTTCAAAATCAGAAATAGAAACTTAAAGATTGTGAATAGTGTCCTGCATTTTCTTTTCGATGTTGACTACCAGGAATATCAGGAAAACAACAGCACAGCAATGCAGACAATATCACAAAACACAGACATAAAGGAGGAGTAAGCCATGGCGGGAACATGGGAATCCCAGAACAAGATATTGCCCGGAGCCTATATTAATATCCGGACGAATGAGCCGCTGTCTATTACGCCAGGGGACCGCGGAACCGTTGTTATCCTGCAGGAAATGAGTGTGGGTACTGACGGTGCTATGTATACAATTACAGCAACGGAGGCGGCATGGCCAGACGGAGCTACGGCCGCGGATAAGAAGCTGGCTGCGGAAGCACTGAAGAAGGCAAAGACCGTATTGGTATATAAACTCAAAGCAAGTCACAAAGCGGCTGACGTCACTACGGCCCTTACAGCCCTTAAAACCGTGCAATTCAATACCCTCTGCTATCCCTATGACGGAGAGGGCGAGGAGGTCAACAAAACAGCGATTGCGACATGGATCAAGGCCATGAGGGACGATGAGGGTGTGAAGTGTCAGGCGGTGCTCGCGAACCATGTGGCAGACAGCGAGGGGATCATCAATGTTGTTCAGGGCATCATCATGCCGGGGAATCAGGAACTGACGGCTGCAGAGGTAACTGCATGGGTGGCAGGATCCACAGCCGGTGCCAGTATCACTACGTCAAATACTGGTATGGTTTATGCGGGGGCCATCGACGTTAAACCCCGAATGACAAAATCAGAGATGGAGGCGGCTGTCACTGCGGGTAAGTTCATTTTTAAGGTAGACACTGCCCAGAATGTATCTGTAGTGTATGACATCAACTCCTTAACTGCGGTTACGGTGGACAAAGGAAAGATGTTCACGAAGAACAGAGTGATTCGGACTGTTGACAATATTGCCAACGATATCACGAAGATCTTTGAAGCGAATTATGTCGGGAAAGTCAATAATAATGATGAAGGCAGATCTCTTCTGAAGGCGTCTCTGGTGGACTATTTTACTACACTTCAGGCGATGGGGGCGGTTCAGAATTTTGTGACTGACGATGTTGCGGTCACAAAGGGAAATGATTCGGATGCTGTTGTAATCGAAGCAGCGGTACAGCCGGTTGACAGCGTAGAGAAGATATATATCACAGTTAATCTGTCGTAAGGAGGATATGACATGGGAAATTACACAAAACTCACTGATCTGGTGACAGGAAGTGAAGGCAGCGCTTTTATCACAATCGATGGCCAGAACCGGTATTTTTTCGAGATATCGAAAGTAGATGCCAGCATCGAATTTAAGGTGCTGGCAAAGCGGCTCCTGGGGCATCGTATGACACAGCATAAGGTGGTAGGCGCAGAGGGAAAAGGAACACTGACTATGTACAACGTAAGCCCCGCCGCGCTTGCTGTCTATCAGCAGTATATCAAAGAGGGCAAGGTTCCGCAGATCAGTATTCAGACCACGAATGAGGATCCTGCATCGACTGTGGGACGCCGGGTGGTGGTTATGAGGAACTGCATTCTGGCAAAGGCGCCGGTGGCATATCTGGACGACTCCAGCGAAGATCTGAACACCGTGGATACGGATTTTACATTTGATGATGTGGATGAATTGGAGAGCTATGCGTTCCCGGAGAATATGAGATAAGTCATTTACACTTGCCTCGGGAACCATTATAATTGATGGTAAGAAGGGGGCGGTGAAATGGGATTATTTGATTTTTTGAAGCATAAGGATCCGGCGGTAGTCGTTGATAGTGACGAGTCTTGCTATCAGGAGGCCATGAAGGCGTTAAGGCGTAAGGACTTTAAAGGAGCATATGGGATCGTTTGCAAATGGAATGTTGAGAGTGGAAAGCCCAGTTTAGGATTTGATTGGGAAGAGGAGCTTGAACAAGGGCTGAGCGAAGAAACAGAATCCACCATACAGTATTTTTATACGATGAAGGCGGATCCTGAAATGTTGCATAATGCTGTCTACTGCGCTTTAACAGGAGTGCACCCTCACAAAATATCAAAATGGGCCTGTCCAGATAAAGAAAAACAAAACGAGGTGTATTTGGAAATTGACTATATGTGCTCCAGGTATGCTACTTTAAGAGAGATCGAAGACCTGAAAAATGATGATTGCGAAAAAGTGGTTTTCATGGCCGTATTAGATGATAAAACATGTCCTATTTGTGGAAATATGGACATGAAGAAGGTCAAAATTAGAGGAAGTGTGATTGGCAAGAATTTGCCCCCGTTACACCGAGGGTGTCGATGTACGATAACACCTTATTACGGGAGCGACGATTTGGAAGGTGAAACAAGGATCGCCAGAGATCCCAAAACAGGAGAAAGTTACGACGTACCAGCAAAAATGACCTGGAAAAAATGGAAAAAGTTAAACAGTTAAGAGACGCAAAGCAAGCGTCTCTTTTTGATTGAGAGGAGAGCTAAACATGGGAAGCTTAAATGCGTTTTTACATCCGGAGCAAGCGGAAAATAAAGAGGTGATTGTATCTGAACGATTCAAAGAAAATGGAAAACCGGTTCCATTCGTGATCCGCCCAATCACTCAGCAGGAAAATGATGGACTGCTCCGGAAATATA
The DNA here is from genome assembly GCF_014288005.1 of Hungatella hominis. Taxonomy (NCBI): domain Bacteria; kingdom Bacillati; phylum Bacillota; class Clostridia; order Lachnospirales; family Lachnospiraceae; genus Hungatella; species Hungatella hominis. The sequence continues at coordinate 3,499 of NZ_JACOPB010000048.1, forward strand.
CAAAAAAAGATAAAAAAGGGAATGAG
>NZ_JACOPB010000049.1:0-3269 GCF_014288005.1 Hungatella hominis
GGCACCGTATTTAATGCCAGGACAAGATATATCATAATAATCAGATCCAGTACCAGTAATTGAGGTATGTACCGTCTTTGGCAGTGTGTTGATATCAGCCTTACCAGCTAAATCACTATTTAACCGGGTAAAAAATCATAACAATTTGAGAGTGTAACATTTTGACCAGCCCCCTTACAGGGCTTATTTTATTGCCTGCGTCCGGCATGATCCGGCAGGCGGAAAGGAATTTAACCATGGAAAAAATCAAAATCAATGAGAAACTGTATGACCTCGTAATCAACGGAGTGCAGCTCACGGATCAGGGCGGGAGAGTGATCTTCCAGCCGGCGGCCGTCACGTTTGCGGAGATCGAGGCTGACGTTAAGGCCACAAAAGCTATTACCGTACTGGACGATGCCGGGGAACCTATCCTGACGCGCTCAGACCTTGTGTATGCTGGCCGACTGGCGAAAGATGATAACTATGTCGTAGGTACAGAACAGGTCCAGACAGGGACTGATCCTGAGTCCGGCGATCCGATCACAGAGACGCGGGACGTGATCGGCATGGTTATGATTGCCGAGTTCCGGGCGCCTGATCTGCGGGAGGAGCTGGCAGCCACAAAGGCACAGCTTGCATATGTGGCAATGATGGGCGGCATTGACTTAGAGGAGGTGTAGGATATGAGCAAGTATAACAAGGTTAAGGGATATTACGGTGATGGGTACTGGTCGATTGGCATGGTACGCAATGCAGTAGGGCGTTGGATCACAGCGGAGGAGTTCCGAGATATCACCGGAACGGATTATTAATAGGAGGATTGAGAATATGAAAAGAGAATATGTTATCGGGATTCAGGGGGTACTGGCGGCAGCCGGTGCCTACCTGAGTAATAAGTTAGGGATCCTGTTTCCGGTTCTGTGTGCGCTGGCAGCCATGATGGTTGTGGACTACATAACCGGTATGCTGGCAAGTAAGACAGAAGCGATTGACCATCCGGCTGATCCTGATTATGGCTGGAGCAGTAAGCGGGGCGCGAAAGGGATCATTAAGAAGGTCGGTTATCTCTGTGTTATCGCCGTGGCTATGGTGGTTGATTATGTGATTGCCACGGTATCCGGAACGCTGGGATTAGGGATTCCTGCGGGCGCGTTTTTCGGGCTTTTGGTGACAGTATGGTACTTGCTCAATGAGTTGTTGTCTATCATCGAGAATGCCGGCAGAATGGGCGCTGCGGTGCCTGAATGGCTGCTTAGATATATTGCGGTGTTGAAAGATAAGATCGACAATACAGACTATCAGGGTGGCGGCCGGTAACGCTGGAGGTGATACTGTACTTATTTATGGGCCTGGGATAATCCTGGGCCTTTTTCTTTTTAGGAGGTACTATGACAGCACAAGAAAAGAGGCAGGCGGTAATCAATAAGTACGATTTGTTGATTGGCCGTAATTATTATAGTCAGAACTTACGTGATTATTGTTACAAAAAATATAAGGACGGAAACTACTACAGTGATTGCAGTAGTTCTATTTGTTATGCATACGCGGAGGCCGGACAGAGTTTCGGTATACTTAATACCGCTGGAATATATCAGTCCAGCAAGTTGACAACCGTAGACGTAGACATAACCGCAGGTATCCCGGACGTTTCCCGGTTGCGTCCCAGTGATATGCTAGAATTCGCAGGGACCGATAAGAGTCGCCCGCTTAAGATCGGCCACGTTGAGATGTACTGCGGTAATGGCATTATCTGCGGCCACGGTAGTGGCAGGCCGAGTTATAAGCAGCTTACGGCATACTGCAAGAGCCGGTATGACTCATGGGCGCCGGGAGGCTGGAGGAAGGGGCTAGTAAGCGTCATACGGTATATACAGGACGATGCAGCGCCGAAGCCGGAAGAGCCGAAGAAATCAGGCTGGTATGAGGAGGACGGCGGCTGGAAGTATTACCTCGGTAACAGTGGGGAACCGGTCCGTAATGCCTGGTATCAGGACGTAGACGGTAAATGGTACTGGTTTAATGGTGCTGGCCTGATGGTACATAACACCTGGTATATGTATGACGGAGACTGGTACTATCTGGGAAATGATGGAGCCATGTGCACGGGCCAGGTAACAGTGGACGGCAAGTGGTACATCATGGATAACGCCGGAGGCATGATCGTGGAGCCGGTGACCTTGACACCAGATCAGGACGGAGCATTGCAGTATCCGGGGCTGACTGGATAACGAAAAAGGCGGTCCGTGTGGGCCGCCTAATCATATTTCTATTCAGTCCGTTCCTAATCGAAACAATCCGATTACTTTTCCTAATATCTCCAGATGCTTTACAATAATGGGACCCATATCGCTATTCTCTGGTTGAAGCTTATAGTATCCATCTTCTTTGAAAAAACGTTTTACTGTAGCTGAATCATCCACAAGAGCAACAACAATTTCACCATTGCATGCGGTTGAGCACCGCTCAACTATTAGCTGATCTCCATCGAATATGCCAGCATTAATCATACTGTCCCCCTTAACATTCAACATAAATGTCTCCTCACAAGGGAGTAATTCGGCGGGTATTGGATAGTAATTTTCAATATTTTCTTCTGCAAGTAATGGTACACCGGCCGCAACAGTGCCTAACAGTGGTACATTAATTACTTTGCGTCTTAACAGATTAAAGTTGTCATCCATTATCTCTATTGTTCGTGAGTGCAGTGGGCTTTTACGGATATATCCTTTTTCCTCCAATACGTTAAGATGATTTTGTACAGAGGACGGAGAACTTAAACCGACTGCTTTACAGATATCCCGAACAGCCGGTGAATACCCTCTTTTTAAAATGTTATTTTTGATATACTTTAAAATCTCTGATTGCTTCGGCGTTATTTTTTCCATTTAATCACCGCCTTTACTCCATAAAGTTTGCATCACATTTACTACAATATGCATGTACATGTCCATTTGTTGAAGCTTTAGAAGCATATGCTTTTCCTCCACATAACGGGCAAGCGAATTCCGCTGTTAATTCAGTTTCCACTGCTTCAGTAGCGGCATTAAAAAAATCTAACATTTTTTGGAGTTCCTCTGGTAAAATATCATTCATAGTATCGCCTCCTTTTCTGCTTATGAATATAGAATAACATATAATTCACAGAAAAGCAAACGTTTGTTCGATAAAATAGTGATTTAGGTGTGTTTAAAAACAGTTTTGACACGGCTTTAGTAGATATTACTCCATACAAAGTATCTAGTATTGTGGGTACAACATCTATATGTTATCTCCAGAAATACGGGAGG
>NZ_JACOPB010000050.1:0-2993 GCF_014288005.1 Hungatella hominis
TCTACGGAGATGGATGACAATGTCTATTTGTTGCACCTCTATGAGACGAATGTGCGTAAAGACGGGTTAAGTGAAAAGACCATAAATGCATACACTTCAGCCATGCGTAATATGCTCTGTGTTACGGACAAAAATATAAGACACATCACATCGATTGATATTAAGTTTTATCTGGACCGATACGAGGCCAAAGGAAACAAACCCAGAACCGTAAATAATGAAAGACGATTTTTATCGGCAGTTTTTACATGGTTCAGGAAACACGGGATTATTGTAACAAATCCGGTAGAAGCCGTACCGATCCGCAAGGAACACAGAAAACCGATTGATTATTTATCAGGAGAGGAAATTGAAAAACTCCGTGTGGCCTGCAAAGATAAGCGGGAACGGGCATTGATGGAATTTTTATTAAGTACCGGTGTGCGTATCGGAGAAGTACCGCTTATACAGAGAGATGATATTGACTGGGAGAAAGGCGAGATATTAATTTACGCTCATAAAACCGATGAGTACAGGACGGTATTTTTGACGGACGTGGCCAGAGTCCATCTCCAAAAATACTTGAAGGAACGCAGAGACGGGAATCCGGCATTGTTTGCCGGGGTAAGAAGGCCATACGATGCGGTGAAGGAAGATGGTTTACGGCTGATCATAAAAAATATAGGAGACAGATCAGGCTTAAAGCGGAGAATTTACCCCCATTTATTCCGGAAAACAATGGCAACCCTGTTACGGATGAAGGGCGGATCCATTGAAGATATCCAGTTAATTTTAGGGCATAAAAATCCTGCCACAACAATTAGCTTCTATTCTGCCGCAAATAAAAATCATCTGAGGCAGATGCATAACCAGTATTTAGGTGTTGGGGCTTAATATAGATTGCCGGGGAATGCGCATCCCTGGTATAGCATAGACCGGTCTATTGTAACCCGTAAACAGTCTTTTGTAATCGCAGGAATAAACGGATAACAATGTGTCACGGCATTGGAGGGGCATTTAGCCCCTCTTCCAAAAAGAAATAACATGCAGCAGGTGTTTTTATGTAGCATTAATCAATAAAACAGTTCTTTAGAGGAGGAACGGTGGAAGAGAATAAGCGTGAATGGGTGAATCATAATGCTTGTAGATTCTGTAAAGGCAGCAGGGGCCATACCTGTTATGGATATGATTGCCGGGAAGCAGCCAGGGCAGCAGGTGAGTATTTTGAGAGCTTAAAAGAACGATTCGAGCCGAGATTTTTACTTGAAAAAGGGTCACTATGCTATGGCTGTCCACAGTACCGCCACTGGACGAAGACAAATGATCCGTATTACTTTGAAGAATGTGACATGGATCAGAATGGAGGCGTATGCGATACAGAGGAGCCATGCTTTGGAGGGAATAGAAATACATACCAGGAAAGGTAGGAAAATGCATGAGCGAACAATTAAAGCAGAATATTGCTTTATTGCTAAGTAATACGATCAGAATTATGTGCTTTGTGGTGTTAGCTATTATTTTTGAACATTGGTGGATAGTATTGTTTTCGGGACTTTTCTTATCATCTCAAAAAAGCTAAGTTAATAAAATTAAGGAAAAAAGGATGGAGAATGAAGATATCATAAAAATGCTTGATTGTATTCTTCGTAACAGTTTTTGTGAAGATGCAAATAGGAGCTATCAATATTGCCAGGATAATAACTGCACAGACTGCCAGGTGGAATTTTGCAAAAAACAACTCGAAGAGGGAAAAAAGTTGGTGTATTGATGCATTTGTGAAGGAAAGGAAATGAGATGTATGGAAATTGATCTAAGCAGATTTAAAGTAATACATGGTGATAAGGTATTGAATGCCATAGCCCTTATGGGTGTGGAAATGTCAGCTATTGATGACTTTGAGAATAGAGACATAATCGTAAAACCAAAGATAATAGATGTGCTGGCAGTCAACGAGGATGGAAATCTGGTATCGATTATGGACGAGGCATGGACATTCCAGTTTCTGCCTATTGTACATAATTAGTATTTACCGAACTAAGACTTTACAGAAAGGAGCGTTTTTGTAATGGCTGATTTGAAAAGCGTGGCTGGCCTGTTTGGCATGACTGTTTCGGAATTGGAGCAGTTTACCGGATACAGCCGCCAGGAATTTCACCGGGTAATGGATAACGGAAAGGCAGTAGGCACGGCCAGAATGATGGATACGATCCGCAAGCTGGACACAGCAAACTACAATATTTATTCCGCCGCAGTATCCCAGGCAGAGGCAGAGAAGAAGGCCAGGGAGAAGTTGTTGAAATCGCTGGCAAATATCTGCGGTCTGTGCTACCAGACGGGACCATGCCTGTACATAAGGCAGCACGGTCACCCAGGTTGGGAAGGCAGCAAGTGCCGTGGGTTTTCCGCGACGATCGGAGAGGAACCGGCAGAACAATGCAAGGAATGTGAACAGTGGTGCTATTTTGATGAAGATTAGAGGAAGGATGAAATTATGACGATCAAATATTGTAGTCTAAATGGTGGACAATGCTTAAACTGCAAAAGGCCGGATTCATGTCCTCTTCGTCCGCTTCCCGAACCTATGGAGGTATGCGGCAAATATCCACAGCAAGGAAGGCCGATACCATCATACCGGATCGGGTGGAACGCTTGCCTGGACAAGATAACAGAAAATTAAATAAGAATTTAGTGGACGCCGGGCGTCCAGCATGGTGCAGAAGGGTTCAAGTCCCCGAACTGACGGGTTCGACTCCCGCCAGTGCAAGGCGCAAAACCATGCATATTAGGATTTGGAGGGCGATATGAAAGGTAAAAAATGTTGGAAGTGCAAGCATTGGACTAAGTACTTTAATTCCAATAGATATTTCTGTAAACGTGGGTATTGTAAAAATTAAAATTTAACGAGGAGGGATAGAGCAATGGGACTGTTTAAAAAGCTGGACCTGTGGTCTATAGATGATGGATTACAGAAAATTATAGATTATTATTATGACGGAAACGAAAGAAATAGCCAG
>NZ_JACOPB010000051.1:0-2980 GCF_014288005.1 Hungatella hominis
TATTTCTGCATTACATCCGATCAGGACTCCACATACGATGTTCTGGCCACGTTGTTTGTTTCTTTTTTATGTATTAAACTGGTGCGGTTTGCGGACCAGCAGCCAGATCGTAAACTGCCTGTTCCGGTATACTTTATTCTGGATGAATTTCCGAATAGTGTGACACGTTCTACGCCCAAAACGGTGGGAATAACCGACAAAAGCGTAGCCTAAAGTCACAAATAACTTAATAAATGTGGTTTTAGAGAACTGCATAACTGAAATCTCAAATGAAGGGGCAACGCCCGGAAGGGGATTCACTAATACTCCGAATAGCGTCAGCCGGATACAGACGGCTGGGGTTATCGAGCTCGGGGAAGTCGTGCGAAGCACACCCTAACGCCGGAAGGCGAGGAAAGATTCGTAGAGGTACGGGTTGTGTGTGACAGTGCGGGTGGGGTTGCCATATGGTTAGAATGACCAAAAAGGCGGTCTGACAAAGTTCCGAATGTACGGCTCTAAACGAATGGCTTGTAGAAATGCAAGTGTACCAGAGGTACGCAAGCGGGGCAAAGTAAAAGTTGTTAGTATGAAATGCCCTCTGCGCTTACAGGGCGCAGGTATCTTAAGGATTCTCCTTGAAGATAATGCTTGCAGGGCTAAAGGAACGACCTAAGTGGCAACAATCCTAAGTTATGTGGAACGTGGAAAGCAGCCAATACGGGAGCTGACTGTATCAGCGGCAAAGTACCGTATTTGTGTCGAAAAGGAAGAAGCACAGAAAGAACTTCTTCTACAATAAGCACATTAATGGTTGTGAGAGTAGAGGCACAGTACCTGTGAAGCCGTGATAATAAGCGGTGGAGGGATAGCCTCAAGCCGATACTAAGATTTTCTTTCATGTCTATATAGTAATCACCAAAAGGAGATTTTCATAGCTGTCGTGGTGCGACTAAGAAAAAATCATTCTCCGACAAGGAGCTGGTTACTATGGCAAAACGAATTGTAAATAGAGCAGAGCGGAATGCAGAAAGATATGACGCTAAAGAAACAGGCTATCAGTTATATGAAAACAGCCTGAACGCTAAGATATTTGACAGGCTCATGCCACTGATAGTGTCAGAGCAGAATATCATGCTTGCGTACCGCAACATCTGCAAAAGCGGGGGAAGCAAAACCCCCGGCACAGACGGGAAAACGATTGAAGCAATACAGTCACTTCCCATCGAAACGGTCATTAAAACTGTCAGAAACAAGTTGAACTATTATCAGCCCAAAAAGGTCAGACGGGTAGAAATCCCCAAAGATAACGGAAAGACCAGACCATTGGGGATTCCGAGTATCTGGGACAGACTGATACAGCAGTGTATCCTACAGATACTGGAGCCGATTTGTGAAGCGAAATTCCATGAGCGGAACAACGGTTTCAGACCATACAGGTCAACACAGAATGCAATCGCACAGTGTTATAAAATGGCACAGTTGCAAAATCTGCACTTTGTAGTTGACGTGGACATTGTTGGCTTCTTTGATAATATCGACCACGGTAAGCTCATTCGGCAGTTGTGGGGGATTGGAATACAGGACAGAAAGCTGATTATGATTATCAAACAGATGCTAAAGGCAGAAATCCTGTTCAATGACATAACCATTGAGCCAGAAACAGGTACTCCACAGGGGGGATTCTATCCCCACTTCTTGCAAATGTAGTATTGAATGAACTGGACTGGTGGATAGCCGGTCAGTGGGAAATGTTTAAAATCAGAGAGGGAAAAACAGGTTTAGAGTTTGACAAGACTGATAAAGAGGGAAACGTCCTTACAGTGGACAGAACGCAGAAGTGGAATAAGCTGAGAGCAAAAACCGGACTGAAAGAAATGTATATCGTAAGATATGCGGACGATTTTAAGTTGTTCTGCCGGGATTATGCAACAGCAAAGAAAGTAATGTGTGCCACAAAACTCTGGCTTGCAGAGAATCTTCATTTGCAGACCAGCGATGAAAAATCGGGAATCACAAACCTGCAAAAGAATTATACGACTTTTCTTGGAATTAAGTTTAAAGTCGTGCCAAAAGGCAGTAAGTGGATAATACGCTCCCACATAGCAGACAAGAGCAAAGTTAAGGTCATTAAAAAACTGAGCGACGTTTGGAAAGATATAAAAAACCCGAGCAAGCAAAGCGAGATTGACCGCAATATCAGCCTTTATAATGCTATGGTCATGGGAATGCACAATTACTACTGTATGGCAACGATGGTATCAGCAGACTTTGCGGAAATCTCTTATAAAGTCAACGGGAAAAGTAACGGCATGAATCATAACAACCGCAGTTTCCCCATTGAGCGGCAAGGAGAGATTACCAGCAAGTTCATACAGGAGAAGTATGGGAAATCAAAGCAGTTCCGATGGATAAAGGGAAGAATGATTATCCCGGCAGGATATGTGGCATATGAATATCCGAAATATAAAAGGCGTGAAGTCAACAAATATGCAAGGAAATATTCAGACATCGAAAACTGTATCAGTTACGAGGTCATGAAGTATATGATGGAAAACGCCCATCTCTATCCAACGTTGGAGATGGCAGACAACGCTCTGTCAAGATATATATCGCAAAGAGGGAAATGTGCGGTAACACACAATGCGCTGACAGTTTCAGACATGGTGTGCCAGCATATCAAACCTTGCAAGGGAGAGCGGAATGACACATACAAGAATTTAATTCTCTTGTCAAAAGAAGTGTCAAAACTGGTAGGTGCAACGAAAACTACAGTAATAGGTAAGATACTTGCAGACCTGCCATTGACCGAAGAAATGCAAAATAAAATCAATAAGTTCCGAAAACACAGGGAGCTGGAAGAAATACAATTCGAGAACTATATAGGCACTAAAAAGTAATCTTAGTCGGTGGAACGCCGTGTGATGGGAAACTATCACGCACGGTGTGGAGCGGGGGAAAAGCCCGAGGTGGAAACACCAGAGGCTTACCTATCGCTATT
>NZ_JACOPB010000052.1:0-2437 GCF_014288005.1 Hungatella hominis
GAAATTCCGGAGGATAAGCTCAATGTGATTTTTGATAAATTCTGCCGTTTAAGCAATGCGAGATTAAGTGAAACTGGAGGCTCCGGCCTCGGACTTGCTATTGCAAAAAATATTATTGTACTGCATGGCGGACAGATAAGGGCTGAAAGCAGTAATGGACGCACTGCTTTCATCATTGAAATCCCATCAGCATCATCAGACTGTCACGGCAGGGGCTACCTGTCAGCCAAATAACCAAACAAGTGCTGCTATTTTTTAACAACCTGTTCCACGATACCATCAACTAAAAGTGTTTGTATCTGTTCTAATTCTTCATCTTCCCTGAACTGTTCCAGGCAGGTCAACACAAAATATAGAGATTTAATCAATACAGTGTGAGGAACGGTAAACTGTACTCCCATTTGCTGGATAAATCAATCTGCGACAGCATGGGAGAAGTAGTGCCCTAGTACTACAGCGATTTCCTGAAAAAAAGCGCATTGTGTGATAAGCCCGGTAAAAAATAAGATGATATAATGTGAACATCAAATACAGGAGGTACAACAATGTACGCATGGGAAGCAATCGAACAATCGTTAACATTTATCGAGGAACACTTAACAGAAGAAATTTATACGGAGGAACTGGCAAATATTGCCGGCCTGTCCCCTTTCTATTTTCAGCGTTTGTTCAAGCGGCTGGTAAATAAACCGGTTCAGGAATATGTGAAGCTCCGCCGTCTGGCAAAGGTGATTGAAAATCTGGGTAATACCGAACAGAGAATACTTGACGCTGCCCTGGACTATGGCTTTACAAGCCATGCAAATTTTACGCGGGCCTTCAAGGAAACGTATGGAATCACACCCGAAGAGTACAGGAGAGATTTACCAATGCTCAACACATTCGACAAGCCGGAAGTTTCCATGAATTACGTCTTAGTAGATGAAGGGGTTCCGCTGGTGGTAGGAAATATCGTCTTGGAAATCCAGAGAAAAACGTTGACGGAACCGGAAGTTTACCTCGGCTTTGAAACTAAAGTCCGTATTTCCGAACAGATTCCGGCTGGTGAAAGCACAGGTGTAGATGTGCCGGGACAGCTCTGGAAACGCTACCATATGGAGAAGACGTTAATCGCAGAAGACGTCGATGCTAATGTGGAAATGGGAATGTCCCATACGGAAGATACGGCACAGGGCCTTTTCACGTATTTTGCGGGAGGTCTTGTTCGAAATATCCCGCATAAACAGGAGGGAGACTTTGTAAAGAGAGAACTCCCTGCGGGAGAATACATCGTTTGCAGGATTGAAGCAGAAAGTTTTGAGGATTTGGTAACGGTTGCCTTGAATCAGGGTGGAAAATACCTTTTTGGTACATGGCTGCCGCATCACAGCTTAACAACGGAGCCTTTTTCAGCAGAAAAGTATTATCGTGACCTAAAGGACATGGCCTGTATGGAAATTTGGGTCAAGCCCATACCGTTGGAAAAAAAAGAGTAGGAGGGATATTGGGATGGATTGGAATATGCTTTATACAAACGGCGATGCTCCATCTCTGAAGCAAATAGCGGAGTATATTGACAATCCGTTATGGGCAGAGTTTGACAGCCGCATCCGGTCCGCTTACCGGATTGAGCCTTATATGGATTACAGCCGCTGTTCCATGCAGCCAGGCTGGAATATTAAATACAAGAAAAGCGGGAAATCTCTTTGTACCTGTTACCCAATGCAGGGTTATTTTATCGCTCTTGTGGTGATAGGAAGCCGTGAACTTACGGAGGCAGAATTATTAATGCCGTTATTTTCTGACTATGTGCAGAAAGTATTCAGAGATGCAAAAACTGGTAACGGACAGAAATGGCTGATGTTAGAAGTACGGGATAAGGAGATTATGAATAATGTTTTTGAACTGATAAATCTTAGAAAGAGGAGTATATCGCCTTAGGAATTTCTTAATCATTCATTTACCATTCCATAGAAAATCAATTATCTCAAATTAAAAAATTGCCTGCTCATCAATGGTATGCTTAAACTGCCTGATAGAGCAGGCAATTTTTATATGAAAGGAGGTAATTTTAGAGTATGGAGGTGGCTGTGAGAAAGAAGTTAAGACGGATTTTTACAATAATGGGAACAACAGCACTGATTTTTACCATAACAGCCTGCGGGAACCGCATGGATGCCATGCAGCCGGATTCTTCCTATGTTGCAGACTTTTTTGATATTCCGGACTCAGTGACAGGAATCGAAAGACTTCTGCTCAAAGATGATATGGCCTATATGTGCTGTCTGGAGGAAGATGGCACGTCCTATCTGGCAACAATGAACATTGATGACGGTAAATTTTTGAAACAGAATCTGGAGCTGGACGCCTCGGTTTCGCTTCTGGATTTTGGCTTTGCCCCGGACAACAGTATCTGGGCGGTTTGCCTGGAACAGGCCGGTGTCTATAGTTTAAGGAA
>NZ_JACOPB010000053.1:0-2380 GCF_014288005.1 Hungatella hominis
TTTAAAAACAATGAAATATGAAGAGATATTATTCCAGAGAAAGGGCCTGGACTGGAATGGAGAAAGGAAGACGAATGACCAGAGGAAATGTATTACGCAGTGAAGGGACAGAGCAGGAAAAAGTAATCTCATGGTGTTATTATCATGAACCGCAGTATCCTGACCTCAAATGGATCTATCACTGTCCGAACGGAGGCAGCAGGAATAAGACAGAGGCTGTAAATCTGAAACGACAGGGAGTTAAATCAGGAGTACCAGATTTGCACCTTCCTGTATCTCGGAGCCGATATATTGGATTGTATATAGAACTTAAGTATAACAAGGGGCGGTTACAGCCTTCCCAAATAGAATGGCTTAACGGCCTTCAGGCAGTAGGGCATTTTACCTGTACGTGCTATGGTTTTGATAATGCAATAAAAATTATTGAGGAGTATATAAATCTGAGTGCTGGTACTGAAATGTCAGTACCTAATGGAGCCATACTAAAGCAGGAAGGGAATGGGATTGTATGAGGATTATAAGTATTATAAATCTGAAAGGCGGTGTAGGAAAGACATTCACTGCCGTGCAAATTGCGTATTTATTGAATCGGAAATACTCCGCACGTATTTTACTACTGGATAATGATAAACAGGGCAATCTATCCAAGGCATATAGCACCTATCGACGGGCTGGGCTATGCCAGACGGCCAGGCTTCTGATGGGGCTGGAAACCGCAGAGATGGTAAGACAACGGACGGAGTGGGACGGAATTGATATTATATCCGCTAATATGTCCTTGCTATCAGCCACAGTGCAGTTACAGGGGGAAGGAGCACTGGATCAGTGCAGCAGATACAGGAGCCTGCAAGGCGCTTCTGATGAGGCAGGGAATTTGTATGACTATGTAATTATAGATAATCCTCCGGATATTGGTTTGAATGTTATTAATGCATTAGCAGTTACTGATGATGTAATTGTCCCCATAAAGATAGACCAGTGGGCGCTGGAAGGCATGGATATTATTACAGAGCAGATTGAAGAAATACGCTCAATTAACCCTAAAATAAATTTTACAGGCGCTCTTGTCACCATGTACCGTAATAATGATACGAATGTCAGCGGCGTGGACTGGCTTAAACTGGATAAGGTAAGGCTATTTAATACCTGCATTAGATATAGTGAGAGAGCAGCAGAGAGTACCTTTTTTCAGCAGCCGGTGCAGTTATATAGCCCGCGCAGTGCCGTAGCAAGAAGCTACAGACAGTTTGTTGAAGAATATGTTCAGATGATAGGGGAGGAGAAGTAAATGGCCGTATCTGGAAAATTTAGCTGCCTGGATTTGATCAGTAAAGCCGCTAGGGAGAGCACGGAAGCGAAGACAACAGAGTACACAGAGATATGGCTAAACCCTTTGACGGTAAAAGAATCTCCTCAAAACACTCATAAAGAGTGTAAAAATATCGAGCAGTTAGCAGATTCATTTCTTCTTACCGGTCAGGAGCAGCCAACGGTACTAGCTCGAGTTAATGGAGAATTTCGGATCGTTGACGGACACCGCAGAAACAAAGCAAATATCCTGTTACTGGAAAAAGGGGATAAGCGTTTTGAAAAAGTCAGATATTTTTATAAAGACATGACAGAAACTATGTATGAACTATCACTGTTAGTGGGAAATGGTTTCACTCAGGATTTAACTCCATATGAAAAGACGGAGTTAGCTGGAAGGCTGAAAAGTGCACTTAAAAAAGCAAAAGAAGCCGGGGAAATTGAATTGCATGGCAGTCTTAGAGCCTTGGTGGGGGAAATCATTGGAGAAACATCAGGACAGATGGGGAGAATGGAAAAAATCAACAACAGCTTAATAGAGGAGGCGAAAGAGCAGTTCCAGGCTGGAAACATTGGAATTTCAGCTGCCTATGAAACAGCAAGACTACCAGAGGCGGAACAAAAGAAGATAGCAGAGCAGGCGGCAACAGACAAAGTGGAAGCAAAAGACATAGCGGCAATGGTAAAGGAAAGGCAGCAGAAGGCAGCAGATGAGAAAAAACTTAATGAGACAGTAAAAAGGGCGGAAAAAGCCGCAAAGAGGGCGGAGAACGCTCAGATCGGAGCCGCGCAGGCCAGTTTACAGGCTAAGCGTTCAGCAGAATCAGCAGATCAAAGTGCAGGCTTTACGGGAATGAATCCCCCTGAGTTGTCCGAATCGGACATAGAAAATGAAGCAGTATACACTTTGCAGGAACTTATCATACTGGCAAAACAAATTACATATAACGAACTGCTTGTGTTACAAGACATTTTGATGAAATGTAATAACAGGGAATAGGAAAGGAGAGAACCTCGAAAGTATTAAAAATCTATTATATCGGTAAATGGAATTGATAATCTGAAATGTGAG
>NZ_JACOPB010000054.1:0-2378 GCF_014288005.1 Hungatella hominis
TCTACGGAGATGGATGACAATGTCTATTTGTTGCACCTCTATGAGACGAACGTGCGTAAAGACGGGTTAAGTGAAAAGACCATAAATGCATACACTTCAGCCATGCGTAATATGCTCTGCGTTACAGATAAAAATATAAGGCACATCACATCGATTGATATTAAGTTTTATCTGGACCGATACGAGGCCAAAGGAAACAAACCCAGGACCGTAAATAATGAAAGACGCTTTTTATCAGCAGTTTTTACATGGTTCAGGAAGCACGGGATAATAACAACAAATCCGGTAGAAGCCGTACCGATCCGAAAGGAACACAGAAAACCGATTGATTATTTATCAGGAGAAGAAATTGAAAAGATCCGTGTGGCCTGTAAGGACAAGCGGGAAAGGGCATTGATGGAATTCTTATTAAGTACCGGTGTACGTATCGGAGAAGTACCGCTTATACAGAGAGATGATATTGATTGGGAGAAAGGAGAGATATTGATCTACGCTCATAAAACCGATGAGTACCGGACGGTATTTTTGACGGACGTAGCCAGAGTCCATCTCCAAAAATACTTGAAGGAACGCAGGGATGGGAATCCGGCATTGTTTGCAGGGGTAAGGAGGCCGTTTGATGCGGTAAAGGAAGATGGCTTAAGGCTGATCATAAAAAATATTGGAGACAGATCAGGCTTAAAACGGAGAATTTACCCTCATTTATTCAGAAAAACAATGGCAACTCTGCTACGAATGAAGGGATGTTCCATTGAAGATATCCAGTTGATTTTAGGACATAAAAATCCTGCCACAACAATCAGTTTCTATTCTGCCGCAAATAAAAATCATCTGAGGCAGATGCATAACCAGTATTTAGGTGTTGGGGCTTAATATAGATTGCCGGGGAATGCGCAGCCCTGGTATAGCATAGACCGGTCTGTCGTAACTCGTAAACAAGTCTTTTGTAATCGCAGGAATAAACGGATAACAATGTGTCACGGCATTGGAGGGGCTGCTTTGCCCCTCTTCCAAAAAGACATAATGAAACAGGTGATTTTGTATAGTGCTAATCAACTAAACAGTTCTTTAGAGGAGGAACGGTGGAAGAGAATAAGCGTGAATGGGTGAATCATAATGCATGTAGATTCTGTCAAGGCAGCAGGGGACATTCCTGTTCGGGTTACGATTGCCGGGAAGCAGCGGAGGCAGCAGGGCGGTATTGGAATGATAAAAAGGCTCAGGAGATCAGAGCCCTGCAAACTAAGCTAGATCACCGATCAGGAGTAGAAGCACAAGCTATAAAATTGATTACTGAGTGCAGAAATGAGGACGCGATGGAGTTGCTTAATACTTTGAGATGATTACGAAAAAGAGCAACTAAGATTGAGGTGATATAGTGAGAAGAATGAGATTGGTTAAGGTAGTAGTTCCAGAACTTGTAGGCTATTTCGTACAGGGGACGGAAATACCAGAACCGGAATATAATTGCACCTGTGGAATGGGTGTGGCTGAAGAATATAAATGTTGTCCATACTGTGGCGCGGAACTAGCATGGAAACGGGTTGCGGAGCCGTCAAAGAAATTAGGAGTTGGAGGTAAGAAATGTATAGAGAAGAAGGTTGGGTGGAAGGGCATTACGTAGACAATCACGTTAAATATGAGTGCATGGATTGCGGAAAAGAATTTATTGTTGGAGAAAAGCTGCTTGAAGATTGTCCACCTGGATTTCCTGTATGTCCGTATTGTGGGCAAACATATGTAGAGCGAATAGCGTGGACAGAAGATGATCAACTGCGTGATTTGGATTCCGAGATGGGCTGCTTGGCAATTTGTATTGATGATGAATATTAATAATTTTGGAGGAAAATGCAGTGATTGAAAAATTTCCGTATGTCATAGGACAGCCGGCAGAGATATTCCACAACGGTAAGTGGAAAAAAGGAAAAATAGTTTCTGGTTATAGATTCCAAGATGGAATTGTAACTGTCAGAACAGAAAGTGGTGAAACCGTGTGGTGTGGAGAGGCAAGGATTGATTTATACAGACCGTTGGCAAATTAATATCCGGGAGAACCGGAGAAAGGCTTGATCGACATGGCAAAAACAGAATATATAGTACATTTTGATGATGGAGACAGTATTAGTGGTCGGATGAATGCAACGCCGGAAACAGTGCAAAAGATTTTTTCAGTCGGAAATTTCGAAAACATTGGCTTCGGTCCACAGGACAAGATAAGGCAGGTAACATCAGTTGAGATACATAGTCATGAAGATTAGCATTTAACGAGGAGGGATAGAGCAATGGGACTGTTTAAAAAGCTGGACCTGTGGTCTATAGATGATGGATTACAGAAAATTATAGATTATTATTATGACGGAAACGAAAGAAATAGCCAG
>NZ_JACOPB010000055.1:0-2182 GCF_014288005.1 Hungatella hominis
AAGGAACTACACGCAGACCGAGAAACGGGCTGCTGACAACAAACGGCGGTATGCTCCCGGAGAGGGTAGCATACCGCCTGTTTTGTTGTCCGGGGATTCCAAAGGGGCTTGCCCCTTGGCACACGACTTTGCTTGCAAAGTGTAGTGTGTTATACGCTCTGTCGGCGTTGCCGTGAAAATGCCGTTGCCGCCGAGGAGGGCAAGGGGATTTGAAACGGCAGGAAAACAGGGCTGTGATTGCGTGGCGTGGAGCCGCAAGCGCAGGACTGGTTTCATCAGCAGACAGGGCGTATATGCAAGCCTCCGCCCCTCGTCCCACGCCGGCCTTCGGGACAAAATGTCCCGAACTTGTGGACACACTCACGAAAAAGCAGACGGATTTTTCTCTCAAAATTGAAATGGGCGGGAAGCCATTTTAGGGCTTTCCCGCCTTGATTGCCTGTTAGCAAAGGAGGGCGGGACTGTCAACGGCGGCGCAGTATGCGCCGTTCATCTTGACCGTTGACTGGCTCGGCTGTCTTTGCTATTTCCCCGACAACCTGGAAGTTATAACGTTATAGCAGTATCAATTCCTACACCATTGACCAAAAAATCAGTAAAGGTATCGGCAATTTTATCTGCTTCTTCAACCCCAAAACTAGCATCTTCTACCCGATACAAGCCAAGACCATCTTTTCCTTTTCCATAAAAATAAACCAAGTCCCCCAAATCATTTCCAAAAAACCAAACGCTTTCGATAAATTCTACAAGTTCATTACTAATAAAAAAATCTTCTGTATACATCCGGTGGTAATCTTCGTATTGCGTCAATGCCATCTTAGCGCTCCAAATACATATTGATGAACCATCGTTTTTAACCAAGAACTCTACTCCTACATTTTGAGGACCGACAATGCTTTTTAAGAGTTCTATATAGTCATCTGGTAATTGTATTGGTGATTTGCTTAATACCTGCTCGATTTCCTTCTCTCCACCGCAACCAATGGTTTCCATATCAAAAGATAACCGTTCATTAATATTTTCGATAATGCTCATTTTATCCTCCATCAATTCCAGTTTGTCATTCTCTTACTTTCTCCCCCGCTGTGGGTTTGGATTTTTCAGCAAGTCCGACTTCTCCGAAATCCTTTTGAGCCACTTCTTTTCTTCCTCGGACAGCTTCTTAAAGTTCAGCCGGAGCCGCTTGCAGATAAACGCCAGTGACGCTTGCTCCGGGTCGCTGTCCGGGCTGGCGGTTTCATCAGCGGCTTGCAACAATCCTTTCAGCGGGTTGTCCTCCGGGACGCTGAAAAAATCGTCCTTATGTGCTTCCCGCAGGCCAAGGGCTATGCCGTTTATGTCCTGCTGTATCACATAGCGGCAAAAGTTGTCATCGTCAATGTGGGCGGCGACAAGCTGTCTTAACTGCGGGTCGGTCAAGCCGGGATTGTACTGCTTCATAATCGTTGCGCTCATGGTGTCCACTATGGCGTTTACGGTCTGCACCTGCTTCACCGCCACGCCATTCACATTGATTTCAAGGTCAGCCATGAGCCGGGGAAAATCCGGGTGCGCCGCCAGTTCACACAAGAGGGAATTGTCCACC
Organism: Hungatella hominis; assembly: GCF_014288005.1. Lineage (NCBI taxonomy): Bacteria > Bacillati > Bacillota > Clostridia > Lachnospirales > Lachnospiraceae > Hungatella > Hungatella hominis. Next base: position 1,586 of record NZ_JACOPB010000055.1, read on the forward strand.
AGCCCGCTTTTCAGCAGTTCAATCATATCGTCACACAAATGCAGTTCTGCAAGGTCGGCGTTTGGGTGATTTTTTGTTTCAGACAGTCCCAGCAGATAATCGGCAGTCACACCGTAAAACTTCGCCAGCTTGATAAGGGCATAGTGGCTGATGTCTTTGAAGTCCTCCGCTTCATAACTGCCCAGCGCAGACTTGGAGAGGTGGGTCGCTCCGCAAGCTGTTCCAGCGTCAGCCCACGCTCCACACGCAGGTCTTTTAAGCGTTCCTGTATAGATAATTCCATGTGTTATCTCTTTTCTTTAATCTTTAATCAAATTTTATTTCTTCACCGCAATCGAAAACTTTAGCATTAAAAAACCGGGCTATCTCAATCAGTTTTCCTTGAATCTCATCTGATAAACCGTCACAGCCAATCTTTCCGTTTTCATAATAAATCTCATAGTCATTTTTATAGATAACTCTACCTGGAATTTCAAAATACATTGTTGTACGGGTTAAGGGATTTATCCCCTTTCCTTGTTCTGATAATGACAATTCTTTGTCTGATTGCACATATTTTTTCCATTCCTCTAAAGTTATCACTTTCCCTATCCGTTC
>NZ_JACOPB010000056.1:0-2093 GCF_014288005.1 Hungatella hominis
TTAAGCTTTCTGCATCTACTGTGACTTTAAGATCACCCTTCTGATTAATTGTCAGCTTTCCGTCTCCGAGGCTTACTGCATAGTTCTTTGTTACATCGGTTCCGCCCGACAATATCCTGACGCTTCCGTCTTCTATTCTTACTGTCTGCTCCCCTGCGTCTGTCCTCTTACTGTTCAACAGCTTTGCGGTTACGGTATGGTCTGCCAGTATACCTTCTGTATTTTCACTATCTGCTTCCGTATAGCGGATTTCTGTTACTTCCTTCTCGCTTCCGTCATACTCGGCTGTCATAATTCCGGCTGATACAGTTACCGGACGTTTTGTTATGTTAAACTCAACCTCGGCTGTTGCTGCGTTGCTGTAATTATCATTCGTCGCCCTTACATAAACCGGATATCCGCCTTCCTGGTATTCCGTAAACTGCGGGATCGTTCCGCTCCAGTTCTCACCATCTGTTGAATACTCGATGGTCGTTCCCTTTGCGTCACTTGCTTCCGCCGCTTTGATTCCGTGGCTTTCTCCATCATATACATGGCTTAAGCTTTCTGCATCTACTGTGACTTTAAGGCCGCCTTTCCTGTTAACGGTCAGCTTTCCGTCTCCAAGGCTTACTGCATAGTTCTTTGTTACATCAGCTTCTCCTGACAGTATCCTTACGCTGTTCTCTACCACACTTACCGTCTGCTCTCCGGCTTCCGTCCTCTTATTATCTTTCAGGACTGCACTTACCTTATGATCCTTTAACGCTCCAGCTGTGTTTTCTGCGTTTGATACCGTATAAGTGATTTCTGTTACTTCCTTCTCACTTCCGTCATACTCTGTTTCCAGGATTCCCGCCGCTACTTTAATCGGGCGCTTGGTGATTCTAAAGACCACGTCTGCTTCTGCCACGTTGCTGTAGTTATCATTTTTCGCCCTTACATAAACCGGGTACCCTTCTTCACGGTATTCAATAAACTGCGGGATTGTTCCGCTCCAGTTCTCACCATCTGTTGAATACTCAATGGTTGTTCCCTTTGCATCACTTGCTTCCGCCGCTTTGATTCCGTGGCTTTCTCCATCATACACATGGCTTAAGCTTTCTGCATCTACTGTGACTTTAAGGCCGCCTTTCCTGTTAACTGTCAGCTTTCCGTCTCCAAGGCTTACTGCATAGTTCTTTGTTACATCAGCTTCTCCCGACAGTATCCTTACGCTGTTCTCTACTACACTTACCGTCTGCTCTCCGGCTTCCGTCCTCTTATTATCTTTCAGGACTGCACTTACTTTATGATCCTTTAACGCTCCGGCTGTGTTTTCTGCGTTTGATACCGTATAAGTGATTTCTGTTACTTCCTTCTCACTTCCGTCATACTCTGTTTCCAGGATTCCCGCCGCTACGTTAATCGGGCGCTTGGTGATCCTAAAGACCACGTCTGCTTCTGCCACGTTGCTGTAGTTATCATTTTTCGCCCTTACATAAACCGGGTACCCTTCTTCACGGTATTCAGTAAACTGCGGGATTGTTCCGCTCCAGCTCTCACCATCTGTTGAGTACTCAATGGTCGTTCCCTTTGTATCACTTGCTTCCGCCGCTTTGATTCCGTGGCTTTCTCCGTCGTATACATGGCTTAAGCTTTCTGCATCTACTGTGACTTTAAGACCACCCTTCTGATTAATTATCAGCTTTCCATCTCCGAGGCTTACCGCATAATTCTCCGTTACATTCTTTCTTCCTGACAGAATTGTAACGCTTCCTTCTTTGATTTTTACGATCTGGTCTCCAGCATCTGTTCTCTTATTATTCTCCAACTCAGCTTTCGCTGTATGATCCGGAAGAATCCCTCCCGTATTAGTTCCATTTGCGGGCTCTGCCTTAACTTCTGTTACTTTTTTCTCACTTCCATCATAGTCAAAAGTTGCAATTCCGGCCGATACAGTTACTGGACGTTTTGTTATGGTAAATACAACTTCTGTTTCTGCGGTATTACTGTAATTCAGATTCTTTGCCCTTACATAAACCGGATATCCGCCTTCTTTATATTCCGTAAACTGCGGGATTGTTCCGCTCCAGGTTCTGCCGTTAGTGGAATACTCAATGGTCGTTCCCTTT
>NZ_JACOPB010000057.1:0-1830 GCF_014288005.1 Hungatella hominis
AAGTCCAGCTAAGAAATGTCAAGAGGTGATGTGAAAAAAGTTGATATTTTTATTATCCTAAAAAAGGGTAACTTAAATAAGCCTAGCTACATGGAGATTTTAAAATTAGATGTCCAATTCTGTTAGGCGGCGTTAGTAACAGAGGCGGTGTGATTAAGTACGTACTGCTTACAATGCACCTCCGGGGGGATAATCTCAAACGGCTTGTTGTCCCGGAGCATGGCAAAGATGATATTGCAGATCTTATGCATCACGGCCCCGACAGCCACGTTCTTTTTCTTGTTGGCACATTTGCCGGTGTAATAGTTGTAAATAACCGGATTGACGGGCGTTTTCGTCCCTTTATCTACCTTAAGGTTATTTAATGCGACCATATGCAGGACGCGTCTTGCAAGGCTTGACCCGCGCTTGGACATATGGACCTTATCACCATTGAGCTTACCGGACTGCTTTACAGCAGGATCCAGGCCAAAGTAGGCATAAAGCTTCTTGGGGGAAGAAAACAGATCAAAATCCCCCATTTCGGCCATCAGGACAACGGCACTTAGGAAACCAACACCACGCAGGGACTGAAGGAGGCAGATACGGTCATAAACCGGTGTGCCATGAAGTCTGTCCACTGCCTCATGCAGAGCCAGCAGGAGGGAATCCAGATGCTTCTGGTATGTCTGATAGGACTCAATGTAGAGCCTGATCCGGACCGCGTTGCTGGGAAGGGAACGTCCGAAGATGGCGGCATCCTTTGCAGCTTCGAGGATGGCCTCATACCTGCTTAGGGCATAGGCATCCCCAAAGCGTGCGGTGCTGCGGATGATCCCAACCAGTTCCTCTTTTGGGGCAGCCAGCATATCCTTAGCAAGCGGGTAAGCGCCCAGCAGCTTTAAAGAAGACCTGGTTGTGATCCTGCTGAACACCTTCAGGTAAGCCGGGAAGGATACCTTGAGCTCCGCATTCAGCTTGAGGACAACGGCGGACTGGAGATCTTTGAAGTAATAATAATCACGGACCAGGTTACGCAGGTCAGCGATGTCTTCATCGGGAATGATGGAAGTCTTTAAAGATGCATTGAGTCCCACAAGAGCCGCTTTTTTTGAATCAAATTTATCATTATGTAGTTTCCTTATGTTGATATTTGTGCTATTCTTAGTGATGATAGGATTAATGACGGAGCAGTCAAGACCCTTATCACGAAGGAAGCACAGAAGCGGGATGTGGTAGATCCCGGTAGACTCAAGGAAGCATCTGCTTTTGAGGGAATACAATTCTTGTGCTTCCTTTATTTTTGCGACAGCCATCTCCCTGGAGTATGGATCATCATGGATGATCTTAAAGGGCCTGCCCCAAAAAGAGCCATTGGGGAGGGCGATGGACATCCAGGTAAAATCCGCGCCGACATCGAGGCCAACGGAGAGATAAGGGCTGCTGTCAAGCATCTGAAGTAGTTTATTGAAATGCATAAGTATATCCTTTCTGGCAGGCATCCATTTCCAAAAGGTGGATACACAACCTAGCGGCTTATACGGGTATAGCCAGAGGCTTCCCAACCAGCCAAACCATAAATCACCACCGAATGGACTGACAGACTTTATTAGAGGTTTGGCCAGCCGGAGCTGGTTCCCAAGGAGGAGCCGTCAATGTCCCTGCCCCGGTGATTATACCTCAGGATCTGGTCTGGTGCACTATGGAAACCTCAGACAAGATAAACAACAAGTAATTATTAGCAATAACCTCTGATGGAGGGAGAGCCTCTCCTTCAGTTATTCATTAGAACAGATACCGTAACTATTAACTTGTAGTCTTGATTGACTACACCATTATTATACTAGGAGG
>NZ_JACOPB010000058.1:0-1710 GCF_014288005.1 Hungatella hominis
CAATGTCATTTAGTTACCTATCCAGGTTGAATTCTAACATAGGGTCTAACTCAATTTTTTAATATATTTTCCCAAAAAAGGTTGACACAGCGGCAAAAATGTGCGGCCGCTCTCGCTGCTGATTCGATTTTAAGCGGTAGCGAGAGCGGCTCTTGAAATTGTATATAGTAACATTATTTCAATTTCAAGGAGGTACTCTTATGTCATTTCCACTAAAAGTTAAGTCCACACTCTGGGCAATCGTGGACTCCATGTCTTTCAACCTCTCCCCTTTTGTAAAAAGGCCTGGGAAGGATTTTTCCCGAGAACGAAAGTTCGGCTTCGTTCGCATGATTCGTTTCTGTATCTCTATGCAAAGCGGCTGCATGAACCACGAACTGCTTAAATATTTTTACTTCAACCCGGACGAGGTGCCTACTGCTTCTGCTTTTATTCAGCAACGGGCAAAACTTCTGCCGGAAGCTTTCCTATATCTTCTCAGTCAGTTTAACCAGCGGTTTCCCACCAAACTTTTTATGGGGAAGTATTCTCTGATCGCCGCTGATGGTTGTGAATTTAATATCGCACGCAACCCCGATGACCCTTCTACCTTTCATCCGTCTAATGGAAAGTCGAAAAGAGGGTTTAACATGATCCATACCATCTCTCTTTTCGACCTCATTTCAAAGCGGTATCTCGATATCGTTGTACAGCCGGGCCGCAGGAAAAATGAATTCGCCGCTTTGTGCCAGCTTATAGACCGCTATTCCTACGGCGGCTTCCCCATTCTGGTCGCTGACAGAGGGTTTTCCTGTTACAATGTGTTCGCTCATGCTCTGGAAACAGGCTTTTATTTTGTAATCAGGGCAAAAGACATCAACACAAAACGCCTTCTTGTCGCGGCTTCCCTGCCGGACCGGCTGGATCAATGGACCGATGTGATACTAACCCGGTCTAATTCCAAAAAGAAAAGGGCGCATCCGGAGTTGGCAGCCATGTACCGTTACATATGTAAGGCAGTTCCTTTTGATTTTATAACAGACAATCAGCCGGAATATCATATGCGGCTGCGGGTTGTCCGTTTTAAAATTGCGGAAGGGATATACGAAAACATCATCACAAACCTTCCGGACAATGAGTTCCATACAGAACACCTCAAGGATATTTATTATCTGCGCTGGGGGATCGAAACCGCCTACCGTGACTTAAAGCATACACTCGGAACTACAAATTTCCATTCCAAATCCCCGAAATATATCGAATATGAAATTCTCTGCAGGATGATTTTATACAATTTCTGTACGATAATAACAATGGAGGTTCCTATAAAGAAACAAACAGGAAAATGGGAATATCAGGTGAATCTGTCAATGGCAATCAAGATATGCGTTGCTTTCCTGCGGGACGAAGCAGCCCCAGGTAATGTAAATGGCCTGATCAGCCAATACATACTGCCAATCAGGCCGGATAGAACCTATGCCCGCCAGCTGAGGTTCCAGGTACCAACCAGTTTCGCTTACCGTTTCGTATAAAGCGAGACTGTCAATCATAATATAGCACATTTTGAGACAGATGAGCAATCTGTCTGTTTGTTATCCCCTGAATTTTCCATTTCCTTCTATTCTCTGCATGTCCCGCATAGGAAACTGTTTATACCCTCTCTTAAGCCTGTTACGCAACTATCTGACAATGAATAGTCTCTGTTGACCCTCATAAACTAAATGACATTGG
>NZ_JACOPB010000059.1:0-1609 GCF_014288005.1 Hungatella hominis
AAGCCAGCGATTCGCTGGAAGGTTACAGATAACGACTCTGGCGTCAATCCAGATACGATCGGTATTACCATTGACAGCGGCGGCAAGGTTACAGGCAGCGCCATTGTAAAGACGGCCATCACTGGTGGATATGATTGTACCTATACGCCGACTACCGCCTTGGCAGATGGCAGCCATACAATTAAGATCGATGCGTCCGATTATGACGGCAACGCCGCGGCCCAGAAGAGTGTCACCTTTAAGATCGACACTGTTCCGCCGACACTGTCTGTCACGGCTCCGGTAAATGGTTTGATTACGAATAAGGCAGCCTGCACTGTAACCGGTACGACCAATGACATCACGTCCAGCCCGGTAACCGTGACGGTTAAGCTTAACAGCGGATCAGCAGAAGCCGTGACGGTAGGGGCAGATGGTTCCTTCAGCAAGGCTCTGACGTTGGTGTCCGGAAGCAACACGATCACAGTTGTGGCGACAGACTCCGCGGGTAAGAGCACGACCGTAACCAGGACAGTGACACTCGATACCGTAGCCCCGACGATTAAGGCCGTAACGCTCACACCTAATCCGGTAGATGCTGGTAAGACCTACGTGATCAGCGTGGAGGTTACAGACTAAGGAGGCGATACCATGGCAGTAGCGCGTGTTTTTGGCCGTGTTGATGGCGCAGAGGTAATATTACAGCAGGCAGGCGGGGACCGGTGGAATGTGCCAGTCCCCCTTGACATTGACGGTGATTATGTCGTTGAGATCATGGTAGAGGACGAAGCAGGAAATCAGACGTATCTTTCAAAGATGCTTTATACCGTAGATGCCGGAAATATCTGCATTCATGCGCTGCCGTTACCAAAGTATATATTTGACCTCCTGCAGGTGCCGTATCAAATGGAGTCACAATTCACGAGGTATTTGTTTACTCGATTAATTCCAATATGTCAGGAGGTGGCGCTATGATACGTTTTATTTTGGGCGAAGACCGGCATGTAAAGTATTTCGTCCACTCAGTCAAGTCAGAATATTTTGTTGTTAAAGATGCCACCTACGAACTGATATATAATGGCGAAGTAGAGGCAACAGGAAGCTGCGAGGTGACCCAGGAGGAAACTGGAAGCTATGTAGACGCAAAACTTCAGCCAAAGTACCGGAGCAATCGTTACATTTTGGAAATCACGTTGATGATTGCAGATGAGGTTATTAAGAACCGGGAGCAGATGGAGGTGGTCTGATGGCGGTACGGATTGAAGCTGTGGAGTTAAGCCGGAATCCGGCTGCCGTCAAAGAGCGTCTTATTGTGAGCGTATCCATTGTTACACACGGATACCTGGGACGATCAACCAATGCTGAACTGGCTTCCTGTTCAAACGGGCAGTTAAGGCTGAGAGGAGAATCTGTTCCAACTTATGCACAGCTCCAGGAATACCGCCATTCTGCTCTTCACAGCATGACCCATCAGCAGATTGAATCCATGGAGGTGTAAAATGAATAGTAATGAGATGCTGCAGACAGTAAAGCAAAATCTACGGCTTGGTACAGAAGACCATGATCTGATCATCTCGGATCTGATTCTGACAGTCTGTGATTACTGTAACCTGGATCCAGATTGCGTACC
>NZ_JACOPB010000060.1:0-1609 GCF_014288005.1 Hungatella hominis
AAGCCAGCGATTCGCTGGAAGGTTACAGATAACGACTCTGGCGTCAATCCAGATACGATCGGTATTACCATTGACAGCGGCGGCAAGGTTACAGGCAGCGCCATTGTAAAGACGGCCATTACTGGTGGTTACGATTGCACCTATACACCGACTACAGCCTTGTCAGATGGCAGCCATACAATTAAGATCGATGCATCTGATAACGACGGCAACGCTGCGACTCAGAAGTCAGTAACCTTTAAAATCGATACAGTGCCTCCGACATTAAGTGTTACAGCTCCGGTAAATGGCCTGATTACCAACAAGGCAGCCTGCACTGTATCCGGTACGACCAACGACATAACGTCGAGCCCTGTAACCGTAACAGTCAAACTTAACAGCGGATCAGCTGAGGCTGTGACAGTAGGCTCAGATGGATCCTTCAGCAAGGCTCTGACGTTGGCGTCCGGAAGCAACACGATCACAGTTGTGGCGACAGACTCCGCGGGTAAGAGCACGACCGTAACCAGGACAGTAACACTCGATACCGTAGCCCCGACGATTAAGGCCGTTACGCTTACACCTAATCCGGTAGATGCTGGCAAGACCTACGTGATAAGCGTGGAGGTTACAGACTAAGGAGGCAATACCATGGCAGTAGCACGTGTATTTGGCCTGGTAGATGGCGTAGAAGTAATACTACAGAAGGCAGATGAGGACCGGTGGAATGTGCCGGTCCCTTTTGATGCTGACGGAGAATATGTGGTAGAGGTGGTGGCCGAAGATGAAGCAGGAAATCAGACGTATCTTTCAAAGATGCTTTATACCGTAGATGCCGGAAATATCTGTATTCACGCGCTGCCACTTCCAAAGTATACGTTTGAGCTCCTTCAGGCGCCATATCAAATGGAGCCGCAGTTTACAGAGTATCTGTTTACACGATTGATTCCAGAATGTCAGGAGGTGGCATTATGATACGTTTTATTCTGGGCGAAGACAGACATGTAAAGTATTTCGTCCATTCTGTCAAATCAGAATACTTTGTTGTTAAAGATGCCACCTATGAACTGATATATAATGGCGAAGTAGAGGCATCAGGCGGCTGTGAAGTGACCCAGGAGGAAGATGGAAGCTTTGTAGACGTGAAAATTCAGCCAACGTACCGGAGCAATCTTTACATTTTGGAAATCACGTTGATGATTGCGGACGAGGTTATTAAGAACCGGGAGCAGATGGAGGTGGTCTGATGGCGGTGAGGATCGATGCTGTATCATTGAGCAGAAATCCGGTTACGGTCAAAGAAAGCCTGATTGTAAGCGTATCCATTGTAACACACGGATATCTGGGAAGGTCAACCAATGCTGAACTGGCTTCCTATACAAATGGACAGTTAAGGCTGAGAGGAGAATCTGTTCCAACTTATGCACAGCTTAAGAAATACCGCCAATCTGCTCTTCACAGTATGACCCATCAGAAGATCGAAACTATGGAGGTATAAGATGAATAGGAAAGAGATGCTGCAGACAGTAAAGCAAAATCTACGGCTTGGTACAGAAGACCATGATCTGATCATCTCGGATCTGATTCTGACAGTCTGTGATTACTGCAACCTGGATCCAGATTGCGTACC
>NZ_JACOPB010000061.1:0-1460 GCF_014288005.1 Hungatella hominis
GTATAAGAAAGGGAATAGGTGATTAAATGCCAGTAACAAAATTATCCGATGTCATTGTACCGGAACTGTTCACACCTTATGTCGTGAACCGGACCATGGAGTTATCCGCACTCTTCCAGAGCGGAATTATCACAAATAATGCAGAGTTTGACCGTCTGGCCAGTGAAGCGGCGCCGATCCACCAGATGCCGTTTTTCGAGGATCTGAGCGGAGATTCTGAGGACATTATCGAGGATCAGGATCTGACTGCAAAGAAGATCACGTCTAACAAGGATGTATCTACGACAGTGCGCAGGGCTAATATGTGGGCTGCCACAGATTTATCGGCTGCGCTTGCCGGCAGTGACCCGATGGCCGCCATTGGTGATCTGGTAGCGGGATATTGGGCGAGAGAGTACCAGAAGATTCTGATCCAGGTGCTTTCCGGAGTGTTCGGCAGCTATCAGACTACAACAGAACCAGCAGAGACCAAAACACCACTTGCAGACCATATCCTGGACATTTCGGCAGCGGGTTCCGCCGCGGCCCAGAAGATCAGTGCCAGCGCTTTTATTGATGCTTTGCAGCTGCTCGGTGACGCCCAGGGACAGTTGACGGCTGTGGCCATGCACAGCGCCACAAAGGCTTTTCTGAAGAAAAATAACCTGATCGACACAGAACGGGATTCTACTGATGTTGAGTTTGATACCTACCAGGGACGCCGGGTAATTGTGGATGATGGCTGTCCGGTCGCAGATGGCGTATATACCACATATTTGTTTGGCCAGGGGGCAATTGCATTCGGAAATGGTTCTCCCGTCGGCTTTGTTGCTACTGAAGTAGATCGAGACAAGAAGAAGGGATCCGGTGTAGATTACCTGATTAACCGTAAGACGTTCATCATGCATGCACGTGGGATCAAATGGACTGACCTTGCCAGAGAGCATGTAGAGACTCCGACGAAGGCGGAACTGATGAATGCCATCAACTATGAAAGAGTCTATGAGCCGAAGCAGATCAGGATTGTTGCGTTTAAGCATAAGATCGGATAAGGAGGTCTGACATATGGCAGTTAAGACAGTACAGGCCGTAATTAACGGTGTTACAACCACACTGACCTATAACAGTACCTCGAAGAAATATGAGGCCACAATTACAGCGCCGGCCACGTCGTCTTATAACAATAACGACGGGCATTATTTTCCAGTGACGATTAAGGCCACGGACGAGGCCGGGAACGTGACCACAAAAAATGACACAGATGCCACACTCGGAAGCAGCCTGCAGCTCCGCGTAAAGGAGAAGACAGCCCCAGCTATTACAATCACATATCCGACGGCCAGCGCACTGATCATCAATAATAAGCCAGCGATTCGCTGGAAGGTTACAGATAACGACTCTGGCGTCAATCCAGATACGATCGGTATTACCATTGACAGCGGCGGCAAGGTTACAGGCAGCGCCATTGTAAAGACGGCCAT
>NZ_JACOPB010000062.1:0-1458 GCF_014288005.1 Hungatella hominis
CCAAAAAGCTTGTCCTGCAACTGGTGGAAGATTAGGGCAACTGGGATAGGCGTAGTATAGACCACGTCCCAGAGTCAATATATCACTAGACTGCAAAACTTTATAACTTAAATCACTATATCATTTAGCCCGTCCTTTCACCTCCATTTGGTCCGTTTCCCGCGCTTGCATGGCTATCAGGGTAAGCTTAATAGAGCGACCCGAAAAGCCCGCTTAAATCAGCATATAATATACAGTTTTTAAGCGTATTTTCTATGCGATGCCTGGACGCTTTCGGTCTTAACGGTACAATAGATCATTGTCGTATCCAGCTTCTCGTGCCCCAGAAACTCCTTAACCTGTTCGATCGGCATTCCTCGGCTTAGAAGATCTGTCGCGATTGTTCGACGGAACCGGTGCGGGTGTACTCCCTCAACTCCGGCTCTCCGCCCCAACTGGCGGAGCATATACTGCACCCCGGCTACTGTCAGGCGTCCATGTGGCCGGTCCAGTGTAGCAAATAACGGCCGGCTCTGCAGCTGCTCCATGGTTATTCCTTCATTCTCACAGCGTGTCCGTAAATATCGACGCAGATAAAACTTTGCACCATCTGTCAAATATGTCTTTCTCTCCTTGCTTCCCTTACCATATACAATCAATTCTTGCTTTCCCATCTCAATATCACTCACATTAAGCGATACCAGTTCTGACACTCGGACACCGGTACTATACAAAAACTCCACCAGTGCCCGATCCCGCAACTCGCTGCAGCTGGTTCGCAGCGCTTCCATCTCTGCCGCCGAGAACGGCTTTTTGATTGTCTTTTCGATCTTTAATAAACCTACCTTTTTAACTGGATTACTGCTCACCAGATCCTCTGTGATCATAAAGTCCCAGAAGCTGGACAAATAATGAAGCCGCGTCTGCATCGTTGACATCTTAATGCCGCGGCGCTCCCTCATCACACCATAGTAATACCGCAGATCCATACCGGTAATATCCTCCAAGCGCTTCCCCAGGAAATCCAGCATATTGCAGATCTCCCGGGTGTATTGCTTAAGCGTATTGGTCTGCCGGTTTACCGCCTTTTTACTCGCCACAAACATTCGGATCTTTGCCTCGTCACCGTCTTCGCCCGTAGCTGCCAGCTCTGTGCATTGCTCCGCTACCTCAAGGCCATGGAAATTGACATACAGCACATTGCTTAAGTGCTCCAGCTGATCCTGGCTGAGATGCGGTGCCATCTCATTGACTACATTTTCGAGTATCTTCTCTACCATATAAATAAGCCCTCCTTCACTGATTATTGTAAAGGGTAGGGCCTTATATCGTCCACCGATCATGTTCGTTACTTAGTTAAATAGTGATTTAGCTGGTAAGGCTGATATCAACACACTGCCAAAGACGGTACATACCTCAATTACTGGTACTGGATCTGATTATTATGATATATCTTGTCCTGGCATTAAATACGGTGCC
>NZ_JACOPB010000063.1:0-1366 GCF_014288005.1 Hungatella hominis
CCGAAAGCCTCCAATGCGTTATTTGCCATAAGCTGCCCGACATCGGCAAAAGTCATTGGCATTTCTGCAAATTTGTCATTAATATCGTCAGCAGCCGTAAACATTGCATTCTTAATAATATCGGCCGTGATAAGTCCATCAGAAGACAATTCCTTCAGTTCACCTTTACTTTTTCCCATATACTTAGCAATTGCATCAGCAACCATAGGCGCATTTTCCATAACAGATCGGAACTCATCACCCTGCAGCTTACCGGCCGCCATAGCCTGTGTCAACTGTAAAAATGCAGATTGTTGTTCTGATGTTCCAGCTCCAGATACTTTCAACGATTTTTGCAGGAGCTCAGTAAAACCGATAGCTTCGTCATTTGATGTAAAACTATCTCCGGCAAGGAGATTCATTTTGGCAACTGCTCCGGCCATGTCTGTATAACTGCCTCGTGACCGGTTTGCGGCATCGAAAACCTTATCCTGCAATTCTGCTGGAGTCTGATTGTCATCATTAACCATTCTTAATCTGGCCGCTGCATTGGTATAATCGTCTACCAAGTCCATACCTTTCTTCACAGCCGCCAAACTGACCACTGTTCCAATTAAAGTTTTTAAACTGCCGTTCGCCTTATTGGCTTTCCTTTCCGTATCAGAAAGAGAATTGTTAAACTTTGTCATTTTAGGAGAGGCAGCCTCGGATCCATTTCCCGCCTTTGTAACCGAGTCATTTACCTTATCGGCAGCCTTTGATGCTTTAAGCATTTTATCAGTCGCGGCATTCGTCTTGTTCATCATTTTATTAATCTGCGAGCTATACCCATCCATAAGACGGAACATAGCGCTTAATGTCGGCATAATCCACCTCCTATTTCATCTGGCTGGCAAGTCTTTTCTCTTCTTCTATCCGAAGATCTATACTTGCGTATACGACAGCTTTTTCCTTTTGACTCATAGCTTCTAAGACAGTTGGCAAAATGTGAAGTTTCTGCAGGGCAAAGTGAGTATAATTCATCTCAACATCACCCTGCTTTATCAGTTTTTTGCCTCGTCAATATCTTCGTTGATATCCTTATCCAACCCAGATAATCCCTGTACTGCCTCCATTAGTGTTGCAAACTCCCCAACATAGAGCATGGCTACAAGAGTCTTGTCAGCACCTAAAGTGCCATATGCTCTCTGTAATTCTGAATTTTCCAGATCAGGTTCCACGACCGCCGCCGCAACCAAATTCTGGTTATATGATACTTTATCAAAATACTCATTCCCTTTTTTATCTTTTTTTGTATATTTCCGGAGCAGTCCATCATTTTCCTGCTGAGTGATTGGGCGGATCACGAATGGAACCGGTTTTCCATTTTCTTTGAATCGTTCAGATA
>NZ_JACOPB010000064.1:0-1302 GCF_014288005.1 Hungatella hominis
TTTAAAAACAATGAAATATGAAGAGATATTATTCCAGAGAAAGGGCCTGGACTGGAATGGAGAAAGGAAGACGAATGACCAGAGGAAATGTATTACGCAGTGAAGGGACAGAGCAGGAAGGGAATGGGATTGTATGAGGATTATAAGCATTATAAATCTGAAAGGCGGTGTAGGAAAGACATTCACTGCCGTGCAAATGGCGTATTTATTGAATCGGAAATACTCCGCCCGTGTCTTACTACTGGATAATGATAAGCAGGGAAACTTATCTAAGGTATATGGAACCTATCGCCGGGATGGGCTGTGCCAGACGGCAAAATTGCTTTTAGGACTGGAAACAATAGAAAAAATAACACAACGGACTGAATGGGCCGGAATTGATATGATATCTGCTAACATGTCTTTGCTTTCAGCCACGGTACAGTTGCAGGGAGAAGGAGCGGAGGATCAGTGCAGCCGCTTCAGGAACCTGCAAGACGCAGCTGATGAGGCCGGGAATTTATATGACTACATAATTATAGATAATCCTCCAGATATTGGCCTGAATGTCATTAATGCGTTAATGGTCACTGATGATGTCATAGTTCCTATAAAGATAGATCAGTGGGCGTTGGAGGGAATGGATATCATTACAGAGCAGATTGAAGAAATACGCACGATTAATCCTAAAATAAATTTTTCAGGTGCTCTTGTTACTATGTATCGTAACAACGACACAAATGTCAGCGGTGTAGATTGGCTTAAGTTGGATAATGTTAAATTGTTTGATACATGTATCCGCTACAGTGAGAGAGCAGCAGAGAGTACCTTTTATCAACAGCCTGTGCAATTGTATAGCCCACGTAGTGCCGTAGCAAGAAGTTACAGGCAATGGGTGGAGGAATATGTGCAGATGGCAGGGGAGGAAAAGTAAATGGCAGTATCAGGAAAATTTAGCTGTTTGGATTTGATCAGTAAAGCTACTAGGGAAAAAATGGAAGCGAAGACAACAGAATACACAGAAATATGGCTAAACCCTTTGACGGTAAAAGAATCTCCACAAAACACTCATATAGAGTGTAAAAATATCGAACAGTTAGCGGATTCATTTCTTCTTACCGGACAGGAGCAGCCAACAGTACTGGCACGGGTTAATGGAGAATTTCGGATCGTTGACGGACACCGCAGAAACAAAGCGAATATTCTGTTACTGGAAAAAGGGGATAAGCGTTTTGAAAAAGTCAGATATTTTTATAAAGACATGACAGAAACTATGTATGAACTATCACTGTTAGTGGGAAATGGTTTCACTCAGGATTTAAC
>NZ_JACOPB010000065.1:0-1173 GCF_014288005.1 Hungatella hominis
ACAAGCTGTCTACGGCTGTCCCCATTGTGGTAAACTTAAATCTGTACCTTTTTCCTGCAAAAGCCGTTTCTGTCCATCTTGTGGTAACATGTATAATCAGAAACGGGCTTTTCGTATGTCCTGCAAGCTCATTTCCTGTAACCACAGACACTGTGTCTTTACGATTCCAGAGGAACTTCGCATCTACTTTCTTAAGGATCATTCTCTTTTGAATTGTCTTTTTCATGCCGTCCGAGATGTCGTCCTTCGTATGTTTTCTAAACTTAATAAAACTGAAAACTTTACTCCCGGGTTTATTTGTGTCCTTCACTCTTTTGGTAGAGACCTCAAATGGAATCCTCATATCCATGCGCTCATTTCCGAGGGCGGGGCCGGTAATTTTACCTCCTGGCGTCCAAACAAACATTTTGATTTCAGATTTTTACGCTTTGCTTTCCGTAAGGTTCTTTTAGAAAAACTTGCGCATAAACTCGGTTCTTCTTTCCTTAAACTTAAAAATCAGATTTATAAGGATCACCCGGATGGTTTTTACGTCCGTGCCAAACCCAATCTCTGCTCTCCAGATATCACCATTAAGTATATCAGCCGATATCTCGGACGACCGGTTATTGCTGCCTCCAGAATTGATTCTTACGATGGTGACTCCGTGACGTTTCATTACACCAGGCATGAGGATCACAAGACGGTTACAGAATGCCTCCCCGTCATTGATTTTATAAAACGCCTGATTATTCATATCCCTGACAAGCACTTCAAAATGGTTCGTTACTACGGTATTTATGCAAAACATCATAAACAGGAAAAAAATCTTCGGCAATGTTTATCCCCTCAGAAACAACGCTATCTTTCCAGTCTTCTGGATTGGCGTAACTCGATTATTCTGACGTTTGGATATGACCCACTCAAATGTCCGAAGTGTGGCACTTCTATGTTGGTTTTAGAAGTTTACTACAAAAAACTGCGCTGTTTGAACGATTCCGAAAGGTAATGGGTTATGGATAGTTCCATGCCCCTTATTCTTTCTTTGCCGTCAGACAGCGCAGTCTAAACCAAAACAAAAAACTACATAATCAACGTCGTGGCGAATCACTACATTCGCTCTTTTGTTATGTGATTTTTTATTTCAAGTCCATTATACACTATCTTGGCCGATTTGCGAAGTTTCCTAGAAAG
>NZ_JACOPB010000066.1:0-915 GCF_014288005.1 Hungatella hominis
TATGCCGGATTGACAATGAACATTAAGACGTATGAATGCCGGCTTAATGGAGAGGCGCTGTCACTGACTCCAACGGAATTTTCCATATTAAGGATTCTTTTAGAGCGCAGGTGCAGTGTCGTCAGTGCCGAAGAATTATTCCATGAAGTCTGGCAGGAAGAATACTATACCAAGAGTAACAATACGATTACTGTACATATCCGCCATCTTCGTGAGAAGATGAAGGATACCGGGGAAAATCCCAGATATATAAAAACGGTTTGGGGGGTTGGATATAAAATTGGGGAAATTTAAAAAAACAAAATATAACTATTCAAAGCTCGGCCGTATTACATTTATCAGAGGATTATGGATTACCATGGGAGCAGTTGCTGCAGTCTTTGCCCTGCGGATGCTGACGCGTGGACACTTGGCAGACGCGATTGTCGGGACAGTTGCACGCAGTCTTTCAATCAGTGAGAAGGAAGCTGATTTGATATATTTCAAGATAGTGACTGTCAATATGCAGTTTATTCTTGCGTTAGTCATAATCATATTTGTTTTTTTGTTATTCCACATGCTTTTGGATACATATAAAAGATATTTTGATGAGGTAGTTGCAGGGATTGACAAGCTTATGGAAGAAAGGGCAGCGATTTCCCTGTCTCCGGAACTGGAGAGTGTGGAGCATAAACTGGCCGATGTAAAGCGGACACTTGCAGAACGGGCGGATAAGGCTAAGAGGGCGGAGCAGCAGAAGAATGATCTGGTGGTATATCTGGCTCATGATATCAAGACCCCACTGACATCTGTGATAGGATATCTCAGCCTTTTGGATGAAACACCGGATATGCCCGATGAGGAGAAAGCAAAATATATCCACACTGCATGGGAAAAGGCGAACCGGCTCAGGACTCTGGTTAATGAGTTTTTTGA
>NZ_JACOPB010000067.1:0-854 GCF_014288005.1 Hungatella hominis
GCGACTATATTACCTGCGAGTGAAGTCTTAGATTGTGTGGAGGACTTTTGGAACAAACAAAATATAATTTGGAGTTTTACAGCTAGCATGCGAATTCCACAGGAGGTTTTGAATTGATTTTCAGGTAGCTTTTTTCTTTTTATAAACTAAGGCTCCAGCCAACAGTTTGGGAACCTGAATATCAGATTTCTCCAACATAGATAAAATGGAAATTGTGTGTATCTTAGGAAATAATTAATCATTTATCCATTATATATAAACACATTAGTGTTATGGATCCGGTATAATGTATTTGATTTAATCTGAAAGGAGTGTCATGCTTTGGTTGAAAAAATACTTATTGTTGATGATGAGAAAGAAATTGCGGATTTGATTGAAGTATATCTTCAAAATGAAAATATGGATGTATACAAGTTTTATTCAGGGGAGGAAGTCCTTGTCTGTATTGGGAGTACAGACTTTGATTTGGCTATATTGGATATCATGCTTCCGGATATCAGTGGACTTTCGATATGTCAGTCCATACGAAGTAAGGAGTACACATATCCGGTAATCATGCTTACGGCAAAGGATGGAGAGACGGATAAAATTACCGGGCTCACGCTTGGTGCAGATGATTATATTACAAAACCGTTTCTGCCTCTTGAGCTTGTAGCAAGGGTAAAGGCCCAGCTTCGCCGTTACAAGAAATACAATGTGGGAGCAGTGGTTCCGGCAGCGAATGAAATCTTTAAATATGCCGGATTGACAATGAACATTAAGACGTATGAATGCCGGCTTAATGGAGAGGCGCTGTCACTGACTCCAACGGAATTTTCCATATTAAGGATTCTTTTAGAGCGCAGGTGCAGTGT
>NZ_JACOPB010000068.1:0-713 GCF_014288005.1 Hungatella hominis
TCTGCCATAAGGTGACCTCCGGCTGGTTTCCTGCTCCATCCTGCCTTGCATACGTCTGCTGCCTGATAAGCTCTGAGGGGCTGACACCGCCCTTTTCCCATTTAATGCTCACACTCGTACAGTGACCGATGGCCGTACTATAGAAAGAACAGGCGAAACACCAAAGAACCGCCGCCAGTATTGCTGATATTGTCAACGCCCGGTAATGGGCAAACCTGTCAATTTTCAATGCGGACCCTGTCTCCTTCCGATATGATCTTATTTGAGCTTATGACTACCTGATCCGAATACGTAAGCGCGCCATCAACATACATCATCTGACTGTCTCTTTCCTTTACTGTTATATCTACCCTTGCAATGACCCATTCTGTTCCCAGTACGGAGCTTTGTCTGCGGAGTACGAATACGTGGTCTCCGCCGGAATCACTTCTGAGTGCGGTAAGAGGCAGACAATTTTGATACGTCTCGCTCTTTCTGCTTAGAAAAAGCTGTGCCGGCATACCGGAAGTATAACCTCCCTCCGGCAGAACCGCAGTTACTAAAACCTGGTCCGACTCGTCCGGCGTGCTGATGGAATGAATCTCCACATCTGCTTTTTGTGTGCTTCCATCCAATTTGTAATGAAGCTCTCCCTTGTCCCCGGCTGAAAAGCGGCGCGCTGAATCTTTATCCAGTTTTCCTTCAAAAACAAATCCTCTGTCAGCAGAGGAAAG
>NZ_JACOPB010000069.1:0-671 GCF_014288005.1 Hungatella hominis
CTCATACATTATCATCTCTCTTTATTTCACACTGCCACTGATAGGAATACGGGTGGCACTCTCCCAAATCAGCCTCGATGTTCTTTCCGGTTCTGAGTGTGATCAGCAGCTGATCTCCTTCCCGGATGTCTTCTTCCAGGCCGCAGAACAGCTTATGGCTGTTCACAATGGCCGGATTCGGCACACCAGTGGATACCTGACCCGAAGAACTGTACCGGCAGGGCCGATCCGTTGCCACAGCTGTTTTCACTTGCTTCGTGATACCATCTATTTCGACGTCTGTCCATCGGTACACATCCATTTTGGCATCATACATTCTTGCATACGGGTTTCGCATATCCTCTCAGCCTCCTGTGCCTCCTCAGACCTGCCTTATCACTCTCAGACAGGCCATAGATACTCGCCTTCGTGTTTCCCTCCGTCTGTGCCCAGGTAATGCTCCCGTCCCCTTCTTTAATACTGGCAATTTCCGGATTGTATCCGGTTCCCTCCACAGCTTCATAGTCAATAATTCCTTTCGCCTTTTTTCGTACAAAGGGTTCCAGAATATCCGGTACGCAATCTGGATCCAGGTTACAGTAATCACAGACTGTCAGAATCAGATCCGAGATGATCAGATCATGGTCTTCTGTACCAAGCCGTAGATTTTGCTTTACTGTCTGCAGCATCTC
>NZ_JACOPB010000070.1:0-612 GCF_014288005.1 Hungatella hominis
CTGATAACTGGGGTGAAGTCGTAACAAGGTAGCCGTATCGGAAGGTGCGGCTGGATCACCTCCTTTCTAAGGAAGAAGAAGTAAGGGTTTTATATACTGTTGAGTCTTGTGTTTCAAAGGAAGGCGAAAGCCGAAGAAAAAAGAATAGAAGAATAGAAACATCAGAGACAAAGAGATTCTGGTGCCGATGCGCTCAGGGGAAACACCCGTACCCATCCCGAACACGATGGTTAAGACTTGAGCGGCCGATGGTACTATGCTGGAGACGGCATGGGAGAGCAGGTGGGTGCCAGATTACTTAAAAAAATCACTCGAAAGAGTGTTTTATATAGAACGGACACGTTCCAATGGGTGGAGATAAAGGCGAAACCTGTGTTAAAGAATGTGTTAACCCGATTCAGCAGGGTAGTGCTGTTCCATATAACTGGTTTTTACCAGTGATTAGTGGATTCGAGCCGATCGAGTTTGCTAATGACTGATAAACTTCAGTCTACATGTACCTTGAAAACCACATATTGAATATATCTAGATAGATTCTTTTAAGGGATTTCGATCCCGAGAAAGAGTAAATCAAGACATCCGAGGTGTTATATCGTAACAGATATAACCGAA
>NZ_JACOPB010000071.1:0-610 GCF_014288005.1 Hungatella hominis
ATAGTGATTTAGGTGTGTTTAAAAACAGTTTTGACACGGCTTTAGTAGATATTACTCCATACAAAGTATCTAGTATTGTGGGTACAACATCTATATGTTATCTCCAGAAATACGGGAGGCTTGGAATAATCACAATAGGCAGTGCGTTGCTAAAATATCAAAAAGAAGGAAGCAATATAATCTTTACTATCCCTGGATATTCGCCACTATTAAAAACTGCCATAGTAGTCCGAGGACATAATGGCAATATTTATAGTGGCTTTGTATTGGGTGATAATGATATGAGTATCCAGCTAGATAACTTGCCTACAGGCGATCTATATGTGTGTGGTCAATTTGTTGTACTCCTCAAATGATCAATCAGCTGAATACTTCTCCCAGCCGCCCCATGTACCGCTAAGTTTTTTTGCTTTAAAAAAATATTTAAAGCCAGTTCCAGCAGGGATTGCCTCTATAATTTTGTAGTTATCATCTACGCCATTTATTGATATCCAAAAAGCTTGTCCTGCAACTGGTGGAAGATTAGGGCAACTGGGATAGGCGTAGTATAGACCACGTCCCAGAGTCAATATATCACTAGACTGCAAAACTTTATAACTTAAATCACTAT
>NZ_JACOPB010000072.1:0-597 GCF_014288005.1 Hungatella hominis
TTGGTGGGGGAAATCATTGGAGAAACATCAGGACAGATGGGGAGAATGGAAAAAATCAACAACAGCTTAATAGAGGAGGCGAAAGAGCAGTTCCAGGCTGGAAACATTGGAATTTCAGCCGCCTATGAAACCGCAAGACTACCAGAGGCGGAACAAAAGAAGATAGCAGAGCAGGCGGCTACAGACAAAGTGGAAGCAAAAGACATAGCAGCAATGGTAAAGGAAAGGCAGCAGAAGGCGGCAGATGAGAAAAAGCTTAATGAGACAGTAAAAAGAGCGGAGAAAGCCGCGAAGAGGGCAGAGGAGGCTCAGATCGGAGCAGCGCAGGCCAGTTTACTGGCGGAGCGTTCAGCAGACCAAAGCGCAGGTTTTACGGGAATGAATCCCCCTGAGTTGTCCGAATCGGACATCGAAAATGAAGCAGTATACACTTTGCGGGAACTTATCATACTGGCAAAACAAATTACATATAACGAATTGCTTGTGTTACAAGACATTTTGATGAAATGTAATAACAGGGAATAGGAAAGGAGAGAACCTCGAAAGTATTAAAAATCTATTATATCGGTAAATGGAATTGATAATCTGAAATGTGAG
>NZ_JACOPB010000073.1:0-596 GCF_014288005.1 Hungatella hominis
ATTTAACGAGGAGGGATAGAGCAATGGGACTGTTTAAAAAGCTGGACCTGTGGTCTATAGATGATGGATTACAGAAAATTATAGATTATTATTATGACGGAAACGAAAGAAATAGCCAGTATTGGGATCATTACAGTGACCAGATTAATGAAATGGGTGAACTTGCAGCCGATATGATGTGTGAAATGCGGGACATCAGACAGAAGGTAAGCTATCAAATGCCCTGGAAAGAACAGCAGCAATTTTGTGAAGATGATGAATGTACTTATACGGAGGTTGCCTGGTGGAATACAGCGGCCTGCATGTTGTCGGATACAGATATGACAGAGTTGCTGGAAGGTGAAAACATCTATGGAAGCGACATCTGGGAAGAAAAGAACAAGCGGATAAAGGCGTTGGAGCGGCTGACGAAAAAACAGCAGATGTTTTTATACACAGAGGTAATCGGATTTATATTCCGTTATCAGGAATTGGTTGCGGCTTTTGAAACTATCACGGCGGTTATCCGGGAGCTGGAATATCATCAGTCGTTTGTGATTGGAAAAGATGGCGTGATTGCTCCAGATGCAGCGTATCTTTAATCCACAAAACTGATA
>NZ_JACOPB010000074.1:0-595 GCF_014288005.1 Hungatella hominis
TAGTGATTTAGCGAACAAACTTGATAGTAGCGCTATAATTGCTCAATACAATAAACTCCAGATTGGGAATGTAAAAATACAATACGGAAAAATGGAGTGTATAGTAAATTTTAACGGGCAAGCAAGCATCGTTTTCCCTGAAGGATATTCGCAAGAAAACCTTTATCATTGCATGGCAGTACCTATGTCCGGATCATATGCAGTACGATCCATTACTAACAGCGGTAATAATAACTCCTTAGCTCTTTTGCTCGACAGCAGTGACACAAAACCAGAATATCAAAGTAAAATATGGATGCAGTATATTGTAATCGGTACGTAATTGATCAATTAATCGAATAAATTGCATTAACATAGATACCCGTGCCAGCCGGTACCGCTTTATTAATTCTTAGCCGCACGGTGTTGTCCGCCATTGCATCTGCGTTGAGGATATAATACTCATTACGCTGTGATGCAAATTGAGCAATAACTGCGGCACCGTATTTAATGCCAGGACAAGATATATCATAATAATCAGATCCAGTACCAGTAATTGAGGTATGTACCGTCTTTGGCAGTGTGTTGATATCAGCCTTACCAGCTAAATCACTAT
>NZ_JACOPB010000075.1:0-588 GCF_014288005.1 Hungatella hominis
TAAATACACTAAAAGCAGAATCCCCAGGAGCTGCAACTCCCAGGGATTCAAGGTAACTACTAATTATTCTACAGCCCCATTGTACCATGGGGAGAAACGGAGTGCAAGATGGTAAAAAATGAATTAATGAAACGCGCAGAGGCCACGCTGGGAAGAGTCAACCGTTTAAATGACGGAATTGACTTGTGCGAGACGGCTACAAAGATACTTGCAGAGCAGCCGGCGATTACTGTTAGCAGTAATTATGGCAGCATCGCACTGAATATTGACGAGATCGGATTCAGCCAGGAGACTATGGCTGAGTGCGTGAAATGTATATCTGAAAAAATACTGGTGAGGCGGGATATGATGGCCGAGGCACTGATTGAGGTACTGGAGGCGATTGACGAGGCATTGCCGCCGGAGCCTGTGAACTGTAAACAGCCGGTACCGCAAAGACATTATGGGGCGATCAGCCCAGACGAAGTAGATTGGTAAGGAGGATTACGAGATGAGATTATACGAATTATCAGAGCAGTACGAGATTTTGGAGCAGATGCTTTATGATGGCGAAACGGATGAGCAGACAATCCGAGATACCATGGAAGC
>NZ_JACOPB010000076.1:0-575 GCF_014288005.1 Hungatella hominis
TTTTTGAAACAGAATCTGGAGCTGGACGCCTCGGTTTCGCTTCTGGATTTTGGCTTTGCCCCGGACAACAGTATCTGGGCGGTTTGCCTGGAACAGGCCGGCGTCTATAGTTTAAGGAAATTTGACAACAGCGGTTCACTGGTTCAGTCGGTTGACCTGGCAGGTGTGATGGACACCTCAGTCATATCGGCAGTTGGAAGAGATTTGTTCCTCAGCATTGATAGAGAGGGAAATATCTGTGTGGCTGCTAAAGGCAGAAATACGCTGGTCTATCTGTTCGACAATGACGGCAGTTTCTTATTTTCTCTCGACTATGAGGGAAATCTTATGACAACCACAACGACTGCCGGGGGACAGATTGGTATTTGTGCAACTTCCCCGGACCGTATGAACTATGACCTGCTGACAGTGGACATGAAGAGCCGGGATTGGAGTAAAGACAAAATCTATCTGGGCGCAACAGCATGTCTGTACGGAGGTGTGAACAAAGATTTCTATCGGTTTGATTCTTCGGTTTTATATGGTTATGCAGCGGGCGCGCAGGAGGGCAGCCCGGTCTTTAACTGGTCGGATAT
>NZ_JACOPB010000077.1:0-570 GCF_014288005.1 Hungatella hominis
TCTGGTGCCGATACGCTCAGGGGAAACACCCGTACCCATCCCGAACACGATGGTTAAGACTTGAGCGGCCGATGGTACTATGCTGGAGACGGCATGGGAGAGCAGGTGGGTGCCAGATTTTTACAAAAGGGCTTATAGCTCAGCCGGTTAGAGCGCACGCCTGATAAGCGTGAGGTCGGTGGTTCGAGTCCACTTAAGCCCACTACTTAACTCCTCAGGAGATAAGTAAGTGGAAAAAAACAAAAGAATAAAGGGATTGCCTGAAAAGGGAAGACCAGCATCCGAGTATTTGGCATAAATATGGGGGTGTAGCTCAGTTGGGAGAGCACCTGCCTTGCAAGCAGGGGGTCAAGAGTTCGAATCTCTCCATCTCCATTTGCGCGAAGCCAAAAGAAGCGTGCGCATCGTAAGTGAAAGGCCGAAGGCCTTGAACGGACGCTTCGGATCAGCGCAGCATGTACCTTGAAAACCACATATTGAATATATCTAGATAGATTCTTTTAAGGGATTTCGATCCCGAGAAAGAGTAAATCAAGACATCCGAGGTGTTATATCGTAACAGATATAACC
>NZ_JACOPB010000078.1:0-530 GCF_014288005.1 Hungatella hominis
AACGAGGAGCTTCAGAAGCAGGTCAAGGAGTACAAGGAGAAGGTGACAGCCTTGGAGGTCGCTTCGGCCAACACGGTAAAAGAATACGCCCTGAAGGATAAGTTGAAAGAGGCAGGTGTGGTTGATGCCGATTATATTATCTATAAGCAGGGAGGCCTGGACAAGTTCACTTTCGACAAGGACGGGAAGCCGGTCGGGATTGATGATATCGTGAAGCCCCTGAAGGAGTCCTCTCCCCATCTGTTTAAGACGGAGCCGGGGGCAGACTATAGACCAGCAGGAGGCGGAACTCCCCCTGCAAAGAATCCATTTGCAAAAGACAGCTTTAACCTTACCGAACAGGGAAAGCTGCTGAGAGAAAATCCGGCTCAGGCACAGGTATTGGCTGCGGCAGCCGGAGTAACCATCAACGTATAAGAAAGGGAATAGGTGATTAAATGCCAGTAACAAAATTATCCGATGTCATTGTACCGGAACTGTTCACACCTTATGTCGTGAACCGGACCATGGAGTTATCCGCACTCTTCCAG
>NZ_JACOPB010000079.1:0-530 GCF_014288005.1 Hungatella hominis
GGATATCTCAGCCTTTTGGATGAAACACCGGATATGCCCGATGAGGAGAAAGCAAAATATATCCACACTGCATGGGAAAAGGCGAACCGGCTCAGGACTCTGGTTAATGAGTTTTTTGAGATTACCCGCAGTCACTCAGAAGCTCTTCCGCTTCAAAAGACAAAGGTTGATCTTTACTATATGATTGCACAGATTTCAGATGAATTGTATCCGCAGTTAAATGCATGTGGGAAAATCATAGAGAATCATGTAGATGAGGACATATCTGTATATGGAGATTCTGATAAGCTGGCCAGAGTATTTAATAATATCCTAAAAAATGCCATTTCTTATAGTGAGGAAAACAGCGTTATCAAAGTATCAGCCAGAGAACTTTCAGAATGGACTGTGATTCAATTTGAAAATGACGGGGAAATTCCGGAGGATAAGCTCAATGTGATTTTTGATAAATTCTGCCGTTTAAGCAATGCGAGATTAAGTGAAACTGGAGGCTCCGGCCTCGGACTTGCTATTGCAAAAAATATTATTGT
>NZ_JACOPB010000080.1:0-519 GCF_014288005.1 Hungatella hominis
CTGATAACTGGGGTGAAGTCGTAACAAGGTAGCCGTATCGGAAGGTGCGGCTGGATCACCTCCTTTCTAAGGAAGAAGAAGTAAGGGTTTTATATACTGTTGAGTCTTGTGTTTCAAAGAAAACAATTTAATAGGAAACGCCAAGAAAGACTAGAAAATTTCTGGTGCCGATGCGCTTAGGGGAAACACCCGTACCCATCCCGAACACGATGGTTAAGACTTAAGCGGCCGATGGTACTATGCTGGAGACGGCATGGGAGAGCAGGTGGGTGCCAGATTATCTATGGGGGTGTAGCTCAGTTGGGAGAGCACCTGCCTTGCAAGCAGGGGGTCAAGAGTTCGAATCTCTCCATCTCCACTCGGTATGAAGAAGGAAGCCGTCAGGCGGAATGAAGCATGCCAGCATGTACCTTGAAAACCACATATTGAATATATCTAGATAGATTCTTTTAAGGGATTTCGATCCCGAGAAAGAGTAAATCAAGACATCCGAGGTGTTATATCGTAACAGATATAACC